>JANWHE010000001.1 GCA_025450575.1 Candidatus Saccharimonadales bacterium
AACGGAGTGATTGACGAGTTACAAGACCGGGTCATTAATGTTGCTCGCGAATCGGGAGCAATAGCAATCACCACTAGCATTGAAACTGACAATCCTAGAAGCTTTGGGGCCTTCAGTAGAATGGCAGCTCGCCTGGGCACCACAATGGAAGAAGTAGATAGGTTTAATTTGAACCCACAGATTGACAATGGGACTCCGGAAGTTCTATATAGAATTTCCTTATAAAACTAAGTTTGTTGCGAAGCATGTCCACTCTGGGTAGACATGACGTACACCAAAGGTGACCGTGATGCCTGGTTTAATAAATCGCACAATGGCAGAAACCGACGCGAGTCGGCTAACCTTATTTAATGCTACGGCGTGCTGGCGAATCCTTGCCTGTAACCGATAGACGTATAACCAACACTAGAATAAGTAGAGCCAAAACTCCTGCGACCGGTCCATCTCCCCAGCCCAGAGCCCCAGAGCTATGTGCCTTGCCCGTCCAATCGGCAAAGGAAGCTCCAAGCGGCCTGGTCAAAACGTAAGCGAACCAAAAAGCAAAGATACTATTCAACCGAAACAGCCGATAGCCGATGCCCGGTAGAATAAACAGAGCGGCAAATACCAAACCGGCTGAGAAGAAGCCCAGATGCACTGTGTAGGCGGCAAAATCACCAGCTGCTGTTCCCATAGCAAAAGTTGCTAAAACGGCAGCCCAATAGAAAGTCTCTCGCTTGCGCGTATGGATGCTATGAAATGAAAGTGTTTTTTCACTTAAATACCATGCCGTGAAAACAACTACCAGAGAAATGGCAAAAAGAATTGTCGAAGCTGTATAAGAGACTCCGAACTGAATATGCAACACATCGGCCGCCATGGTGCCGAAGACAGCCACCATAGTCACTGCCAGCCAGTACGCCCATGGTACATATTGCCTTTTCTTGAACTGAATTGTCAGCGCTATGGCAAAAACTATGAATCCCGAAATTACAGCCAAGTAAGGATTAAATTGGTGGACCGAGTAGTCTGATAGTGACTCGCCCATAGCTGTAGTCAGAAGCTTTATAATCCAAAAGTAGGCAGTTATTTTAGGCACTTTAGTAAGGATCTGCCACGCTGGGCGTGTTCTATTTATCTGCATATTTATCTATTATAACCAACCAGAAAAAGTTTTTTAGTAGTGTCTGATTTGTCTCAATTTGAAGTGTTAAACTATACATATGGTAGGGAGATCCGCTTCACAGCAAATAGACGACATCATCAAACAGTCAGAAGGTTGGCGGGGTAAAATGCTGGCACAGCTCCGCGCTGTAATCTTAGAGGCTGAGCCGACTATAGTCGAGGAAGTAAAGTGGAAAAAGCCATCGAAACCCGGGGGTGTGGCTGTTTGGTCACATGATGGGAACCTATGTATGGCAAATATACTCAAAAATGCAGTGCGGTTGAACTTTCCAAAAGGTGCCCAAATAAAAGAATCCAAAAAGCTCTTTAATACGCGTTTAGATAGTAAAACTATTCGTGCCATAGATTTTTACGAAGGCGAAAATGTTGATGAGGCTGCGCTAAAAGCACTCGTTCAAGAAGCCGCATCGGTGAACAAAGGCTGAAAAGGTTCTAGGCCGGCATGCTCGGCTACATTGACTACTAAAGGATTGCGCCTATTTTTTTGGGGTTTTTTGCCGGGGATGTATCAGGTGGTAGAAATTAAGATCGTATCCCCAGCCCCAGGCCCGCGGGACGATTATCCGAGGCTCCGTCGGATTCCAAAGCCGGGAACGATAGCGGGCTTTAGTGGGCTTGCGCCACTCATAGGGAACTCCCCAGAATTTGCCGACTCTAGAGCGCTTAGAAGACATAATCCTATTGTACGCCCGGGAGCAATTATCAGCTGTGATGACGGCGGCGTATCTTGGCGACCTGCAGATGGGCCCGGCTGCGGCCCAGCATGCGGTGGGCTTCGGCGATTTCCTGCTGGGTGCCGGCGCCGCGGACCAGCTCTTCGGCGCGGGCCAGGGCGGCTTCGGCTTCTTTTTCGTTGACTTCGTCGGAAGCCGTAACGTCATCACTCAAAAATCTTAACGTCTTGCCTTCGACTTGCATAATGCCGCCGTTAACGGCGAAGTGTTTCATCTGGTCATCACTGTCTCCGGGATGTACCCGGACGCTGACGACGCCGCCGCGAGCGGAGGAAATCAGCGGCATGTGGTCTTCGAATACAGCAATATCTCCGCCGGCCGTTGGGATGATGACCTCATAAGCATCGCCGTCAAATTTAGAGCCCTGGGCGGAGACTAACTGAAAGCGCATCATTTTTTGGCTTTGGCCCTAGTTTCTTTTTTGGGTTCGGCGTCTTTTTGCTTAGCGTCTAATCCACCTTCTTTAACTTCGTCGATCGTGCCCTTCATGTAAAACGCCTGTTCGCTTTTGCCGTCGTGTTTGCCTTCCAGGATTTCTTTGAAGCCGCGGATAGTTTCTTTGAGCGGGACGTACTTACCGGGAAAGTTGGTAAAGACTTCGGCGACGAAGAATGGCTGGGTCAGGAAACGCTGGATACGCCGGGCCCGGGCTACCAGCTGTTTATCTTCCTCGCCCAATTCTTCCATTCCCAAGATGGCGATGATGTCCTGAAGGTCTTTGTAGCGCTGCAGGACGCGCTGGACTTCGCGGGCGACCTGATAGTGCTCCTGGCCGATGAGTTCCGGATCCAGCAATGTGGAAGTTGAGTCAAGGGGATCCACGGCCGGGTAGAGGCCTAGTTCTGTCAGGGGGCGGCTGAGTGTCACGGTCGAGTCTAGGTGGGCGAAGGTGGTGGCCGGCGCGGGGTCAGTCAGGTCGTCGGCCGGCACGAAGACGGCCTGGACGGAAGTGATGGAGCCTTTTTTGGTCGAAGTGATGCGTTCCTGCAGCAGACCCATTTCGGTTGAGAGAGTGGGCTGGTAACCGACGGCGCTGGGCAGGCGGCCCAGCAGTGCGGAAACTTCAGAACCGGCTTGGGTGAAGCGGAAGATGTTATCAATGAACAGCAGCACGTCGTTGCCTTCGTCACGGAAGCTTTCGGCGATCGCCAGTCCGGTCAAGGCTACCCGCAAGCGGGCTCCTGGCGGTTCATTCATCTGGCCGAACACCAGAGAAGTCTTATCCAGCACCTTGGATTCAGCCATTTCATAGTAGAGATCGTTGCCTTCGCGGGTGCGCTCGCCGACGCCGGCGAACACGCTGCGACCTTTATGGAACTTGGCGATGTTGTTGATGAGCTCGGTAATGAAAACGGTTTTGCCGACACCGGCGCCGCCGAACAGGCCTACCTTGCCTCCTCTGGTGATGGGGCAGATAAGGTCGATGACTTTGATACCGGTTTCCAGGATTTCGACCTTGGGGTTCTGATCGGTCAGGCCCGGCGGGTTGCGGTGGATGGGACCGGTTTTGACGTCTTTGAGCGCCGGCTTACCATCAATCGGTTCGCCAAGCACATTGAACATCCGTCCCAAGGTCGGATCGCCCACCGGCACGCTGATAGGAGCGCCGGTATCGGTCACGGCTACGCCGCGCGTCAGACCGTCGGTCGGCCCTAAAGCGATAGCCCGTACCGCCCGCTGACTTAAGTGCTGGGCGACTTCCAGGACCAGCGGCTGGCCATCAACTTCGACGCTCAAGGCATTATAAATGGCCGGCAAGTGGCCCTCGAATTCAACGTCTACCACGACGCCGACAATCTGGATAATCGTGCCTTTTTTGGCTGAAGTTTTTCGTTCGGTTGTTGTCTGCATATTATCTCCTTCTTTAATCAATCGGCGATGGCCGCTGCTCCGCCGGTTATTTCGGCGATTTCCTGGGTAATGGCGGCTTGGCGCGTGGCGTTAAGCTCCAATGTTAAATTATCTATCAGATCGCTGGCGTTGCGATTGGCATTGCCCATGGCTACCATGCGCATGGCGTGTTCGCTGGCCGCCGACTCCACCTTGGCCTGCATTAACCGGGCCTGCAGATAAAGGCGGATGCCTTCCTCCAGTACGTCGGTGATGTCGGGCTCGAACTCCGGAACGGTCTGCGGCGCTTCGCCGGCCGGCGGCAGATTCGCCGGGAACAGCTGTAGGGATACGGCCTTTTGGGAAAGTGACGAGATGAACTGAGTATAGATTATGGATACTCTACCGATCTGGCCTTCGGCCAAACCGCCGATAACCGCTTCCATGGCCGCCGAAAAAACATTGACGTCCGGAACGTCCTCGATGTTCTCGTAGGTACCGCGCAGGTCGATGCCGCCAAGGCGCGAGAAGAACCGGGCTCCTTTGCGGCCGAAAACGATAACCTGCGGCCGTGTCCGCTCCTGGCGGAAATCCTGCATGGCGGCGTGGAAGATATTGGAATTGAAGGCTCCGGCCTGGCCGCGGTCCGAACTTATAACGACGTATAAGGCCGGTTTATCGGTGGCTGGTGAAAAGTAGGGCAGGCGGTGGGCTTCGGGGTTGGCCGCAATCTTGGCGATAATCGCCGCCGCCAACTCGCCGTACGTCCGGCTGCCTTCTACTAGCTGTACTACCCGGCGCATCCGGCTGGCGGCCACCACTTCCAGAGCCTTAGTGATCTGCTTGGCGTTCTTAACGGAGCGGATTCGCCGCTGTAAGGTACGTGTCTGGGCCATTTAAGCGCTTTTCTCCTGATGCTGATGGTATTGTTTGGCAATCGAAGACGCCAGTTCGGTTATCTTTTTCTGCAAAGCTTCGTCCGGTTTGCCGGCCTGCAAGCTGTCTATGATATCTTTGTGCTTCTGTTCGACCAGAGTTAGCAGAGCTTCCTGGGCGGCCCGGACATTGGCCATAGGAATCCCATCGAAAGCGCCGCTGGTGCCGGCTAAGATCGTGATTACTTGCTGCCAGATGCCCAAAGGCGAATACTGGGGCTGTTTGAGCAGTTCGGTCAGCAGCGATCCGCGGGCCAGGCGGGCCTGGGTGTCGGCGTCCAGGTCGGACGAGAATTGCGAAAAGGCGGCCAGCTCGCGATATTGGGCGAGGTCCAGCCGCAGACTGCCGGCTACCGAACGGATGGCTGCCGGCTGGGCGGCGCCGCCGACGCGGCTGACTGATAAGCCGACCGAAATGGCTGGCCGGATGCCTTGATAGAACAGGTCGGTTTCCAGATATATCTGCCCGTCGGTGATGGAAATGACGTTAGTGGGGATATAGGCCGAGACGTCGCCGGCCTGGGTTTCGATTATCGGCAGAGCTGTCAGGCTGCCGCCGCCCAGCGCATCTGACAGTTTAGCGGCCCGTTCCAACAGGCGCGAATGCAGGTAAAAGACATCACCCGGGTAAGCTTCGCGACCTGGCGGCCGGCGCAATAGCAGCGACATCTGGCGATAAGCTACGGCATGCTTGGACAGATCGTCGTAAATTATCAGGGCGTGGCGTTTGTTGTCGCGGAACCATTCGCCGATGGCGGCGCCGGCGTAAGGCGCCAGGTACTGCAGCGGCGCCGGGTCGCTGGCGCTAGTCGCCACGATAATGGTCTGGTCCATAACCCCTTCCCGCTTTAAGCGTTCGATGATGCGGGCGACCCGGGAGTTTTTCTGGCCGATGGCCACGTATATATTGATGACACCGGTATCCTGCTTGGCCTGGTTGATCATGGTGTCGATGGCGATAGCGGTCTTGCCGGTCTGGCGGTCGCCGATAATCAGTTCGCGTTGGCCGCGGCCAATCGGTACCATGGCGTCAATGGCGGTGATACCGGTCTGCAGTGGTTCGTGCACGCTTTTACGTTCAATAACTCCGGGAGCCGTAGCTTCTATGGCCCCGCGGGCGGTGGTCTTAGCTTCGGCTTTTCCGTCCAAAGGCCGCCCCAGCGGGTCAACCACCCGGCCGACCAGTTCCGGCCCGACGGGCACCGACAGGACCTCGCCGGTCAGGCGGACTTTGGCGCCGGCCCCGACCTCTTCATCTGGGCTTAATAGCACGGCGCCTATCTCGTCCTCTAATAAGTTCAGCGCGAAGGCCGTGACCTTGCCGTGGATGCCTTCGATTTCGAGCATCTCGGCGTAGCCGCAGCCGCGCAAGCCGTAAATCCAGGCCACACCGTCGCCGACCCGGGTAACGACGCCGGAGGATTGCTCCTGGCCGCTGGCCGACAATTCGGCGATTGCTTTTTTAACCTCTTCGGCTAAATCTTTTACTTCATTATCAATTCTGGCCATTAAAATACCTCTTTCAGTTCAGTCAGTTTACGGGCGACAGTCGAGTCCCATACATGGTTAGATGTTTCTACGCGCAGACCGCCTACGACCGATTTATCAACGTTCTTTTCTAAAACGACGTCACGCGCGCCAGTGGCCTTTTTGA
>JANWHE010000002.1 GCA_025450575.1 Candidatus Saccharimonadales bacterium
CCGCCTTGGTTAGAACCGGCGGCCGGAGTAACTGAGGTGGGGGTTACACCAATAAGCGTGATATTGGCCTGGGTGGAGCTGACATTCAGGGTTGTGGAGTCTATATTGAGCAGGCTCTGGCCGGCGGCGCTTTGGACCTGGAACAGATTAGTGGAGTCAAACCCACTGCCGGCTTTAATGGTGATACCTTTAGCGGCGGCGGTAGTAGTGATGGTCGCCGGGCTGGAAGAGTTGTCATAGGCATTTTGTAAAGTGGTAGTCGCCCCGGCCCCATTGGCCACGCAGGAGCCCCCGGTGATGATACCGCCGCTGACCACGGCGTTCTGGATAGTGTTGCCGCCCGAA
Organism: Candidatus Saccharimonadales bacterium; assembly: GCA_025450575.1. Lineage (GTDB taxonomy): Bacteria > Patescibacteriota > Saccharimonadia > Saccharimonadales > UBA10212 > JAIFWC01. Next base: position 346 of record JANWHE010000002.1, read on the forward strand.
CAAGTTATACCGGCGCCGGCGGTGCTGCCGACCCGATAGCCCGTTGTAGTATTTATGTCACCGGCCACATCCAGGGCGTAATTGGCGCTGGCTTGGTCGATAGCTATCCGGTGATTTGAGGTATCAGCTATGAATAAGTTGTCCGGGGTGCTGGCGTTCTGGATCTGGAAAGCCGAGGTAGAGGTGTGCTGGGCTAGTACCGTCCCCTGGAAGGTGTTGTTGCCGGTTAAAGTTTGGTTAGCGTTCAGTTTGGCCAGGTTGGCGCCGTCTGACAGGTTGCTGCTGGCAATCTGAACGCCAGAGACTTGGAATTGGCCGGTGACATTAAGGTTACCGCCGGCGCTGACCGTCGTGCCGGATTGTGTTAGGATCGAGTTAGCAATCGTCTGGGCTCCCGTAAACATCGCGATGGTACCGTTGGCACCGTTTGATGAGGTAGTGACATTATTAGCCGGCGTACAGGCGCTGGTGTTGGCCGTCGTACAAATAGTATAGGCGCCAGCCGCGGCCGAGGCGTCAAAGTCATAAGTCACGTTGCCCACCGCCGCGCCGCTGAAGCCGATAGTAGTGGTGTTGGTGCCGTTGGTAACCGCTAAATTAGAGCTATAGCTGCCGCTTAAGTTAAGGCTGGCCCCGGCGCTGCCGATGCCCAGATTGGCGCCGGAAGTGGTCAAGCCAGGCGCCGACAAGGCATTATTGAAGGTGTCACTTCCCGTGAACGTCTGGTTGCCATTCAGTTTGGCCAGGTTAGCGCCGTCTGACAGGTTACTGCTGGCAATCTGGGAGCCGCTAACTCGGTACTGGCCGGTGACATTGATATTAGCGAACTGCGGACTGGAGGTCGTGGCGATATCCTGGGGCGTAGACAAAGTGATGGTTGAGACGCCGGTGGCAATGTTGACCTGGTTAAGCGTGCCGGCAATGCCAATATCTCCATTCAGGCCGTTGACCGAACTGACGCCGGCGCCGCCACCGGTGCCGTCGTTGGTCAAACAGTTGGGGCAAGTTATGTTGCCGGCGGCATCCAGCGACAGCGGACCAGAAGCGCTGACTGCCACTGTCCCGCTGGCATTTGGAATGGTAATCGTCTTATTGATAACAGTCGGCACCGCGAATACTAATTTATTAGTGACGCCAGAGGCAGTGGCACCTAGGCTGGTACTGGTATCACCCTGGAGTGTCAGGGTTTGGGTAGCCGCGCCGATGGTCAAAGTGGCCGTGGGAGTAATAGTGTTGACCGCCAGTGTGCCGGTAACAGTGGCTGTGGAGCCGTTATCAGAGATGATCGAGCCGACCAGGTTGCCGGAGCTGTCGAACTTAGCCAACTGATCCTGGCTGCCGGAACCGGTCAGGCCGCCGCCGTTACCGGCGCCGGCGCAGTTGCCGGCAGTCGTACAGACGTCTTTGCCGTTGAACTTCAGGGCTGTGGCGCTGACCGTGAAATATTTAGTCGCTCCGGTGCTGTCGGTAACCGCGAACAGGTTAGTTCCCAGCGGCGAGACGTTATCCTGGATATTGAAGGCCGTGGAGTTAAGGTGGATAGAGTTATTGCCACTGAAAGTGTTGTTGCCCGTGAACGTCTGGTTGCCATTCAGTTTGGCCAGGTTAGCGTCATTCGAGAGGTTAGAGCTGGATATCTGAATGCTGTTGATTTGATACTGGCTGCCGGAAGTCAGGTTAAGATTACCGGCGGCATTAGTCGTAGTCCCCGATTGGCTGAGGTTGGAGTCGCCGATAGTGTAGCCGCTGCCGTTGAACACCGGGATGGTCGCGACGGTACCGCTGCCGCCGATGGCTCCGCTGCCGCCGGTACCGACGCAGTTGCCGGCGCTGGTACAGACATTGTTGCCGTTAACTTTAGCACCGGCGGAGCTGACTTCGAAGTACTTGGTGGCGCCGGTATGGTCGGTCACTGTGAACAAGTCAGCCCCCAGCGGGCTGGCGGCATCCTGTACCGTCAAAGCCGTGCTGGACAAAGTGAAAGTATCATTACCGCTAAAGGTTTGGTTGGCATTCAATAGCGCCACATTGCCGCTCAGCCGAGTATCGCTAAGCGTGCCGCTGCTGACATTGGTGGCATTGAGGCTGGTAAGATTGGCTCCGGATAAGATTGGCAGGATGCCGCCGGCGGTCAACTGGACCAGTTCGCTATTGCCGTTGAAACTATTGCTCTGCTTGGTGACATTGCTACTTAGGAAACTATCGCCTACAGTGCCGGAAGCGACGTTCGAGCCATTCAGATTGGTCAGGTTGGCGCCGCTGCCGCTGAAGGTGTTAGAAGCGCTAGTAAAGCTATTAACTCCGCTAAAGGTTTGATTACCGTTGAGTTTAGCTAAATTGACGCTGTCAGCTAAATCACTGGAAGCTATCTGGCCACCGTTAACCCGATACTGTCCGGTAGTATTGATATTACCGGTGACGCTGATACCAAGGCTATTGACTGCGAAATATTTGATCGAGGCGCCGTTATTAGTCACTTCGAACAGGTCGGTAGCCAGCGGGCTGGCGGCGTCCTGGACCTGGAGTCCCCCCTGGGCACTGCTTAGCGCCAGATGGGCCGGCGTCGAAGCGTCATAAACTTCCTGGAGAGTAGGTGTCGTGCCGCCGGCTACAGTAACGCAGGTCCCGCCAACGACGATACCGCCTTGGATAACCCCTTGCTGCAGCAGCTCGTTCGGACCGCAAGTCAGGCTGTCGCCGGAAGTATTGCCGATCCGGTAAACGCCGCTGCTGACATTCAGGTCGCCGGCAATCTGGACAGTAGCTCCCGCAGCGTCAGGTGTGGTACCGATGCCTATCCGGTTATTCTCGGTATCGACCATGAATAAACTGTCGGTGGCGCCGGAGTTTTGAATCTGAAAAGCGGTGGCCGAAGTGACATTAAAGCTGTTCTGGCCAGTCAAGGTCTGGTTAGCATCCAGATAGGCCAGGTTGGCGGCGTCAATCGTCGGATTAGCCAGCGGCGGCCTGGAGCTGACACAGCCGTTAGCTGTACAAACCAGCGCGCCGCCGATGGATAAGCCCTGGCTGCTAATGGAGAAGCCGCCGGTGGATATCAAAGAACCGTTGAGTTTCAGGTCACCGTTGACGTTAAGCGATACCTGCCCCGGTGGCTTGTCGCCGATAGTTATCTGGTTGTCAGCGGTATCGGCCACTAGGATATTGCTACCACTGGCGTTTTGAATCTTAAACGCGCTTTTGGAGTCGGTTTCATTCTGAATCACTACCGATCCACTGGCCGTCAGCGTCCTGCCTTGGGCAATCACCGTATCGTAATTGATTCTCAAAGTGTCGGTCTGCGGATTGGCGATTACCGTACCAGCCGGACCACTGATATTGGCGAAGTTAGAACTACTGAGGTTATCGTTCGTCGCGCTGGGCTTATTGATAAGATCGCCGATAGCGAAACTGCCGCTGGCTACCAGGATCATTGTCAGCACGGCCAGCACGACCCGTTTATCTACCCTAAAACGGTACCGTCCATTGCTTTGGGCGGCAGACCGTGAAAGCTCAAGCGGGTCGTCCGGCCCGCGCAGTACCTGGCTGGGCAGCATGCTTTTCAGATCGGCCGGGACGATGTCGGCCGCAGTAGGCAGATTGTCTACGCCCACGATCCGATTGCGGTTATCCGGATTCATGGCTTAGCCCTCCGAGCCGCGGTGCTGCGGGTCATTACCGGCTGGGAGCTGTTTAAACTAAGAGAGTTGTGGCTGGCGCGGTATTCAAAATCACGTTCAGGCGATGTCCTAGCCCGCTGCAGGCGTTTACGACACCTCTCGGAGCATGTTTTAGCATCGCGTCTTCCTACGAAGAGCTGCTGACAAGCGACACAAGCTTTTCTTACCCGGCGGGCCATTTTTTGTTTTGTTTTTTGTTTTTGAGAACCTAGCCAGCATTATCCGCCCAAATAGCGGACAATGTCAAGGTAAAAATACGTGACAATTAAGAAGTTAGCTGTCACATTTTTTCTGATTAAAGATAAAGCCCCTCCTTTCGGAGGGGCTTTATATAATTTGGCGTCGTGCTATTTTCCCAGGGCTAAAACCCAAGTATTGTAACCGCTGCTAGGCTTAACTGCTGTGTTCGGGATGGGAACAGGTGTTTCCCTAGCGCCATGGACACCAATTTGGCATTTGTACCGCAGTACAAACCCCAAACCAAAGTTCGGGAATCTGCCTGATCGATGTCCATCAATCTAAGTTGTTAACCTCATTAACTCCAGGTAAAAGTCTCTCGCAAAGGACTTCTACTCTTTCAGCCTAGGCTCCCTAACTTAGAGGGAGCTTAAGACCAGTTTTGTTGTTAAGCAAACGACTTTTACGGCCAGTTAACAGTTGTAACTTCTGCTAACGGCCAGGTAATGATATCACACATAATTTCTCATGCAAGTGATGATGATTACCAATAGCTAGTCAAATATTGCACTCTCACTTCCCAAGAAGCGCGCAGATGAATCCACGCATTTCTTGGATCGTAAAAAGTCGATCGGGATATTAGTACGCTTCCGCTCCATACGTTGCCGTACTTCCACGTTGCGCCTATCAACCAGATAGTCTTTCTGGTCCCTAACATAGGGAAATCTAATCTTGAGGCTAGTTTCGCGCTTAATATGCTTTCAGCGCTTATCTATTCCGAACTATAGCTACTCGGCAGTGCCCTTGGTAGGACAACCGATACACCAGAGGTTCGTCCGCTCCGGTCCTCTCGTACTAGGAGCAGCCCCTCTCAAATTTCCTGACGTCCACAGCGGATATAAACCGAACTGTCTCACGACGTTCTGAACCCAGCTCACGTACCTCTTTAACGGGCGAACAGCCCGACCCTTGGAAGGTGCTCCCCCTCCAGGATGAGATGAGCCGACATCGAGGTGCCAAACAGCGCCGTCTATGTGAACTATTGGGCGCTATAAGCCTGTTATCCCCGGGGTAACTTTTATACGTAAGCGCTATAGATACCACTCTCAGCAACCAAAAGGTTGCATGTTAGCGGATAACTTACTCCGACTTTCGTCCCTGCTTGAGCTGTCACTCTCGCAGTCAAGCTGGCTTATGCGTATACACTACCGATACGATTTCCATCCGTATCTAGCCAACCTTTGAACGCCTCCGATACTCTTTAGGAGGCAACCGCCCCAGTTAAACTACCCATCAGACACGGTCCCCGTGCCGGTAAAAGATGACATAAAATCAAAGAGTTCGAGCAAGCGAGCGTTAGCTCGCTTGCTCATACTTCTAACAGATGCATCATAGATGATCGTTAGAAGTACTCGAACTCCGTTGAGATGTCAGCTTTTAACGGCACGGGTAAGAATAGAGAACATACAAGGGTGGTATTTCACCGGTGGCTCCACCCAAGCTAGCGCCTGGGCTTCAAAGCCTCCCACCTATGCTACACATGTATATCCCCGATCCAATGCCAAACTGTAGTAAAGCTCCACGGGGTCTTTTCGTCCTGCTGCGGACAGACGGCATCTTTACCGTCAATGCACTTTCACCGAGCTCTTCGTCGAGACAGTACCCATATGATTACTCCATTCGTGCGGGTCAGAACTTACCTGACAAGGAATTTCGCTACCTTAGGACGGTTATAGTTACCGCCGCCGTTCACTGGGGCTTCAGTTCATTGCGTAATACAAATCCCCTTAACCTTCCAGCACCGGGCAGGAGTCAGCCCCTATACATCCACTTTCGTGTTAGCAGAGACCTGTGTTTTTGGTAAACAGTTCCATGGGTTCCTTAGCTGCGGCCC
>JANWHE010000003.1 GCA_025450575.1 Candidatus Saccharimonadales bacterium
CTGCCATTCTACTGAAGGCCCCAAAGCTTCTAGGATTGTCAGTTTCAATGCTAGTGGTGATTGCTATTGCTCCCGATTCGCGAGCAACATTAATGACCCGGTCTTGTAACTCGTCAATCACTCCGTTGCCTCGATGTTCGGGCAGTATTCCTGCTTGCCATATAAACCACTCGATTAAGGGAGTTGTCGTTGGATGGCTGGTTATAAAACCTATAGGCCGATTTTCAACAGTCGCGATAAAACTGGCATTGCCAAAATTACGGAATAAATTCCAATAAGTGTACTTGGTATGCGGTGTGAGGGGAGCCAATTCGGGAACGAGTTTAAAAATGGCGTCTGTATCATTAGTTTGGCTGGGGCGATAAAGAATATCTGACATTTAAATAAAATACAATAAAGTACTCTATACGTCAATATATGGCTGGGGAAGAGGGATTCGAACCCCCGATCCTGGGACCAGAACCCAGTGCCTTACCGCTTGGCCATTCCCCATTATTCGACCCCTGTTATTATACTTATTCTAGCGTTAATTCACAACGGCGGTTATACTTTAGATAATCATGATCCATCCTATCGGCCGCAAGGAGTTATGGCACGCCCAGCTGGTTTTTTTGTTGGCGGTCATCCTGCAGTACACTTTGCCAAAGGAACTCCGTGTTGGCGACCGCTGGACTATCGCTATCATCGAACTGGTCCTGATAGCCTGTATAGGCGTTACCGCGCCTAAACGCCACATCAGTTTCAAGAGCATTAACCGCACCATAGCGGTACTGCTGATAACTGTTATCTCCTTCACCAACATCACTTCCCTCTGGCTGGTCATCAACGGCCTGCTGAATGGCAGCGATGTGCCCGGTAAGCATCTGGTGACGGCCGCTTTCGCTATCTTCATAACCAACATAATTTCCTTCAGTCTGTGGTACTGGGAAATCGACAGTCCGGGCCTGACCGGCGTGAAAAAACACGATTCCGACCCCCAGTTTGATTTTCCGCAGATGGAATCGCAGCTTAAACACAACGAAGGCTGGGAGCCGACCTATTTCGACTATCTATATCTGTCGGTCACGAACTCCACGGCCTTCAGCCCGACCGACACCATGCCGCTGACGCATTTCACTAAAGCTCTAATGAGCGTCCAAGCGCTTATCGCGTTACTGACCGTCGTCTTGGTGACGGCCCGCGCCGTGAATGTTCTTGGTTAAATACTTAACAAGTCAAGTATTTAGCCGTTTGGCGACGACATCCCAGTTGACCACGTTCCACCACGCTTCTATGTATTCCGGGCGGCGGTTCTGATATTTCAAGTAGTAGGCGTGTTCCCAGACATCCAAACCCAGCACAGGCGTCTTGCCGTCTTTGAGCGGTGTCTCCTGATTGGCCGTCGACATGATTTCAAGCTGATCGCCATTTTTGACCAGCCAAGCCCAGCCGGAGCCGAACTGGCCGACGGCGGCGTCTGTGAACTTGGTTTTAAAATCGCCGGCGCCGCCAAAAGTCTTGGTAACGGCTTCCGGGATATCCTTGCCGCCTTCCGGTTTCATGGTTTCCCAGAACATAGTGTGATTGTAGTGGCCGCCGCCATTATTGCGCACCGCCGTACGGATATCGCCCGGCAGGGACTCGATGTATTTTAAGATTTCCTCGATCGGCTTGTTCTGCCACTCCGGAGCGGCCGACAAGGCATCGTTTAGCTTGGCTACGTAAGCAGCGTGGTGTTTGTCGTGATGGATTTCCATCGTCTTGGCGTCGATATAGGGCTCCAGCGCATCAAAAGCGTAGCCCAGCTCTGGCAACTCGAACATTAGACCCTCCTTTCCGGCTTACTAAGAGCGCTCAGGGCGCCACTTCAGAAGTTCGGCGGCGTATGCGATCCAAAACAGCAGGACGCTGATTTCTATGACCGTCCACCAGCCGGGCGACTGGCTGAGGTATTTACCGAAGTAGCCGCTGTTCTGTAAAGCTTTAGCAGTGTCGCTGGTTACCAAAAACAGGTTTTCGATGAACCAGAAGCCGGTTACTAAAACGGCCAAAGCGACACCCCAGAACCGCGCCATGGCGCTCATCGGTACCCGCAGCAGGCTAAGCGCGCCCCAGACCTCGGCTATGATTATCACGATAGCCACGACTACCGGCCAACCGACGCTAATGTTGTCTAGGAAGTCTTTGAACTTCCCGAAGCCGATAACCTGCAATATGGCCATTACGAATAAAACGGCCGCCGGTATGGCCAGCGCGTTCCAGCTTGCCGGGCTTAACGCCGGAGTCTTTTCCCCACCAGACCAGTTTGACCTGTAATCTCGATAAGATCTCATATGTCCCCTCGCTTTTATTTATTGTTTCTATAATACACCAAAAGCGGCATCTATTTCTGATTTTCGCGGCGCCATTTGGCGATTTGGGCGTGGTGGCCGCTAAGCAGGACGTCCGGCACTTTCAGACCGCGGAACTCTTCAGGCCGCGTATAGTGCGCGTGCTCTTTCTCGTCTTGAGCGCTGAAACTTTCATTGACGGCGCTGGTTTCGCCGCCCAGCACGCCTGGGATCAGCCGCGTCACGGCATCAGCTACAACCATAGCCGGAATCTCACCGCCGGTTAGAATATAATTACCAGCCGATATTTCTTTATCGACCAGAGTAGTAATCCGCTCATCATAGCCTTCATAATGGCCGCAGATAATAATCAGGCCGGCTTCGGTGGCCGCGAATTCGCGGGCCATCTTCTGGCCGAAGATTTCGCCCCGCGGCGTCATCAGCAGGACTTGGGCGTCGGGGTCGATCTTTTTAGCGTGCTCAACGGCCGCGAACAGCGGCTCCGGCCGCAGCACCATGCCATCCCCGCCGCCATACGGTGTATCATCGACCTGCTTGCGTGGGCCGATGCCGAAATCCCGCAGATTGATCAGCTCATACTCTACCAAGCTCTCTTTTTGGGCTTTCCATAGCATGCTGGAATTCAAAACGCCCTCGAACATCTCCGGAAATAGCGTTATTATCTGAATTTTCACTTTAAACGTCGAGGTCGTCTAGGTCGGCTAGTTCGGCTCGGGTGCGCGATACAACATCCGACGGCTCGTCTTCGGCTATGACTTCTTCGACCTGTTCTTCTTCTACGACCTCTTCGTCGGCCGGCTCGTCCTTGGCCGGAGGTGTATCATCGTCAGCAATATCGTCGGCTGGCGCCGGTTTGTCGTCGCGTCGCGGCGCCGGACGGTCGCCAGGTTCGCCGGTATCAATTATTTTTAAGTTATAACGGGCGTCGTTCTTGGTACCCAGAGCCCGTAATAAGGTACGCAGGCTTTGGGCGGTAGCGCCGCGCTTGCCGATTACCCGGCCCAAGTCTTCCGGATCTACCGACAGTTCCAGCAGAACGCCTTTTTCGTCGATGGTGCGCTCGATTTTAACGGCATCGGGATTGTTGACGAGTGATTTTACGATGTACTCAATGAATTGCTGGTCTATGCTGGCGGCCATACGGAATCTCCTTATCTAGTAGCAATAATTATTATATCAGTATGATTTGACAGGTTATGTAAGAATTCTCTTGGTCTGAACGGTTTACTCGGCCAGCTTTTCGGCGGCTGGTTCTTCAGCTTCGGGTTCGACGGCCGGCACCTCTTCGGCTGGAGTTTCCGGCTCAGATGGAGTTTCTTTGGCCGCGGGTTCGGCGGCTTCGTTGGTGGTCTCAGCTTCTTGAGTGACAGCTTCTTCAGCTACCGGAGCTTCGGCGGCCGGCTCGGTCGTCGCGTCGCCTCCCTGGGACGGCGCTTCGGCTTCGGCCGGGCGGGTGCTGCGGCGTTTGTCCGGATTGCGCACCGTCCGCTCCCTGGGTTCGCTGAGCTTTACCCAAGCCGGTAATTTTACGCCTTGGCTTTGCAGCAGACGCGCCACCCGGTCGGACGGCTGGGCGCCGTTCTCTAGGTATTTGGCGGCCTGCTGGCTATCGATGGCGGCGGTCTTGGTGTGCGGGTCATAGCTGCCCAGATAAGCTACTATGCGGCCGCCAGTGGGGCTGAAACGGCTGTCCTGAACAATCACCCTGAATTGGGCGTGGCCGCTGCGGCCGGTTCTTTGAAGACGGATGGCTAACATTAAATACTAACTCCTTGTAGTCCCTGAAATTTTACAGATATCCACCTCTGTTGTCAATTCTTCTTATATTGTTTGATGGCCGCGGTGGCGGCTGCCACCTGGGCCGCCTGCTTGCTGGGCCCGGTTCCTTCGCCCATCAGCTGGTTATTCACGAATGCGCCGACGACGAATACCTTATCATGGTCCGGGCCTTCTTCGCTGATTACCTTGTATACCGGAGTAAAGCCCTCTTTGTTCTGCACCAGCTCCTGCAGGCGCGATTTGGGGTCAAGCCAGGTGCCGGATTCTAAAATGGTGTCGAAGGTCGTCAGCAGGGTTTTGGTAATGTAGTCTTTGGCGGCTTCATAACCTTTCTCCAAATAAAGCGCCCCGATTACGGATTCGTAAGTATTGGCCAGTATCTGCTGGCGGGCCCGTTCCGAGCCACGCTTCTCGCCGCGGCTTAAGCGTAGCAGTGGTTCAAACCCCTCGCGGGCGGCGGCGGCGCTGATGCTCTCGGTACGCACCAAAGCGCTGCGCCAGTTGGTCAGAATGCCTTCCGGCTCTTTATAATTGCCATAAAGATATTCGGTGACTACCAGTTCCAAAACGGCATCGCCTAGGAACTCCAGCCGTTCGTTATGTTCCAGCGCGGTCTTCTTATGCTCGTTCAGGTATGAGCGATGCGTGAAGGCCGTCACCAGCAGCTGGGTGTCATCAAAACCGCCGAAATGGTCATTGGCGAAAGCTTGGTATTTGGTAATGTCCATGAGTTTTTTGGTCAGTCTCCTTACTTACTATTCCTGATTTTCTTTAAGCCGAGCAGAATCAATTTGCCGATGTCCTCGTATTCGATCTTGTCTAAGGCCTCGTTAGCGCTCAGCCAGCCGATACTTTTCATCCATTCCTCGGCCTTTATCTTGCCACTGTCGCCTAGAGCCTCGACTAAGAATATTTCGGTGGTCATCAGCACCAGGCTGTCGGCTCGGCGATAACGGAAGTTGATCTTGCCCAGCCAGTCGCCGACCTTCATCTTCTGCAGCCCGGTCTCCTCGCGGATTTCCCGTTCAGCGGTCGTCCGGGCGGCCTCGCCATCTTCGATATGGCCTTTAGGAATCGTCCAGCGGCCCTTGGAATCCTGGATCAGAAGTATCTCAACGCCGCCGGCCCGGTTTTTGCGGTAAACGATACCGCCGGCGGTCGGCTCGCGCACCACTTCCTTGATAGCCGGACGATGCGTCTGAACAAATTTTCGCAAGCCGGAAATCGGCTTGGGCCTTTTCATCATCTTAAAGTCTTATCCTTTTTTGGCAGTTGGTTTAGGTTTGGCGGCTTTTTTGGCGGCCTTTGGTTCTTCTTTGTTACGCAGGACGGTGCCTAGCACGCCGTTGATGAACTTAGAGGAGTTGTCGCCACCAAAAGCCTTGGCCAGCTCCACCGCCTCGTTGATTACGACTTTCGGCGGCACGCCTTCCTCGAACAGCAATTCGTAAACGCCGATCCGCAGGATTACGCGGTCCATCCGGGCGATCTGTTCGATCGGCCATTCTGGAGCCACTGGCCGGATGATGTCATCCAGCTCCTGCTGCTTGTCATGAATGCCGTGGACTAACTCGCCGATAAAGTTTTTGTCCTCTATCGTTTCCTCGTATCGCCCAATGTTTCGCTCCAAAACCTCGTCAAGGTTTAGGCCGGAGTCTTCAACTTCCCGACGAAAATCCTCCTCGTAAAGAGTTTGGAGTGCAACAATGCGGCCAAGATGGCGATTAGCGCTCATACGTTGTCAATCTTTCTAGCTTTGTTTAGCCGAACCACTCATTTTAGTATACCTTAGCGGTTCGTCCGAGCTACGAGCTTTTTAGGCTTCAGGAGTCTTACTGGCGGCCCCGACTTTGACCGGGCTTTTGGCGTTGACGCGGCGGGCTAGTTTTCGGACCAGGTGGCTGCGGCGCATGCCGGTGCGGCGGGAACTGGTTCGTTTCTTGGGCTTTCCCACTAAGAACACTCCTTTTTGGGGCTTAAATTAACTTGTAGCTTAGGCTCGATTATACCGTTTATCACCTTAGATTACAAGGCTGACCAGCCGGCCGGGAACGTAGATGGCTTTTTTAACTGGCCTGCCGGCTATCTGAGTAGCGATTTTTTCATCGGACTTAGCGGCGGCGATAGCGTCTTCTTCGGTTATATCGGCGGCTACGACGATTTCGGAGCGGACTTTGCCGTTGACCTGGACAGCCAAGGTAATTACTTCCTCGGCGACCAGCTTATCGTCCCAGAGCGGCCAGTTCGAGATATGGATCGAGCTGTCATGGCCCAAGCTTTCCCAGATCTCTTCGGTGATATGCGGAGCGAAAGGCGCTAAAAGCTGGGTTAAGGTTTCCAGCGCGAACCGCCATCCAGTCGACTGGCTGATACCTGTTTCGGCCTTGATCTTATAAAGTTCGTTAACCAGACTCATCATGGCGGCGATGGCCGTGTTAAAGCCCAACTGTCCTAGGTCCCGGCTGACTTTTTTAATCGCCTTATGGGTGGTGGCGGCAATCTCTAAATCTTTTGAGTTATTCGGGCCTTCGGCTTCCAGAAATTCGCCGACCAGCACCCATAGCCTGTCCAGGAACCGGCGGCTACCGGCGATGCCACTCATATCGTACGGACCGCCTTGCTCGTATGGGCCCATGAACATCAGATATAGCCGTAAGCTGTCGGCGCCATAGCTATTGACCTGTTCGTCAGGATTGACGACATTGCCGCGGCTTTTGCTCATCTTCTGGCCGTCGGGGCCTAAGATAATCCCCTGATTGGTCAGCTTCTTAAACGGCTCTTCGAAATCCAAGCCGTAGTTATCATGTAAGAATTTGGTTACGAAACGAGCGTATAACAGGTGCAGGATAGCATGTTCGATGCCGCCGATATAATGGTCCATCGGCATCCACCGATTGATTAAATCGGTGTCAAACGGGGCTTTGTCATTCTTGGCGTCCAGATAGCGCAAAAAGTACCAGCTGGAATCCACGAAGGTGTCCATGGTATCGGTTTCACGCTTGGCCGGACCGCCGCACTCCGGGCAGCTGGTATTAACGAAGTCAGGCCGGTGCGTCAGCGGCGATTGGCCGGATAGCTCAAACTCTACGTCTTCGGGCAGAATCACCGGCAGATCCGCCTCCGGCACCGGCCGGATGCCGCATTTCTCGCAGTAAATAATCGGGATCGGCGTACCCCAGTAACGCTGGCGGCTGATCAGCCAATCACGCAGCTTGTAATTAACCTGTTCCTTGGCGACGTCCTCCTTAGCCAGGTCGGCCACGATCTTATCGCGGGCCTCAGCCGAGCTCAATCCAGTGTATTTCCCCGAGTCGATAAGCTCTCCCTCGTCGTCCAAAGATGTTTCGTCCCACAGCTGGTTCCACACCAGTTTCTGATGTTCGGGCGTCAATCGGTCTAAAACTTCCTTTTTATCTACCCAGACCAGGGTATGAAGTTTTTTCTCGGAAGCCGCTATCTCCGCCTGGTTATCCAGGTTCTCGACTTCGGCGACCAATCCGTAGGCCACTGCTTTACGGTTCTGCTGTTTGTGCGACGCGCAGTAACGCGCGCCGGTTACCCAAGCCAGCTTCTTGGTTATCTTGGCATCTTTAATCGACGCTTCCTCTTTGATCTCATTCAAAGCGGCTTGTTCGGGGGTCTGGCCTTTCTCTATGCCGCCCATGACCGCCGTGGTGATTCCTTCCAGGCTTTCGTGCCAATCCAACAAGGCATACTTGCCGGTCGACTTATCCAAAAGATGGACTATTACCGTCGGCCGCTCCACCTCCTCGAACTCCTCTTTGGGCGGGTTGGTACTGTCGTCTTCGCACGGCATAATCACTTGCTTTATGGGCAGATTGAATTTTTTGGCAAACTCATAATCGCGCTGGTCGTGGGCCGGAACGGCCATGATAGCGCCAGTACCATAGCTGAACAGCACATAATCCGCTATCCAAATTGGAATCTTTTCTTTGGTCGCTGGATTAAGAACGTAAGCACCAGTGAACGAACCGGTCTTGTGTTTTTCGCCTTCTTTGCGTTCCAGCTCGGTCTTGTGGCTGGTCTCTTCTATATATTGCTCTACCCGCGGCCGGCATTCATCGGTCGTGATCACTTTGACTAGCGGATGTTCCGGCGCCAGCACCATATAGGTGGCGCCGTAGATCGTATCCGGCCGGGTCGTGAATACTTCGATTTGATGTCTGGTATCCGGAACTCGGAATTTTATCAAGGCGCCCTGGCTTTTGCCGATCCAGTTGACCTGCATGGTCTTGACCTTCTGCGGCCACTCCACGGTTTCAAGGTCGTCTAATAAGCGTTCGGCGTAATCGGTGATCTTAAAGAACCATTGCTCCAGCTCCTTTTGGATGACCGGCGTGCCGCAGCGCTCGCAGACATTGTCTTCGCCGACCACCTGTTCGTTAGCCAGCACCGTCTGGTCCTTGGGGCACCAGTTGACCACGCGCTTGGCCCGGTAAGCCAGTCCTTTTTCGTACAGCCTGAGAAACAGCCATTGGTTCCAGCGGTAAAAGTCCGGCTGGCAGGTAGCCAAGGTGTGGTCCCAGTCGTAGCTGGCGCCGATCTGGGCAATCTGGCGTTTCATGCTGTCAATGTTGCTGTAAGTCCATTTAGCCGGCTGGATGCCGCGTTTGATCGCGGCGTTTTCGGCCGGCAGGCCAAATGCGTCAAAGCCGATGGTCGTCAGGACGTTATTGCCCAGCATTCGCCGGAAACGGGCCACCGTATCTGTCGGCCCGAAGTTATACCAATGTCCGATATGCAGATCGCCGGAGGGATAAGGCAGCATAGGAATGACATAGAACTTGTCGGCCGTGCGGCTCATGTCGGTCTTATAAATGCCGGATTCGGCCCAGACCTGCTGCCACTTAGGCTCTATCTCCTTGGGATTATAACGCCTCATATCGTTCTAATTTTAACAGAGAAAGAAGACTATTTATCAGTATCTGTGGCGCAAGGTGGCGTGCCAGGCTATATCTCCCAAGGCGCGGGACATCGTTTCGGCGTCGGCCCGGGGAGCCAGGAACAGCCTGTCCCATTCCTGCTGGACCTGGCTCAACTTCCCCTTCAGTTCGGTAGCGAAGTCCGGCGCCAGGTGTATCCGCGCCACGTAAGCTTGGGCCTGGATGGCCTTATGCTGCCCCAGCAACTGTGCGAAATATTTATCGGACCGGCTCAGGCGGGCCACTTTACCTTTCGAAGTGAAGAATAACGGGTCCACGGCCCGCGGCTTAAGAGGCGGCATAAAAACATCTAGCGTACTTTTATTCCGACCGTAATCTTTGACGTCAGCGGCTTCAGCTACCGGGACGAACTCCAGGTTGGGCGGCTTCGCGCCGGCATACTCCCCTTTCCAAGTCCGGGATTCCAGAGGCGGCAGATAATCCCGGATTTCTTCCGCGAAAGGACTTTCTTTATCCCTCATCGCCGTCCGGATGAAATTTTCTATTTCGTCTTCCCGGCCCCAAGCGAAACATCGCCGCTGGTCGCGGGCGATATCGAGCATCACGGCGTGCAGATCGTTATTAAGGATGCCGACTTGCTGGGTGGATTCGAATATGTCCGTATCGGTCGTATACAGGAAATCGGCCGGATGACGGATACCGTACCGGCTCAACACCGGCGAGCCGTTCTCCACTATGCCGCCTTTGACCAGGTCGGCGAAAAGATGCAGCTGCAAGCGATGAGTGGGATGAGACCAATGTTCGGTGGCTAAAAGTCCGAAAGCCACGCCGAAGAACTTCGCTGATTTCTTATCCTTCATCACGATCCTATTGTCGACCAACCGGAAGTGCGAAATCGGGTCGTGAAGCCAGTTATAAGGATAGGGGTCTATCCATCGGGTAATTTCCCGCGCTCCATAATCAACCCTGTCGACGCACAGGTCAGGCGATGGGTTCTCGATCCAGTCGGGCTCTTTGACGTATAAGACGGCCGAAGGGTCGATGTTGTACTTGCGCAGCAGCTCGTTGATGCCGCCGATTTCCAGCAACTGAAGCAGGGCGATATCATGGTAGTCCTCGGTACCGCCGAAGCCTTGCAACAGCCAATCGCCAAGGTGGGAGCCGGCCATCTGACCCAAGTCGTGCAGTAAGGCCCTAAGTTGGAGAACGAGTTTTTCTTTTTGGTCGAAAATCCGGCCATCGGTTTCAGCCCGCTCAACCATCTTTCTAATAAAGGCCACGCTTCCCCATAGATGTTCATGACGAGGCAGATCGGTAGAGCCGGGCATCGTGGAGTATTTCTGAGGCAGAGTGAGCTGTTCCACGTCCATGGTCCGCTGGACCAAAGGATGGTTGTATAGCTCTATTAGTAAGCCGTCGCCCGGCTGGCGGCCAATCTCCACCGTATTCCAAATAGGGTCTTCTATTGTCAGCAAGCCCTGCCCCTCGTCATACTCATGTCCGCGGCGCAGCCGGGCCTGGCGGGGCGTCAGGTAATAACGGTCCTCATCGCCGTGGAGCTGATCCAGCCTCGGTATCGAAACATAACGCCCGCCTTCTGTCATGCCTCTATCGTGGCATAAGAGGTTGGTTTTGCAAGCTTAAGGGTTTACGGAGGTAAGCCAGTTTTTATAGGCCGCGGTTCCGCCAATCTGAGCCTGCCCATATGCTTTGGCTATCTTATCCGTTAGGTCGCCTATCTTTCCGTTACCGATAGTCCGTTTATCAATCGACAGCACCGGCGTCACGCGGGCCGAGCTGCCGCACATGAAGGCCTCCTCGGCGACGTAAAGTTCACTGCGGTCAATGCTACGTTCCTGGGCGGGGATGTTTAAGTCCTGGGCAATCGTTAGAACGCTGCTGCGGGTAATGCCCTCTAAGATATCGGTCGCCGGGTCCGGCGTAATCAGTACGCCCCCTCGAATGATGAACAAGTTAGCCACCGTGCCTTCGGCCACGTGGCCATGCTCGTCCACGGCGATGGCATCATCATAACCGTTCAGCAGGGCTTCGTTCTTCATCAGGCTGGCGTTGACATAACTGCCGTTGACTTTGGCCCGCGACGGGATGGCGTTGTCCGGATTACGCGTCCAGCTGGATATGCAGACGTGCGCGCCGGCTGGCGGCAGAATCTCGCCCATCGGGTAAACGTAGGCGCTGAGCGCGTTCTTAAGGCCGTGGATTTTGGTACCGGCGACCAATTCGTCTATGAATACGGTTACCCGTACCAGCGCGCTTTCCTTAACTTCGTTCCGGCTTAGCAGCTCCAGCATCGTCCGCTGGAACTTTTCGTACGGCCACTCGTTAGCGAAAGAATCGAAGTCCATAATTTTAGCCGAGTTCACCAGCCGGTCGTAATGTTCGCGCAGCCTGAAAACATAGAGTTTCTGCTGTTTATCGTTCCAGTTGGCCGAAAAAACGGTGTAGATGCTCAGTCCGTAAAGTACCGGCGAACTGGCGATACTCACATTGGCCTCGCTGAACGGAACGAAACCGTTTCTGAAATAAGCTTGCGTGGAATTCAACTCTATCATCCGTCTCCCAACCTAAAATCTCTTTTAACTAAATCGGCGAACCGCTTTACTAGGTCGGCCATAGACAGGCCGGCGGCGGCGGCGGATTTAGGATACAGGCTGCCGGTCGTCATACCAGGCATAGTGTTTATTTCCAGGACGAACAAGCTCCCCTGCTTATCTATCATCATATCCACCCGTGACAAGTGCCTGGCGCCCATAGCCGTATTAATCTGTTCGGCTAAGCCGCGGGCTTGGGCTTGGATCTCTTGGCTGACGGATTTAGCGGGCACCAGTTCCTGGGTCCGGCCGTTATATTTATTGTCGTAATCGAACTCTTCGTCCTGCGGCGGCACTATCTCTATTACCGGTAAAGCCTTGCCGTCCAGCACCGGCACGGTTATCTCGGTACCTTCGATGAGTTTTTCGAGTACGGCCTTGTCTTCCATGGCGAATATCTCGCTGACCGCTTGCTCGTCCTGCGCCTCGTCTTGCCTCACGACCAGGGTACCGATACTGGAGCCGCCGTGAACTATCTTTAACACATGATGGACCTTGTTGAGGGGATGTGATTGGTAGCTTTTCTCGTCAACCAGCGCCGCCTCGGCCATCAGGATGTTTATCTGCAGCAGTTCCAGCCTGGTAGTCCATTTATCGAAACAGGCTATCGAAGCGGCGCTGTCCGATCCTAAGTATGGCAATCCGCGGGCTTCTATTTCTTTCTGGATAACGCCGTCTTCGCCGTTCTTGCCATGCAGGATCGGAAAAACCAAGGTGTCCTTCAGGCCATCAAGGACATCCAGGCCGTCGGCCGGATCGGCCTCTATGATTTCGAAGCCAGCTTGGCGGCCGGCATCGGCGACGGCCGTGGCCGACCGTAGCGAAACCTGACGCTCCGGCGATATCCCGCCGCCCAGCACCAATATTTTCATCGGCTGAATGCCTTTTTCTTAACTTTCATCCAGTCCTCGCTCTGGCGGACCAATTTAGCGACATCGGCCGGATCGGCCAGAAAGCTTTTGATGGCTTCTTCGGCGAATACTTTGTTCTGCGAACCCTTCACTAAGACTACCGCGCCCTTTTTAATAACCGGTTTTAGGAAATCCCCGGCATCGTACGGGCTGTCAAAGCTGTGTACCCGGCACTCCTTGGCCGATGCCGCCGGCGCCAGATATTTGTTGGCGTCCGGACCGATCGTCACTACCAGTTCCAGCTGCTTCGGATCGCATAAGTCGCCTATCTCTTCGTGGGCCTTTTTGGAATAATCGCCAAGTTCGTTCATATTCCCCAGCACCGCGATCTTTTGCGGTGCTTCGGTCTCATAAAGCGTGTTTAGCGCCAGCTTGACGGCATTGGGGCTGGCATTATATGAATCATCGATGATGGTCGAACCATTTACGCCGGCCAGCCGCTGCATGCGGCCTGGGACGGGTTTGATATTCTCCAACCCTTTTTCAATCGCCCCGGCATTCATGCCTAATTTCCGGGCCACGGCCGACGCCGCCAAAGCGCTGTAGATTTCAGCCTTAGACTTACCGGTGGTTGTTTTGGCATCCGGCTTGAAGTCGGCGGCGGTGTCTAGGCCGTAAGTCAGTAATCCGCCGGCGCTAGGCAGGTACTTTCGCGGGCATAAATCCCTGTTAGCCAGCACCAGGCTGGAAAATTGGCTGACGGCCAGCTCCTCTTTGGCTACGGCGTCCATATTTCCGAAAGCCTGCATGTGTTCCGGGGTAATAGCCGTCAGTACGCCGATTTCCAGATTCAGGTATTTCTTAAATGGCAGTATCGAGCCGGGCTCGTCGCTGCCCAGCTCGACTACGACCACGTCATAAGGATATGACCGGCTCAGCTGTCTTTGGTTGCGCCAAAAAACCGCCAGCCAAGCTATCGGATTAAATAAGCTTGGGATATTCTCGCCGAAAAATATCAAAGGCACGCTGACTATATCGTTATAGTTACCTTCTTGGTACCGCACCCGAAAGCCGGCCTGCAACACTTCGGCGATAGCCAGTTTGGTGCTGGTTTTGCCGATACTGCCGACCACGCCTATCACTTTGATATCGTTTTTTTTAGTCAGGGCGCGTATCTGGTAGCCAAGGATGGCGGCGACTATTCTCTTAGCCTGTTTTTTCACTGTCTGAATTATACCAAGAGGAGGGTTTTAGCGCTGGTTTTGGCGTTTGCGCCTATTGGGGTCGAGCTCACGCTTGCGCAGGCGCAGGGATTTGGGAGTAACTTCTAACAGTTCGTCGTTTTCTATGAAGTCTAGGCATTGTTCCAGGCTGAAGATGGTCGGCGGCGTCAGCTGCACGGTGCCATCCGAGCTAGAGCTTCGCATATTGGTCAGGTGCTTGGCTTTGCAGACGTTTATTTCCATGTCGTCGCCGCGGCGGTTTAAGCCGATAATCTGGCCGGCGTAAACTTTCTCGGCCGGTGCTACAAAGATGGTGCCGCGGGCTTCGGCGGTTTCTAGGCTGTAAGCCATAGTCGTGCCGGTTTCCCAGGCGATTAACGCCCCATTGCGCAGTTTGTTCAGCGGCGCGCCCAGCGGGCTGTAGCCTACCATCAGGCTATTCATGATCACCGTGCCTTTGGTGTTGGTGATAAGGATGCTGCGCAAGCCCAGTAGCGCGCGGGTGGGCATTTCGTAAATAAGTTTGGTGACGCCTTTGGGGCTGGCGAACTGTTCTTTTAAAGTGGCCCGCCGGGCACCCAGTTCCTGCTGGACCGAGCCGACGTGTTCGGCCGGGACTTCTATAATTACTTCCTCTACCGGCTCGACGGTTTTGCCGTCTTCTTCGTGGGTTACGACTTGCGGCCGGCCGACTTCAAATTCGTAGCCCTCGCGGCGTAGTTCTTCGATTAATACGGATAGGTGCAGTTCACCGCGGCCGGACACGTTAAAGCCTATGCCGTCGTCTACAACCCGCAGGCCGACGTTGGTTTCCAGCTCTTTTTTAAGCCTATCGCCGATTTGGCGGGAAGTGTTGAATTCGCCTTCCAACCCCTTGAACGGGCTGGTGTTGGGGCCTAAATAAATTTTCAGGGTCGGGGCTTCGACTTCCATCACGGGCAAAGCCTCGGGCTCAGTGTCATCAGCCACGGTCTCGCCTATCTTGGCGTTGCCGATGCCGGTCAGCTGCACAATGTCGCCGGCGATGCCGGCTGGCACTTCGGCCTTACCAGTTCCGTGACTTATCAGCACGCTGTCGACTTTGGCTTTGGCCTGGGTGCCGTCTATTTTGCATAGGGTAACTTGGTCGCCGGGTTTTACACTGCCGCAGTTTATGCGGCCTATGGCGTATTTACCTTTAAAATTGTCGTACGCCAGGGCGGAGATTAACATCTGGAAAGGTTTGCCGCTTTCCACCTGTGGTGCCGGGATCTGGTCGCGAATAGCGTCAAAAATAACTTCCAAATCGCCCGGCGCTTCGATATCTTCCGGCGGTTTGGCCCAGGCTTTGCCGGTGCGGCCCACGGCGTAATAGACTGGGTAATGCAACTGCTCTTCATGCACGGCCAGCTCTAAAAATAAATCGGCGAGTTCGTCCTCTACTTCGGCAATTCGGGCGCCGTTTTTATCGATTTTATTGATAATAACAATCGGTTTCAGCTCGTTGGCTAAAGCTATGCCAAGTACGAACTTGGTCTGGGGCATCGGGCCTTCCTGGGCGTCGACAATCAGCAAACAGCCATCGGCCATGTTGACGGTGCGTTCCACCTCGCCGCTAAAATCAGCGTGGCCCGGCGTATCTATGATGTTAATCCGATAATCATTGTGCTGCACAGCCGTTACTTTGGCGGTAATGGTGATGCCCCGCTCGCGCTCCTGGTCGCCGCTGTCCATTATCAAGTCTTGGCTCATCTCGGCCTGGTTGTCGCGGAAGGTGTGGCTCTGTTTTAACAGCCCGTCTACCAAGGTAGTCTTACCATGGTCGACATGGGCGATAATAGCTATATTTCTAATCTTTGACGGGTCTTGCTTCATAAAAAATAGCGCCCAAATAGCGCCGCTTAAACGAACTATTACACCATATTATAGCATAAGCTAAACTGTTATGCCACTTTTAGGGAATTTTGATGGGATTTAAGCCCCGGCGGTTAAAGTCTTGCGGCGCGATATAAGCATCAGAGCGAACAATCCATTGCAGACGGCCCACATGACCGGCCATATTGCCGTGATGAAGCTGAACTGTTCCAATGCTATGGCGCCAAGCCCGAAACGGAGCGTATTTAACTGATAGAGTGATAAAGTTTCGCTAAACGGTTTATTCCACGACTTGCGTACCGTAGGCACAAAAGCCAACAAATCCGCTAACGACGCCAGAATAATCGCCAGCAGTGGGCGCTTAACGAACAGCCAAATAACAATGGTCAGAAGAGTGAGAACCAATACGACTTTATCGGCCAAAACAATGTCTCGTTTACCCTTCTTCAGTCCCAGGAAAATCACAATCAAGCACATCGCTCCCGCCGCCAGTGTTACGAAACTGCCTGGGCCGGCGTGATGGCTAATCTGAATTCCAAAGATGACGACAGTCAAAAGCCCCCAGAGAAACCAACTATAAACATGCGGATGAGTTTTCCCTTTAAGAATATCCCTGATATATGGCACATAACCAACAAAAACCAGGATTGCGGCGATGAAACCAATAGCTTCTTTCACTACGTCGAATTATAGCTGAAGAGCCGAGAAATTTTGTTTTTGAGGGAATTTAAGCCGGGCTATTCCCAGCTGTGGCCTAGTTCGGATAATATCAGCCAGACTTTGATATCTGGTATTTGCAGTTTATTCAGTAGGAGTTTTTGAATATTAAGGCAGATCTGATCCTGCTTATCTACTCGTTCTTTGAACGCGGCGGCGGATATTTCGAGTTCGACTGGCGCCAGCATCCCGTCGCTTTCGTTTTTTAGAAACCTGACACTAACCTCATCGGGACTCAGTTCGATGTCGCCGCACGTAAGCTGTTCGGCAGCATATTTCTTAAGCGACGCCGTTACTTTCTTAAGCTCGGCCTCAAATCCGGCGTCATTGTAAAAAATATTAATGGTCGGCATGCTTGGATTATACGCTCAGGGAGAGAAATTTTGTTTTTGAGGGAATTTAAGCCCCAGCAACGACAATCAGGCTTAGGAGTTTTCCCTGCGCATCTTAATCGCCAGACGGCGGAAGACCGCTTTACGCAGGTAAGTTTCTTTTATGACGGCGTCTTTAACGTTTTGATTCGAAGGCTTTACCTCTGTGATCAGCTCCGCCGGCTCCTTTTTATTCGTAAGGTACTGCTGAGCGTTTACCTTGGGAGCGAGAATACGAGGAATTATATGAATTATTCTTATTGTTTTTATGCTTGAGGTCATAGCAGCCTTTCTTTTACCGTAATATTTTTAGATTCGGCAATTTTGGCTGCGCGATTTTCCGTTTACATCGTGCACGTTTTTTTGTCGGACTAACTGTATAAAACATACATTATTGTTGAGATAATTACAACTTCTCTCTGTTAAGCATTTCTAGACGACGGTAATTTTATGCAACAGCTAAAAAAGAGGTAATGATAAACAGAGTATAGTTAGGGAATGATTAAAATACTCCTAATTATTGTGGCGATAGTTGTCGCTGGCAGTGTTTTTGGCTGGCAGCGCCACGAGGACCAGCTTAATAAACTGGCCATCAAGAACGCCACTAAGAGTGCCTGCGAACTGGCCAGCCAGGCCCAGCAGCAGAAGGACGAAGCCGAACAGAAAGCCACTAACGGACGCTTCCACGGCGCTCCTTTGCCTAGCTGCTAAATACCCCGGGGCGCTTTGCGGTGAGTTTTATCAGCTGATAACAGCTCAAGATTTATAAGAAGAAATAGAGTCACGGCCAGCCACACCAAAGCCACGCCTTCGCTCTTAAAGAACAGTACTATCTGGCCGATGAATATGTTGACTAGCAGTCCCTGTTCGAAATATTTGTAGGCTTTACGGGTCCGGCCGCGCGTGTATTTATAAGCCCCGGCCGCCGCTAGCAGCGCCGAGATCAGGGCCGATACGCCGCCTAGCAGGTCCGATTCGTCGCCTTGCAGGAAATTCGTAACATGGATACTGTCCGGCAAAGCCGCACCGGCGAAGAAAAAGATTGCCGCCATCAAAGACACGAAGCCGTAGAGCAACGCGACATTGACGACCAGCCGCGGAAAGTACTCCTGCTTGCTTAGCGTCAGCAGAGGCCATTTGAAGGCTTGGATCAGCTTATCTAGCAGCGACGGCTGGCGGTCCGGCGCCGGTTTGACTTTCTCCAGCATCTCCTTGGTGGGACCGTACATCACGTGATGCGGCGAAACATGCGCCAGTAACTCCTTCGCATGGCTGTATTCACGGTGGTCCAAGTCTTTGATGGCCGCGTCTTTTAAAAGATCCAGCACATTGGCCATATAGTCATCCTGGGTGAAACGGCGCTGGGCGCTGTAGCGTACCAACAGGTATAAGATCACGAAGGTTAGATAGATCAGCCCCGGCGTGGCGTGGAAAAAATAATTGTTGTCTTTAGTGATGAACTTACCCAGCTCGTCCCAGGCCAGCCCGAAACCGATACCGGCCAGAACGGCCGCGAAGCCGCGGGCCGCCCGGTTGACGGCCGCCAGCAGCACCATGATCGAAGCCAGCATCAGCAGGCTGCCCGGCAATAGATGAGAAATGTGCAGAGTGGAATTACCAATCTCGGGATAGCCGGTGACTTTCAGGTAAAATCTAACAGCTAGAATCGTGGTGATGGCCGTGATGAAAAAGGTATCGAACAGCTGGGCGAACTCGACGTTCCTGACTATACGGACCACGCGGATCATATCTTTACTTTAGCAGTTTTATTTCGGTTTCGGCCAGGTCGCGCCAGTGGCCCGGTTTTAAGCTGTCCAGGTCCAGCGGCCCGTATTTCGACCGGTGCAATCTTTTGACCGGCAGCCCCACCGCCGCCAGCATCCGCTTGACCTGATGATTACGGCCCTCGTGGATAATTAGTTCGATCTTGTTATCAGCGAGCCTCTTGGCGGCCGCCGGCGCGGTCTTTCCGTCTTCCAGGTTTACGCCGATACTTAACTTGTTAAGTATCTCGTCCGTAACTTCGCCTTCCACGACGACTTCGTAAACCTTATCGACTTCGAAACTGGGGTGCATAAGCTTATTGGTAAGCTCGCCGTCGTTGGTTAATAGCAGCGCGCCGGTAGTATTGAAGTCCAGACGGCCTACCGGCACCACCCTCTCGTTTATCTTTACTAAGTCGGTTACCTTCACCCGGTTGTCGGGGTCCTTGAGCGTAGTTATATAGCCGGCCGGTTTATATAAGAGTATATAGCGCGGCTTTTGGGCGTTGATACGCCGGCCGTTCACCCGGATGTCATCAGCCTCTGATACGTCGTCGTTAAGCTGGCCCAGCCGGCCGTTGACGGATATCCTACCGGCTTTGATCAGCCGGTCGGCGCCCCGCCGCGAATCTATCCCTGCTCTAGCCAAAAAAGCATTCAATCTCATTACCGGTATTTTAACAGTAGTGGAATTTTTGTATAATAGGCGGGCAAACAAGGGGCTGTAGCTCACCTGGTAGAGCGCGGCATTCGCATTGCCGAGGTAAGGAGTTCGAGTCTCCTCAGCTCCACCATATAGTATAATTTGCAAATTCGGGGCATTGGCGCAGTTGGCTAGCGCGCCTGCATGGCATGCAGGAGGTCAAGGGTTCGAATCCCTTATGCTCCACCAATGAAAATATCCGTCATTTTGACGGATATTTTCATCTTCGCGCAGCCCACCCGCGGGCCCGGGTCGGAAGCTTTTGTTTTTGGTCCAAGACTTTAGCCTTAGACGTGTGGGTGTTTATTTTGCTTTCTTAGCGCGAGCCCTGGTGCGCGAAGCTTGATATAATTACACGCTTGAGCTTACTTTTTGTCAATAAGCCTTAGGAGCTCTTGTTCGTCGATTTGTTTAGTGCCGAGTTTGGTAGCTTTGGCCAGCTTGCTGGCGCCGACATTGGCGCCTACTACCAGATAGTCCGTTTCTTTACCGACCGAGCTTTGGAAAGTGCCGCCTAGCGCCCGGATGCGCTCGCCGGCTTCTTCGCGGCTCATACTGTCTAAACTGCCGGTAACCACGAAGTTCTTGTCGCTCAGCGGGCCGGATATTTCTTTGGCTTTTTCCGCCTCGACGCCCAGTTTCTCGAACTTTTCTAAAAGCTTCTTATTGCGAGGCTCTTCGAACCACTCCACGACCGCCTCGGCGACGACTTCGCCGATGCCATCTACCTTGGATAGTTCATCAATGGTCGAATTACGCAGCTTATCAAGCGTCTTAAAATGGGCGGCTAGGTCGATGGCGGTCTGGGTGCCGATATGCCGGATGCCCAAGCCATAAATGAAGCGGGCCAGCGGCGGATGCCTTTTGTCTTGGATGGCTTTGACTAGTTTAGTGGCGGAAATTTCGGCGAAGCGGTCCAATTTAAGCAGGTCTTCTTTTTTTATCTTATATAGATCAGCCGGGTCGCTGACCAGCTTGGCCTGCAATAATGTGATTACATTTTTTTCGCCCAGACCGTCGATATCCAAAGCAGCCTTGCTGGCGTAGTGTTCAACCTGCTTCCAGGCGCGGGAAGGACAGGCGTTATTAGGGCAGCGCCAGACGGCATCTTCGGCTTTGGCCTTCACCAGCTTAGTGCCGCAATCCGGACAGTGCGTCGGCATGACGAATTCGCGCTCGCTGCCATCACGAAGCTTAACTAGAGGCTCCACGACCTCCGGGATGACGTCGCCGGCCTTATGCACGATAACCGTATCGCCGATACGGATGTCCTTGCGGGCTATCTCGCTCTCGTTATGCAGAGTGGCCATCTGGACGGTACTGCCGGACACCACTACCGGTTCCAGCATGGCGACCGGCGTCGCCGAACCGGTCCGGCCGATACTGACGAAGATATCCTTAACTTTGGTAGTAGCCTGTTCGGCGGGATATTTAAAAGCTACGGCCCCGCGCGGCGCCTTGCCGACTACTCCCAGACGGCGGAACAGTCCGCGGTCATTCACTTTGACGACCAGGCCGTCGGTATTGAATTTTAGAGCATGGCGTTTATCTTCCCATTTTTTAGCGAAAGTCAGCACTTCTTCGGGAGACTTCGCGACCGCCACTTCGTTATTGGCTCGCAGGCCAAGCTGGCGGATAGCTTCGTAGACGTAATCGTTAGTTGGCAGATCGGCGGGGATATCGCGCAGCATGTCGTAAGCATGAAACTGCAGCGGCCGGCTGGCCACTAGTTTGGGATCCAGCTGGCGGATGGTGCCGGCCGCCAGATTGCGCGGGTTGGCGAATTTGGGCAAGCCCTGTTTCTCGCGCGCGGCGTTAAGTTTTTCGAATTGATCCTTGTACATGACGATCTCGCCGCGAATCTCGGTGCGGCCGGCCAAGAACTTTTCATAACCTTTGGCGCGGCGCAGACGCAACGGGATGGATTCGATGGTCCGGATGTTAGCAGTGACATCTTCGCCGACGAAACCGTCGCCGCGAGTAACACCTTGTACTAATACTCCGTCTTGGTAAACCAGCGCGCAGGCCAGGCCGTCCATCTTCAGGTCCATGAAAAATTCAATCCGTTCTTGGCCGGCCAGTTTTTTGATACGGACTACCCAAGCCTGGAATTCAATCTCGTCAAAGACGTCGTTCAAGCTAAGCATCCGGCTGCTATGCTCGATCTTATTGAACTGCGGCAGCGGTTCGCCGGCGACCCGCTGGGTCGGCGAATCCAGCGTAATAAGTTCCGGATGCTCAGCCTCGATCCGGCTTAGCTCGTGCTTTAAACTATCGGCCGCCGCTTCGCTCATTATCGACTTGTTCAGGACGTGATAGTTGTAGCGATAGTCGTTGATTAGTTCGCGTAGCTTAGCCGCCCGCTCCGCCGGCGAACCGTTCATGCTATCAGCCCTCTATAAAGACTGTATAAATAAGTATGGACAAACAGGATAGCCAGCATACTCAGTACATAAAACGCCGCCGGCACCACCGAGGACGCGTAAAGTATCAACGGTACGATAATCACGGCCATCACCGCCAGTACGAAGAGGGGCATGAAAAAGACCTTGCGGATGACGGCCAGCCGCCTGAAACGTACCAGATCACGGGCCGAACGCAGAGCTTGGCGCGGCTGCATATCCGGCAATGTGACGATATAAAGCCCGAATACCGAAGCGCTGACCATATAGATGGACCACGCCGCCAGTAGCCCGAAAACCACGGCCGTAAATATCGTCGCCAAAGCGGAGCTGGTAAATATACTGGTCGATACCACCGATAAGACCAAGCCGCCGATAGTCACCGGCAGCAGCTGGATTATGATGACCGCTATGACCAGAAGGAACGGTATGAGCGGCGCCATGGATTTGTAAAAAGCCAGCTTAACGGTTACTGGCTGGCCGGACAGCAGGTGCCGCAGGGCCCAGATGATGACCAGGCTTTCAAGGATAAACAAAACACTCTGTAAAGCAGAGCCGGTGGCGCTGCTGCCCGCGCCGGAGGTCGCTACCAGGCTGCCGAAGCCACCGGCCGCGTGCCATAAGCCGTGGCCGCCGGTAGTCTGCAGATCAGACTTGATAGTGTCGAAATTGCTGCTGATATTGCTGATGCCGCTGGCAAAAACTATATTCAAAAACAGATATACCAGCACGATGCCGCCCAGCGTCTTCCAGTACCTTTTAAGGGTGGCTAAAACTTGCCAAGTCAGCCGGAAACTGCCCGGTAGCGGCTGGCGCTGGCGGACCTGCTGTCTGGCTTTGGATTTGCGCTGTTTCTTAGTAAGCTGGCGAGTACGCCCGGCAGCGGCCGCCCTCTTCTTAGCCGGCTTTTTCACCTCTTTTGCCATTCCTATATTATATCTTAAAACAGGGGTATTTTAACCGTTTTTATAACTTCATTTCCTTTAGGGCCGTGATGCGGGCCTCAAGCGGAGGGTGAGTGCTGAATAAGTTTAAAAGGCTGTGGCCTTTTAGCGGATTAGCAAAGAACATGTGGGCCGTAGAGGTGTTTTGGACGCGGGTCGCGCTGCCGGTGCGTTCCAGCTTTTGCAGGGCGCTAATTAAACCTTCGGGGTAGCGGGTAGTCAAAGCGCCGGTGGCGTCGGCTAAGTATTCGCGGCGGCGACTTATGGATAATTGCAACAAAGTCGCGGCTATAGGGGCTATAATTGCGGCTCCCAGCGCTAAAACGATTAGCAGCTGATTGTTGCCTTGGCGGTCGTCGCGACCGCCAAAGAATGACCAGCGCAGAAAGAAATCGGCGATCAGCGAAATAACGCCGACCAGGGCGAACGCCAGGGTGTTAACCCGCATATCGTAATTTTTGACGTGACCTAGCTCGTGGGCTATCACTCCCTGCAGTTCGTTATCGTCCATTATCTGCAGCAGTCCGGAGGTGGCGCAGACTACCGCGTTATCGTAATTGCGGCCAGTGGCGAAAGCATTAGGCGAGGGATCGTTCATTATATAAACTTTAGGCATCGGTAGGCCGTCGGTAATCGCCAAATTCTCTACTGTCCGCCACAGCCGCGGATCATCGCTTTTTTGGATCTGCTTGGCGCCGTTAATGGCCAGCGCCCACTTAGAGCCGCTAAAGTAACTGATTATCGAGTAACCGATCGAAAACAGGCCGAAAAAGAACAGCAGTCCTGGATTGCCGGTAGCTTTGCCGATCAGATAGCCAAGCGCCCACAGGATTACCAGGAAAAACACCATTAAAAAGATGGTACGCCGCTTATTAGACGCTATTTGCTCATACATGGGGCTTATTTTTTAGCGGGTTGCTTAGAATCAGATGAGAAATCGACATTCACGGGCTGGCCGACAGCCGCCGCCTCGGAGTCGCTGACTTCGAAGAAATCGCGCGGTTTAAAGCCCAGCATGTTGGCGAAAAATTTACCGGGGAAAGTCTGGATACGGACGTTGAAATCGCGGGCGGCGCCATTATAGAACCGGCGGGCGGCCTGGATCTTGTCCTCGGTGTCCACTAGCTCGCCCTGTAATTGCTGGAAGCTTTGGTTGGCCTTAAGGTCAGGATAAGCTTCGGCGACAGCGAACAGACTTTTCAGGGCGGCCTGGAACTGATTATCGGCTTTGGCAGCCTCGGATACGGTCTGGGCGTTAAGCGCCTGGGCCCGGGCTTCAGTGACGTCTTCAAAAACGCTTTTTTCGTGGGCGGCGTAACCCTTGACGGTATTGACCAGGTTAGGAATGAGGTCGTAGCGGCGTTTCAGCTGGACCGAGATGTCGCTCCAGGCCTCGTCGGTGCGGACCTTGGCGCGGACCAGCCCGTTATAAATAAGGCCTACCACCAGGGCCAAGACGCCTACGACAATTAAGATTATAATGGCTGCCGACATATTATTTTTCCCTGTTTACTCCTTTTGATTATATCCTAAAAGCGTTGGCGTTTAAAAAGGTTATTATTGAAAGAGCATGAAACGAGTCATCGTTCTAGCCGGCTTGATTGTAATTTTAGCTTTAGCCCTTTATTCGCGGCCGGTGCCTTTGGCTGTCCCGACAGTCGATACGCTAGAGCCGCCTAAAACGGCGGCTATCGCCCTGCCCTGGCCGGCGAGTGGCCAGGGGGCGCTAGGCGCCCAAGGTTACGGGGTATTGGAGACTCACGGCGACGCAACGCCGCTGCCCATCGCCAGCACGGCCAAAGTTATAACGGCGCTGGCCGTGCTTCAGAAAAAGCCCATCGCAGCCGGCAGCCAAGGGCCGATGATTACGCTCAGCCAAAAAGACGTCGACTTGTTTGACTATTACTACCTAAACAACGGGTCGGTGGCTCAAGTCCAAGCCGGCGAGCAGATTACCGAATATCAGGCGCTTCAAGCCATACTGCTGCCTTCGGCCAATAACCTGGCTGACACTTTGGCGATATGGGCCTTCGGCTCTATTAACTCCTATACGGCCTACGCCAATAATATGGTCAGGTCTATGGGCCTGACCCAGACCAAAGTAGGCGATGCCACCGGTTTTAACGACGATACGTTCAGTACCGCCAGCGATATGGTCAAGCTGGGCCTGACGGCCATCAGTAATCCCGTTATTGCGGCTATAGCCGCCCAGCCATCGGCGGATTTACCGGTGGCGGGCACCGTCCAAAACGTCAACTGGCTGCTGGGCCAGGACGGCGTGGTGGGTATCAAGACCGGCAATACCGATAAGGCCGGCGGCTGTTACCTATTCGCCGCCCGGCGGCAGGTCTTGGACCATCAATTAACGTTAGTCGGAGCTATCTTGGACGATACCAGTCTTAATGACGCTATCCACCAGGCCGATTCGATCGTCAAAGCCAGCGATGCCGGATTTGAAAAGATTACGCCGGTTCAAAAGAGTCAGGCGGTAGCCAACTATCAAACGCCTTGGCAAGCCGCCGCGCGCGTCCAGTCCGCCAAATCCTTATCGCTCCTGGTTTGGAAAGGCCAGACCGTCAAAATCATCAGCAATCCCCGGTCCCTGCCGGCGCCGGCCCGCTCTGGTAAGGCGGCCGGCACTATAACGGTGATCAGCGGCCAGCAATCAGCTACCGGCCAACTGGTATTGGCCGACAGCCTGCCCGGTCCCTCTTGGCGCTGGCGAATCTTCCACCGCTAAATATACTTAACAAGTCAAGCATTATTGCTCTCTGTTATTTATGCTAAGATATTACATGTTATTCTCGGGCGAATGGCGAAATTGGTAGACGCGCTAGCTTCAGGAGCTAGTGTCCGCAAGGACGTGGAGGTTCAAGTCCTCTTTCGCCCACCACGAATAATTAGCATCAATATAAGCCAAAAGGCTCTAAAATAAATATATGAGCAAAATTGCCGACTATCTGCAGGAGCACCTCGACGGCGAGGTGACCGATTCGCTAGAGGTGCGGCGTTTTTTTTCGACCGACGCCAGCATACTGCAGATAATGCCCTCGGTGATCGTTTACCCGATTAACGAAAACGATGTCCGCAAGATCGCCCGCTTTTCCTGGCAACTGGCCCAGCGCGGCAAGCTCCTGCCCATCACCGCTCGCGGCGGCGGCAGCGACACTTCCGGCGCGGCTATCGGCAGCGGCATCATGATGGTCTTCACGGCCCACATGAACCGGATCATCACACTGGACCCTAAGAAAGAATTCGTCACCGTCGAGCCGGGTATCACTTTCGGCAGTTTACAGCAGACGCTTTATACCCACGGCCTGTTTCTGCCCCCCTATCCCGTTTCCAGCGCTTATGCCACGGTGGGCGGCGGCTTGGCCAATAATGCTATCGGCGAAAAGTCGGTGAAGTACGGCGCGCTGGGAAAATACGTCGAAAAACTGAGCGTGGTCTTAGCTAACGGAGAGGTTATAGAAACCAAGCCTCTCACTAAACGCGAACTTAATAAAAAACTTGGGCTGACCAGCCTGGAAGGCGACATCTATCGCGGTATCGATACCCTGCTTGAGGAAAACCATTCACTGCTGCAGGACGAACGCCAGCGTATCCGGACATTGCACAACCGAGCCGGCTATAACCTGTTCGACATCAAGAAAAAGAACACTTTCGATCTGACGCCTCTGTTCTTGGGGTCGCAGGGTTCGCTGGGAATCATCACCGAAGCCACCCTGCAGCTGGTGCCGCATAATCCCCAGACCGAGCTGGCCATACTGTCGCTAGACAGCCTGGCCGAACTGCAGGACCTGCTGCCACGGATCATCGACCTAAAACCCAGCATCTGCGAAATGATAAATAAGACCACGGTCTACGAGATAACCCGCTTGAGTCCGAATCAGCTGCGTGGCGTGCTGGACAATCCTTCGGCCGATATCCACCTGATCTTAGAATTCGATGACAGCAAGGAAGGTTCCCAGAAGAAAGCCTTGAAATCGCTCCAAAAGCTAGCCGAGCGCGGCGGCGGTTACTTACGGGTAGCCGACAATAATGACGAGCGGGAGAAGATTAACAAACTGCGGCGGTCGGTAGCCACGCTTTTCTTCGAGACCCGAGGCAACGCTAAGGCCGTGCCGGTCGCCGAAGACGTATCCTTGCCCCTGGACCGACTGGCCGACTTTTTGCATAAAGCTATCGATATCTACGCCGCCGCCCAGCTGAAGCCGGCCATATGGGGCCACGCCGGCGACGGCGTCGTCAAGATGCATCCGGTCTTGGATCTGGCCCAGACCGGCGACCGCCAGAAGCTCTTCAAGGTTTCGGACCTGATCTATAACACGGCGCTGACGATGGGCGGCAGCATCAGTGCCAGTTCCGGCGACGGCCGCGTTCGAGCGCCCTACCTGGGCCACGTCTACGGCAAAGAGGCCCGCCAGCTAATGCTGGCCGTCAAAAAGATCTGCGATCCGCACGGTATCTTAAACCGCGGCGTCAAGACCGCCTCGGCCCAAGAAGTCAAAGCCATGATGCGCAGCGAATACCACCATCAGCGCCACGATTATCTGCCGCACAGCTAGCATGTGGGCGGTTTTACCCTTATAATGTCTGCTTAAGTGATCGAAGCTAAAAACCTCACCAAAAAATACCGTAAAAAGACTGCTGTCAGCAATTTGTCATTCACCGTGGAGACCGGCAAGGTCACTGGTTTTTTAGGGCCTAACGGCGCCGGCAAAAGCACTACTATGCGGCTGATGCTCGGCCTTGATAACGGTAAGGGCTCAACCAGCTATGACGACAAGCCGCTGCACGAATACGACGATCCCTCCAAAGTTGTCGGTATCCTACTTGAGGCTAAGGCTTTCCACCCCACCCGCACTGCCCGCCGGCACCTGTCAATCCTGGCAACCGCTGGCAATATTCCACACAGCCGGGCTGACGAAGTCCTGGATTTAGTCGGGCTTAAAGACGTCGCTAAGGATAAGCCCGGTAAATTCAGCTTAGGTATGAGCCAGCGGTTAGGCATCGCCGCGGCCATCTTGGGCGAACCCAAATACCTGATACTTGATGAACCCGCCAATGGCCTGGACCCCGAAGGCATCGCGTGGATGAGGCAGTTTCTACGCGATTACGCCAAGGATGGCAGGGGCGTATTTGTTTCGAGCCATCTTTTAAGCGAGATGGCCCAGCTGGCCGACAACACGGTGGTCATTGGTAAAGGCAAACTGATTGCCGATACATCGATGGACAAGCTGATTGCTGGTGCCGGCAGCACCGTTTTCGTGCGTGTCAGTAACCAATCAGCCCTGGCAAAAGCCCTGGACCGGGCCGGCATGAAGTACCAAAAAGAGAACGCGGGTTTAGCGGTTGCCGGAGTCAAAACCGACGATGTCGGCAAACTGGCCCACGAATCGAAAGTTACCGTCCTGGAGCTTTCGGCCCAGGCCGCCTCGCTGGAAAAAGCCTTTTTGGAGTTAACCGAAGGAGCTGCCGAATACGAAGCCCATAGTCAAAAGGAGGCCCGAAAATGATGGCCGCCTTAAAAGCCGAATTCAAAAAACTGCTGACGGTCCGTTCGACCTATTTCATTTCGGGCTTGGTCATCTTATTCGTAATTTTCATTGCCTTTTACGTCACCGGTTGGCGGCTGGCATCTAGTGATCTGCACAGCTCGACCCAGCTGGCTAGCGACGTAACCGGCGCTCTCAATCTCATGGTTTTCGGAGCTGTTATCGCTATCCTGCTAGTGACCCACGAGTATCGCTATAACACTATTATTTATACCCTGACTAACAGCAATAGCCGCAGCAAAGTCTTGTTTGCTAAGCTCGTAGTCGCCAGCTCTTACGCCCTGGCCCTGGCGATGGTTATCGGTGTTTTATCACCCGTTATGACGTACCTAGGAGTCCATGCCGCTGGGCATAGTTTAGTTCCGCAGACCCTTGATTACGGTAATTTAGTCTGGCGAGGACTTTTCTATGGCTGGGGCTATGGCATGGCCGGACTGCTTCTAGCTCTTTTGCTACGCAACCAGGTGGCTGCTATTGTCGCCCTGTTTGTAATACCTGGACCGGTCGAACAGCTGCTTAGCCTCCTTCTCAAGCACAATACGGTATATTTGCCGTTTACCGCCCTTAACCAGGTCATTAGCATGGGTGACGGCGAGCCCCGGATCGGCAGGATCTCACCTAGCCGCGGCGCTCTCATCTTCCTTGTATATATCGTAGTCGGCTGGATAGCTGCTTGGTATCTGTTCTTACACCGCGACGCTACCAAACTCGATTCATAAAGACAGTCAAAGAGTTAGGTTCGCCCTCTAGTCTACCCCGATTTACGCGGAGCTGCGTAAAACGGAAAGAGGGAACAATACGAAACCCCGCTATTTTTCGGCTACTTGATTGCCGAAAAAAAGCGGGGTTGATTTTGATTCTGACGTGGTGGGATTGGAGGGACTCGAACCCCCGACATCCTCGGTGTAAACGAGGCGCTCTAGCCAACTGAGCTACAATCCCTGGTGGGTGAGAGAGGACTTGAACCTCCACGCCTTGCGGCACAGCCACCTCAAGGCTGCGTGTATACCAATTTCACCACTCACCCGTTTTTAAAGAACCTGTACATATTACTAAAAAACAGGGGTAAGTACAATCAGTTAGCACTATTTGTCCGTTTGGATATACAATAATATCAAGGGGAGATTTATGGGATTTCTAATTTTTATAATCATCGTTCTGGTCATCTGGGTCTTAACCGGGATACGGATCATCAACCAATACGAACGCGGCGTAGTGCTACGGCTGGGCAAAGTCCGGCCGGGGGTCAAGGAGCCGGGTCTGAGACTGATAATCCCTATCGTGGACCAGATGCGCAAAATCAGCATCCGCATAGTGACGCTGCCGGTAGACAGCCAGCAGGTCATTACCAAAGATAACGTTTCTATAGACGTGGCGGCGGTGGCTTATTACCAGGTCAAGGACGCCATCAAATCGGTCGTCGAAATCGAGAATGTCATCAGCGCCACTTACCAGATCGCTCAGACTACCGTCCGTAACGTGGTCGGCCAAAGCGCGCTGGACGAAGTACTTAGCAACACCGCCGACATCAACGATAAGATCAAAGAAATACTAGATACCGCCACCGCCGGCTGGGGTATCTACGTCAGCACCGTAGAGCTTAAAGATATAAAACTGCCGGACAGCATGCAGCGGGCCATGGCCCGCCAGGCTGAGGCCGAGCGTGAAAAGCGGGCCAAGATAATCGCCGCCGAGGGTGAAAAACTCAGCGCCGCGGCCCTTGGCGACGCTGCCGACATCATCGCCAAACATCCTATCGCTCTGCAGCTGCGCAACCTGCAGACCCTTACCGAGATCTCCAGCGAAAAGAACAGCACCGTTATCTTCCCCGCCCAATTTATGAGCACCGTCGAAGATATCAAGTCATTCCTGGCCAAAGAAAAGAAATAAAAAACCTCAGTAAAGGCTGAGGTTTCGTGGTGGCTCCTCCCAGACTCGAACTGGGGACACAAGGCTCTTCAGGCCTCTGCTCTACCAACTGAGCTAAAGAGCCACGCTAAGTAATTCTATTACAGATTAGCGCCTCTAGGCAATGAGGGGTTGGAGTAAGTTATTTTACTGCGCCATTTTGTTTCTTCTGTAAATATCAATATGTAATAAGCAGGAGGGTTAGCTATGCGCAGATTTATCTATGGTTTGGCGGCACTTGGTTCAAGTTTATTAATGGCGATCGGCTTACCTTTAGCGGCTAAGGCCGCGGCGACCGTTACCGTGACGCCTCAGTCGATGGATGGCTGGGCTTTCGTGGACGACACTAACGATACCACCGTTACGGCGACCGGACACATGATCAAGGGTCCCGGGACTCCGCCTTTGGGAATCGGCAGCGCCGAGTTGGAGACAACCTCTCCTATCGACGGCCAAGCCTTGATGAAAAACGCTTACGCCGGCCGGAAGTTCTCTGACCTGACAACCCTTACCTACTCAACCTATGTCAAGGCCGGTAACGGCACTATCGCGCCGTCCGTGCAGTTCAGCGTAGATAAGGATGTCACCGATAGCATAACTTCTTGGCAGGGCCGCGTCGTGTTTGAGCCGTATCTGAACGGTACGGTCACTGACGGCCAGTGGCAGTCCTGGGCGGCAAACAATGGCAACTGGTGGCTGACAAAGCCCGGGCTGTTCAACGATACGTGTCCTCAATCATCACCGTGCACCTTAAACGACCTAATATCCGCGTTCCCGAATATAGGGGTTAACGGCGGTTCTAACGCCCAAATCCTATTTAAAGCCGGTTCTGGCTGGACGACCCAGTTCGTCGGCGACGTAGACGCTTTAACTGTCGCTTTCTCTGGCAATCCTACCACCTACGACTTCGAGCCTTACCAAATAGCCAGCACCACGGACCAATGTAAGAACAATGGCTATAAGGATGTCCGCGACGGCGACGGCCAGGAGTTCAAGAACCAGGGCCAATGCGTCAGCTGGGTCCAGCACAATGTCAACGGCAACGGCCAAGGCAACACCCAGCATCAGAGCGCGGCTACCAACAACAACCCTTCGTTCTAAATAGTCCTCAATAGTCCGCGTTTTTGTTAGATGAGTTACAGAGCGTAACCGGCCGGTGTAATAAGCTGGACGTCATGGGTAAAGAGGTCAAAAAGTTCCAGGATATCAAACCGATTATAAAGCCGCGCCCAAAGCGAGTTCGGCGGCGGCTAATCGGCGCTCACCTGGATTAAAAAAATACAGGTAGGGAGACTCTAGCTCCCGACCTGTAGCTTGATAAGGGGACGCCCTAAACAACTGAGTTACACCTGCTTAGTGATAGCTGGGTTATTTACTATTATTCACCTGCTGATAACTTATGTTATATTCAGGGCGTGAAGCCACAACTCCGACTAATTTTAATAATTAGCATTCTTGCTTCTCTCATTGCGTTTTTAGACTCAACAGTCGTAAACGTGGCATTACCCGCTATCGTACGTCAGCTTGGGGGCGGGTTAATAGTTCAGCAGTGGATAGTTGACGCTTACTTACTAACTCTTGGTTCGCTTATTCTTCTGGCCGGTTCTTTGTCAGACATGTTTGGCCGTAAGCGCATTTTAACCATAGGCTTAGTAGGTTTTATGCTTGCTTCCGTAGCCTGTGGCCTAGCGCCAACCTCTACCTTTTTGATTATTGCTCGTGCATTTCAGGGTTTTGCTGGCGCGCTTCTTGTGCCAAGTTCACTGGCGCTTATTGTGTCAAATTTTTCTGGGCGAGAACAAGGCAAAGCCATCGGTACTTGGACGGCCTGGACTGGCATTGCCTATGTTATCGGGCCCTTGCTGGGCGGTTTTTTGGTGACATATACAACGTGGCGCTGGATATTTTTAATCAACATCTTTCCAATTTTACTAACGCTATATCTCTTGAGCCGCTTGAAACTTAATGAAAAGCCAGACCCTGATGCCAGGGTAGATTATTTTGGCGCCGTGCTATGTGCTATTGGTCTAGGCGGCATTGTTTATGCATTTACCGAGGGGCCTAAATATGGCTGGTCAAATACTTTAGTACTGTTCTCCCTAATGGTTGGACTAGCTGGGCTAGTTACCTTTATCTTATACGAACTCCGAATCAAAAAGCCTATGTTGCCAATGTCTCTATTTAAGGTTCGCAATTTTAGCGTTGGGAATATAGCTACCTTAGCAATTTATGGCTCACTAGCTATTGCCACTTTTATTCTGGCGATCTTTCTGCAACAAACAGCTCATTTTACAGCCCTTCAAGCCGGCTTGGCCCTTATACCCGTCGCGGTCGTCATGTTTTCGTTCTCTACTCTTTTTGGCAGTTTGTCCGGCAAGTATGGGCCCCGGCTTTTTATGACCCTAGGGCCGATTATCGCTAGTATTGGCTATCTGTTGTTCTTCCGTGTCACGCCGCCGATTAGTTACTTAACCCAGATACTGCCTGGGATTTTGGTGTTTGGATTTGGACTATCAATGACAGTCGCACCACTTACGGAAGCCGTATTAGGAAGTGTTGACCAAGCGCACTCAGGAATCGCTTCGGCAGTTAATAATGCGGCATCCCGTGTCGCCGGTTTGCTGTCAGTGGCCGCTATCGGAATAGTGATTGGGACAGCGCCTTTTAGCGGAGCTCAGGAGCACGGTGTTAATTCGTTGCATAGAAACGCCGTGTTTATGGCGGTACTACTGTCTATCGGTGGCATTATTTCGCTAATTGGAATTCGGAATCCAAAAACTAAAAACGCCAACGAAGCCCAAGCTAAAGCCCCGGCTTAAACTAATAAAAAAACCCGGAATTACTGGGATAGAATAATTAAACTTGGTGCAGCAACTACGAAAATCTTTACACCAAATCAGGGATGAAATGGCTCGCTGGAGAAAGATTTTAGAAGTGCCGTATCGAGAATATTTACTAAGTGGGTAAGAGCTGGGAGTTACATTTTCCTTAAATGTTATATTCTGTTAAATATAAACAATCTACAAGACAAAAGTAAAGTGCGGGAGTGGCTTCATAGATATATACCCGCGGAAGTGCTTGGCACGGTCCTCGCTCTCATAGCAGCATGGCTTGTTTATAACCACACTCATTCATATATTGCTGCGGCGGCCGCTGGCTGGGTTGGTGAGGGCGTGGGCTTTTATGGTTATTTTGTTACAACCGAACTAATACATAACCATAGAAAATACAACCAATACAGATTTTTAAAACGCATCCCTTTGGCTGTAGCCGCGGCTAGTACAAATCTCTTGGTTGAGTTCCTGCCAGCTGAGATAATCGATAATTTCATTTTTCGCCCATATCTAATGTACTTAATACCTCAATATATACACCCATATGCCGTTGGGTTTTTGGTCGCTAAGTTTACTGCAGACATAATCTTTTATGTGGTTGCTGTAATGGGCTATGAAACCAGGAAGCGCCTATTGCATCGCTAAAAAGTGTAAATCGCCCATTTGGTATAACAGATGTGGTGCAGCAAGTACGAAAATCTTTACATGTTATTAGGGATGAGATAGCTCGCTGGAGGAAAATATTGGAAGTGCCGTATCGGGAATACTTGCTGAGCAAATGAGAGCAGGGAGTTACACTGTCACGCTATAATATAGCTACTATGAATAAGTTATTGAAGAATAAGCCAGTTGTTATATCAGTCATCGTTTTCATGTTGCTACTAGGAGGCCTAATTGTCGCCTGGCAAAGCTCACTATATACCCTAAATCGCCTTAGTATTAGAGAGGTTACTCCAACGCAGCTTGCTGCTGCTATGAGACAAGATGAGTTCTGGTCAACTTATAGATTTAATACTCTAGTTTTTGATGGCAAAGTAAAATCTAAAAATATGATCAATGGGACCACCTCATTTGCCTTTGAGACCTCTGATACTTACGGTGTGAGTTGTGAGTTTCAGAACCAAAATACAGACCTTAAGGTTGGCAAAAGCTACAAGCTTATAGTAGAGACATACCAGGCTGAGCGTCAACCCAGAGGTGTTTTATTACACAACTGCATCAATTTATAATTATCACCTATTCGTGCAGCAAGTGAGAGCAGGGGCTTACACCTAGTTCACTTTATAAGGCTGGCTTCCAATAAAGTTCTGTTCTGCACCGTTTACAACCAATGCTGCGTCGTCCTGAAGCCCATAAACAGGAAAGCCTAGGCCTTTTGCGACTTCTTCCAGTACTTCAGGTCGGTTATTAGGAAAATGGGGTGAGTTTAGATGGGGTTTAATGGCTAAATCAACAAACCTTAAATATTCCTTAATCCCGTAATCGTCGTGCTCTCCATATATTTTTAGATAGGCTTCGGCAGAGACCCTCTTGCCCATCACCATTGAGCCTGCGCTGCTACCAATATAAACTTTCGTTTCCAATAATCTGGGTAATAGGTTTGAAAATCCCGACTTATCAAAGACGTGCATTAAGTAGTCAGTATTGCCACCAACCACAAAAATGACGTCCTTCTGCATTATTCGTTTCTCCACCTCTTCTAATGGAAGAGCCAGTAAGTTAACGATGTCTAGCTCAGCGGAAAAGTGTTTCGATACATCATTGAGGTTATCTAGAACCCACCGCTTATCGCCACCTTCAACAGCATATGCTTCATTAATAACTGCAATAGATATTTTGTCTTGTGGCTTGCCAACTAGCTCCACACAGGCCTTGACGGTATTGGGGGTATGGAAGCCCTCAGAGCAAAGTACAAGTTTCATAAGTACATACTAACAAAAGTTGATAATAAAAACGGCATTTTACAGAGGTCGTGGTGC
>JANWHE010000004.1 GCA_025450575.1 Candidatus Saccharimonadales bacterium
AAACTCTTATGGTAATCATGCTAGAATAAGTTCATAAACGAGGAAAATCTATGAATCCGACCGAAACACCAACCCAAACACCGCCGGCGCCGGCTCCGCCGACATCAAGCGAACCGCCAGCCCCGGCTCCTGAACCGCCAGCCGCTTCTCCGGCGCCAGCCGGTCCTACCCCGGCAGTTCCCGGTCCGGCCGGCCCAGCCGCGCCCGCCAAGTCCGGCGGCAGCAAGATGATGCTTTACGTTATCGTAGCCGTAATCATCATCGCTGTCCTGGTTTATTTCTTGGTTATCAAGAAGAAATAATTGACATAAATAGTTTAGCAGCTTAACATATAAGCAGCTAAACTATTTTTTATGGTCAAAGAAGAGTTAATTCAATCCATTATCGAATCCGCTTACAAGATTCAGCGGCCGGGCCTGAATGTGTCCTGGAAAGAGTGCGGCCTGTCGCATGCCCAGCTCAGCATGCTTTATCTTTTGCTCTACCGCGACGGGGCCAGCGTCAAAGATATATCCGAACATCTGGGCGTCACTAAAAGCGCCATTACTCAGCTGCTAGACCCCCTGGTCGATAGAGATCTGGTCCGCCGGCAACCAGATCCCAAGGACCGCCGGATCGTCCACCTGCATCTTACAGTGCAGGGTAAAGCGATGCTTAAGAAACTAGCTAAGTATAAATTTGCCGGCCTGCGGGCGGCCCTGGAAAATCTGACCGACCAAGAACTGCGCCAGCTCCAAAAACTTCATAAGAAAATGGCCGACGGCCTTAAATAAACAGAAAGGTTCCTATGCTTCATCTATCCACCAGACAGAAAATCCCTATAATGCTGGCCGTCATGAGCGGCATGCTGCTGGCGGCACTTGATCAGACCATCGTTTCTACCGCCCTGCCGCGCATCGTCAGCGATCTGCACGGCCTAAAAGACTTAAGCTGGGTCGTCACAGCTTATCTGCTGACTTCGACCATCAGCGTCCCGATCAGCGGCAAGTTGTCCGACATCTACGGACGTAAGAAATTATTCCTGCTGGCCATCCTGATCTTTGTGACGGGTTCGGCCTTAAGCGGTATATCGCAGAATATGGCCCAGCTGATCGGCTTTCGGGCGCTGCAGGGCATTGGCGCCGGCATGCTGATGAGTAACGCCTTCGCGGTCATCGGCGACCTGTTTACCCCGGCCGAGCGCGGCCGCTGGCAAGGCATCATCGGCGGCGTTTTCGGCCTAGCTTCGGTCATC
Organism: Candidatus Saccharimonadales bacterium; assembly: GCA_025450575.1. Lineage (GTDB taxonomy): Bacteria > Patescibacteriota > Saccharimonadia > Saccharimonadales > UBA10212 > JAIFWC01. The sequence goes on from JANWHE010000004.1 coordinate 1,235, forward strand.
GGCCCCCTTCTGGGCGGCTATCTGACCGACCACGCCAGCTGGCGCTGGAACTTCTATATAAACGTTCCTGTCGGAATCTTAGCTTTCTTCATGATCAGCAGTTTCATGCCGCATATCACCCCTGATAAGAAACGCCAGCGCATCGATTACTGGGGGGCCGGGTTGCTGGCTGGTGGCTTGTCGGCACTTTTGCTGGGCTTCGTCTGGGGCGGTTCGCAGTATCCCTGGAAATCGGTCCAGATAATCGGTATGTTCGCGGCGGCAGTAATTCTGCTGGTCAGTTTCGTACTGGTAGAGCGGAGTCATGCCAAAGACCCGATCCTGCCGCTCAGCCTGTTTAAAAACCGAATTTTTAGCCTATCAATGTTAATCGTGTTTCTGATCGGTTTCGCAATGTTCGGCGCCATTCTCTACATCCCGCTGTACGCCCAGGATGTTCTGGGTCGCACCGCTACGAATTCCGGCGTCATCATGACGCCGATGGTCCTGACGCTCGTAGTAGTAAGTATAATCGCCGGCCAGGCGGTATCGCGTACCGGCCGTTACAAACCGCTAGCCGTGTTTGGGACGGCGGCGGTGACTCTTGGGATGCTTTGGCTGTCGACTATGGGCCTGCACACCGCCAACGGCCAGTTTACCGCCAGGATGATGCTGCTGGGCTTAGGCCTGGGCTTCAGCATGCCGATATTCAACCTGATAGTCCAGAACGCTTTCCCTCATTCGCTGCTGGGCGTGGCCACGTCTTCCGTGCAGCTGTTTAGAAGCATCGGTGCTACCATCGGCGTGGCCGTGATGGGCAGTATCTTGAATAACCGTTTAGCCCATAACCTGGGCGGAGCGGCGCACTTTTCGGCCAACCAGCTGCAAAACACTAATGCCAGGGCCTTACCGACAGTGGTTAAACAAGCCCTGTCATCTTCCATCAGTGATGTGTTTTTGATCGGCGGAATCGTCGTCTCGGGGGCCTTTATCGCTAGCTGGTTCCTAAAAGAAATCCCTCTGCGTACCTCGCATGAATACCCGACCGCCAGCGAGGGCGGCGCGCCGGGTGTAGCTGTCCACTAAACGCTGTACTCGTTCCGCTGGCCACGGTCTTTAAGCTCCGATAACCGCGGTACGAAGCTTTGGGAGGCGCCTTCTAAGCCCAGGACTTTCAGGGCGCCGATCAGCACATAAAGCTTATCGAGTTCTTTTTCGGCCACGGCCGGAGCGGCCTCGATTTCTTTGAAGAATAGTTCGACTTTATCGATCAGCCATTTCTCTTCGGCGGCTTTCAGCTGCTTGGGCAGCACGGCGGCCTCTTCTTTGGTTCGGCTGGGACTGACGATTTCCAACGACCGGGCCGAGCGGTCGCGTTTACGCAGATGGCCGCGTTTGATAAGGCTATTGACGTGCAGAGCGACGGTGGCGACCGAATTATGGTTGGTGCCGGCCATGATTTCCCGGTAGCTGGGGCTGTAGCCGTGTTCGGCGATAAAATCCTCGATGAATGTTAGTAATTCTTTCTGCTTCTTAGTCGGACGGACGGTCGTATCGGCGGCCTTGGCCTCGTCGGTCATCGCTTTATCCTGTGATAAGCGCTGTGCCCGTGGGCCCGATGCGCCACCAGCCGAGCCGGCGTGACGATGGTCTTATGCTTGGCCATATGCTCCGGGAAGACCCACAGCTTATACCAGAACCAGTTCCAGACGGTGAAGAAGGCTGATGATATGAACTGGCCGATGGCCGGCGTGATCCCGATTGACTTCAGCCCGTACAAAATGAAGTAATTCAGGACGAAATCCACCAGCGTGATAATAATATAGCGGCTGGTAACCTGCGTCTGATGGTCTTTGAGCGCTTTATTATTGAAAACCCAGAACCGCTGCAGGACGAAGTTGATGGCCCAGCCGATGACGTTGCTGATTATCGTCGCCCACCAGAACAGGGCCCCAGTTTTCCAGCCAAGACCGTAGTACAGATAGTTCAATATGGCATAGCCGACCCAAAAATAGGCGCCGCCGGAAATCATATACTCTACGAATTGAATTACGAGTTTACGTTTTGACTTGTTTTTTTGGGGCATGTCTTTCCTTAGAGCCAATTATAGGAGCATAAGCGACTCCGGCCAAGCCCCAGAACACATAAGCCAGCGTGTCGTCTTCCCAGGCATGGCTCAGCAAGTTGACGAAGCTGAGACCGATGAGCGCCGCCAGCAAGGCCAGAGCCAGCGGGTCTGTCCGGCGGACATAAAGCGCCCGGCCCAGCAAGATGATTATGGCGATGAATAAAACCATGCCCAAAATACCGGCTTCCTGCCCCACCTGCAGGTAATAGTTCTCGGCGATGCGGGCCGGATGGTCGTTATAAACGGACTGCGGGCCGGCCGTACCGACGCCACCGCCCAGCGGCTGATGGGTGATATCCTTGACGGCCGATTTAAAAGCGGCGCTGTGGCCATAGTTAGAGCTTTGGGCGGCGGTCGAAGCCTTGTCGGTATGCAAAAAGGTATCTTCGAACCCCAAATTGTTACGCAGGCCGACGGCGGCTACGGCGCCGGCGATTATCAGAGCGCCAAGACCTATCAGGACTTGGCGCCGGGCCTGCTGACTCCTAAGCGACAGCCAGGCTACGGCTAGCAGCCCCAGTCCAGCGCCGATCCAGGCGCTGCGCGAAAAACTGAAAACCAGCGCCAGCAGTAGGCCGGCGCCGAACACTGACTTATCCAGCCGCTCCCGCTTTTCGCGCAGCAGCCAGACGCCCAGCGCGCAAATCGGTACTATCAGGTAGGCGCCCAGCGGATTGGCGCCGCGTAAGCTCGACATCACGCGCAAATGATGGATATTGTGATTGATGGTCTCATAGGGACTGATGGTCGAGTCCCCATACCCCAGATGCTTCAAGAAATCATAAGGCAGAACCAGATATTGCAGTACTGCCAAAGCCGCTACGAAGATAGCCGGCGCAAATAACAGCTTAGTCCAGCGGCTGGCCAGCCAATCGGATTTGGCGGCCAGTACGGCGGCCGCCAAAAAGAACACCAGAAACCGGGTGTCTACTAGCAGGCCGTACCATAAAGCCTTAGATGCTACCGAGTGGTTCGCCCGGGCCGCCACGCCGCTAGTAATCAGTATCAAGAAATATAAGAATATCAGCCGGACCAGCCAGGAGCCGAAAAATCTCCGGCTCAGATTCTTATCGCGGGCCAGCAGATAGATGGCGCCTGCGGCCAGCGGTACTAATAAGAATTCCTTCCATAACCGCCACAAAGTGTAGTGGCCGGCCAGGCTGGACAGCCAGACCGTCAGTAAAGCGTGGAACGGTACCAGGACAATTATCAGCCCGGCCAGCCAGGATAGGCTGCGCGTCAGTTTATTAACAGGGGTTATCTGCTTCATGAGTGCTAAACTATAGTATAGATGAAATCTAACGCCTCCCTAATATACGGTTTGGTTTTAGTGGTGGGCGACGCGCTGGCGCTGGTAGCGGCGTTCGTTTTGGCTTACCTGCTGCGCGGGCATTTCGGGCACCTGCCGGTCGCCCATCCCATCCACGGCACCACCTATCTGAAGATCTTTCTGCTGCTGCTGCCTTTTTGGACCTTGGTCTTCGCTTTAATGGGGCTTTACAGTAACAATATCCAAGAGAAGCGCTTCGTCGAGCTCGGCCGCCTACTGATCGGCTCCTTTATCGGCCTGTTTTTCGTCACCAGCTACGCCTACTTTTCGCTTCATCCGGTGTTCCCTTCCAAACTGGTACCGATATACGGCTTCGGGTTGGCGTTCGTTTTTCTGGTCGCTTTCCGCAATTTGGCCCGCGAAACCCGCGGCCGGCTGTTCGCCTATGGCGTGGGTATTACCAACCTGCTTTTAGTCGGCAACACCAAGGTCACCATCGAGCTTATCGAAATGCTCAAAGACTCCCGGATTTCCGGCTATCATATCATCGGCGTAGTGGCCGATAAGAGCCAAGCCAGCCGGCGTTTCCCTAACCTTAAGTTATTCGACAGTTTTGAGGAAGCCGTCAGCCGCCTCAACCCCGGCCGGATCCACGGCATCGTTCAGACTGAACTGTATACCGCCGGCGAACGCAACAACGCGGTCTTAGAGTATGCCCAGACGCACCACATCTCCTACCGCTTCGTACCGGGCAACAGCGAGCTGTTCGTCGGTAACATCGCCGTGGAACTGTTCCGCTCGTCTATCCCGGTCATCGCCGTCCACCAGACGGCCCTCATCGGCTGGGGCCGGATAGTCAAACGCCTGTCAGACATCCTGCTGAGCGCCGTGCTGCTGGTGCCGGGGCTGCCGGTCATGTTGCTGCTGGCTATACTCATCAAACTTTCGGACCTGCGGGCCCCGGTATTCTTCAAAGACCCCCGGCTGACCCGGTTCGGCGGCATAGTCAAGATTTACAAATTCCGTTCGCATAAGCGGGCCTATACCGGCCTGTCGCCGGAGCAGGCTTTTACTAAGATGGGCCGCCCGGAACTGATAAAAGACTACCGGGAGGGCGGCGATCAGATTCCCCACGATCCGCGCATCAGCCGCATCGGCGGCTTTATGCGGCGCACCAGCTTAGATGAACTGCCGCAGCTGCTCAACATACTCAAAGGTGATATCAGCTTCGTCGGGCCGCGGGCTCTGCAGCCCTTCGAGCTCGAGCAGCACGCCAATAAGGACCTGATCTTAGCGGTCAAGTCCGGGCTCACCGGCTTGGCGCAGATATCCGGCCGCAAGGACCTGCCGGTGCCGGAGCGGCGTAAACTGGACCTTTACTACGTGCAGAACTGGAGCATCTGGATGGATATAACCATCATCGTTAAGACTGTCAGGGTCGTTTTTGGGCGGATCGGAGCCAAATAGGTGAAGGTTGCTATTGTCCACGACTGGTTTGTGGGCGGCGGGGCGGAGCGCGTGGTCTACGAACTTCATAAGCTGTACCCCCAGGCGCCGATTTACACGGCCTACTGCAGCCCGCAGTGGCGGCAGCGCCTATCGGACACAAAAGTCATAACCAGCTACATGCAGCGCTGGCCGTTTTCCAAGCTGCGCAAATTCCTGCCGCCGCTGCGGGCGCTCTGGTTCTCGCGCCTGGACCTCAGCGGTTACGATCTGGTTATCAGCAGCTCCGGCGCCGAAGCCAAAGGTGTCAAAGTCAAACCGCCAGCCGTTCATATCAACTACTGCCACGCGCCGACGCATTATTACTGGAGCCGTTATGACGACTATATGAAAAATCCCGGCTTCGGCGGCTTGGATCCCTTAGCCCGGCTTGGCTTGAAGCTGCTAGTGGGCCCGATGCGCCGCTGGGACTATAAAGCCGCCCAGCGCCCGCATCACATGATTGCCAATTCCAACTATATAAAACAGCAGATCAAGAAATATTACGGCCGCGACGCCGCCGTCATCCATCCGCCGGTCGATATCGAACGTTTTAAAATACTTGACAAGTCAAGTAGTGCGCGCGGCGGTTTCTTGATTGCCGGCCGCCAGACCCCCTATAAGAGATTCGATCTGGCGGTAATCACTTGCACCCAATTAAGCTTACCTTTGACAGTTATCGGCAATGGCCCCGACCATAAGAAACTAGTCGGGCTGGCCGGGCCGACTATAACTTTCCTGGTAGACCTGTCCGACCAAGAAGTCGTCAAACATTTCCAGTCAGCCGAAGCCTTCATCTTCCCCGGCATCGATGATTTTGGTATCGTAGCCGTCGAGGCCCTGGCGGCCGGCACGCCAGTCATCGCTTACCAAGCCGGCGGTGCCCTAGATTACCTCGAGCCCGGCCAAAACGGCGAGTTCTTTGCCAAACAGACAACCGGATCGCTGGCCCAAGCGCTGGAGAACTTCCTTTCGGAAAAATTCCAGCCGCCGGAGGTCGCTAAAAGCGCGGCGCGGTTCTCGGCCGATAAGTTCCGCGGATCGATAAGTAATTATATAAACTCAATCCTATAAGGAGCGTAGTATGTGCGGCATAGTCGGTTATTTAGGTCAGAAAAACGCTATCGGACCGGTGGTATCGGGACTAAAAGCCTTGGAATATAGGGGCTACGATTCAGCCGGCGTGGCGTTCATCGACAGCGGCGGCGGCCATGTGGTCAAACAAGTCGGCCGTGTAGAGGAGCTCGACAAATTAACCGCTAAGAATTCCGGCACAAAACCGGAGCCACCGTCCATAGCCATCGGCCATACCCGCTGGGCGACCCATGGGGCGCCGACCATCACCAATGCCCATCCCCACTTCAACCAGGACAAGACTATCTTCGCCGTCCATAACGGTATAATCGAAAACTTTGAAGACATCCGCTCGCAGCTGCAGGCCCGCGGCTATAAGTTCGTCACCCAGACCGATACAGAGGTTATTCCGCATCTGATAGACCACTACGTCAAGGAGGGGCATAAATTCGCCGAGGCTTTTGAACGCACGCTTAATGATCTGCGAGGAGCTTATGCCATCGCCGTACTAAATACCAAGGATCCCGACACTCTTTACGCTGCCCGGCTGTCCAGCCCGCTCATCCTGGGCGTGGGCGACGGCGAATACATCCTGGCTTCCGACCCGACAGCCGTCATGGAACACACCAAACAAGTCGTTTACCTGGATGATTACGAGATGGTAACCATTTCTAAAAAGGGCTATAAGATTAAGAACATCAAAAAATCTAAGGCCGTGAAACGTGACGTGGAAAAGCTGGAGTTCGATTTAGAGCAGGTCAAGCTGGGCGACTTCCCTAACTTCATGCTGAAAGAAATCCATGAGGCGCCCCAGACCATCCGCTTAGCAACGCTCGGCCGGATCCAGCCGCAGACCAACACGGTCAAGCTGGGCGGCTTAGAGACGGTCGTCAATCCGCTTAAATATATCGACCGCATCGTGATAGTCGCCTGCGGCACTTCGTATTACGCCGGCCTAGTCGGCGAATATCTGATAGAGGAGATCGCCGGCATACCGGTCGAGGTTCAATTGGCTTCCGAATTCAAATACCGCAGCGAACCTTTCTCGCGCAGCACCGCCGTCCTGGCTATCTCGCAATCCGGCGAAACGGCCGATACTATCGCGGCTCTTAAAAAAGTCGAAGATTACGGCACGCTCCGGCTGGGCGTCGTCAATGCCGTCGGCTCCACTATCGCCCGCCTGACCGATGCCGGCGTCTACTGCCACGCCGGCCCGGAACAGGCCGTGGCTTCGACCAAAGCCTTCATCGCCCAGGTGACCGTCCTGACGCTTATCGCCCTTCATCTAAGCGACGGTTCGACCAAACTTTTCAAACCCTTACTGAGGGAGCTAGAGGCTCTGCCCAAAAAAGCCGAAGCAGTCTTAGCCCAGGCCGAGACAGTCAGGAAGCTGGCCGAAAAATATAGCGATTATCATGATTTTCTGTATATCGGCCGCGGCTATGGCTACCCCTGCGCCCTGGAAGGCGCGCTTAAGCTCAAGGAAATTTCCTACATCCACGCCGAAGGCTACGCTGCCGGCGAAATGAAACACGGGCCG
>JANWHE010000005.1 GCA_025450575.1 Candidatus Saccharimonadales bacterium
CGTATCGCTAAACTGTCCGTTTCCGAAATATGATTGAGGATAACACGGGTACGGATTGCGGCGTTGCTTTTTAAGCTCAGGCCGACGGCGTCCTTAGGCTTGAATTCCCACAGCGGCAAAGGCTTGGCGGGGCCGCCGTTAAGAAGCACCGGAGCATAACCCTCGGCGACGCGGATAAGCCCCGAAATACGGCCGTTGCTGAAATTCAGCCGCGTCAAATAATCCAGGATTTTCGCCAAATCCTCCCGCAGATAAGGCGTATTCTCGTGCTTGCTCAAATAATCATCTACCATGTCGGCGAACTCTTTGGAGTCGGCTTCGTGCAGACAGCCTTGGCTATCCACGCACATCAGAGTCATAGGCTCCCTTTCGGGCAACGCCTCTGACTCCGGATGGCCCGTAGTTTCCGGAGCATCGGCCTTTGGCTGGTGCCGGCGCTTGAGATGGCTGGCGGCGGTTTCGCCGACGGAGCGTATGGTCTGGACGAAAGAATCCGTCTGAAGCTCGGCAAGCTCATCGAAACTTTCATATAAATGGGATTTATAATCACGCCCCTCTACCGCGATGACGCCCGCGGTGAAATCGGTGACTATCGAAAATAAGAAGTCTAAAGTGTCTAAAAGCGCTTTGCGCTGTTTATAAACTGCTGCCTGCTGCTCCTTGGGCCACATGCCCAGGCTGAAGCCTTCCGCCAGGCGCGCCAGCATCTGGCCATCGGCCGGCGAACCGGCCGAGTGTTCAACAAGCGAAATCACACTTTTCAAAGCGGCGACTGGTTCGGGCCGCGGTCCTTCGGCGTCATAGCGGCTGGCATAATCCACCATGTCGCGGGCTATGTAACGGTCGAAGCCGCCCTGCTCCAGTTGCTTGCCTAAAAGTTCCGCCAGCGGTGCGTGCCGCCGGTCGGCCCTGACTAAGGCCATAAGTGTCAGCCAGCGCAAGGCTTGTTTGTCCTGGGACAGGACTCCATCATCGAGCTCATCTACTACCTCCTTGGCCTGCACGGAAGCTAGCAGCTTAAACAGCTGGTACTGATTCGCGGAGCTGTCCTGGACGCTATCCAGCATCCGTTGCTGCGCCGGCCGGCTGTGATTGTTCACCCCGGCGACGTACACGGCACCTTCATCTATCCTCATGCCGTTCAAGGCGATTCGTAAGTAAACGCTATCTTCGGCCCGGACCTGCCGGTCCTCTTCCCACTCGTGGACCAAAAGCTGATAAGCCGCGGCCCGGGCCGCCGGATCGGCTATCGGCGCTAAGATGTGGGCCATGGATAAATGGGCTATTTTCGCGGATTTGTGGAGACTGCTATCCAGGGCATAACCGCGCCGCTCTTCGCGACTCACGCCATTACTCTTCAAGCTTTCGTCGGTTAGGACAGGCGCGTCGAATAAATCCACTGGCAGCTTATGCAGTTCCTCTACCTCTGGATACGCATTGAAGATCTCCTGGGCATTGGGCGATACCAAAACCGGCGCCAGCGGCTCGAACGCCCTGGCGCCCGCTTGTCTTAATTCACCATTCGTCGGATTGTGGAGACGTGTCATGAATGTATATTTTAATACTTTTAACCTATTTCGTCAAGGTAAATACTCTGGCTCCTTTTTTGCGCTTAATGATATTTTACACCCGCGCGAGTATGGATTTTCCATAACGGACAGTCTTGCTATTATTAGGCCATGGAAGAACCAAGCTTATACTCCGCGCCCGTCCAAAAACCAAAAGCCCGCGATCTGTTAAAACAAAGCTACGCCATTTTGAAAAGTGATAAGGAATTGGTGCTGTTCCCGATTTATTCGGCCGTCTTTTCTGTTCTGGGGTTTATCGTCGTCGGCGGCCTGTACGCCGGTGTCCGCTGGGGGCTGATGCACGGCCACCAGAACCGCGGCGTAGACTACGCCTTTTTGTTCCTGCTGTATGTGGTCAGCTACTACATAGTTATCTACTTTAACGCCGGCCTGGCGGCCTGCGTCTTATATAGGTTCAAGGGTGGCGACCCGACGTTCGCCTACGGCCGTAGTGAAGCCGCCAAGCACCGCAAGTCGATTTTAGGCTATGCCCTGCTGGCGGCCACCGTCGGCCTGATTCTTAACTATGTCGCCGAAAGGTTCAGACTGGCTGGCCGGATAGTCGCCAATATCTTGGGCGCCGTGTGGTCGGTGGCCACTATCTTTATTGCCCCGGTGCTGGTGACCAGCGATCTGCCGCCTCTGCAGGCCGTCAAAGAATCGGCCGGCATCTTCAAGAGTACCTGGGGAAACACCGTCAAAGGCACGTTGGGCTTCGGCCTCATCGGCATCCTGGGCGTCATCGTCTGTATCGTGCCGGCAGTTCTGGGCATCGCCGTCGGCGGAGCCGCCCCGGCGTTCATCGGCATAATTATCAGTGCTCTGGCTTTGATTGCTCTTTCCGTTATCTTATCCACCTGCAGCAGCATCTATCGGACGGCTCTTTTCCACTACGCCACGACCAAGCAGGTGCCGGCCGGGTTCACTCCTGGTCTGTCTGCCGCCGTCCGATAAGCGGATTTCTAGTCACGATACGTGTAATATTTCCAGAGCGTTTTGCATGGAAGGCACGTATTTATCGGGTTTGTCTGCCACATCTTTAATAAGTTGGACGGTGTCTATCCACGTATAAGCCTCAACTTCTTCTTCCTGGATTTTTATAGTCACCTTGTCTTTGTCTACCCCAGCAAGAAACCACTGGACGAAAAACCGGTGCTTCCCATCATCTACGAATTCTTTAGGGCCTAAAGTCAGCTGCAGATTAGTCAGCCCGATCTCTTCCTCGATTTCTTTGACTATGTTCTGCGTGTAAGTCTCCCCTTCGTCGACCGTACCCGAGGCGGCAGCCATCCATTTGCCCGGATCGTGGTGCTTGGTCCATTTGCGCTGAGTGATAAGACAGTCGCCGGTCCTTATATCCGTTAACCATAGAGCTGAGACGCGATGGATATCTTCATAATCGACCTCGTCGTATCGTTTCAGGGCGACCGGCCGGTCTTCTTTATCTACATAATTATTCTATCCATTGGAGATTTCTTAAAACCTGAACTCCTTTTGCCGGAGCAAATACTCGGAATTATTGTAGCACCTCTGTTAAACTACTCCTATGAGCTCGCTCCAGATTGGAATTGTGGGGTTGCCGAACGTCGGCAAAAGCACCTTGTTTAACGCCCTGACGGACGCTGACGCGCTGGCGGCCAATTATCCTTTTGCCACGATCGAGCCGAACACCGGAATTGTTCCAATCCCGGATGAGCGGCTGGCTAAGTTGGCGGAACTTTATAAGACTGATAAGATTGTGCCGCCCACAGTCACTTTCGTGGACATCGCCGGTCTGGTGGCCGGCGCCAGCCAAGGCGAAGGTCTGGGCAACCAGTTCTTATCGCACATCCGCGGCTGCAGCGCCATCTGCCAGGTAGTGCGGGCTTTCACGGACAATGATGTCCAGCGGTCCGGCTCGACCGACCCCAGACACGATATCGAAGTCATCAATACGGAACTTATCCTGGCCGATTTACAGACGGTCAATAACCGCCTGCCGCGCTTGGAAAAAGAGGTCAAAGCCGACCCTAAGCTCCATCCGCTGCTGGAATTGACCGAGCGCTTAAAAGCCGGGCTGGAAGAAGGCCGGCTAGCCGGCTCGTTCTTAGATAAAGATGAGCTAGAGTCTATCCGCGACCTGCAGCTACTGAGCGCCAAGCCGTTTTTGTTCGTCTATAATTTAAGCGAAAACCAGCTGGACGACAGCCGGCTTAAAGATGAACTGCGAGCCCTAGTCGCCCCGGCGCCGGCGGTTTTCGTCAGCGCCAAGCTGGAAAGCGAGCTGCGCGGCCTGGACGAAGCCGACCGCCGGGAGCTGCTGGAAAGCTACGGCCAAAAGGAAGCCGGCTTGGACCAGCTGATCCACGCCGCCTATGACGCCCTGGGCCTACAGAGCTATCTTACTGCCGGTGAAAAAGAGGTGCGGGCTTGGACCATCCAAAAGGGCGCCACCGCGCCGCAGGCCGCCGGCGTCATACATACCGATTTTGAGCGCGGCTTTATCGCCGCCCAGGTGGTGGATTATAACGATTTGATAGCCGCCGGCAGCGAGGCTGCGGCCCGGGCCGCCGGCAAGCTGCGCACCGAAGGCAAGACCTATGTCATGCGGCCCGATGACGTGGTCGAATTCCGTTTCAATATTTAGTACTCGGGCTGGGTCGGGCCGCCGTACGGGCGGCGGGTCATCAATGATCCCTGTACGTAAGGATTAAACGGCCGCGGCCAATGGTGGGCGTGGCTAGCCTGGACCGCCGTCGAGCCGACTACCTGGGCGACCTCGTGCTGGGTGAAAGCCGGCGAACCGGCACTGTCATCGGTGGTATTAGGCGAGTAGCTATAAGATGTACCCAGCGGCGGCGTGGGCACCGGCACCGGTTCTTGCTTTCTGATGGAAGCCGGTATATCAACGGCCGGCTGAGCGCCAGGCGCCGGCATCTCCGCCGCGTGATTGCGCAGCTGGGCCACCCGATTCTGCACATAATTCGTTATGTCCCGCAACTGGCTCTTGTATTTCCAGGAGGTGAACTTGTGGGTCTTGTTCACCGTAAAGACAGTCAGAGTGGCGGAGTAAAACTGCCAGTTGAAATCAATCTCGGAAATCATATCGTAGCGCGTATCTTCGTAATTCATAAAGAACACCCGCTTATCTATCAGCAACAGGCGCTGGTCGGTGGCTACCAGCAGCGCGAAACTGCCGAAATACCGCCCGCAAGCCAGGGCGATTATCTTTTCGTGGTCCATAAGGATGTGTTGGAGTTCGGAGATTTCAGCCTGGAACCAGCGGCTAGACTTGAACCTGATTTTGCCCAGTCGGGCTTCTATCACGCTTGGGTGTACCATGTGCTTCCCTCCGCTTAATGATTATATTGTTAAATATTTTATGGACTGGCGCAGTAATTTTAGGCACCCTTTAGGCATGATATTTATCACAGCTAGATTAAGCCGGCAATTGTGGGATAATTAAACTATGTTAGCCAGCGACCGGCAAGTCACCGCACTGGTAAACCAGTTCAAGGAGGGTACCCGCCTCACCTATAAAAAAGGTGAGTATATAATTCGGCCTGGGGAGGCGCCTAGCGCCATTTTTTATATAGAAGGGGGACTGGTCAAAGCTTATAACATCAGTAAATACGGTGAAGAGAACCTGCTGATTATCCGTAAAGAGCACGAGATTTTCCCGCTCATCTGGGCGATTACCGGCCAAGAGCGCGAAATCATCTATCAAGCCCTGGCGCCGACCATAGTCTGGCGAATCAGCCCACAGCAATACCTGACGTTCTTACATAACCATCCGGCGGCCCTGCCGCCGCTTTTAGATATGGTCACCGAGATGTACCGCATCCACTCCGAAAGGTTGCTCAACTTAGAATATCGTACCGTACGCGAGCGCCTGATATCGTTTCTGATTACGATGTCCAACCGTTTTGGCAAAGAGACCGATGCCGGTGTAGTCATAGAGGTACCGTTGCGCCATCAGGACATCGCCAGTTCCATAAATGCCAGCCGCGAAACCGCTAGCCGCGAGATTTCGGCCCTGGAACGCAAAGGGCTGATAAGTAGTAAGGACACTTTCATCGTCTTAAAAGACCTCCCTAAACTCCAATCGTATTTATAAAACTGAGACTTTAGATTTTAAAGTGTGAATAGACGGCCGCCGGCTGGCGTGGAGTGGGTGGCCCGCTGGTAGCGGGCCACCCAGATCCGGTATTTCGCAATTATGTCTCCCTGCCGGTCAGAGCAGTCCGCAGTCGCGGGCCGTATTCGGCCAAGGGCCAAAGCCCCGGCCGGACCGATAAGCCGTGACCGCTGTTTCCAGCTGAGCCCATGCGGGCCAGTGATCTGCGGTCCCCCACCGGTCGTAGAACTGACGTCCATACTTGAGCTGGAAGGTGATGTCCATCTGCCAGCCGCCGTAGTACGGCGGATTCGTGGAACTGACAGAAGTCATCCCGCCTTCTCCGCTGCCGACTCTTCTGCTCCCCTGCATTCCGGAATGAATGCACATCAGATCGGCGTAGAGCGACGAGCTCTGCCATTCCTTGGTCAATTCTCTGACCCGTCGCCTAGCCACGCTGAAGCGGGCTTCGACGCCCTGGACCGACATCAAGCTGCGGGCACGACCCATCCCCAGTTCCATGCGCAGCCGAGCCGCGTCGGCCAGGAAGAACTGCGTTCTCTTGACCATCTGTCGGTTAGCCTGGGCATGCAGCCGTCCGGACAATTGCCGGCGCGATTTGAGCACCCACCTGGCGTAGGGAAGGTTGTGAGTCCGCAACGCGCCCGTACTGAAACGGGTACGGCGTAGGCCCATCAAGCTCTCCCATTGCCATACGAGCTTGCTGTAGGTGACGATCTGACTCTTCGTCTGAGCCAGAACGACTTGCTGTGTGGTACTGAGCGCCGGTATGTAGTCCGATGTGACCGTCGGAACGTCTGACGGGGCGATGGGCGGGTCGCCCAGAGCTGTCGAGCCGGCGCTGATCGAGACGATCAAGGCCAGCAGGAGCGAGAAACAGATTTTAGTGCCGCGTTTCAGGAGTAACCCCCCTACTAGCTGACAGGAACTACGAACCTTAGAGCGGTCCATTTATTGCGAACAACCACCAGATTGAGAGATTGTCGAGCCACTTACTCCTAAGCAAGTGATTAATCTCTATGTGTGAGCCTACCAAACGGTTATAAGCCCAGAGAGCCTACAGTTTGCTAGACATATGTTCACACCGGCCTGGCAGCCGTCTGTTAAGAAAATTAACACTTCTGCTGTCTAAAAGTCAACAGGCCGCTTATCCAGCAGGTAAAACCGTTCTCGGTTGCCCTTCGCCCCCGCTACCTCGCTGTCGGCTTTGTTTTTGATAACAAAATACCGTTTTACCCAGTCTTCGAAGTCCTTCAATATCCACCGGCGCACCGAGTCATTTTTTATGACGCCCTTATTGATATCCTTGGCATCGGCTTCGAACTGCGGTTTCAACATAGGGACTATCCGGGTATCTTTACCGGACAATCTGGCGGCGGCCGGCAGCACCAGACGCAGGCTGATGAAACTAACGTCAATCAGAATGAGGTCGATTTTTTCATCGGTCATAAAGTCTCTAATATCAGTTTTTTCGTGCAGCTCTACCCGGCTGTCGGCGCGCAGGCTGGGGTGCAGCTGGCCGGTACCGACGTCGACAGCAATCACCTTGGCCGCGCCGCGCTTCAGAGCATAGTCGGTGAAGCCGCCGGTGCTGCTGCCGATATCCAGCACGGTCCTGCCTTTGAAATCCAGCTTGAACTTGTCAGCCACGCTGGCTAGCTTGAGCCCGGCGCGGCCGACGTACTGCTCTTCACCCCTGATTTCCAGCGCGTCATCATCGCTGACCAAAATACTTGACTTGTTAAGTATTTTACCGTTGACCTTCACTTTTTCCAGCTTGATATAACTCTCGGCCTGGCTGCGGGTAGACGCCAGTCCCCTTTGCGCCAGCGCCACGTCCAGCCGTTTCTTACCCGAGCTCATAATCTTTCACCAGCGTCTTGATCATCCGGCCCGAGCCTTTCAGTCTGTCCTGCTTGACCAGCGTGAAATTACTGATACTTATCTCTTGGCCCGGTTCAAATGCTTTGCCCTTCTGTAACCGGTTGCGGAGGGCGATATGGGGCGAGTATTTCGGGCCCATGAAATCCTTCTGGTGAATCGGGAATCCGTTGTTTTCCAGACTGTTGAAGACATCGGCGTGCAGAGCCTGCAACCTTCCCTCGTCCTCAACCAGCTGGACGGGGTACTTTTCTTTCCTGCCCCACTCTTCCAAGCCGCCGCCCTTGACTGTGAACCGGCTGTGGCGACTGGCGACGCCGGCCAGCACCGCGCCTAGATTCTTCTTATCCTTGCAGGGGAACCAGGGCACGAGGGTGATGTGCCGGTCCCATATCTCAAACTCTTCGCCGCGAGCCACCGGGTCGAGCATCACTACGACTAAGTGTTCGTTGCGGGCCATTATCTTACTCTTTCGCGGTAAGCGCCGGTGGCCGTATCGATTGAAATCACATCGCCGGTCTTGATAAAGGCCGGCACTTTGACGGTGATACCTGTTTCCAGCTTGGCGTCTTTGGTGATAGCGCTGCTGGTATCGCCGCGCACAGCGTTTTCGGTATAAGTAACTTTCAGCGGCAGGTTCTTAGGCAGCTCGACGTTGATAATCCGGCTATCAAAAAACTGGGCCGTGACACTATAGCCCTCTTTCATGAAGCCGGCCTTGTTTTCCATGGCGTCGGCGTCCAATTCGTATTGTTCGTAGGTGCTTGGATCCATAAAATAAAACTGCCCGCTGGCGTTATAAAGGTATTGCATCGGACGATTGCTGACGTCGGCGCCGTCTACCGTATCGCTGCCATGAAATGTCTTAGCCAGCACCTTGCCGTCAACCAGGCTCTTGATCTTGACGTTTACGGTTGACCCGCCCCGGCCCATCACTTTCTGGCTGTACTCAATGACTCTGTACGGCACGCCGTCCAGCTGAAAAATCGTCCCTTTGCGCAGATTGGTTATAGATAAAGCCATAAGCTACTCCCCTGCCGTGCTGGCGTCCCTTTCCCCTGTGCTGTCCGGGCCATCAGGCATGAGGATGATCTCCCGCAAAACCGCGCGGGTCGCAGGCATCAGTCTGACTTCTTGCCAGGCCTCTACTGGAGTCCTGTAAACCACTGTCCCCTCGGGATTAGGGACGCCGGGGCGCAATTCATCAAATGCGACCAGCGTTTGAAAAGCATGGATTTCCCAGCCATCGTCATAACAATGCGCCAGCTCGCTTACTCTTGAGATATCGATTTCGAGGCCGGTCTCTTGGACCGCCTCGCGGATAGCCCCGTCTACAGGTTTCTCATCTTCTTTGCGCCGGCCCCCGAAGAAGCCTATGCCTTCGTTCTTGTGCGTACGGTCCTGCATTAGGAACTCTCCGCCATGCCAAATGGCCATCAGTACCAAAGACCGGTTAAGGTCACCTTTTTCGGTCATTTCAAATCTCCGATCAGCTGGTCGATCTGGGCAGTCAGGTGCGCGACGTCAATCGGGCCGAAGACATCGAACTCGCTGGCCCGCAAGATTTGCCGGCGGACTTGCTCAAGGTGTTTCTTTGCCTTTTTGGCGTTGTCTAACCGTTCGTCTCTCATTTCTGATAGCTCGTAATCCGCGGCGTATATCCTAGCGTCGGCCAGGTCTTGCCGCAGCTGCGCGACCGCTTTGCGGCCCCTCTCGTTTACTTCGTCCCAGTCAGTGGAGCGCAAAACCCGCTGCACCTGGCTATCAATCTGCTTAACTAAACGGGCTGGCGTGTAATTAGCCATTCGCGACAAACGGTAACAATGCTATGTGGCGAGCGCGCTTGATGGCGCGGGCCAGCTGACGCTGCTTACTTTCGGTCAGTCCGGTCTTCTTGCGGGATTCTATCTGTCCGTACTGGTTGACGTAGCGCTGCAGGGTTTTGAAGTCCTTGTAGTCGAAAAACGCTACGTCGGTCTTACCTTTAAAAATCTTTGCCATTTATTCTCCTTATTTAGAATGGGATGTCGTCGAGGTTGATCGGCTCGTCGCCAATGTCTTCTATGACGACGTCCTCGTCTTTCTTGCTGGATTTCTTAGGGGCGGGAGCTGGGGCCGGTTCGTCGGTATTGACCGTCGCGCCGGCGCTGCCGCCGCCCGGGCTGCCCAAGAAGGTGACGTCGTTGGCCACGACTTCCACTTTGTTGCGCTTCTGGCCGTCCTGCTCCCAGCTGCGGCTCTGCAAGCGGCCGCTGACTAGCGCCGGGCGACCCTTGGTGAGGTATTGTGCTACGCGCTCGCCTAAAGGTCCCCAAGCGACGATGTCGATGTAATCCGTCGCCTCGGTCCAGTTGCCTTCGGAATTCTTGTAGCTGCGGTTCAGCGCCAGGCTGAAGCTGCAGACTGTCGCGCCGTTAGGCGTAGTCCGCAGCTCCGGGTCGCGCGTTAAGTTGCCCATCAGGGTTACTTGGTTGAAACTTCGTGCCATGTCAAATACCTCGTTTATTCTTCTATTCTACTATTGCGGCGGCGAGGTCTCTCGGCCTCTCCATCTTCGTTACCATCGTTATCTTCTTCGCGGTCGCCGCGTTCGGCGGCTTTTTTGGCCTTTTCGGCCCGTTGGGCTTCGGCCTTGGCTATCGCCTTAAGGTCCGGTTTGGTAATCAAAAATCGGACGATCTCATCTGTTATATTGAACGTCTGTTCGACTTTGGCGACGTTCTCTGACGGTATATTGACCGTATAAA
>JANWHE010000006.1 GCA_025450575.1 Candidatus Saccharimonadales bacterium
ATAGGTTTTTCTGTTTTTTTGTTCTACGTTCAGTTTATCACGGGTAGTAAGAAAGTCTTTTAAAAGAAGCTAACAAATATGGTGCGAATCTCGTCTGGTCTTTGCGAGGAGTTATAAATTCAAAAAAAGGGTAAGGTATTTCTGGTTATGGTACCCCCGGCAAGATTCGAACTTGCGACCTTGAGCTTAGAAGTCTCCTGCTCTATCCAACTGAGCTACGGGGGCCAAATTATGGTGCGGGATGGGGTAGTCGAAACCCCGTCTCAAGTTTGGAAAACTTGCATATTAACCGTTATACGAATCCCGCAACAGGGGTAATTATATCAGAAACTGATAGTCTGTCGCTTAAGCTTCGTGGAGGACGGTGATGTGCGCGCCTAGACTATTCAGACGCTGCGCCAAGTCCTCGTAACCTCTGTTGATAGTGTAAACGTTGCGCAGCATCGAAATGCCGGAGGGCGCCAGCATGCCTATCAGCAGCATTACGGCCGGCCGCAGGCCGCTGGGAGTGACGATATCGGCTGACCGCCAGCGGGTCGGGCCATCGACGAAAATGCGGTGGGGATCGGCCAGTTCTAAGTTGACACCGATCTTCTTCATCTCGGTATACATCAACGCCCGGTCCTCGTAAACCCAGTCATGGATAAGCGTGCGGCCTTTGGCCACGGCCACTATCGGCACGAAATAGGGCAAGTTATCGATGTTGATACCGGCGCCGCCGGTCAGCGGGTGGATCTTTTCTTCGGGTGCCGTCAGCTCGCCATTATGTTTATGGACGACCACGTCGACAAGATTGGTCTGGCCGTTATCGGCTTTATAAATCGGGCCGACATCCAGCTTAAGGCCCATCTTGCGTAACTTCAGGAACTCTAATTCCAAAAAATCAATCGGTACGCGCCGCATAGTGATGGACGAGTTAGTGGTCACGGCGGCGGCGATGAAAGTCATAGCCTCCAGCGGATCCTCGGCCGGCGAGTAGGTGACATTCTTTTTGATGTCTTTGACTCCCTTTATCCTTAAGGTTCCGGTACCGATACCATCAATCTTGACGCCCAGCTTCTGCAGAAAGAAGCAGAGGTCCTGCACCATGTAATTGGCGCTGGCTTGCTTGATGACTGTCTCGCCGTCGAAACCGGAGGCCGCCACGATGGCGTTCTCGGTAGCCATATCGCTCATCTCGTACATGACGACCGGATTTTGCGGAAGCTTAGAGTTGACCGTGACAGTGTAGTGGCCGCTATGGGCGATAATCTTGACGCCGAACTCCTCCAGCGCGTAAATGTGTGGCAGGACTGTCCGGCGACCTAGTTCGCAGCCGCCGGCGTAGGGGATTTGAAATTCCTTATAATCGTGCATCAAGGCACCGACGAAATTAATGACGATGCGCGTTTTGCGGGCGGCTTCTTTATGCATATTATCCAGATCCAGCTTTTTGGGAGGCTTGATCTCCAGCTCGTTGCCGGGCAGCCATTTGACCTGGACGCCAATGCTGGTTAGGACCTCGATTATGCGATTGACCTCTTCTATGCGAGCTACCCGTTTCAGCCGGGTTGTACCCTTATTTAATAAACTGGCGCACAAGATAGCCACCGCCGCGTTCTTGGAAGTCTTAAGCTCAATCTCACCGGACAGTTCGTGGCCGCCCTCTATACGCAGGTTGACGGCGCTGCCGCTCAAAGCTATAAGCTGCTTGTTCAATACGTCGCTGATACGCCCCAGCGTGTCCAAGCTTAAATTCTGTTTGCCGTGTTCGATACGGTTGACCGCCGATTGGCTGGTGCCAAGCTGTTTAGCGAAAGCGGCTTGGGTTAAGCCTCTTTCTTGTCTTATCTGATAAATTAAGCGGCCGATTTTTTCGTTTGTCTCGTGCATTCGCCTGATAATATATCACAAAAGATATAATATGTCCAGATATTTTTGACAACTTATTTTTATTCGATGAGCTGATAGAATTAAATCATGTTATAACGTTCCCTCAAACTAAAATGTAATTTTATTCACTTTAAGAGGGGGTTTTAAGATGGACGACAAGCAAGTATCAGCACTGATCGCTTCGGAGCGGAAGCGGCAGCGCGAGGGGTTGGAACTAATCCCCAGCGAGAATTATGTCAGCAGCGAAGTGCTCGATGCCCTAGGCAGTGTTTTTACCAATAAGTACTCGGAGGGGTATCCTCACCGGCGTTATTACGGCGGCCAGGATTTTACCGACCCGCTGGAAGAGCTGGCTATTGATAGGGCCAAGAGACTGTTTGACGCCGATCACGCTAATGTCCAACCTCATAGTGGCGCGCCGGCCAACGTGGCGGTTTACTTCGCTTGGCTGGAACCGGGCGATACCGTCATGGGGATGAGGTTAGACCATGGCGGCCATCTGACCCATGGCCACCCAGTGACGACTATGGCCAAGCTGTACAACTTCGTACGTTATGGGATCAAAGACAAAGAAACCGGCGAAATCGACTATGATGAGATGCGCAAAGTGGCGCTTAAAGAAAAGCCCAAAATCATTCTGGCCGGGTTCTCCGGCTATCCGCGCAATTTGGATTACGCCAAATTCGCCGAAATCGGCAACGAGGTCGGCGCCATGCTGATGGCTGATATGGCCCATATCGCCGGGCTGATTGCTGGCAAAGCGCTGCCCAACCCGTTTGACTATGGTTTTCATGTCATCACCACTACCACCCATAAGACCCTGCGCGGGCCGCGGGGCGGTATGATATTGACCAAAGGCAAAGTCGGCAACCCTCTCAAGCAGGTAGAAAAAACATTGGAGAACCTGCCGACGCTGATCGACCGCGAAGTATTCCCGGGCTTCCAGGGCGGCCCCCACATGAATAACACCGCCGCCAAAGCCGTGGCCTTTCATGAAGCCGCCCAGCCGCAGTTCCGTGACTATGCCCAGCAGATACTTAAAAACGCCAAGCGGTTGGCCGACGAACTGATGAAGCGCGGCTTTAAACTGGTCACTAACGGCACGGACAACCATCTGATAATGGCTGACGTCTATGGCAGTTTTGGCGTCAATGGCCGGGAAGTCCAGGACCTTTTAGACAAAATAAGGCTTTCCGCCAATTGTAACTCTATACCCGACGACCCGTTGCCCCCCTTTAAACCAAGCGGCCTGCGCTTGGGGACTCCGGCCATGACCACCCGCGGTCTCCAAGAAGAGCACATGGCTCAGATAGCCGAATGGATGCAAAAAGCCATCAAGCACCGCAATGACGACAAATTACTTAACAAGTTAAGTAATGAAGTGAAGGAGTTCTCGCTGCAATTCCCGCTGCCTAGCGATAAATAACTAGCTTGTCCTTTTGGCCAGCCAGGTCATTATGACTACGGCTGCCACCCAATCAGCGGCAATAATCAGGGCTGCGTAAGAATGACTATCATTGTGGTCCCAGTCGACCCATGCCGAGAACAGTAAGAACGCGATAAAGGGGACGTAGGTCAGCCAGCCTTTCCAGTTGTTGGGCAGGTAGCTGCCGCGGACGGGAGTGAACCATTTGTCTTTTTTGGATTTTTTAGCCATAAATTTATTCTATCAGTTAGAATTCGCCTAAGAAACGGACTTCCGGTTCCAGCGTTATATCCAGTTTTTGTTTGACGGTTGAAATAATATTTTGGACGACATTATAAATGTCCTGGGCGCTGGCGCCGCCGACATTCTCGATTTTTAAAACATGGTCTGGGTGCAACCGGACTTTCCCCCAGGCCTGGCCGCGTTGAAAACCAGCTGCCAATAACACATGGGCCGCCGACACCCGGGCTTGGTCGCCGCCATGAATGACATTTTGTCTAAGCAGTTGGTCGCGGCTGATGCCGGATTCGTCGTGGCTGAGGATGGCGTCCACCTGCGCTTCGTTGACCATCGGATTTTTAAAGAAAGAACCGGCGGTCCAAGGTCCCTGGTTTTGATCCGTTAAAAGCGAGCCGGCCCGGCGCCGGGCTTCTAAGATTATCCGCCGCCGGTTCTCCAAACTGTCTGGCGCCAGACCCAGATCGGCCGCGGCTTTTAAAGCTGACTCGTATTCCAATTCTCCGGTAGGACTGGGGCTCAGACTGAAAGTCACCTTTAAAATTATGAAGTGGGAATTTTCCGGTAGCTGTAAATCGCTGCGGCGGTAGCCGAAGTTAAACCGGTTGCCGTCCCACGTCTCGATACCGCCATTGCTAGTATCTAAGACTTTGGCGCTGACGAAGCGGTCCGATATGCGGTGGCCGTAAGCGGCGATGCTGCCGCCGACAGCGGCGCCGACGCCCCCAGGAATACCGCTAGTAAACTCCAAGCCCCAAAGATGATTATCGATCGCCGAGCGTACCAGCTCGTCCCAGTCGGCGCCGCTGTCGGCCGTAATCGTGTCATCCTCAACCCGTATCTGACCTGACCGGTTTGAAATGATGGTACCGGGCCAGCCTTTATCGGAAACTAACACGTTAGTGCCATAGCCCAGCACGCGGATTGGGCCTTCGGCTGCCAATACCGCCGTCGGCAAGCTGTCGTCGGATTCCAGCTCGATCAGCGTAGCGGCCGGGCCGCCAACTCTTAAAGAGGTAAGATCGGCCAGCGGCAGGTTATGCTGCACTTTCATTAGCCCTATTGTACAATAGAAGGACAGATGAGCGATTCCAACATAACACCTTATAGGCCGCTAGGGCGGCAGCTTAAAGAGTTGCGTACTCGCTTAAACGAAAGCTTGGCCGAAGCCTCCGGCGCGGTAGAGATAGACGTCCGGGAACTGGCCAGTTTCGAACTGGGCAAGGCCAAGCCCAGCGAAGAGGTCCTGTTGCTTCTGATCAGTCACTTCGGCGCCAAGGACGATGAAGCCGTTGGTCTATGGGAGCTGGCCGGCTATGGCACTGAAAAAATCCCTGTGGCCCGGATGGATAATACCCAAAGCGTAGCCAACCCGGCGTCGGCCGTCGATAACCGAGTTCTGTTCACGGACGTCGTCGATATCATGGTCAATAACTATGGCGTCGTGATGAACTTTCTGCAGAGCGGGCCCAGCGGATCACCGCAGTCGGTCGTCCGTGTCGGTATGAGCCGCGAGCACGCCGCCAGCGTCTTAAAAGTCTTACAGCAGACACTTTCGCAGTTCGATAAAGGCCGCCTGCGCCGCGCGGCTTCGTCCGACAGTAACGAAATACCCAAAAACTGATATACTTGCCCCTGTTAAGCGCGTGTAGCTCAGTTGGATAGAGCGTTGGTTTCCGGTACCAAAGGCCGGGGGTTCGAGTCCCTCCACGCGTACCATGGCCTTAAGCCCGCGTAGCTCAGTGGATTAGAGCATCTGTCTTCGGAACAGAGGGTCGGCGGTTCGAATCCGTCCGCGGGTACCACGCTTATGCCGTGTTTCAAGAAGGTTGGTTTTTAATACTCAGAACTGTTATAATCACCCCTGTTGCGGCGGGAGTAGTTCAACGGTTAGAACGACGGGTTGTGGTCCCGTAGACGAGGGTTCGATTCCCTTCTCTCGCCCCAGGATTTTCATGAAGAAAGATAACACTTTCGTATTGCAGACAGTGCAGCCGGGATTAGCCGGGCTGATGGACGGCAGCGTTTCGACGCTGGCGCCAATTTTCGCGGTGGCTTTCGCTACCCATAAACCGCATTTCGCGTTCGTGACCGGCATTGCCGCGGCCGTAGGCGCCGGTATCAGCATGGCTTTCGCCGAAGCTTTGAGCGACGACGGTAAGCTAACGGGCCGGGGCCATCCGTTCCGCCGGGGCGTCATTATTGGCGCCATGACTTTTATCGGCGGTATTTTTCATACGCTGCCATTTTTATCATCAAGCCTCCATACCGCCTTGATAATCGCCTACCTGATCGTGGCTGTCGAGCTGTTCACTATCGCCTATATCCGTTATCACTACTTCAATATGAAGTTCTGGCTTTCGGTCTTTCAGGTGGTAGTAGGCGGCGCGCTGGTCTTCGCCGCCGGTATATTGATCGGTTCCGCTTAAACCTGGACCAGACGCAGAACGATTATCAGGAATATAGGGATAACTAAGTTATCGACCCCGTAAGCCGCCAGATTCTCCAAAACTGTCAGCCCGGGCGGTAGCAGCAGTAATAGGTAGTAGTAATCCCTGAATGTGAACACGTCGTGAGCCGCCAGCAATCCGGCCGTCAGAATCGAGGCCGAAGCGATCCAAAACGCCATACTGCCAATGACGGTCTTCTTGTTACCCAGGACCTTATATTCCCACCGCTTGCCAAAACCGATGCCGGCGATCGCGGCCAGGCCGTCAGCCAGAGCGACCTCCAAGATCGCCAGGGCGAAAAAAATCTTATTATGGCTGATTATGGCGCTGATAAAAATCGCCAGAGCGAAAAAGTAATCACCGTAGGTGGGACGGCGGACCTTGCCGTGATAATTAAAAAAGCCGATGTATTTGTTAGTGACCATGACTAGGACCATCAGGAGACTGAGGATCTGGATCGTGCGCCAGCTTAGAAGCCAGGGCCAAAAAGCGATGAAGCTACCGGATGCTATATGGACAAACTTGCGCAGGTATTCGCCTTTTAATATTTTGCGCTCGCTTAATAATTCGGCGATAAGAAGGATTAGCAAAATCCCACCGAGGCAGATAATAAGCTTAAGCATCAAACCTAATTGTAATCCAATTTAGCGCGAATAATAAGAAATGGTCGGAGTGGGCGGACTTGAACCGCCGACCTCAGCGTCCCGAACGCTGCGCGCTACCAACTGCGCCACACTCCGATCAACAGAGGTAATTATAGCAAAATTAACTGATTGTTTGATGTTTTAATTGATTATCTGGTATAAAGCTTACATGCCGCTTAAAACTGTTTCCGACGCCCTGCGTGAGACCTATAAAGTTTTAAAGGATTCGTTTAAAGTCTTAAAAGAGCATCCGGAGGTCGCGCTGTATCCTTACGCCGCGACGATATTCGTATCTATCACTTATCCTCTGGTCAGCGCCACCATATTCGCCAATTGGTATGGCCGGGTTTTTTACAATGCCGACCTGTATGTACCACATAAGCTTGGGTTGATAATAGGGTTGGTCGGATTCTCAGTCTTTTATGCCGCTTTGGTCAGCGCGTATTTCAGCTGTGCCGTCGCGGCCGGGGTGATTTCCAAGCTGGAAAACCGCCCCACCCCGCCGCTGTATGGGTTGCTGAGAGTGGCTAAGAATTTCTGGCGGGTCACCCGGTTCGCCGTGCTCTCGGTCTTTTTCTTCCCGATAGGTATTTACGCCCAGCGCCGCAAACTGCCCGGAGACTGGCTGCCGGTTCTGGGTAGCTCGCTAACTTTGCGGATGGCTCAGCTGGCCCCGGCTATACTGACCACTAATAAAAAAGTCAGTGATACGGTCCGAGAGTCCGTGGACGTGATGGGCAAAGCTTGGCGCCCTAGTCTGGTATTAAAGGTAATGATGTACGGCTTGATATTTTTAGTGATTATTCTGCCAAAGCTTATCCAGCAAGGCTTTTTCAGAAGTCCTAATGCCGGTAGTTTCGGCTGGATACTGAGTATCGAGATCGGCGCCTCCGGCTTGGTCGGTTTCAAAGTTCTAAACAGTATCTTTACGGCCGTGATGTACCATCAGGCTCGGAATAATAAAACTTGACTAGTCAAGTATTTTGGTCGGGGTGAGAGGACTCGAACCTCCGACCCCCGCGTCCCAAACGCGGTGCGCTAGCCAACTGCGCTACACCCCGAACAGAGGCATTATATCAAATTACCTCTGTCGTTGAACTACTTAGCGAACTCTACCGCCCTGGTTTCGCGAATGACGTTAACCTTGATTGTCCCCGGGTACTGCATGGTCGATTCTATCTTATTGGCGATGTCACGGGCTAGGCGAATGGCCGACAGGTCATCGATGGCCTTGGGCTGGACGAAAACCCGGACTTCACGGCCGGCGCTGATAGCGTAAGCTTTCTCGATCCCATCAAAACCGAGCGCGGTGTTCTCTAAGTCCTTCATGCGCTCGGCGAAGTTTTCGGCGCTGATGTTGCGGGCGCCCGGCCGGGCGCTGCTGATGGCGTCTACTACCCGGACGATCAAGGCCTCGACCGTGGTGGCGTCAATATCGTCGTGGTGCTGCTCGGCGGCTAAGGCTACTTCTTCGGGCGCGCCATATTTGCGCAGCATTTCGCCGGTTATGTGATGGTGCTTGCCTTCGACCTTATGCGTCAGGGCCTTGCCCATGTCGTGGGTCAGCGCGGCGTATTTGGCGGTCTTGACGTTAGCCCCCAGCTCTTCGGCCAGCACGCCGGCCAATTGAGCCATCTCAACGGAGTGTTTAAGCACGTTCTGGCCATAGCTGGTGCGGTATTTGAGTTCGCCCATCAGCTGCAGGATTTCCTTCGGGATTCCGACCAGGCCGACCTCACGGGCGGCGTCTTCGCCGGCCCGGACAACGTCCTTTTGTACTTGCTTCTGGGCCTTTTCCACGACCTCTTCGATGCGGCCGGGGTGGACGCGGCCGTCTTTGAGCAGCATTTCCATCGCCTGGCGGGCGACTTCCCGGCGCACCGGGTCAAAACTGCTAAGCACGATCATGCCCGGCGTTTCGTCTACAAGGATATCGACGCCGGTAGCCCGCTGCAGAGCCTGGATGTTGCGGCCCTCTTTGCCGATGATCCGGCCTTTCATCTCTTCGTCTTCCAGTTTGATAGCGGTTACCGTGCGTTCGGCGGTGACTTCGCTGGCCATCCGCTCCATAGTGGTAGCTAAGATCAAAGCCGCCTGTTCCTCGGCGTTTTCACGAGCCTCGTTCTGAACCTTATTTATCAGCCCTAACAGATCGCTGCGGATGTCACGCTCGGTCATCTGCATCAACTTTTCGGTGGCATCGGCCTTGGAAAGCTTAGCGATCTTTTCCAGTTTTTCCTGCTGCTTGGTGCGGATAGCGCGAATCTCGTTCTTAAGCTCTTCCACCTCGGCCTCAGCCTTACGCAGATTTTCGGAACGTTTGTCCAGGTCGTCTAGTTTCTTATCCAGCGATTCCTCGCGGTTCAGTAAACGTTGTTCGACGTCCTTTAATTCATTGCGCCGTTTTTGTTCGTCTTTGCGGACCTCTTCTATACGCCGGGTGGCGTCTTCTTCGGCTTTACGAACCGTTTCGGCCGCTTCTTTTTTAGCTCTGGCCAGTTCTTTTTTAGCCTCAGCAGCAGCTTTACCGGTAAAAATATCCAGTAATGACATGTTGTCCTCCTCTTAAGAAAGACCTTTAGTCTGCCCTAATTTTTCGCAATCACTATCACTTCTTTAGCTGCAAATTCGGACAGTTTAGGTTTTCAGTATTTAGTAAAAATAAGTCGGATTTATCCCAAAACTTGTATCAAAATCCAA
This sequence comes from Candidatus Saccharimonadales bacterium, assembly GCA_025450575.1. Taxonomy (GTDB): domain Bacteria; phylum Patescibacteriota; class Saccharimonadia; order Saccharimonadales; family UBA10212; genus JAIFWC01. The sequence goes on from JANWHE010000006.1 coordinate 9,330, forward strand.
TTTAAATATACCACATTTGTTATTTTTTGGGTTTGGTAGTATGGACCGAAGCCCCATATTCAGGCAGGGCTATTTTGTCGTTTTGGCCGGATTGTAGGGCTTTAATGGAATCTTTAAGCCAGTCATCACCGGCTTTGGCGATAATCGGGATATCGAGGCCGTAGGCCAGGGCGTTAGCCACCGACATACCTATTCTTAAGCCGGTAAAGCTACCGGGGCCTTTATAAATAACGATTCCTTTTAAGTCATCGTACGAGATACTTGACTTGTTAAGTATACTTTCTATCTGTGAATTTAGCGTTTCCGCTAATTCGCGGTGAGCCGTCCATTCAATCTCAACTATCCGCTCGTTGCCGTCATATAAATAAAGTTCGGCTTCCGGCTTGTCAGTCCGCAAAGCCAGAATCATGGTTTTACCTCATCGAAATTCGATTCGGTGTAGACAATCTTGCCCCGCTCTGACTCCGGATAGCTAATAGTGATTTGCCGTTCGTCGGGGCTGGCGGCGGTCGGTTGGAATTCAATCGTAACTCGTCGGTCCGGTAGAATGTTTCCGACGATATCGGCCCACTCTACGACAGTAACTATTTTGTTATCGTTTATCGATTCGCCGAGCTGATCGGCTAAGATGCCTGGGTCATTGAGCCGGTAGAAATCATAGTGGTAAATCGATAATTTTTTAGCGTGGTAGACGCGGTTAAGGGTAAACGTCGGGCTGGCTACGTGGTCCTGGCTGCCGGCGCCGCGGACCAGTCCCCGGACGAAAGTGGTTTTGCCGCCGCCAAGGTCGGAACGTAGTTCGATGACTTCGCCGCCTTTTAGCTGGCTACCCAGCAATATGCCGAGCCGCTCGGTATCGGCGGAGCTCATAGAGTTGGTTTGCCAGATCATGGCGGTATTCATATACGGCATATAGTAATGCGGTAGTGCACACTCTAGCAAGCATCAGTGGATGCATCTTGTTAACGGTGGTAGTTGCGTACTTTTGACAGCAGGTCGTTAAACGTACAATAAAAGACAAATAAGGAGGGTTATGCAATCAGTACTTTATCTCGCTGGCTTCATAGTAGTGGTTTATGGTCTATGGCAATTATATCGGAGAGAAGGAACGGGGGTAAAAATAAACAAAAAGCGGATAGTAGTAGCAGTAAGTAATAATTATTCCAGTTCTTATCCTCATTGGTTTTATGGCGGTAGTAAGCCGCTAGTCTGTTTACTTGCCGTGAGGATATAGTCGTCTAACCGGTGGTCTGCTCAGAGAAAGTGCTGGTGTTAATAAAATGTAGCCGGAGCTATACTTAAAGACAAGTTATGTTGATGCTTAGCAAGTCGCTATTAAATCGGCCGGTGGTTAGCTTGCGGAGCGGCTCACAAGTGGCCGTGGCCGCCAAACCGGTCATCAACCCCCACAATCTTAAGATCCTGGGCTGGTGGTGCAAGATGCCCGGCGGACAGACGCGAGTCCTGCTAGCCGAGGACGTCAGAGAGCTGGTGCCGGACGGTTTGGCCATTAATGACGAGGAGGATTTATGCGCGCCCGAAGACCTAGTGCGCCATCGGGAAATTTTGGATATCGGTTTTGACCTGATAGACAAACCGGTCCGCACCAAAAGGCAAAAGCTCGGCAAGGTCAGCGATTTCAGCTATAACGACGGCATGTTCGTTCAGAAATTATACGTCGCCCGGCCGCTGCGCAAAGTTTTCACGACCGACGATACTCTGCTTATAGACCGCTCCCAAATACTGGAGGTGACAGATCATTACATACTAGTGCGTGATACCGAGATACGAGCCACGGCCGAAGAGCTGGCCGGCGCCGTTCCCGCTTAGAAATACTTAACTTGTTAAGTATTTTCATCCGGTTGGGCGGAAGCTAATTCTTCTTTGACGGCTTGCCAGCCGAAGCCTTGGCCGATGAGGTACCGCATCAACTTTTGCGGATCGTTTTTATAACGGCTCAGTTTGCGTTTCTTTTCAATCATCGCTCGCAGACGCATCTGTTCCTCACCGGTACCGTCCTCCAATGCTTCGTCGGCTAGCTCCCGGCCGATGCCTTTTTTAAACAGTTCGGTGCGGATGGCCCGGTCGCTCTTGCCGCGTCGTCCCTGAAGTTCTACAAACCAGGCCGCAAATTTAGCGTTGTCCAGATACCCTCTTCCGGTAAATTCAGTGACTAGACTGCCAATCTGCTCGGGTTCGATTTTCTTCTTATATAAATAATCGTGGAACTCGCGCTCGCTGTGCGGCCGGTTCAGTAGCCACTCCAGCGCCCGGGCCCGCAGTTTGCCGTCGGCGCTGATTTTTTTAAATTTTTTAACATCGGCTTCGTCTAATTCGCTGCCATTTTTTAACTTGTGCTTGATTAGTTCATCTAAACTTAATGAAAATTCGTATTTGCCGTCAACGAAAATGCTGACCCGCTCAGGATTCTTAACCTGCTGTTTTATGGCCGTGATTTTCATTCAGTGAGTGAAATTAGTATATATATCATTCCAGCCAGCCAAGCGGCTTCAACGAAGAAACCTTGTCTGGTATCACTCCACTGAAGTTTCATGTGGAGCCTTGATAGCCGGGACATCTGGTCTGTAAATACTTTGTTAATATCCTTCTTTCGCCAAAAACGCCAGCCCCAAATTATATCCGGCGACATTGCCGCCCACATGCAAACAAAAGTAATCCAAACAGGCAGATGATGCCGCAACAGGAGTGGCAATAGAATAGTCAGTCCCGTGGCTATGATTACATCGGCCGCGATGAACGACTTAGCGCGACTTGCCGATAAAGATCTTGCGTTAAAGTGGGGTACTAAGTCGGCTAGAAAGTGCGAGAGAAAAGCCAGAGGGATAGCCAACTCTGGTTTTTTAACGATGATAGCGATCACGACCCCGTTTATGGCGTGATTAGTGGCAGTCATGAGTCTATTTTACTGCGATGCTTGGGCGGATTCGATAGTGGCTTTGGCGATTTCGTCGAAGACTTTAGGATTGTCGTGCAGATATTTCTTGGCGGCTTCGCGGCCCTGGGCGATGTTCTCGCCCTTATAGGTGTACCAGGCACCGGATTTCTGGACGATCTCATGGGCGGCGGCCAGGTCGATAAGGTCGCCTTCACGGCTGATGCCCTGGTTGTACATGATGTCGAATTCAGCCTCGCGGAACGGCGCCGCCACTTTGTTTTTAACGACTTTTACTCGCACGTGGTTGCCGATGACGCTGTCGCCTTGCTTGATCTGGCTGAGGCGGCGGATATCCATACGGATCGAAGCGTAGAACTTAAGGGCATTGCCGCCGGTTGTCGTCTCCGGGTTGCCGAACATCACGCCGATTTTCATGCGCAGCTGATTGACAAAAATGACCGTAGTTTTGGAGCGGTTAATTACACCGGTAAGCTTGCGCATAGCTTGGCTCATCAGGCGGGCTTGCAGGCCCATCTGGGCGTCGCCCATGTCGCCTTCGATCTCGGCCTGCGGCACCAAAGCCGCCACCGAGTCGACGACGACGACATCTACGGCGTTAGAGCGCACTAAAGTCTCTAGGATTTCCAGAGCTTGTTCGCCGCTGTCGGGCTGGCTGATTAAAAGCTTGTCGGTGTCAACGCCTAAGCGTTTAGCATAGGCTGGGTCCAGGGCATGTTCGGCATCAATGATAGCCGCGGTACCGCCGGATTTTTGGACTTCGGCTAAAACGTGTAAACAGACCGTGGTCTTGCCGGATGCTTCCGGGCCGTAAATCTCAATGATGCGGCCTTTGGGTATGCCGCCGCCCAGCGCCAGGTCCAGGCTGATGGAACCTGATGGAATCGTCTCCACGTTGACCGCGTGGGCTTCGCCCAAGCGCATGATGGAACCTTTTCCGAACTGTTTTTCAATCTGAGCCAAGGCCAGGTCTAGTGCCTGCGATTTGCCGCCAGTAGCCGGAACGTCAGTTGTCTTCTTCTGAGCCATAACACCTCCGAGATCCCTAAATTGCTACTTATATTATAACAGTCCGACCAGTATAAAAATTGCTTGAGCTAAAGTCTGTAAACTTTTGCTGGTTCTCCTTTATACTTAAGCATATGCGTATTAGCGACGCGCTAGTTATCGGCTTGCTCAAGGAAAGCCGTAAAGTTTCTGACGAGCAGCTAAACGGATTGCTCGAGCAGCAAAAAACAGAGAAAAAACCACTGCAGGACCTGGTTATAAAAAATAGCCTCCTGCCTGAGGCCGACCTCACTAAGCTTTACGCGGCCAAGATTGACGTTCCATTTGTCGAGCTGATCCCCAAGAACCTCAAAAAGGAGGTCTTTGGTCTAATCCCCGAGCACATTGCCCGGCAGTATAATGCTATATTGTTTGATATCCAGCCCAGCGGCACGCGTCTGCTGGCCATGGAGGATCCCGACGACGTCCAGGCTTTCAGCTTTTTACAGAAACAGCTGGGGTCGAATATCAAAATCTACATTGCTACGCGTTCCAATATCCTGGCCGCATTGGAACAGTACCGCAGCAATATCGGCAACGAGCTGACGGAAGTCATCGCCGAGGGCGATAACGGGCCGTCCGAAGAGGAAGTCTCCGAAGCCGACGTCGCCGAGGACAGCCCGGTCGCCAAAACTGTCAACCTGATTATCGAATTCGCAATCAAAGAAGGCGCCAGCGATATCCATATCGAACCGCGCGAGGACTATGTGACGGTCCGCTACCGTATCGATGGCCAGCTGCGCGAGACCAACCGCCTGCCCAAGAAAATCATCGCGGCTTTAGTCAGCCGTATCAAGATCCTATCGAACTTGAAGATCGACGAACGGCGGGCGCCGCAGGACGGCCGGTTCAAGGTGACCTTGGGTTCCGGCGAGTATGCCCTGCGCGTCAGCACTCTGCCGATAGTCGATGGCGAAAAGGTGGTGATGCGTATCCTGGACGAATCTTCTAAAGCGTCAACTTTGAGGGAACTGGGCTTCTGGGGGGCTAATTTGGAAACACTGGAGAACGCCTTGACCATGCCCAACGGCTTAATCCTTTTCACCGGGCCGACCGGCTCCGGCAAAAGCACCAGCTTATTCAGCATCTTAAGCCGCCTGAATCAACCATCGGTCAATATCAGCACGGTGGAAGACCCGGTGGAGTATAAGATTCCGGGCGTCAACCAGGTACAGGTGAACCCGCTGGCTGGAATGACCTTCGTCAATGGTCTGCGGGCCCTTCTGCGCCAGGATCCCAACATCATCATGGTCGGCGAGATCCGCGACAGCGAGACCGCCAATCTGGCCGTCCAGGCCGCCCTGACCGGCCACCTGGTCTTCTCGACGCTGCACACCAACAACGCGGCCACCACCTTACCCCGCCTTCTGGACATGGGTATCGAACCGTTTTTAATAGCCAGTACCGTGCGGGCCGTAGTCGCTCAGCGTTTGGTACGTAAACTGGTCACGGAAAATACCGAGATATTTCATCCGGACGAAGCGACCGTCAAACGTATACTAACGGCTTTTCACCTTGATAATCCGGGCGATATGGAGAGGATCCATAAACTGGAACTGCAGGCCGTCGAGTCGGCTACCGAAAGCGTGCTTAATAGTTCGCAAGTGGTAGCCCGGGCCGAGGCGTCGACTACCGAAGCGACAATTAATAAGCTGTGGCGCTTAAAAGGCCAGGCCGGAGCCGCGGCCTTCAAGGGGCGGCTGGGTATTTATGAAGTTTTGGCGGTGACCCCCGAAATCCAGAAACTTATCATCAAAGGCGGGTCGGGCGAAGAGATCCAAGCCGAGGCCATCGAACAAGGCATGATAACCATGCAGACCGACGGTCTGGTAAAAGCTCTACAGGGCCAGACCACCCTGGAAGAGATAATGAGAGTAACCAACGAGCGCTAAGATGGCCGATTTTACCTACGACGCCATAAATTCCCAGGGCCAGCATATCAACGGGACGATCACGGCCGGCACCCGCGAAGAGGCTGTGAAAAATCTGCGCGACCAAGGCAGCAAGCCTCTGAGCGTCAAAGAAGCCAAAGCCAAAAGCAAGCTTGGCAGAGGGGGCAAGGTAAAGCAACGTGATCTAGTAATCTTTACCCGTGAATTATCGACGATGATCAGCGCTGGTGTGCCGCTGCCGCGGGCTCTGGAAACCCTGGCCGGCCAAGTTGAGAACAAATACTTCAAAGAGGTGATTTCCGGGATCAACCATGATGTGGAAAGCGGTTCGCCGCTGGCCGACGGCATGGCTAAATATCCCAGGACTTTCAGCGACGTCTACACCAATATGGTGAAGGCCGGCGAAGCTGGCGGCATCTTGGATGAGATCCTGAAACGCCTGGCGACGCAGGTGGAAAAAGACGCCTCCATCCACAAGAAGATCAAGTCGGCCATGGCCTACCCGATCGTCATCCTCAGCATCACGATTATCGCTTTTTTTGGCATCATGCTTTTCATCCTGCCTAAAATCGGCAAGATATTCAAAGATCTGGGCGGTCCAAACGCTCAGCTGCCGGTTTATACGCGTGCTCTGCTAGGCATCAGCAACTTCTTAGTCGGGCACACCATCATGCACTTCATCCCGCTGCTTAACAAAATTCCGCTTATCAAACTCTTGCCCAACATGCTGTTCATTATCGGCTTGCTGCTAATCGGAGTAATCTATTTGCGGCGATATATACGCACCGAAAAAGGCCGCTATAAATGGCACTTGTTGTTGCTGAAGACCCCTATCATCGGCAACATTATCGCCAAGGTAGCGATTGCCCGCTTCGCCCGGACATTTTCCTCCCTGATGGGTTCCGGCGTCAGCGTGCTGGACGCCTTGGAAGTCACCGGCAAGGCCGTCGGCAACAGCGTCATCCAAAAGGAGTTGCAGCAGGTATCGGAAGCCGTCAAGAACGGCCAGCCGCTGGGCAAGGAGCTGTTGGGCGCCAGATTTTTTCCGCCTATCGTCGGCCAGATGATGGCCGTCGGCGAAGAGACCGGTAAAATCGACCAGGTTCTTGTCAAAGTAGCCGATTTTTACGAGGAGGAGGTCGACGCCGTCATAGATGGGATGGCCAGCATTATCGAACCGGTGATGATAATCGTGCTGGGGAGCTTCGTAGGGCTGATCGCCGCCTCTGTCATGGGCCCTATAGCCTCTCTGTCTAAGAATATCGGCGGGTAATATTGACAACTGAGTGCTTATGCTTATAATCAAGGGCATAAGAACAACTAAACTGTTCCTAATAAGAATTAAAAAGTAAACAAGTAAGAAGGGTGGGTCATAGAATGATCTCATTAAAGAAAAACAACCGCGGTTTCACAATCGTGGAACTTTTGATTGTCATCGTGGTTATCGGTATCTTGGCGGCGCTTGTCATCGTCACCTATAACGGTATCCAGCAGAAAGCGCGTGATACGGAACGCAAGACGGACATCAAGGCTTTACAGGGGCACATGGAGGCCTACTGGGCTGACAACGCCAAGTACCCAACGCTGACGCAGGCTAATGACGCCAGCGCTGGCGGTTTCCGCCAGACCAATTTCAAGGGTCTGGATCCGGCAGCTTTCGCCGATCCTAAGAATTCCGCTTCACAGCAGCTTTGCGCTACAGCGACATCTAGCTGCTACGGTTACGCTGTAACACCGGCCGGCTGTGATAACGGCGCCGGCGGCGATTGTACCAACTACACGTTGACCGCTGATCTAGAATCAGGCGGCACGTTCTCCGTTCAATCCAACAACTAAAGACAGGAACGATTATGGGAAGATCCCGGGTTCAATAACCTGGGATTTTTCTTTTAGCAAGAGGTCTTTAAAACGATATAATTAAGCATAAGCATGAAATTGTTCCGTCGTCCCAGGGATAGCCGAGGTTTCACGATGATCGAGATAGTTACAGCCTGCGTGATTTTCCCGATAATCGTCGTTTCGACGTATAGCGCTTTTGAAGCTATCAAGACGGACTATACGGAAGCCCGGCAGTTCAACGAGATGTACGCGGTCTTAAGCGCCTGCCCGGAAATCGACCGGGCACTTGATTATGACATCGTCACGGGTGCCAACAACTGCTATCCGAACAACACCTTCTATGGCGAGGGTGGCGGTAGCGCTGTCTTCACTTATACTCCGACACTAACGGTCACTCAAACCAGTTCGTTGCCCAACACCGATCCGCTGCAGGCCGTGCCGGACAGCAAGGTGATAGATATCCAGGTCAGCCGGCTGAACAGCGTGGCGCCGCCGATGGAACTGCGGATGCTGATAACCAGAAATGGCATCGGGCAAGAATGAATAAGCGCGAATCGGGTTTTACGATTACCGAACTGCTGATCGTAATCATTCTGACCAGCCTGTTTACTCTGGTAATTATGGTTTTTATGTTCGACCTGTGGCGGACTTCGGCTTCGGATGAGGCCAATATCGATACTTTGCAGACCCGCTTCAACGCCAGCGATACGATACGTGAAGAAATCGGAACCTCTAGCGGCCTAATCATCCAAAACAGTATCGCCGATTCTAACGTCGAGGTGCCGGATCCGTCGACGCCGGGCGGCTATTGGCTGCCGATACATGCGATTCCCGGGACAACGAACATCGGGGCCAGCGGTACTTATACGCCGCTGATATATTTCAGGCGCTACAGCCTTGATGGTTCAAACCAATACATCATGAATGGTAACCAGCCCTACGAAGACCAGTATGTCCTATATTTGGACGGCTCTTCTAAAAGCTTGATGCAGCGTACTCTAGCTAATCCGTCAGCCGGCGGCGACAAAGTCAAAACCAGCTGTCCGCCGGCGATAGCCACTGCGGCCTGCCCGGCCGATAAAGTCATCGCCGCAAACATAAGTTCGGTGGCCACTAGATATTTTTCCCGGACTGGTAACCTGATTGACTACACTTCGATCGTCGATCCCAATACCGGGGACTATATCGGGCCGGATTTCCCGGCCGTGGAGGTATTAGAGTTGACCCTGAACCTTTCTAAGCAGCCGGCCTTTTCCAGCACCAACGCCACCCAGAACAGCACGATAATAAGGGTCGCCTTGAGGAATTCATAATGCCTGGCAGCAACAGCAAAGATCAACAGGGCTCCATAATCATCAGTATCCTGATAATCACTTTATTCTTATCGGTCGTCGCCGCGGCGCTGATCGTCTATGCTTCATCTAGCCTGACGCGCGGCCGCGGCCGGGTCCTAACCCTGGAGTCCCAGTACGCCGCCGAGTCCGGCGCCGACAGCGCTATCGGTTATTTAAACAGTGACCCGGCCGCTTCTTACGCTGGCACCAACGGCAGCGAAATTACCATACTAAGCAACAATAAGTACAAAGCTACCTTCTCTACCACTGTCGTAGCCGGCGTTGACGGCAACCAGAAAATCATCACCTCAACCGGGAAAGTGTACGCTCCAGCTAACGCCGGTACCGCCAGTTATGTAAGAAAAATCGAGGTTATCGCCCAGCGGACATCGGATTCCGTGGCCGTCACCGGCATCTTAAGCCGTAATATCATCGACATCCAAAGCGGCATTAAAAATGTCTACGCCAAAGACCTTTATGTGAATGGCTATATCAATATGAATAAGAATACGACCAATATCGTGGCGGAGAATATAACGGTCGCCGGCAAGAATACCGGCGCGTCCAACTGTTCAATCGGCGGCAGCGGCAATCTGGTCAAACCGGCATCCTTCACTAACCCCGGGCAGACCAAGACGAATGTTACGGTCGCCTATAATAATTGCATCAATCCTCCCGGCAATGTCAGTAACACGAACTTTAATGTCTTGGCTAACCAGACGAATATCAGTAAGGTGCAATCGACCTTCATACCCTGGTCCGAGTATATGGACAGTTCTTATACCAACGCTGGCTCTTGCAATGACTGGACTACGGGCAGCTTCCCGCGTTCGATTCCGTCAGTGGCTAACAGTAAGGCGACCCATTACCCCGACAGCGGCAGCAACATCAGCGCGTCCTGCGGTACCTCCGGCGATCTGACGCTGGCCACCGGGCAATACAACATAACCAACAACGTCCATGTTAGAGCCAACTTCTGCGCCGCCAGCGGCTGCAGCCCGACTTTCTATAATCCGACCAGCACAACCAGATACGTTTTCGTGGAGGGCTCCGTGAATTTTAGCTCCGTGCAGTCGGCGGCCGGCAGCGGCCCTATCATCCTGATAGCCTATGGTGCCGACCCGGCCTCCAAGGTCAGCGTCTGTCCGCTGGGAGGCGCTATTTACCTAGGGAATACCGGCAATACCAGCGCGCCGGCTATATATTTCCTAGCCAATAACGGCGTCTGCCTGGATAAGACCAAGTTCAGTACCAGTCCGGCTATCGGTGGTTTATCGGGAAAGAATATCTCGATTGCCACTAACCCCGGTTCGCCCTTCGATCTTAAACTGGACGCGGCTTTTGATTCATCCAAGGTGCCTATCAACCTGTCCTGGCACGCTGGCCGCTACCGGCGGCTATAAGGCCACTGTCATAACAGAGTAAGGCTTGCTATACTTTCAATAAGGATAACCACAATAAAAAATGGGTGCGGACAAGATCAGATTTTATCACGATGAGCCGATTTTCGGGCTCGATATCGGCCACTCCAGCATCAAGGCGATGCAGATTGAGAATGTACCGGGTAAACCGCCGCGGATACAGGGCTACGGGATGAGCCACTTCACTGCCGGCGCCATCCAGAACGGAATAATCATCCAGCCCGAAGTCGTGGCCGGCGCCATCCATCAGCTGTTTGAAAAGAGTCTGGTCGGACAGATTGCCAGCCGCCGCGTGGCCTGCACCTTGCCGACGGCATATACTTTCAGCCGGCCGATGAAGGTCCCGCCAATGAGTCACGAACAGATAGCCGAGGCCGTCCAGCTGGAGGCCGAACAGTACATCCCTATCCCGTCGGACAATCTCTACACCGATTACGAGATTTCCTACCAGGACGCTCAAGGGATGGAGCTGCTGATGGTAGCGGCCTCGAGGAAAATCGTTGACAGTTATCTTAACCTTTTGCAGTCTTTAGAGCTTGAGCCGGTGGCTTTTGAGCCCAGCATCAGCGCTTCTTCGCGTCTGCTCAAAATCATGGGCGACAGCGGCGCCGAACCTTCGATTCTGATAGATATCGGCTCCCTGGCAACCGACATCGCGGTTTTTGATAAGACGCTCCAGGTATCCAGTAACGTCAATGGCGGCGCCGATACTTTCACGCAATCAATCGCCAAAGCATTGCATACCTCGTTTGATCTAGCGCTTCAGGTCAAGAACCAGTACGGCATCGCTTACAGCGATAAGCAGCAGAGGATCATCGACGCCGTCAAGCCCCAGCTGGACGCCCTGGTCCACGAAATCGGCAAATCACAGCGCTACTATAGCGAGAGAGGTGATAAATCCGGCCGCAAAATCACTCGAATCATAACTATCGGCGGCGGGGCCGTCATGCCGGGGCTTAATCAATATATATCTAAGCAGCTGCGTCTGCCAGCGGGAAATTTAGAGCCATGGGACAAGATTACTTTCGGCGCCCTGGCCCAGCCCAGCGAGCAAGATCGTTCGATGTACATCACCGTTGCCGGCGAAGCCATTCTGGACCCTAAGGAGGTTACGGTGTGATAAACCTGCTGCCTCCCTCACGGGCCGAAGCTATACGCTATGGCCGCCAGAATTCCGTATTGCGCCACTGGCTTATCGGCGCCGCTATTTCCATCGGCGGCTTGATAGTCATTGTTTTCAGCGGCTGGGTTTATCTCAACCAGGAATCCGGTAATTTTCAAAAGGACATCAATACCACGAACCAGCAGCTGCAAGCCGAGAACCTGGCCCAGGTCCAAAAAGATGCCAAAGAAATAACCGGAGATATAACGGTAATCAATAAGGTGCTTAGCCAGGAAATCAAATTCTCGGAGCTAATCCAGGCTATCGGTAACATCATGCCGCCCGACACCGTACTAGGCACACTGAGTCTCAGTAATAAGGTCAGCGGCGGCGTAGACATCACCGCCAATGCCAAGTACGGTAACTCGGTTCCCCAGATAGTCGCCAACCTTACGGATCCTCAGAACCAATTATTTACCAAAGCCGACGTGGTCAGTGTCAGCTGCGACAGTAATCCGACGCAGACTTATCCATGCACCGTGATCTTGAGGGCCTTATTCTCTAAGACGGCGCAGACCAGGTTCCTTAGTTTTCCAGACGGAGGTAAATAATGAATCCCGCCTACAGCAAGCCCGCGCCAAAACCCGCCGCCCCGCCGCCAAAACCGGCTAAAAAGAAACTTGAGCTGAACAGTAAGAATACGCGCCTATTACTGATTGCCAGCCTGATAATCATGGTCGCACTGTTTATCGGCCTGATATTCGGAGGCCTATCTATCCTGGGCAGTAAAAGTAATTCACTGGTCAAACTGAAAGCCGAGAGCCAAGCGGATGATTACGAGCTTCTTAATCTGGAGCAGGCCAAAAAAGATGTCGCCAAATACGCCTATTTCAAAGAGGTGGCCAAAACGGTTATCCCTAATGATAAGGATCAGGCCGAAGCGGTTTCGGAAATATTCCAATTCGCCCAAGCCGCCGGAATAAAGATCGGTAGCATAACTTTCCCCACCAGCAGCCTAGGATTGACTACCGGCAGTCTGAGCACTGCGCAAGATGCTACGGCGCCGTCGGCAGCTTCGCAAGCCATCACGCAGGCCAAACCGGTTACCGGTATCCCTGGGTTATATAGTCTGGAACTGACCATTACTCCTCAGACCGGCAACGACGTACCCCTCAACTTGCAAGTGACTTATCCGAAAATCCTGGCTTTTCTGAAAAGCATAGAAGATAACCGACGCACCGCCCAGATCACGGAGGTAGTTATAAATCCGCCGAGCAGCGCCGACCAGTCGCTATCATTCACATTAACCACTAATATATTTATCAAGCCATGAGTAAAGACATAAGCTTAAAATCGCTGAATATCAAGCTGCTGCTGGGCAATCTGTCAAAAAAGTACAGCCGTCACGCCGTGTTCGCCGCCATAATCCTGGTACTGCTGGCCTACATCTTCGTGGTCTTTAGGATCAGTCAGTTATCCAATGCCGAGCCCGCGTCCGGACAGAATACCAATAACCCATTGGCCATACCCCAGGTTGACCAAAAAGCCATCAGCAATATACAGACCCTCGAAGACAACAATACGAACATCAAAGCTTCATTTGATAACGCTAAGCAAAGCGTCCGGACCAACCCCTTCCAAGAGTAAACGCTTACCAGCGGTTACTGCGGAGCAGAGTTCTCGCGAGCATAGGCTTGGCGGGCGTCGATGATGCGGTCGGCTAGTTTCGTAGGGTTTGGGCAAAGCGTGAATACGAAATTGTCCTCCGTGCCGGCGGTCTGGACGGTCAGGGTTCCGTAGTTGAAAAACGTCGCCCAGAAGCCGCGCTGTTCCTCGTTGACGTCTTCGACGTTGGACATGCTAAGGCGCGATACCTTGCGGCTGAACAGAGTCTTTTGCATCACCTGGACTAGGCTTTTGTTGGTCACCAGCAGACGGCTTTGGCGGTATACATAGGTAGCGGCGAATAATATCAAAGCCAGCAGCAGCACGGACAAAAAGATAATTGCGCTTAAGGATGCTGAGAAGTTGCCGTCACTTGTTTCAAAAGCGCTGGGAGAAACAGCGATAATCAGGCCTATGACGGCGGCCACGGCGGCGATAGCTACTAGATAGATAAGCGCCAGGCCGACCAACGACCGGCGGACTATCGTCAAAACAAGTTCGCCTTCTTCCAGCATGTCGGCGTCAGACGAGCGGGCCTTGGCCGCGATTGGCGGCGGTCCGGCCGGAGCCGGCGAAACTGTATTGTCCGGTTGCATGTGATTTGAATTTATTAAAGCAGACTCGGCTGAGCTTTGGTAGGCTTTTTACCAAGATGTTCCCAGGCCCGGACAGTTACCTTGCGGCCGCGCGGAGTTCGCTCCAGCAGCCCGATCTGCATTAAGTAGGGCTCGTAAAAGTCTTCAATGGTGGTGCGTTCTTCGGCGGTCAGGGCGGCCAGCGTCTCCACGCCCACCGGGCCGCCGTTATGGTGGACCATGATTGCTTCTAATAAACCGCGGTCGGCCGGGTCCAGGCCTAGGGCGTCGATTTCCAGTAAATTCAGGGCTTGGGTGGCGATATGGCTATCGATAATCCCGTCGCCGTTGACATCGGCGTAGTCGCGCACCCGCTTCAGTAGCCGGTTAGCGATGCGCGGCGTCAGCCGGGCCCGGCCGGCGAGCAATTTGGCGGATTCCGCATTGATTCTGACGCTCAAAATCCCGGCGGTCCGCAGAATGATTTTTTGGATCTCCTCCGGGTCATAAAACTCCAGTCGGTGAATCATCCCGAACCGGTCGCGTAGCGGCGCGGCTAATGCCCCGGTACGGGTAGTAGCGCCGATAATCGTGAACTTGGGCAAGTCCAAGCGCAGACTGCGGGCGCTCGGTCCTTTGCCCAGCATGATGTCCAGCTTGAAATCTTCCATGGCGCTATACAGCACTTCTTCGACCACCCGATGCAGCCGATGGATCTCGTCGATAAATAAGATGTCGCCGTCCTGCAGATTGGTCAGCAGACTGGCCAAATCGCCGGCCCGTTCGATAGCCGGGCCGCTGGTCACCCGAATCTGAGCGCCCATCTCATTAGCGATTACGGTTGCCATAGTGGTCTTCCCAAGCCCCGGCGGTCCGTAAAGTAGTACGTGATCAATCGGTTCGCCGCGCTTTTTAGCGGCACTGATGGCCAGCTTCAAGTTTTTCTTCAGCCGCTCCTGGCCGACGTAGCTCTTGAAGTCCCGCGGCCGTAGCGTCTGTTCCAGCTCCTCTTCGACCGGATCATCCTGTCCGCTGGTATTAACAATTCTTTCTATTGCCATAACACCAGTTTAACATTTAAGCGATTCTGGAGAGGTCGCCGTTGATCACAGTCGGCCGCATCGCCACGATTTCCGTTTCATAATAAGGCATGTGCGGTATCGGGTTCAGAAGATAGATTTTCTGGTTAAGCACATGCGCGAAGCCCATCTCCAAAAACGCGTTGCCGCCTATATAGTTTTTGACTCCGTGCTTATCGAAATTAGCCACTAAGAGGGCATCAGCATCCTGCATCGGTTTCCAGAATTCTCTTATGGCGTCATTCTTGTTTTTTTGATGCAGTTTTATCTTTTCTTTCTCTTCGTCCGACTTGCCGACGAAATAAGGCGCAAACTTACTCATGAAAGCTTCATGGCCCAAAGCTTCTAACTCACCGCAGAGGCTCATCATTTTTTCAGTAAATTGCATGCTCCCGGCAACGCCGATTTTCATAATCCTAATTTAATACAGGGCGGCGGTCTTGGGCATGTGGGAGCCGCTTAATAACTTAGCGACTTCCTGGGCCTCGACGGTCTCTTTTTCTAGCAGCGCGTCCTTGAGGGCTTCAAGTTTGGATAAATTGGCTTTTATGACCGTTCGGGCGCGGTTGGCGGCCTCTGTGATTAGGTTCTCTACTTCATCGTCTATGATCTTGGCGGTCTCGTCGGAGTACTGGCGCTCGTGGACCATCCGTTCCAACATCATGCCTTCCTCGACATGGAAGACCTGGTCGCGCAGTTTTTTGCCCATGCCTTGGTTGACGACCATGTCGCGGGCCAGTTCCGCGGCCTTCTGCAGGTCGCTGCCGGCGCCGGTAGTCACCCGGTCGTGACCGTAAACCAGTTCTTCGGCGATGCGGCCGCCTAGCATCCGGGCCAGTACGTCCTTATATTCAATAATACTATGGTAACTCTTGTCTTCGGGGGGGATGAACCAAGTGACGCCGCCGGTGGCACCGCGCGGAATAATAGTGACCTTATGGACCATATCGCTGTCCGGCAAGACATGGCCGACAATAGCGTGGCCGGCTTCGTGATAGGCTGTCAGTTCCTTGTCTTTTTCGCTCATGACTTTGCTCTTGCGCTCCGGCCCGATGGCCACTTTCTCGAAAGCTTGGACGACATCTTCGTTCTCGATGACTTTGCGGTTATGACGGGCGGCTAAAATGGCGGCCTCGTTGGCGATGTTAGCTAAATCGGCGCCGGAACTGCCGGCCGTCTTGGCCGCCAGGCTGTCTAAGTCGACGTCTTTGCTGACCGGCTTCTCGCTGAAGTGGACTTTCAATATCGCTTCGCGGTCCCTGCGGTCCGGCAAGTCAATGCTGACACGGCGGTCAAAACGGCCAGGCCTCAGCAGCGCCGGATCCAGTACGTCGGCACGGTTAGTAGCCGCCAATACGATAACGTTCTGGCCCTGCTCGAAACCGTCCATCTCTACTAGAATCTGGTTAAGCGTCTGTTCGCGTTCGTCGTGACCACCGCCCATGCCGCTGCCCCGGCGGCGCCCGACGGCGTCGATTTCATCTATGAATATGATGCACGGCGAATTTTTCTTGGCTTTGTTGAATAAATCGCGCACCCGGCTGGCGCCGACGCCGACGAACATCTCCACGAACTCCGAACCGCTGATACTGAAAAACGGAGCATTAGCTTCGCCGGCTACGGCCCGGGCCAGCATGGTCTTACCGGTCCCGGGCGGTCCGATCAGCAGGACGCCTTTAGGGATTTTGGCGCCGACGCCCTCGAATTTCTTCGGATATTTAAGAAACTCGACGACTTCCTGCAGGTCCTGCTTGGCCTCTTCGTTGCCAGCGACTTCCTTAAAATTGATGCGGTCTTTTTCGTTGCCGTACAGCCGGGCTTTGCTTTTGCCAAAACTCAGCGCCTGATTGCCCTGGCCCTGGGCACTGCGGAACATGATTATCAATATGAAGGCGATAGCCACCACCGGCAGCACGCCGGTCAGCAACCCGTACCACAAGCCGCTGTTATTGGAAGCCGGCTTATTGACTATCGTCGACTTACCCTGTTTCA
>JANWHE010000007.1 GCA_025450575.1 Candidatus Saccharimonadales bacterium
ACCGCAGCGCCCGCATCGCCCGTGTCAAAGATGACAACGGCGCCTACCATTACATCTTAGCGACCCGCGGCATGAAACCCGGCCGCAAGTTCACGGTCAATGAAGAAGCTTCCATCGAGCAGGCTAACCGTTTGCCGCTTAAAAATATCCCTACCGGCACCCAGATTCATGCTATCGAACTTCAGCCCGGCCGCGGCGCCCAATTGGTGCGCAGCGCCGGCGGCAGCGCTCAGCTGATAGCTAAAGAGGGCGATTATGCCCAGGTGCGCCTGCCCAGCGGCGAAGTCCGTATGATTAACGCCGAATGTATGGCGACCATCGGAATCATCGGCAATGAACAGCACCAGAACATCAAGGTCGGCAAAGCCGGCCGCAAGCGCCGGATGGGCATCCGCCCGACCGTCCGCGGCGTGGTCATGAACGCCGCCGACCACCCGCACGGCGGCGGTGACGGCGGACGCCACCGCATGGCCCGGCCGCCGGTTACGCCGTGGGGCCAAAAGACCCTGGGTTACAAAACGCGCCGCCGCAAGGTATCCAGTAAATTCATCGTAAGGACCCGCCACCAGGCGAAAAGGAGATAATTAGATGACCCGTTCACTTAAAAAAGGACCGTTTATAGACCCCAAGCTAGCCCGCAAAGTGGCGGCTTTGAGCAACGAAGACCGAACCATCATCCGTACTTGGGCGCGGGCGTCTACTATTTCTCCGGATTTCGTCGGCCGGACCATCGCCGTCCATAACGGCAAAGTGCACGTGCCGGTGTTTATCACAGAGAATATGGTCGGGCATAAGCTGGGCGAATTCGCGCCGACCCGCAAGTTCCGCGGCCACGGCGGTAAATTAGCTAAAGCTCAAGGAAGTGTGAGTTAGCGTATGCCGGCCATAGCTTTTCAAAAAGGCGTCCGTATCAGCCCCCGCAAAGTCGCGGTGGTAGCGGCTTTAGTCCGGGGTCGCAGCGTTGAGGACGCTCTGACTATCTTGGATTTCACCCCGCGCCGGGCTGCCGGCCCGGTCAAAGAAGCCATCAAGAGCGCCGCCGCCAATGCCGAGCACAACCACAGTTATAAACCGGGCACTCTGGAAATCACCGAAATCAGTGTGACTTCCGGCCCCCGCTTAAAGCGCTACATCCCAGCCGCTCGCGGCCGGGCCCGCCGCTTCCAGCGCAAGACCAGCCATATCAAAGTAATTGTCGACGGCCAGATCCGCGAAAACAAGCGCGCCGCCGCCAATGCCGTAGAAACAGATAAGGAGACCGAATAATGGGCCAGAAAGTAAACCCCATCAGTATGCGCCTGCAGGTCAATAAGGATTGGCGCTCCAAGTGGTTCGTCGGCAAAAAAGATTACGCCGATTATCTTAAACAGGACTTAACAGCCCGTAAATTAATAGACCAGAAACTTGGTTCCCGGGCCGCCGTCAGCAAAGTGGATATCGAACGCTCGCCGAATCTGGTGACGGTCACTATCCAGACGGCCAAAGCCGGCGTGGTTATCGGCCGCGGCGGCGCTGGCGCCGCCGAACTTAAGAGCGACCTGGATAAGATTTTCCAGACGCCGTCGCGCGTCAACATCGAGGAGATAAAGCGTCCGGAACTGCAGGCTAAACTGGTCGCCGAGAATATCGCTCACCAGCTGGAGCGCCGCATCGCTTTCCGCCGGGCCATCAAGCAATCGGCCGCCGCCAGCATGCGGGCCGGCGCCAAAGGCGTCCGCATAGAAGTCGCCGGCCGCTTAGGCGGCATGGAAATGAGCCGCCGCGAAAAAGCCGTCGAAGGCAGCGTTCCGCTGCATACTATCCGCGCCGACATCGACTACGGCTCAGCCCGAGCGTTGTACCCGGGCGCCGGAATTATCGGCGTGAAAGTCTGGATTTACAGAGGAGAATCGTAGCATGTTGATGCCCTCCCGAACCAAGTTCCGAAAAGTCCGCAAGGGCCGCATCCATGGCGGCACGGCTACGTCTTTGTCGACGATCGCCTACGGACGCTACGGCTTGGTAAGTCTGGAGAGCCAGCGGATAAATTCGCGCCAGATCGAAGCGGCCCGCCAGGCCATGACCCGTTATATCAAGCGCGGCGGCCAGATTTGGATTCGCATTTTCCCGCATACCCCGGTCACTCGCAAGCCTCAGGACGTGAAAATGGGCAGCGGCAAGGGCAATCCGGAATTCTTCGTCGCCAAAGTCAAACCAGGCACCGTGATGTTCGAGATGGACGGCGTCACCGAAGATCAGGCCCGCGAAGCCATGCGCCTGGCCGGACACAAACTTTCGGTCAAGACCCGCTTCGCCGTCAAGGAGGAGCAATAATGAAAATCGTTGACGTCCGCAAGATGACCACGGAAGAACTGACCAAGCAGACCACGGCTTTGCAGCAGGAAATCGTCGAAATGCGGCGCCGGCTGTACAGCGGCGAAGCCCAGAACGTGCGGGCGCTGCGCGGCAAGCGTAAGGATTTAGCCCGTATCTATACCGTTTTAGGTGAAAAACTTCAGAAGGAGAGTGCATAATGGCCCGACAAATTACCGGTACCGTAACCAGCGATAAGACCGACAAGACGATCGTCATAACCGTCCGGGCCCGCCGTACCCACCCGCTTTATAAGAAGCAGTATACGGTTAATACTAAATTTATGGCCCATGACGAAAAGAATGAGGCTAAGACTGGTGATTTGGTAACTATCATTGAGACCCGGCCGATAAGCGCCCGTAAGCGGTTCCGCCTGGAGCGGATAGTGGAGCGCGCCGGCGTACGTTTTGAGGAAACCGACGCCACCGCTGACGTGCCTCAAGAGGAAGAAAAGGTTTCCGCGCCGGAGCCCAAAGCCAAGAAGCCGCCTAAGAAAGAATCCGCAGAGGAAGATAAGTAATGATACAGCAGGAAAGCAGATTGATCGCTACCGATAACAGCGGCGCCCGCCAGCTACTGTGTATCCGTGTACTCGGCGGCTCCCGCCGGCGTTATGCCCGGGTCGGCGATATCATCGTGGCTACGGTTAAGACGGCCAATCCGGCTGGCGGGGTCAAGCGCAAAAGCGTCGTCAAGGCCGTGATAGTCCGGACCCGCAGCCCGATACTGCGTCAGGACGGTTCGACCATCAGATTCGACGACAACGCGGCGGTAGTCTTAGCCGAAGACAACAAGACGCCCCGCGGCACCCGCATTTTCGGCCCGGTCCCCCGCGAACTGCGCGACATGGGTTACCAGCGCATAATTTCCTTGGCCCCGGAGGTCCTATAATGGCGCAGGCTATATTCAAGATTAGAATCAAGAAAGGCGACACCGTGATGGTTCGCTCCGGCAAATTCAAAGGCAAGACCGGCAAAGTGCTGGCTGTCCACCCCAAAGAGAACAAGGTGACAGTAGAAGGCATCAATGTCGTCAAACGCCACCGTAAGCCTACCCAGGCCCAGCCCCAGGGCGGCATCATCGAGACGACCAAGCCCATTTGGGTCAGCAAGGTGGGCCTGCTGGATAGCGCCGGCAAAAAGCCGTCGCGCATCGGCTACAAGACCGACGCCAAAGGCAATAAGATCCGAGTCCTCAAGACATCCGGCAAGGAGATAAAGTAATGGCAAAAGCACCCGCCGCCGCGCCGGCTAAATACCAAGCCCGCCTCAAAGTCAGGTACAACGACCAGATAAAGGCCGAGCTTCAAAAAGAGCTCAAACTGGACAACATCTGGGAAGTGCCGCGCCTGGAGAAAATCGTGGTCAACGCCGGCTTAGGCCGCGCCAAAGATGACAAGAAGGTGTTAGAGGCCGCCGCCAACACTATCCGTAAAATTACCGGCCAGCAGCCGGTCGATACCATCGCCCGGATGTCCATCGCCAGTTTCAAACTGCGCGAGGGCAATAAGATTGGCATCAAAGTGACGCTGCGCGACGAACGCATGTACGAATTCGCCGACCGCTTCATCAACATCATCCTGCCGCGCCTGCGCGACTTCCACGGCGTAGCCGAACGCTCGTTCGACAAGCAAGGCAATTACAGCATCGGCCTGACCGACCAATCCGTCTTTCCGGAACTGTCATTCGAAGAGACCTCCACGCCCCATGGCCTGCAAGTCATATTCAATATTAAAGCTAAACAGCCCGACCATGCCCGAGCCCTACTGGAAAAACTAGGCATGCCATTCGAGAGGAGAAATTAAATGGCTAAGAAATCAATCCTGGCAAGAGACAAGAAGCGCGACAAGATGATCGCCAAGTATGCCGCCAAGCGCGCCGAGCTTAAAGCCGCCGGCGATCTGGAAGGTCTGGCCTTGCTGCCGCGTAACAGCAGCCCGACCCGCCACACTAACCGCGATTTCAAAACCGGTCGGCCTAGGGGCTACATGCGCCGGTTCGGTTTAAGCCGTATCTCCTTCCGCGAGCACGCCAGCAAGGGCGAGATTCCAGGAGTAACCAAGAGTAGTTGGTAAGCATATGAATAAGACTAATCTAGTATCAACCGACCCCATCGCCGACATGTTCAGCCGCATCCGCAACGCCATCGCGGTCAATAAGCCGCAGGTCAGCCTGCCGCACTCCAACGTCAAGGAAACCATCGCCCGTATCCTGGCGGACAACGGCTTTATCAGCCATGTCGGCGTGACGGAAGAAGAAGACCGTAAATTCTTAGTGATAACTATTAATAGCGAGGATGAATCAGCCAAGATTACCGAAATCAACCGTCTCAGCCGCCCCGGGCGCCGGATGTATGTTAAATCGCCGGCCGTTCCGACCGTCAAGCGCGGCCGCGGCCTGGTCGTCATTTCCACTTCGCACGGTATCATGACCGGCCGCGAGGCCGTCGATAAGAACCTCGGCGGCGAATTAATCTGCGAGGTCTATTAAAATGAGTCGAGTAGGAAAACAGCCCATCACCATTCCCAGCGGCGTGACAATCACTGTCGACGATGACAAGGTGACCGTCAACGGCTCTAAGGGTAGCTTAGAACAGTTCACTATGCCCGGGATTAAAATTTCCCAGGCCGACGGCATGCTGAATGTCGAGCGCCAGAACGACGAGCGCCAGAACCGGGCCCGCCACGGCTTGATACGCACATTGATCAGCAACATGGTCACCGGTGTCAGCCAGGGCTTCGAAAAGAAGCTGGAAATCAACGGCGTCGGCTACCGCGTGCAGCAGCAAGGCACGGACTTAAAGCTTAACCTTGGCTTTTCGCACGATGTCATCTATCATATCCCGGCCGGCGTTACCGCTGCTGTCGAACAGAACGTCATCACCGTCAGCGGCATCGACAAGCAGCAAGTAGGCCAGGTGGCCGCCGAAATCCGGGCCTTAAAGAAGCCCGAACCTTATAAAGGCAAAGGCATCAAATACGTGGATGAACGCATCATCCGTAAGAGCGGAAAGAGCGGTAAGGAATAGATATGAACAGATTGGCTCATAAGACCCAAAACGCCGCCCGCCGGGCCGCCCGCGTCCGGACGGTAGTTAAAGGCACCACAGAACGCCCCCGATTGTCGGTCAATATCAGCAACCTGCACATCACCGCCCAGATTATCGACGATACCAAGGGCGTGACCTTGGCCTATGCGTCAACGGTCGGCAAAGATATCGCCGGCAGCCGTACCGAGCAAGCCGCCCAGGTCGGCAAAGATATCGCCGCCAAAGCCAAAAAGGCCAAAGTCAGTAAAGTAGCCTTAGACCGCGGCCGCCGGGCCTATCATGGAAGAGTAAAAGCCTTGGCCGACGCCGCGCGCGAGGCAGGATTGGAGTTTTAATATGCAGTCAGCCCAAAGAAGTCGCCCGCCAGCCGGAGTCCAAGAAGAAAAGCAGTTCGATGAACGGGTCGTCTACGTCAACCGCGTGGCCCGGGTAGTCAAAGGTGGCCGGCGTTTCCGGTTTCAGGCTCTAATTGTCGCCGGTGACCATAAAGGCCGCGTCGGTATCGGCGTCAGCAAAGGCGCTGACGTGTCAGCCGCCGTCACCAAAGCTACGGACGTCGCCAAAAAGAATATGGTCAAAATATCGCTTTATAAAGGCACGCTGACTCATGAGGTGGAAGGCCGCGTCGGTGGCAGCAAGATCTTAATCATGCCAGCCGCTCCCGGTACCGGTCTGATCGCCGGCGGCGTAGTCCGCACCGTCCTGGAAGTCGCCGGCATAGAGAACGCCCTCAGTAAATCCCTGGGTTCCAGTAACCGGATCAACACCGCCTACGCTGCCGTCAACGCCCTGATGAGCATGCAGCCTTCCAGTAAATGGATAACCAAACCGGCCGCGGCTAAGAAACCGGCAGCTAAAGCAAAGGCCAAGGCTTAGACTATGAAATATAACGAATTAACCCTTTCTAAGCAGAAAAAGGCCACCCGGGCCGGCCGTGGCATCAGCGCCGGCCGTGGTAAGACCGCCGGCCGTGGTACCAAAGGGCAGGGTGCCCGCAAAAGTCCCGGCAAAGCCGGCTTCGAAGGCGGTCAGATTCCTTTATACATGCGCCTGCCCAAACTGCGCGGCTTTAAGAACAATCGCCAGGGCGCTGAAGAGGTCTATACCGGCCACTTAGAGCAGATCAAAAAGCCGGCCATCGATACGGCCGTACTTCATGAGGCCGGCCTTATCAGCAGCCCGCACGCCAAAGTCAAACTGCTGCTAAACGGCGAGCTGACCGCTAAAAAGATCGTTCAGCTGCAATCGGCCAGCGCCAAAGCTATCGAAGCCATCGAAAAAGCCGGCGGCAGTTTCACGCCGGTCGCCCGGGTTCCGCGTCCGGCCAAAAAAGCCGAAAAAAAACTCGAATAACATTCCTAAAAACGGGGGTTAACCAGCTGACGCTGGTGTATAATAACTGCAAGTGAATTGGGGCATAATTTTAAAGTCTTTGGGTCAGAGCGAGATGCGCAAGCGCATCGGCGCCGTATTGGGCATGCTGCTGGTCTTCCGTATCTTAGCCCATGTTCCGGTCCCTTTAGCCGACCCCCACACCTTAAAGCAGGTTCTGCAGAACTTATTCACCCAGTCCAACTCCAACCAACTGCTAGGCTTCCTTAACGTCTTATCGGGCGGGGCTCTTGCCAACTTTTCCATCATGCTGGTCGGCCTGGGTCCCTACATCAACGCCAGCATTATCATGCAGATGCTTACCAAAGCCCTCCCTAAGCTGGAGGCCATGAACAAAGAGGGCGAATACGGTCGTAAGCGTATCAACCAGTACACCCGCATGCTGACTTTCCCGCTGGCCATCATCCAGTCTATCGGCACCATCTATCTTATCCGCCAGGAAGCCTCCAGTATCGGCGGCCTGGGCGACATAACCGCCCACACTTCATTCATGCAGTGGTTCGTGATGATCGCCGCGCTGACCGGCGGCTCCATGATACTGATGTGGCTGGGCGAACTGATTACCGAGCGGTCTATCGGCAACGGCATATCCTTACTGATTACCGTGGGTATCGTCAGCCGCCTGCCGACCTTATTCACGCAGTTATGGACCTCTACCTACTGGGTAAAAGGTACCAACGCCGCGGCCGATAAATTTTACTTTCTGCACCGGAACTTCAGTAAACACGGGATGATCCTGTTCTGGGTGGTTATGCTGGCGATCGTATTCATAACCTGGGCGGTGGTGAAGCTTAACGAAGCCTCCCGGCGTCTGACGGTCAATTACGCCAAAAGGGTGCAAGGCAATCGCACCTACGGCGGAGTTACGACCACTTTGCCGGTCAAGCTGATTACCGCCGGCGTCATTCCCATCATCTTCGCCGTCGCTTTCTTGTCGGTGCCTAACTTCTTGGGCCAGATACTGACGCACGGCCAAGGGATTAATTATGTACCGCATACCCACTGGGGGCACATCGGCGTCCAGCTGGCTACCTGGTTCCAAAACCCCAGCGCTCAGACTTTCGCCGCCGGCGGCTGGCAGCCCTGGATCTATCCTCTCACCTACTTCCTGCTGGTGTTCGTATTCACTTATTTTTATACCAGCGTGACTTTCAATTCTAAGGAGATTGCCGAGAACCTGCAGAAACAAGGCGGCTTTATCGCCGACGTCCGTTCCGGTAAACAGACCGAAAAGTATCTTAGCTCCATCGTCAACCGGCTGACGCTGTTCGGCGGCTTGGCGCTGGGCTTCTTGGCGGTCCTGCCAATTCTCGCCCAGGTCAAGCTGAACCAAAACATCGCTATTGGCGGCACCAGCATCCTTATCTTGGTATCTGTATCGCTTGAGACACTCCGTCAGATTGAGTCCCGCGCCCTAATGATTACCTACGACCAATACGAAGCCCCGGAATATTTTTACGAAGGCGGCAACGCCGTCGAATCTGCCCTAGGTGCCCGCCGTCTGCGGTTCGGCGTCCCGCGCCGCAGAAAATAACTATCCTAGGATTTTCAGCAGGCCCTTAGGCGAATCGGCTATAAAGTCTGGCTTGGCGTCTTTTATGGCGGCCGGGTCGTTAAAACCCCAGGTAACGCCGACTGACGTAACGCCGGCTTTTTTGGCCGCCAGTATGTCTCGGACCTCGTCCCCGATGTAGTAGCAGCTGCTTTTATCTAGCTTGTATCTGCCGATAATCTTCTTTAAGGCCGAAGCTTTGCCCTGCAGGCCGATATCGCCGGAGATGCCGGCAAAGTAGCCATCCAAGCCGTTCTTTTTCAGGAATCTGTCGATATTATCAGCGCTATTGGTGCTTAATATATACATCCCGCAACCGTTATTGCGAAGCTGTTTTAAGGTTTCCGGCATATCCGGAAAAGTTTTTATCTCCGTTATTCTCACACCGATCAGTTTCTTGGCTTTAAAGACCATGCCGGGCAGTTGCCACTTCTTTATCTTCAGGTACTTGATGATCTGGCGCAGGCTTTGGCCGCGCAGTATATCAATCTCTTCGGCGGTTAATTTTTCCGGCCGTTTGGTTATTTCCTCGAATATCGTCAGCACGGACTCGAAACTGTCGGCAATCGTGCCGTCAAAATCAAAAATCACCGTCTTCACTTGCCTAAATCATACCAAAAAAGGTGCTCAGGAAGGTATTGTGCTCAAGCTCTCTATCTCGGTATTGCTTAAATTGAGAAAAGATGGTAATATATTGCCGTTATGTCTCCACTTTTCAAGCGACAAGAAACCGTCGTTCCTGAACCTGCAGAATTTGAACCGGACGCTTTGGTTGCTGACCCGGTATTACCCGAAGCCGCCGAAGCCGTTGCTCAATATCCTATAGGAAGCCAGGAATATTTTATTCTAGCCCGTGAGGTACAGAAGATGGTCGGCTATTCCAAGGCTACTAACGCTAACGGCATTTTATCTTTAATGCGCGGGACAACCGTTCAGACCATAAACCAAAAAATCGACCAGTCCAACATGGACCGCCGCACAAAAAGAGCCATGATAAACAGCGGCCTAGGCGTTAGAGCCGTCGGCGCCGCCCAGGCTTTGGCCCAGTTAATGACCGAGCCGGGCAGTTATGAGACCGGCAACGTGCAGGACCGTTATGGCTTGGCCACGGCAGCCCTGGCTCCTTACCGCGGACGCATTAGCAGATTGATAAGCGAAGACGTTATTTATCATGATATTTATCAGGCAGCCGGGAACCTAGAAAAGGACCTGTTGATTTACAGGACTAGGAGCGAATCCTTGGGCGCCCGGCTGGCAGCTGACTTGGCGGATAACCCTGACGCCAGATACGAACTAGCCAAACTAGTCGCTGGCACCGGCTTTTCTGACACTGACGACGCGCAACTCTCAGATGAAAAAAACGCTCGCCAGTGGTTGGTAAAACTGCTAAATAGCCCCTACGAAAACAATGGACGGATACTTAGGGCAGTGGTGAAAGAAGCCCAGGACGGTGGCTATGACCAATACCTCGCCCTAGAGCTGCTGCAAGGCGCCGGCCGCTCCAATCCGGCCATCAGCAATATGCTGACGCTAGCCGGGATTAGCGGAGAGGCTGACGAGGAATCCTATGTGAGACTGGCCGGGGCGGTCGGCTATTGGCCGAAAGAAGCCGCCATCCTTCTGGCAGACGAGCGGGAAGAACTTACGAACGCCATGAAGCTGGCTTGCGAGGGCGCTAAAGCCGATCTGGCAGCCAAACTCGGTTTGGTATCGGATGGTCTGACCTCGGCTGAACGGTTCAATAAAATGATGGAGAAGATGATAGACACGGTTTGGGGTGTATCCCGGGCCGCTTTGGCGAACGCCCCGCCCGAAGTTAAAAAGAAACTTCTATCGCCGGCCACGCCAGCTGTAAGGCAGACGGTCGCTTATAGGCCGACGCCGGAAATTGGCCGAGAAATCAACAATACGGTTAAATTCGTTGATAAAAGCGGCCGCGTCTTTGAAAATGGCTCCCCGGAATATGAGGAGATGCTGCAGCAGGCTCTCAGCCGGTATAAAGGCACGAAGGAATTCCCGACGGATGTCGCGGCGGCAATCGAATATATCTCACATATTGACTTTAGGAGACCGACCGGCCGGGTCGGCTTGGATAAGATTGAAAGCGGCGACTGGATCGTCGAGATGCCGGACGGCCCCAGGCAGCGGCCTTTATATAGGTTCAAAGTTCAGGCGGCAGTGGGCATTTCCGCTAAAACCCAGGTTATAAAAGATCATAGGATTATGTTCGCGTTGATAGACAATGATACCGTGGGACTGGTGGGAATAGTGCTGCGCCGGGATTTAAACGATTTTCTGAAACGCGCCGGCATCAATACCGCAGCCAAATAACCATATTAAATAGCCATAGCTGGACAGTGGTAGAATAAAGTGATGGAATTTAACTGGTGGGGAGCTGTCGGACTGTTCTTTGCCAGCGCAGCGCTGGAATCGATTTTTGCTTTATACACTTTGGCGGTTACTAAGAATAAAGCCTTGGAAGCTTCGACCTGGAGCCTGGTGTCTTATTTTCTGCTGGCCCTTGGAATCTTGAACTTCATACACAATAAATGGTACGTCATCCCCTTGGCATTAGGTGCATTTTGCGGAACTTTCGCAGTGGTTAAGTGGGAATCCGGCAAAAAGTCCAAATAACCCCTTGCAGACCCTTGTAGAATTTGCTACAATTACTTCGTTATATTTTATGGCGAAGGATAAAGAGGTCATCGAGCTGGCGGGTACCGTCGTAGAGGCGCTGCCTGGCACCCAGTTTCGAGTAGAACTTGAAAACGGCCATCGAATCATAGCTCATGTCGCCGGACGCATGCGGAAACACTACATCCGCCTGGTGCCCGGAGACCGCGTTAAGGTAGAATTGACTCCTTACGATCTGACGAAGGGTCGGATAACTTACCGCGAAAACTAATTAATCTAAGTGCAGTGTGTCACTACCTGTAAAAGGAGATGATCCGGATGAAAGTCCGTGCCAGCGTCAAAAAAATCAGCCCCGATGATAAGATTGTCCGCCGCAAAGGGCGCGTCTATGTCATTAACAAGATGAAACCCAAGCATAAGCAGAGGCAAGGTTAGTTTATGGCCCGAATTTCCGGCGTAACCATTCCAGACAACAAGCAGGTTCAGATTGCCCTGACTTATATCTATGGGATCGGGCCAAAAACTAGCGCCGACATCCTGACCGAAGCCCGGATCGAGCCGACCGTCCGCGTCAAGAACCTAAACGACGGCGAAATCTCCAAATTACAGGACATCATTACCGCTAATTACACCACCGAGGGCGAGCTGCAGCGGGTCGTCAACGGCAATATTAAGCGTCTGCGGGACATCAACGCTTACCGGGGTCTGCGCCACAAGAACAACCTGCCCAGCCGCGGCCAGCGCACCAAGACCAACGCCCGCACTAGGCGAGGCAAGAAACTGACTGTCGGCGGTACGGCGAAGAAGGCGCCAAGTAAGACTTAAGAGGACTAAATATGGCAGAAGCAGTTATAGACGAAAAAGAGAATTTGGAAGCCGCCCAGGCTGAAGGCGAGCAGCCGGCCGAGCAGACAGCCGCCGCGCCGGCAGCTGCCCCGAAACGCAAGAAAAACAAGCGGACGGTCAGCGAAGGCCACATCCACGTGCTGGCGACCTTCAATAATACCCTTATCACTATTACCGATACCAAAGGCAATACCCTGAGCACCGGCAGCGCCGGCGCCGCCGGATTCCGCGGCAGCAAGAAGGGCACGGCGTACGCTGCCCAGGTAGCCGCCGAAAAGGCTATCGAGACTGCCAAACAGAACTACGGGCTGACTAAGGCCGACGTATTCGTCAAAGGCGTAGGCCTGGGCCGTGACGCGGCTGTGCGCACCCTGATAAACCAGAAAATCCAGATAGAGAACATCAAGGACATCACGGGCATACCGCACGGCGGCGTCCGCCCCAGGAAGGCTAAGAGGAACTAGTCATGGCTAGAGAATCACGACCAATTGTTAAACTATCCCGCCGCGAAGGCTACGCCCTGCACCCTAAAGCCCATAAAGCCCTGGTTAAGCGCAGCGGACCTCCAGGCCAGCAGGGCACCTATAGCGGTCGTAGCAAGTCCAGCCAGTATTCCCTGCAGCTGCGCGAGAAACAGAAGGTGAAGCGCCTCTATGGGCTTTTAGAGAGGCAATTCTCCAAGCTGATGGAAGAAGCCAGCCGGACCCGCGGCCAATCCGGCACTACCCTGCTGGAATTTTTAGAGCGCCGCTTGGACAATGTCATTTACCGGGCCGGTTTCGCACCCAGCCGTAATGCCGCCCGCCAGCTGGCCACTCACGGTCATTTTATGCTGAACGGCAAGCGCGTGGACGTGCCGTCCATCAGGCTGAAAGCCGGCGATAAGCTGGTCCTGCGCGATGCCAGCAAGAAGAACGAGTACTTCAAGCAGATAGACGAACTTAGTCCGGCTCCCGGCAACCTGCCCGGCTGGATAAAGGTCAACCGCAAGCAGTTTTCAGTAGAGGTTACAGGCAACCCATCGCGTGATGACGCCGAACCTGATATCAAAGAACAACTAATCGTAGAGTACTACTCACGCTAGTACTGAAGATAGGAGATACATAAATGAGTAAACTAATCCAGTCCCCGGCGCTTTCCAGTGTCACGGACCACAGCCCCACCAGCGCGACTTTCACCGTCGAGCCACTGCACCCCGGCTATGGCATGACGCTGGGCAACAGTTTGCGCCGCGTCCTGTTATCAAGCATTGCCGGCGCTGCCGTGACCGGCTTTAGGATTAACGGCATCAGCCACGAATTTACCACAGTCAAAGGTGTCAAAGAAGACGTGGTCCAGATTATGCTGAACCTTAAAGGCATCCGTTTCCGCGTTTTTTCCGACGAGCCCCAGACACTGACCCTCACAAAAAAAGGCAAAGGTGTCGTTAAGGCCAAGGACCTGGAGTTGAACGCCGACGTAGAGGTGGTCAACCCTAACCAAGTTATCTGTACTATCGATGACGACAAGGCTAACGTAAACATGGAGCTGACCGTCGAGACCGGCCGTGGCTATCAAGCGCTGGACGAGACCGGCTCCGGCCGCACCATCAGTGACATGATTATGCTGGACGCTCTATACACTCCTGTTATGCGAGTCCGCTACAAAGTCGAGAATACCCGTGTAGGCACCCGTACCGATCTGGACCGCCTGTTGTTAACAGTCGATACCGACGGTTCGATCACGCCGCGCGACGCCTTTGAGGAAGCCGCTGCTATCTTAGTCAACCAGTACACGGCGCTGGCTGGCCAGACCCGCGTGGAAACCATGCCGACGCCCAAGAGCGAAGCCGGCGAAGAAGGCATAATCAGCGACGGCGACGAGCCGGCCGAACTAATGACTTCGATCGAAGACCTTAACTTAAGCGCCCGGACGACCAACGCCCTCATCAATAACGACATCCACACCATCAAGGACCTGCTGAGCCTGTCCGAAGCCGAATTGCGCGACCTGAAAGGCTTTGGCAACAAAGCTTTAGACGAAGTCAAAGAAAAAATGGCGGAACTGGAGCTTTAGGAGACAATAATGCATCGCCACGGATACAAAGGCCGCAAATTCGGCCGCGAGACCGACCAGCGCAAGGCCCTTATAAAAGGCCTGGCTGATTCGCTGGTGCTGCGCGAATCCATCGAGACGACTCTGCCTAAAGCCAAAGAAGTCCTGATGTACACCGAAAAACTGATTACCAAAGCTAAAAAAGGCGGCCTGCATAACCGCCGCCAGGTGATCTCTGGCTTATCGACGCTGGAAGCAGCCCATAAACTGGTGGATGATATCGCCCCTAAGCTTGGCGGGCGCCCCAGCGGCCACCTGCGCATCGAAAAGACCGACATGCGCCGCGGCGACTCCACCCAGATGGCCAAAGTCAGTTTCGTGGACGACCTGGCAAAGAAAGCTCCGGCCAGGGTCGAAAAACCGGCGCCGGCTAAGACCGCCCGAACGCCAAAAGCCGCCAAACCGGCGGCCAAGGCCAAGAAAGAGGCTAAATAATGAAGACTTATAGCCAGAAGCCAACCGAAGTCATCCGCAAATGGTATGTCCTGGACGCCTCGACGGCGCCTTTCGGCCGGGTGGCAACAACGGCCGCCGGCCTTTTGCTGGGCAAAGGCAAGCCGACCGTCACGCCGCACACCGACGGCGGCGACTACGTGATTATCATCAACGCCGGCAGTTTGGTAGCCACCGGCGGCAAGGAAGATAAGAAAATCTATTACCGCCACAGCGGTTTCCCGGGCGGACTGTATTCGCGCACTCTGGCCGAACAGCAGCTTCAGGACCCGACCAAAGCTATCTATAAAGCTGTCCGCGGTATGCTGCCCGATAACAAGCTGCGTCCCGGGCGCCTGGAACGCCTTAAGATTTACGAAGGCGCCGACCACAATCATAATGCCCAGCAACCGGAAACCTTATCCGTGAAAGGAATCAAATAAATGGCATCCAGCAATTATTTCTACGGCCTCGGCCGCCGCAAAAGCGCCACCGCCCGTGTCCGCGTACTATCCGGCAAGGGAGAGATAAAGATCAACGACAAAGCCGCCGCCGACTACTTTGACGGCAGCAAAGGTCTGGTATCGGAGCTCACCCGGCCATTTAACGTATTAGAGCTGGATCCCGAAAAGTACACCGTCACCGCCAAGGTCGCCGGCGGCGGCCACGCCAGCCAAGTGGACGCTATCCGCTTAGGCATCGCCAAAGCTCTAGTGGAAATCAACGAAGATTTCCGCGGCACTTTGCGTCGCGCCGAACTACTGGGCCGCGACCCGCGCGAAAAAGAGCGCAAGAAATTCGGCCTAAAGGGCGCCCGCAAACAGCGCCAGTTCACCAAGCGTTAAACAAAAGACCGCTCCGCAAGGGGCGGTTTTAAGATATAATCGAACAGTGATGAGTAAAGAAGTCATCCTGACCGGTATCAGAGCCAATAACGACCTCCATATAGGTAATTATTTCGGAGCGCTTTTGCCTATGGTCGACATGGCCAAGAATCGTTCTGGTGAATACCAGATAAACCTGTTCGTGCCGGACCTGCACAGCTTTACCACGCCTATCGACCACGCCAAGTTATATGAACAAACCATGCACAATCTGAAGATTTTCGCGGCGGCTGGACTGCCACTGGAC
Organism: Candidatus Saccharimonadales bacterium; assembly: GCA_025450575.1. Lineage (GTDB taxonomy): Bacteria > Patescibacteriota > Saccharimonadia > Saccharimonadales > UBA10212 > JAIFWC01. Next base: position 15,482 of record JANWHE010000007.1, read on the forward strand.
AACCCAGATATCCATATTTATCGCCAAAGCTACATCCCGGCCCACAGTGAGATGACCTGGATCTTAGATTGCTTCACCGGCTTCGGTGAAATGCTAAGAATGACACAATTTAAAGACAAATCCAGAATCGGAAAGGCAAAAAGTACTCTAAAAAATATCACAGATGAGAATCAAGTAGCTTCAATAGCTGAGGTGCACGGTTTCCCTGTCGATTATATAGAGGCTGAAAATGAATTGAACGAAATATTGTTTAATGCAAAAAACGAAAGAGTTTCTGTTGGTCTTTATAACTACCCGGTCTTGATGGCGGCGGATATTCTTCTATATGGCGCCAAATACGTTCCGGTCGGCGACGACCAGTCCCAGCACTTGGAGTTTACCCGCGATATCGCCCAGCGCCTGAACCAAAGATTCAATCAAGAGTTATTCAAGATTCCAGAACCGGTCGCCAAACAGCATGAATTCTTCGGTAAGGACCAGGGCCTGCGCATCAAGGATTTAGTCGACCCTAAGAAGAAGATGAGCAAAAGCGACGACAGCGGCAAGGGCGTGATATTCATGGGTGATAATCCAGATGAAGCCGCCAAAAAGATTATGAGTGCCACCACCGACAGCGAATCAGCAGTCGGCAGTCCTACTATGGACGAACGGCCCGGCGTCGCCAATCTGCTGCAGATCCTAAAATTACTCAAACCGGACGCTCCCGACGCCAGCGCAATGAATTATAGCGAATTCAAAGGTTTGGTAGCTGGCGCGGTCAAGGAATTCTTGGCGGACTTCCAGTCCAAACTGGCTCAAGTCGACGAATCCGCTATATTAGCCAAGCTGGCTGAGGATGAGGCCAAGATGACCGAAGACGCCGGCAAGACACTATATAAAGTCCAGCAGGCTGTCGGCCTGCGCCCATCTGACGTAAAATAGAAGGATGAAGGAGTTTTCTGTCGGTCCGGACCAGGCGGGCCAGCGCCTGGATGTTTTCGTGGCTACCCAATACCCGCAGTTTACGCGTTCATCACTTCATAGCATGTTCAAAAATGACCATATACTGGTTGGAGGACAGCCCCAAAAAGCCGGATATAAGCTGAAAGCGATAGATATCGTAGTAGTTAATAATGATTTGCTGATGTCTGAACCGCCGGAAATTAAGCTGCCGGTCATTTACGAAGACGAAAGTGTAATGGTTATCGATAAGCCGGCCGGTATCCTGACGCACTCCAAAGGCACTTGGAATAACGAGGCGACGGTCGCCAGTTTTATAAAAAATAAGATCAAAGATGAGCAGCTGCAGGGCAACCGGGCCGGGATAGTCCACCGCCTGGACCGCCATACCAGCGGAGTGATGATCACGGCTAAGACCAATGAGGCCTTAAAGCAGCTGCAGAAACAGTTCTCGCAGCGCAAGACCAAAAAAACCTACATAGCGGTGGTGGAGGGTAATTTGGAGCCGGCCGAAGCCGTCATCGAGGCGCCGATTACCCGTAATCCCAAAAGACCCCAGACTTTTATTGTCAGCGCCAACGGCAAGCCGGCGGTTACGAATTATAAAAAACTGAAAGATTTTGAACGCGGCGGCCAGGTTTATTCATTGGCGGAGCTCAAGCCGCAGACCGGCCGGACCCATCAGCTGCGGGTACATATGGCTTATATCGGGCACCCGATAGTCGGCGACCGGGTATATGGCCAAGCCGCGGACGGAATGCTGCTGCATGCCAAATCTCTGGAGCTGACGCTGCCGGGCGGCGCCAGGAAGACTTTTGAATCTGAATTGCCTAGCAGAATTAAGGAGTTCGCCGGCCTATGACGAAAGAGGTATTGCTGCACCGGCGTACGGATAATCAGATAAAGGCGCTGCTGAAAAAGCCGCCGCACGCCGTGTTGGTCATCGGCTCACCCGGCAGCGGTAAACGGACCCTCGCCCGCTATCTAGCCAGTCGTCTGCTAGACGTGCCTTCGGATAAGCTGGAATCCCAGCCTTACTACGTCGAGCTGGCCAGACCGGCCGGCAAGACGGAAATCCCGATTGAAGCTGTCCGCGGGCTGACACGGTCGCTAAGGCTGAAAACGGCCGGCCGGCGGCGGGTTGTGTTGATAGACGAAGCCCACAGTTTAAGCGAAGAGGCCCAGAATGCCTTGCTCAAGGCCATCGAAGAGCCGCCGCCCGATACGTTGTTCATATTGACCACTATCGCCCAAGACGGCGTCCTGCCGACCATCGCTTCGCGCAGCCGTAAACTGAATGTTGCGGCGGTCGGCCGAGAAGAGGCCATGCAGTTCTTTAGCGATTTTGACGCCAAAGATATCGAGGGGGCGTGGAGCCTTACCCGCGGCAGCGCCGGGCTGATGGCCGCTATCCTGCGGGACCAGGACGGCCACGAGGTCAAGCAGGCCGTCGACCAGGCCAAATCATTCTTGAGAATGGACAAGTTCGAGCGGTTGATATTCCTAGATAAGATGAGCGCCGACAAACAGCGACTTAGTGTCTTTTTAGAAGCCTTAAGCCGGGTTTACGCCGCGCTGTCCGATATCGCCGTTAGTAAAAACAACACGAATCAACTGCGCAGACTTGTGGTCTGCCGGCGGCAGGTGAACCAAGCCGCCGAAAGCTTGGCCCGCAATACTTCGGCTCGCTTGATCTGCCTGGACCTGGCTCTCTCGCTGAGTCTGTGAGCGTTTTACTGGTATAATGTAGCTTAATATGTACGCTATAGCGCTGCTGTTGGTGTTCGCTTACGTGGTCTTCAGGCACGGTAAAAACACCGAGCTGGAAATGGTCATTATCCCGCGCCGTATCGGCGACCGGCTGACCCGGCTTTGGGAGATAGCCCATCACGGCATGCGCGAAAACCGTTTTCTACGGGCCGAAAAAGCTTTGCTGACTATCCTTAAGATCGACGAAAAGAACGCCGCCGCCTATAACCGTCTGGGCATCCTCTACGCCAAGCAGCGGGAATACAAGGACGCCATCGACTGCTTTGAAATCGCCAGCAGTATCGAGCCTAGCGCCTCCAGCCTACATAACCTGGGCCTGATTTACTACGAGACCGAAAACTACGAAAAAGCCGCTACCGCCTTCGAGGAAGCCCTGAAGATAGAGGATAACCTGGCGGCCCGGCACATCGCTTACGCCAAAGTCCTGGAAAAAATGGGCAACGACAAGCTGATGCTCCAGGAACTGGAGAAAGCCGTAGAGCTCGAACCTAATCGCGAATCTTATACGCTGCTGGGCCGGGCTTACGAAACCCAGGGCATGACCGCTGAAGCCCGAACCATCCAAAGGAGCCTGGCCAAGATGGCGCTGCCGGCTGGTAAACCCAAAAGGGTACTACGCCCCAAGCGGGTTGTTATCTGACCCCTGTTTTGCTAGACTTTTAAAGGTTACGCCGACATAGCTCAGTTGGTCAGAGCGGCTGTTTTGTAAACAGCGGGTCGTGGGTTCGAATCCCTCTGTCGGCTCCAAATTAACGTGCTGGGATACTCAAGCGGCCAACGAGGGCTGACTGTAAATCAGCTGGCATTCGCCTACGGGGGTTCGAATCCCTCTCCCAGCACCATTAACCAGATGAGAAATACTATCAACTATTCCGAGCGGCTAGCAGAACTTCTGGACTCTTCGAGTAGGATTCTAATCATAACGCATATTTCGCCGGATCCCGACGCTCTGTGCTCACTGCTGCTGGCCGGTACGACGCTGAAGGAAAATTATCCTGATAAAGAAGTTACGCTGAGCTGCGAAGAACTAACCGGAGATTTGGAATTCCTGGCCAGTTATCAGGATATTAAGCTGCAACCGCTGGCCGAAGCTATCGAGAATCATCAGCCTGAGTTGATAATCATGGTCGATGCCATGAATTTCCAGCGGTGTACCAGGGACGACTACCTGGCGGTTTCGGCGAAGGTCAAATCAAATAACATTCAGCTGATAATCATCGATCATCACGAGCCGGAAGCTATAGAGGGTAACGATTTATACATTAATAACTCCAGTCCGGCGGCCACCCAAGATGTATACGAGCTATTTTTCAACCAGATGAAACTGCAAAAACCCGAAGGCTACGCACAGACCGCCATGCTGGGAATCGTCAGTGACACCAACCGTTTCATGTATGACAACCCGCGCCACCGGGACACTTTCGCGGTCGTCGACGAGCTATTGGACGCCGGAGCCAGTATCGAGGAGCTGGAGAATAAGCGTAACAGATACACGAAAAATGAAATGCTGGTTCTAGCCGAACTGTCAGCTAATGTCACTTTGGAGAATGATTTTACATATAGTTTCGTGAGCGACTCGTTCAAGGCCCGGTGGTTCGATTCCGGCAAGACCGCCGAAGAGCTGAAGCTGGGCTGCCAGATATTCGTCAACGACTATATCCGTAATATCGGGACTAATAGGTGGGGTTTTATGATCTATCCGGACTTGCTGGGCGGCTCGAATCTGTACTCGGCGTCCTTCCGTTCGGTCAGCACCGCTAAAGATGTGGCGAAAATTGCCAAAAAACTCGGCGGCGGCGGCCATAAAGCCTCGGCCGGGGCCAAGTTTGAAGCTGGGTCCGCTAAAGAAGCCATCGATAAAGTTCTGGCAGCTCTAGCTGCCTAGATTCAGACCGCTAAATCTAGTAAAATACTACAGTTATCGCGCCGTGATAGCTCAGTGGTAGAGCACCTCCATGGTAAGGAGGGGGTCCCGGGTTCAAGTCCCGGTCACGGCTCCACCGATTTTTTAGCTCACGTATAATATAACCATTATGTTTAAAGGTAAAGGGCAAACAATAGGCCTTTTTCTAGGAGTCGTCGGTGTGGCTCTACTGGCAGCGGCTATTTTTCATTTTAAGTCTTCGTCCCAGTCGTATCAGCTAGGGGCTTACAGTTTCAATAATCAGCAAGCAAATCTTCAGGAATTTGAAAAGGAAATACAGACTTTCGGAGATAAGCGCGCTTACAACCGGCTAGCCGCCGCGGTAGCTAACCTATCGGCCGACGATCAGCACGAATACGGCCACTTATTTGGTGAAGCCCTGTATAAAGAGGAGGGCCTGAAGGCGATCGCGGTCTGCGATACGAGATTTTCTTATGGTTGCTTCCACCAGGTTTTATCCGACGCGCTGATTCATTACGGCCCTTCAGCGGTGCCGATGCTCGACCAAAGGTGCAAGCAGGTTCTAAAAGAGGCTTATTTATCTTGTCAGCATGGACTGGGTCATGGCATCTTGGTGTCGATCGGCCTGAATAGGAACGGCTATGATGAAACCCGTCTCCAAGAGGCTTTGGCGGATTGCGCGAAACTGCCGGACGATCAACCACTGGGCGGTTGTGATGGCGGCGTTTATATGGAATATAACCTGCGTACCGTCGCCGACGTAGAGCTGAATCAGAGAGCGATCCGCCCCATGCAGCCGGACGATTCCAATTTTCCTTGCGACCAGCTGGAGCTTAAGCAGCAGCCCACCTGTTATTTTTGGATGCCGCAATGGTGGGCTTTAGCCGGCGCTTTGCGTTACGCCAGCACTCAGAGCTTAAGCGACGATAAGCTCTACCAGATAACAGGCTCCTTCTGCGATAAGCTTCCCAAGGAGTCCAGCCGTACCTGTTTTGAGGGTATCGGCTATGCCTCCATCTCCACGGCCAAATTTGAGGCCGAGCGTACCTTAAGTCTATGTAACCTCGCTTCTTCCGATAAGCTGAACAACCTATATTGCCGCTCGTTCGCGGCCAGTATGCTCAAGAGCGTCACGCGGGATGGCTCTACCGCCCTGGCGATGTGCCGGGGCTTGGAGGGCAGCAGTCAGACTTTCTGCGTGGCGTACGCCAAAGAGGAGGGTAATTTCTTCACGTCGTTACCCGACCCGGTTTTATAGTCATCCGGCGTGTGAGAAAAACTACGCTTGATATGTGAGATAGCATACAGCGGGCAGTGGCATCGTAGTATTAAATAGACTTATGCTTGATTAGCCCGGACCAATTATAGGCATCAAGCATGAACCCTGCGGGATGTGGAGACGCAGGGTTCTTTGTTTGGCGCTGCTCAACCGTTGTAAACATCATTTCTATCTGTTATAATTTCTGGGTTATGGCGAAAAAAGGTGACAAACGTAAAATTATCGGTCTGACATGCGAGGCTTGCAAGCAGCGCCATTATTACACAACCAAGAACACCATGAACACCCCCGATAAGGTGGAGCTTATTAAATATTGTCCGGTCAAGCGGGTCCAAGCCAAGCAAACCGAAACTAAAAAGAGTTTAGGCCGCAACGAAGTCAAGCCCCGCCGCTAAGAGTTGGCGAGTTTCAAGACGGTCTCTAAGAAAGTAGAGTGGCTCCAGACCAGTGGGCAGACGCCGACGCCGATACCGGTGGTCGGGTCGGCCTGCTCGGCCAGCATGCCGCTGTCGCCGGCCCTGGCTTGGACCCAATCTATCAGTTTGACGGCTTCATCGCGCCGCCCGTTAGCCATATAATACTGAGCCAGCCAAAGGCTGGTAATCATCCAGGGGTTGCCTAGTTTCGTTTTGTCGGCCAAGAAGTAGTCATCGTGCTCGTAGCGCGGGACTCCGCCGATAGGCGTGGGAGCCAATAGCGTTTCTTCCACAGCTTTGACGCTGGCCGCCAATTTATCTGAGTCGGCCTGGGCGTATTGGAAAGCGCCGAAGAAGGTCGCCGCGTCGACCGTAGCGTCCGATTTGATCTCGTTGTGCGGCTGAAGCAAGAGACTTTTTATATAAGCACCGTCAGCGCCCACCAGGGATTTAAGACCCGTATCAATCCGGGCCTTGGCGGCCAGCCAGCGTTCCTTGTCGTCTGTCTTATTGAATCTCTCGGCGATTTTCGCGGACGCCTCCACGGCCATCAGCGTCACGAAAACCGTGTAAGTGAAGGTCGCGAACTTCTGCTCCCATAAGTCATAGCTGGCATGCGGCAGACTGGTCTGATCGTCAATGAACTTAGCCATGAAATCGGCGCAGGGCTGGATGAACCTGCCGTACAGGTTACGGACAAAGTCCTCGTCGTTAGAAGACTCCAGATATTTGTACAGCGCATAGATTACGATAGCCGTTTCATCCTCCTGGATTGGCAGTTCGGGGTGATTCAAGTGCAGAAGCGGGTGCCAAGTGCTGCCCAGAGCCCGGTCGGGCTGGTATTTGTGCATCATATAGCCGTCGGGATTCATCGTGTCGGCGCAGAATTGGAAGAACCGGCGCGGCTCCTCTTTATAGCCTAGCTCTATCAGCGGCAGGATGGCATAAGCGCCGTCGCGCGGCCAGACATAACTGTAATAATCGCGTCCATAATTATAGATTGACGAGTCGGCGCTGGCGATGATGCCACCGTGGCGATCGATGTGGGCCTTTACGATCATCAGCGATTTGGTGGCTAGTTGACGATAACGCTCATCGATTCCATCTAGGTGGTCACCGGAAATCGCTAGCCAGTCCTTCCAGGTCTGGCGCGTGGCTTGGAACCTTTCGTTAACTCCGTCTTTTAGGAATAGTTTGTGGAATTTTTCAGCATCGCGCTGAGAGTCGGCGGCTACCACCCAGTAATTAATGGTTTTCGACTGGTTGGGCTCCAAGTTGAGAACCGTCCGCATGACGCTGTCCACGCCGCCATGTTCCACTAAGCTGCCGGACAGTTCGCCGTCCTCGGCGTCTTTGAATGTGCCCTCCTTGCCCTCGATACCGCAATTGCCGACGGCGAACTGGTCGAAGGGGCGGCCATCCTGGTCCTCGGCATAGATTAAAAGCGACGACCAGCCTTTGTAATCTAAGATATAAGGGCCTTCCGGCACATATAGGGCCGTATCGCTGCGCCCAGCCCGCGAGATCTGAAAGGCCTGATGGTTAAACAGCCGGATTTCGCGCGGACCGTCGGCCAGGTTCGTGACTTTTATCATACGGACCAAGACCGGATAGTGGGTGTCGACGAAGTCCTGGAAGTCCAATCGGACTTTCAGCTTCGGGTGTTCGGCGCTGATACGGCTGACTAAAGCCCTATCCTCGAAGTCCATCCTGATGTCCCAGCTGTCGTCGTCCAGCCAGCTGAACTTGCCATCGACCCACACGCCTATCTTGTGGTTAAGATTACGCGATGAGGATAAGTTCTCTAGGCCGACATAAGGGAAATAAAAATCGTGGACCGTGGCGTGTTCGTCCAAACCGACTAAGATATGCGAATTGCTTAAGATAACCGGTCTGCCCACCTAAACGGTCTCCTTTTGGATTATATTATCCTGAAATATGGCTGTCCGCCAGTGTAAATCGTGGTAAACGTTCATAAAGTTCAAAAACGCGTCGTAGGGCGACTTATAAGGACTGAAGTAAGCGTGGACGTCGCCGTCGCTGAACCACTTGGTGCACATGTAATAAAAATGGTCGCTGGCCTGCAGCCGCCGCCAGTCGTCAATCAGCTGCCAGTCACCACTGCCCATGATTGTCTCGCCCAGGTCATAAACGGCTTTGATGGCTTCCTGCTGCATGGAGTTACCCAGCCAGGCGGTCAGATCGCGCTCGGTATCCGCCCAAGTCACCGTATTCTGAATGTCGATGTCATCCTTGACCTCCAGCTTGTCGATTGCCTCGCTGAAATTCATGAACGAATGGTCTGGCTTGGACAGCCATTTTTCCGGCAGGTCTTCTAGGAAGTCAAAGATGCCGGTGTCTTCCCACTGGTGCTCGCCGAAAGTCTCATAATCCATAAAAAGGTTGAAGACTTCGCCGTGGTCGGTGCCGTTGATCCAGTTGATGAATTTGTCGACCGTCAGCGGCCAGCCCTCCCAGTCCCGATTACCAAACCGGAAGGCGATATCGTCACTTAAACGGTAGTTCTTAAGAAGTAATTTTATATTTTCAGCGCCGGCCGGCCGATAGAGGAAGTTGGGGCTGCGCCACCCCAGAACCGGGTCCCAACCTTCGGCCAGTATTCCCTTAAAACCGGCTTGGTCGGCCCATTGGCCCAGCTGGTTGTTATAGGCCAGCTCGGTGTTCCGAAAGACCGTCGGCGTCTGGCCGAACAGCTGCTCAATCTTTCGTTTATGCTGTTCGACTTGGCGCTCGAACTCCGGCCGGTCATAAAAAAAAGCCAAGCTGTGGTAGTAGGTCTCGCTGGCGATTTCCAACCGCCCGGTGCTCGCCAGGTCCTGGAAGCTGGTCAGCACGTCCGGCGCCCAGGCTTCCAGCTGTTCCAGCAGCAGGCCGGTTATCGACAGGTTGATTTTGAAATCAGGGTGCTTATCCAGCAAAGCATTCAGTTTCCGGTTGGTCGGTAAGTAGGATTTTTGGGCGACTTTCTCTATGACCCGGCGGTTGCTGTTGCTGTTAGCATCATCCGTATCGAAGTAATTGTGGGACTGGGTGGCCTCAAAAATTGTGTAATTACGCAGTCTCCACGGCTGATGGGCGTGCAGATAAAAAATTATGGAGCGGCTCATGCATAGGCTCCGGCCATCTTCTGATAGCGGCTGTTAATCTTATCGGCGGTCTGCTGCCAGCTGAGCTTCTCGAATTCTATGCGGGCGTTGCGGGACAGCTCGTCCAGTAGCGCCTGGCTGCGCAGCGCACCGATGATCTTGCTGGCCATCAGATCGATATCCCAGAAATCGACCTTCAGGCAGCTTCTTAGGACTTCGCTGGCCCCCGACTGATAACTGATAAGCGACGGCGTGCCATAACCGGCGGCTTCGAACGGTGTCAAGCCGAATGGTTCGGATATCGATGGCATGACGAATAAATCGGCTATCGAAAAGGCGTCGCGCAGCCGCTGGCCGCGCTGGAAACCGGTGAATATCACATTGCGGGCGATACCGTTGTCGGCCGCCAGGCGGATAAGTTCGTCTTTCTGTTCGCCGTCGCCGACAATCAGAAAAACTGTCCGCGGGTTGTAATCCACCACCTGTCGGGCGGCGGCCAAAAGATGGGGCAGGCCTTTTTGAACCGTCAGGCGCCCGGCGTTCGCCACCACCCGCCAGCCCTTGTCTTTCAGATACTTAAGGTAGTGATAGCTATTGTTGCCGTCCGAAAACTCGAAAACGTCGGGATCAATGCTGTTATGGGCGACTTCTATCTTGTCGGCGGGAATACCATAATCATCCACTATCATCTGTTTTGTCCGTTCGCTGACGGCGAAGACATGGTCGGCCAGCAGCATCGACGTAGCTTCGACTTTCCGTACCAGCGGATTGCCGCCGTGGCCGCCGGCTCGGTCGCGCTCAATAGAATGGACGTGCAGGACTATCGGACAGCCATGTCTTTCCCTGAGCAGTAAAGCCGCCCGGAAAGTCAGCCAGTCGTGGGCGTGCACGATATCGAATTCCATCGATTCCGCCAAAAGACCGACGCGGTGCGCGTAAAGCTCTTGCTGGTCGTGAAGATCCAGGTCAAAGCTGCCGCTGGCGGTCAGGTATTTATAGCTTTCATAAACGCCCGTGGCGTAGGGGATAGGCGCTGTGGCGTCCGACGCGCCGAGGACTTTCATAAAATCATAGCCGGCAGTCGGCGAGTAGGGGAGTATGAAACTGATATCGGCCCCGGATGATGCCAAAGCTTTGCTAAGCTGCAGGCATGCTACGCCTAAACCACCACTGTTGTGAGGAGGCAGCTCCCAACCGAGCATGAGTACCCTCATTTTTTTTGCGACAAGCCCCTTTTTTCTTTGATGTTAACGCACTATTTATGTTGTTTAAATTATATCTCTATACCCCTTCAAGCACAACCATAATTAAAGGAGAAACCGCATTCCGCTTATGTGATTCAAATCACAAACGATCCATTGGTAGAGTCATAGGTGCGATAACAGGAGAAATATCCGTACATACGATATAATCACATTGCGTAGGGGAGTAGCTCAGTTGGTAGAGCATCGGTCTCCAAAACCGAGGGTCGCAGGTTCAAGTCCTGTCTCCCCTGCCACGCACAAAACGGATAGATCTTATCACGGCGGAAGCAGTATAGGCGTTATCACTTTATGATAAGAGGGCGGGGTGATAATATTTAGGTCAGATATGGCAAAAATCGAACTATCCAGGCCGGTGTTGATTTGTCTCTATGGCTATCCGGGGTCGGGCAAAAGCTACTTATCGCGGAACCTGTCCAACGAGATCCGGCTGGCCCAGGTCAGCGCCGATCGCATCCGTAATGAGTTGTTCCAGAACCCGCGCTATGATTCCCAAGAGAACGCCATAGTCACCCACCTGATGGATTATATGAGCGAGGAATTCCTAAATGCCGGGGTCAGCATGGTTTATGACACTAATGCTCTGCGGGTAGCCCAGCGGCGCAAACTGCGCGAACTGGCCCGCAAACACAAAGCCGAGTACCTGCTTATCTGGATACAGGTAGATCTGGAGACGGCCTTCCTGCGCACCCAGGACCGGGACCGCCGGACCATGGACGACCGCTATGCCGAACCGCAGACCAAATCGACTTTCGACCGTCAACTATCCGGCATGCAGAACCCGGAAGGCGAAGATTACCTTGTTATTAGCGGCAAACACACCTTCTCTACCCAGAAAAACCTGATCATCAACCGGCTATACCAGCTGGGGCTGCTGGGCAGCGATACCGTCCAGCACAAAGTCGCCATGCCGGATCTTATCAACCTAGTTCCTAACCCCCAAGCCGGACGAGTCGACTTTTCCCGGCGCAATATCACGATAAGCTGATCCTATGGCACAAAAAATCGTCAGCCTGCCAGGTATCGGCGAAGTGGTGTTAGCTAAACGCAAAGGCACGCGCAACCTGCGCTTAAGCATCGGCGCCGACGGCCGGATCCGTGTCGGCCTGCCGTATTGGGCGCCATATCAAGCCGGCATCAGCTTCGCCTTAAGCCGCGCCGACTGGATCAAGCGGCACGCGCCGGAACCGGCCAGCGTTTTTCTGGCCGAAGGGATGCGGGTCGGCAAATCGTACAGACTGCATTTTATCCGGGATAATTCCCTTAAGAACGTCAGGAGCCGGCTGGCCGCCAATCAGATAATTATTAAGAGTCCGGTCGATTCGTCTCATCCGGCGGCTCAGAAAGTAGCGGCGGCAGCCTGCGAAAGGGCCCTTAAGAAAGACGCCGAAAAACTATTGCCCCAGCGGCTTGAGGCGCTGGCCAAAACCGGGAGTTTTTATTACAGATCGGTGCGCGTCAAGCGGCTGCGCTCAAGATGGGGAAGCTGCTCGAACCAAAAGGATATAACCCTGAACTATTACCTTATACAGCTGCCTTGGTCTCTGATAGATTACGTAATCCTGCATGAGCTGACGCATACTAAGCACCTGCATCATGGATCGGCCTTCTGGAAGCATCTGCAGGCCTTATCGCCGCAGGTCAAGCAGCACCGCCAAGACATCAAACGGCATAAACCCGTTTTGACGCCGCAGGCCCTTGCATAACTGTTTAAAACCTACTATACTTGACACCGGTAAGCCTACTTTAAATAGTAGGCTTTTATTGAACCAAAAAACATCAGGAGTTCGGTAGGACCTCTTTGGTGGTAAGGAGAAAAGTGGCCCGATCAGCAGATCAAAAACGGCGGCCGAGGGTGCGTAAAAGCGCTCCGACGGTGCGTGAACGCGTAGAGGCGGCCAGCGCCAACGCTGAGACAGAGAAAAACCGGCCGGTCCGGCGGGTTTTAGCCAAGGGTGCCAAGCCATTTAAAAAAATAAGTCTGGGCGACCGTCCGGCTCTGCAAAAAGCCGCCGCGCCGCTGAGGATCCTTAAACGGATCACTCGCTGGCTGGTGCCTCGTTATCTGGTCAATTCCTGGCGCGAGCTGCGGCAGGTCTACTGGCCCAACCGCCGCGAGACCCGGCGTTTGACCCTGGCGGTGTTTGTTTTCGCCATAGTCTTCGGCGCCCTGGTGGCCGGAGTCGACAAAGGCCTCGATGAGATTTTCAAGAAAGTCATATTAAAGTAAGGATTAACCCATAGTGAGTAAACGTTACGATTCAAGCAAGCAGTGGTACGCCATCCACACCTATAGCGGCTACGAAGAGAAGGTCGCCGAAAGCATCCGCCAGCGCGCGGAGAGCCTGGATATGGGCGATAAGATCTTCCAGGTCCTAGTGCCCAAGGAAAAAATGATCGAAATCAAGAACGGGAAGCGCAAAGTGGTCGAAAAGCGGATTTTCCAGGGATACGTACTGGTAGAGATGAAACTCAGCGAAGACGCCTGGTACATCGTGCGCAACACTCCCAATGTCACGGGCTTCGTGGGTACCGGCACCGAGCCGACCCCAATCAGCGCCGATGAGATCGCCAAAATCATGAAGCGCATGGGCCGCGAAGAGCCCAAGCACAAGTTCGATTATGAGGTAGGCGAAGTGGTCAACATCGTCGACGGCCCCTTCAAGGGCTTCGACGGGGCGATCAATGAGATCGATGCCCAAAAAGGCAAACTAAAGGTCCTAGTCAGTATGTTCGGCCGCGAGACGCCGGTCGAGCTGGACGGCTTGCAGGTAAAGAGGGTTTAGGAGACATTTATGGCACAAACTAAAGAAGTTAGAGCAAGTTTAAAACTAAAGATTCGCGCCGGCCAAGCCAGCGCCGCGCCGCCGGTCGGCTCAACGCTGGGCCAGTACGGCGTAAATATGATGGACTTCATCAATCCGTTCAACGAACAGACCAAAGACCGTATGGGCCAGAGCGTGACCGTCCATATCCGGATTTTTGACGACCGGACCATGGACTGGCGGGTGGTCGGTACGCCGACCGACGAGATGATTTTAGCGGCCCTGAAAGTCGACAAAGGTTCCGGCGAACCCAATAAGGCCAAGCTTGATAAGAAACTTAGCCAGTCCCAGTTGACGCAGATCGCCGAAGCCAAAGCCGCCGATATGAACACCCAGGACGTCGAAGCCGTTAAGAAGATGGTCGCCGGCACCGCCCGCAGCATGGGCGTAGAAATCGAATAATTAAACTAACTAGACGTGGGAGGCCTATAAAGTAGGCCGCCAGCACCACTAAAGGAGTAATATGGCACAAGCCAAGAAGAAAGCAACCCAACTTAAAGAAGCCGAGCTAATCGTCGAAGCCGCTCCGGTGAAAGCCGAGCCGGCTACCGAGGCCGCGGAAAAAGCGACGGCCAAGGCCGGCAAACGTAGCGCCAAAGCCGTTAAAGAGTTTGAAGATAAGCAAGCCAAGCAAGAGCGCAAGGCAACGGCACCGGAGACCGAATCTAAACCTGCGCCCGCTAAGGCTTCTAAGACCCGGGCCGAACGGGCCGGCAAGAAGTACCGTGAAGCCTTTAAGCTGATAGACAGGACCAAAGAGTACGCCCTGCCAGAAGCTTTGGAACTGGCCGCCAAGTCGTCTCCAGTTAAGTTCGATGCGTCAATTGAATTACATATCAACCTGGGCGTTGACCCCAAACAGGCCGATCAAAACGTTCGCGACACTGTTGTTTTACCGGCAGGCACCGGCAAAGACATAAAGGTAGCGACGGTTTCAGACGACGCCAGCGCAGAAAAGCTATTCGCTAAGCTGGACAAAGAAGACATCGATTTTGACGTCCTTATTTCCACGCCAGACATGATGCCAAAACTGGGCAAATATGCTCGCCTGCTGGGACCACGCGGCTTGATGCCGAACCCCAAAAGCGGCACGGTTACTACAGATATAGCCAAAGCCCAGGCCGAGGCCAAAGCCGGCCGCGTGGAGTACCGGGTGGACCAGGCCGGCATCATCCATCTGGCGATCGGTAAGGTCAGCTTTGGGAAGGATAAGCTCAGCCAGAACGCCGAAGCCGTCATGGCCAGTGTCCGGGCCGCCAAGCCAGCCAGTTTAAAGAGTATTTACATCAAGAGCATCTACGCCAGCTCGACCATGGGCCCCAGCGTCAAAATCGCGGTCTAGCTATTTAGCTTTGAGCGTCCCCAGTCAAACGCCTGTGTAACATAGGCGAAGTGATCGGCGCTGATTTGCCCCAGTTCCTCGTAGTGATACAGGACTTCATCACGGCTAAACCAGCCTGCGGCCTCGGCATCATCATGTGAGGCCAAATCAAAGCTCATCTCTATTTCCGGCAGAAGGACCACCTCAACCTGCGAACTAATGTAGCCTAGGTCAACCGACCGGCTTGAGTTTGGCTTAACCTGCTCCGGGACTAGAGTCTCGCTCTGATCATCCAAAATAGCGAGATTCATACCGGTCTCTTCAGTTCCTTCACGCAGTGCGGTATTCTTCAGGTTCCCGCTGTCACTTTCTTCTATGAAACCGCCGGGCAGACGCCATTTCCCGCGGTTGAACACTAAGGCGATTTCTAGTTCCGCGGCAGGATTATCGCGCATGATGGCCATGTCGGCCGTTTGCGATTTCCCGGCTTTCCAAAAAACTCCGGTGCCGTTGATTCCCGTCCGGCCTAGGGGGTGTCTGATGTCGGCGATAGCCGGGCCATAGATTTCTACGGCTTGTCGGGTGGATAGTTTAGCCAGTTCCATCAAACTATGGATGTTGGCAATTTCGACGCCCGCCGCGTCCAAACGTTCTTGGATTAATTCAAATTCGGGACTAAGGGAAGGTGTGTATAAATTCGAGTTTTTGTCCCAAGCGGCGTAATTATCGGGTATGACGAATCTGGGCGGATATTTTTTCTCGGTCGGAATCAAAGTCTGGTTTACCATATTTGGATTCTATATCATCTTAGGACGCCGGCATATTGGTAGCGCTTTAACCGGCCGGATATGTCTGCTAGACTTATCTTAAAGCGAGGGAAAATGTACAAAGCTTACGAGAACCGTCAGCCGGATTATCAGTACCAGAACATCTTAAAAGCAATCTTAAAAGATGGCGTTTGGAGCAGCACGCGTCAAGGGCCCAGGGCCAAGACCCTAATGGGCGTGCAGATGCATTTTGAGCTGGCTAACGGCTTCCCGGTGATAACCGACCGCAGTATTAAAAGCTTCTGGCAGAAGCCCATCGGCGAACTGTGCGCCTTTATCAACGGCGCCCGGACCCGGGAGCAGTTGGCGGAATTCGGCTGTACCTGGTGGGACGCCTGGACATCCGAGGCAAAGACTAAGAAACGAGGCCTGGAGCCGGGCGACATCGGCCCCGGTTCATACGGCGCCGCTTTCCATGATTTCCCGACCGCCGACGGCGGCAGCTTTGACCAGTTCAAGCATCTGGTCGAACAAATCAAGGAGCTGCCTGAACTGCGGACACATTTTATTACTCCCTGGATCCCCCAGTACATCGTAAGGGGTAAAGGCAAACAACAGAAGGTAACCATAGCTCCCTGCCATGGCTGGGTACACGTACGGATACTTGACGACAAACTTTATCTGCATATGTACCAGCGCTCCGGCGACATGCCAATCGGCGTGCCATCTAACATGATCCAATACGCCGCCCTGGCTTTAATGCTGGGACATCTTACAGGGTACGAGCCAGTCCAATATGTCCATACCATTTCAGACGCCCACATTTATGAGGACCAGGTAGAGGCCCTGATGCCGATGCTGGAGCGCCAGCCCCGGCCATTCCCGACGGTTACCTTAACAGAGGAGGGAAAGCGCATCAAAGATATCCACGATTTCCGAGGCGAACACTTCCAGTTAAGCGATTACGACCCGCAACCTTCAATCCCTAAGATTCCGGTGGCCACATGATATCCCTAGTCGTCGCTTACGCTAAAAACGGGGTCATAGGACGCGACAACGAGCTACCTTGGTATATTCCGGACGACCTTAAACGATTTAAGCAGCTGACGACTAATAAGACCGTTGTGATGGGCCGCAATACTTATGAATCGATTGTCCGCCGCCTGGGCAAGCCGCTGCCGAACCGGCGCAATATCGTGGTTTCCGGCAGCCTTAAAGGACCGATAGACGGCATAGAGATCGCTCCGTCGCTGGAAGCAGCCCTAAAGTTAGCGGAAGATGATGAGGAAATCGTCCTTATCGGCGGCCAGCGGATATTCGAAGAAGCTATCGATAAGGATTTGGCGAAGCGGATCTACGCCACCGAAATCGACGCGGACATCGAAGGCGATACTTATTTCCCTGATTTAAATCCCGCGCATTGGCAGGTAAAGTCCACCGAGGATGGCGCCAGTCCCGATTATAAATACAAGTTCGTCCTATACGAAAGGGACGTTTAAAGCATGGCGCTCTATAATTTCAACGCTGCCCGCTCCGAAGCCCAGTTAGCGGACATGAAAGATTTGGACGGGCGAGGCATCTGCATATTTTGCCCCGAGCACATACGGGAAGACGCTAATAAACTAGTCCTGGAAACCGACCATTGGATGGTCAAACCGAACTCGTTCCCTTATAAGAACACGAAACTGCACCTTCTGATAATCCCTAAGGCGCACGTAGCGACTGTTAAAGAACTGCCCCAAAAAACCCAAAGCTCATTTTTGTCAGTGGTGGCGCAGCTAGAAGCTAAGTACATACTAGACAGTTACGCCCTAGGTATGCGGGCCGGAGACATGCGCTATAACGGCGGCAGTATAGAGCACCTCCATGCCCATTTGGTCGTAGGCGAGATAGACATGGCGGAATTCGAACCAGTGCGCTTTAAAATGAGCAGCCAGACGGATTAAGAAGAGCCGACGTAGGGGATATCGGCTGTGTGGCCACTCTTAGGCGGATCGGCGATTTCGACTTTCCGGACCCGGACGTGGTAGTCGTCTAAGATCCGCTTTCCGTCCAAGACGGCGTAGCCATCCTTGTAATAAAGGTTTTTGATGCCGCTATGGGCGATCAGTTTGGCGCAGGCCGGGCAAGGGAAGGCCGTCACATACATCGACGCCCCTTTGGTGCTGTGCCCGGCATTGGCGGCTTCGGCTACCAGCCGGGCCTCGGCGTGGGTGAATAGCGACATTTCAATACCCACACCCCTGTTAAATACGTTCCGCGGATCACCTTCGGCCCACGGCGAATGCTCTGTCGGCTCCCCTCGGTTGCAAGCCGCTCCTAACTCGCGCCCGTCGGCACTGACCAGTACGGCTCCCACCCGCCGCCATATATCAGAGCTTGAATCGGCTGCCTTAGCCGCTTGGCGCATCAGCTTTTGGTCAGCTTGGCGGCGGGAGACTTCGGCGCTCTCGTCAGGCTGGTCGACATTGTGGCGGTCCCAGCGCAGGAAAATCGGATAGAATGTCACCTTGGCTTTCTTGATGTCTTTGGCTATCTCACGGCTGATGTCTTCGTCCGGCATGATGATTTCAACGTTCGGCTGATCTAATTTCTTAAGGCCGGCCGGGCTCAGTTCGGCTACCACGGAAAATCTGGTAATAGCTTCTAAACTTTTAACTGCTTTCGCCGGCGTTAAGGCCCGCAGGTCCTTGCGCAGGTAGTCGACTTTCTTAATCAGCTGGGGACCAAAGACATATAACTCGGCGGCATCGGAGTTAGCTTCCAGAAAATGCAGGTAGCCGCGGTGAATTACCGGTACATAGGCGGTGATGACTTTTTTAGAGCTGGCGCTCATGCGTCTTTGATCATTTTTTCGAACGTCTCGTTAATCGAGTCGGTAATAGCGTCCTTCATTTTTTGTGATAAACCGATATTCAGTCGTCTAAGTTTGGCTGTCGTAGAAGTCACGGCCTGGGGCTCAAGAATAAAGACCTGGCCGCAGAATTTCTTCAGCTGCTTTACCTGCGCCGGGCTATAAGTCCCTTTAGTGGCAATCAGCACGTCCGGCTTAACTAGCTTTATAAGCGACCATTTGGGGTCGCTATCCTGTTTTAGGGCGACGATGTCGACATGCCTTACATGGGTCAACATCTGCACCCGCTCCTTTTCGCTGACGATAGGCCGGTCCGGCCCTTTGCGCCGGCGTACCTTTTTATCACTGTCGACACCTACAATCAGGACATCGCCGTGCTGTTTGGCCTTCTCCAGATACAGAAAATGGCCGATGTGGATAAAATCGAACGTGCCCTGGGTCAGTACGATTTTGGCGCCGATTGTCCGAAGCGCGTTTATCACTTCGGCCAGCTGGCGCTTATCTTCAATAAACCTGCCCTTAGAATCGAGCAGAAAGCCGGTCTGAGCGGAATCCAATTTCTTAACTTTTCCCCCGTTAGCCATCCTATATAAAATATTACCTTTCGCCGGTTTTAGCAATTTTATTATCTTATAAGTTAACCTATAATACACCTTAGAAGGAGAAGACGCGCTGAAAGGTATTTTTATTGCTTTGGAAGGTTCGGAAGGCTCCGGCGTGGCCGCTCAGCTTGGCCTGCTGGCCGAACGGCTTAAAGCCGTCGGCTATGAAGTGGCCGTCTACTCTTTCCCCAGATACCAGGCCGGCTCCAGCCACTTTATAAAAGAATATTTAAACGGCGGCTACGGTCCGTCCGACGAAATAAGCCCTTATACGGCTACTCTATTTTACGCTTTGGATAGGTATGAAGCGTCAAAAGCCATCAACCGGGACCTTAGCGACGGCAAAATCGTACTGGCCAACAATTATGCCGGGGCGAATATGGCGCTGCAGGGCGCTAAGTTCGGCGATCCGGTCGAACAAAGAGGGTTTTTCGTCTGGAACGATAATTTAGAGTATGAACTTCTTAAATTGCCGCGCCCCGACACCAACATGTTTTTACGAGTGCCCGCTGCGGTGTCGCGTGAGCTCGTAGAAAAAAGCGATGGGGCTAGTTCCGTCGAACAGCTTAAAAAGTCGGTAACGACTTATGATCTTTTGTGCCGGCTGTTCCCTAAGGATTTCAAAGCCATAGACTGCGTCAAAAGCGGCCAGCTGCTGAACATCCCGGATATCAGTAACTTGATATGGGATAAGATTAAGCCGATACTGCCCGCCGATAAGCCCAAAGCCGGCCGCAGCACCGTAGTGACCCTGGGTGGTGCTGCCCCAAGCACCTCCGAGTTGCCGAAAGAGTCCGCGCCGGACAAACTAAGAATGCCGTTTAAGTCATCCAGCTTGCTGCTTAGGCTGGAAATCGAAAAGGCCAGTCCCGGCAGTACCGGGCCGAAAGACGGCCCGTGGTCTGACGCCGGCTATGAATTTTATACGCCGCGGGAACTGCCTAAAGAGCTCAAGGCAGATTACCGGGATATTATCAGCGGCCTGGCGGACAAGCAGAGTCGGCTGGTCGAAAAACTGATCGATTACATCGAAAAGCGGCCAGCCGCCAAAAGACCTAATTTAAGCGTTTCTTATCTGGCCGCGCCGGTGACACCGTTAGGCGCGATAGCGCCGTTCGAGGTGGCGCTAGATAAGTCGTCAGTCCTGCCTTTGGTACAGCGCCTGCTGGAGGCTGCCTTGCCGGAAGCCCAATGGGCCGCCAAGCAGCTTTACTTAACGGCCCGGCAGGTCTGGCCGGCTGATTTTAAGCAGCCCCTAGAAACCAGCGACGACGTGACGCCTATCGGCAGCATCATCGCCAGGCTTGCCCAAGAGAGGCTGTCGTCATCAAACGCCGACCAGCCGGTCAAGCTGCTAGAAGCAGTGCCCAGGCAGGAATTTGACCTTTTAGCGGAGACTATCTACCCTTTCAGTAATCTGCCGCTCGACGAGATTACAGAAGAAGTGGCCGAGTGGCCTTACCAGCAAAAATATGACAATCTGCGCCGGGCGGCCTCCCAGCCGGATGTCCTGAGCAAAGTGCATTACAAAATGGACGTTATCTCTGATCAGATAAGCATGATATCGCTGGCTCAAGCGGCCGGGCTTAAGCATCTGCAAGCCCAGCCGGTCAGTCCAAGGTATGGTTTTGAAGTACCGCAGATTTTCGAAGACGCCAACCTAGACGATTTATATAACGATTGCTTCGACGGAAGCCTGCGTCTTTACAGCCTGCTGCAGGCCGCCGGCCAGGAAGAAGCCGCCGGCTACGCGGCTCTTATGGGGCACAAAGTCAGGTGGCAGCTTAATGCCAGCGCCGCTGGCTTTTACGCCGCTTATAAAGCAGATGATTCACCCAAAAAACTGCTTAGTGCGGTTATCCGAACCGCTGCCGAAGCTCACCCCCTGCTATGGGATATGCTAGTAGAGCCGGCTGACGCGAAAAAAGATGTCAGTCGTCCCGCCGTCCAGACCCGCGTCAAACCGGCCCAGCGCCACCGCGGCGGCAAACCCAAAAAATCCTAAGTTATCAGTCTGGTAAGATAAAAATATGAGAAAACTGATTATGTGGAATCTGATTACGCTCGATGGGTTTTTCGAGGGTGAAAAGCCGTGGGATCTTGGTTTCCACGGTCTGGTTTATGACGACGAGCTTGAGGATTTTACAATCAAGCAGCTACAGACGGCCGACGCGGTCATTTATGGCGAGAATACGTATAAAGGCATGGCTGACTATTGGACCGCGCCCGACCAAGCCGCTGATGTTAAGACTGAACCCATCAACACTATGAAAAAATACGTCTGTTCCCCTACTTTAGAAACCGCCGACTGGCAAAATACTACGATCATAAAAGACGCCGTGGCCGAGATACCCAAACTGAAGCAGGACGGCGACGGCAATCTGTTTGTTTTCGGCAGCGCGATTCTATCCGACTCGCTGATGAAGGCGGACCTGTTCGACGAGTACCGCCTATGCGTTGTCCCGGTATTTCTAGGCAAAGGCCGCCGGCTGTTCAACGACGGCCTGCCATATCAGAAATTAAAGCTCCTAAATTCCCAGCCGCTAAAGTCCGGCGCCATAATCCTTACTTACACTCCGAACTAATGGACTACGAAATCGTTGAATTTGCAGATCAGGCGGCTTTTAGGGCTTGGCTGGCTAAGAACGCTAAAAATGTGCCGGGTATCTGGCTGAGGATTTATAAAAAGGATTCAGGCGTTGCCACGATCACCTACGCCCAGGCTCTGGACGAGGCTTTATGCTATGGCTGGATAGACGGCCAGAAGAAGGGCTATGACGAACTGTCTTTTCTGCAGAAATTCACACCACGTCGGCCCAGAAGCATGTGGTCTAAAAGAAATATCGATAATGTGCAGCGTTTGACTGCCGCCGGCTTAATGACAGAGGCCGGGCTGCAAGAGGTGCGTAATGCCCAGGCCGATGGTCGCTGGGCGGCCGCCTATGATAAGCCGAGCGAAATGCAGGTTCCTAAGTTTTTCCTGGATATGCTGCAGCAGCATCCCAAGGCCCAGGCATTTTATAAAGAACTGAACAAAGCCAACACCTACGCCATAGCCTGGCGGCTGCAAACCGCCAAAACCGAGGCAGCTCGTCAAAAACGAGCCGAAAAGCTGATCGCCATGCTAGACGCCGGTCAAAAACTGCATTAATACTAATAAATAATGTTTCAGAACCGAACCTTAATTCTCCCGCGGATGTAAGTGTGTTCTTCTGTATATTTATCAATTATCCCTTCAATTTTTTCTATTTCTTCGAGAAGCAAACGCGGCGCAAATATCCCCGCTATTAATGCGTCCGGTGGTTTCTGGGTGTTGTAATAGCCCGGGAAAACAAGTGCATCGGGCGATAGGTCTTTTAATAATCCTGATCTGTTTTTGGTTGTTTCTAAATACCATCGCAAGGACTTTGTTTTACTATTAACTGGAATTTTTGGTTTTTCCTTATAATAAAAATACTTCTGCGTGTTCTCCCAATGTTCTCTTAGATTTCTCAGGTGATGAACTGTATCCCTCAATTCTTGATTGAGTGCGGAACTTATAGCTTTCCTGGCGTTTTTATTAAATCCATTTGAGTCAACTGTCTTGTACCACTGGACACCTTCACGCAATATTAAATCCGACATCCGCACATCATCCTTTAACAGTATCGCATTATCATTCTCGCGATCAGTTTCGCTTAACCATGTTTTGATGTCTTTCTGTAATACTCGAGCTCTTGTCTTGAATTCTGAATATGCATATTGCTGATCTCTCGACAGACTTAAATACTCATTACGCTCTTCCTCGGGTGTCATGTTGGAATTATACTCTTAGGGGTGAGAGATATTATGATTGCCGCATTCTGTTGCTCTAACGTGTAAAATTTGCTAAGATAACAGGGAACTTGAGCCGGAGACAGTAGCCGCAACGTAAGTTGCTTAATCCGCTACCTAGGAACAAGAAAGTCTTATAACAGATTTTTGAGTAGCCTTCGGTCCCTAACGGGCCGTTTTTTATAGCTCAAGCAACCTTAACAATTCGGTCGATATCAATTAAGGAGAACAATATATGGCATTATCGAAAGACAAGAAAGCCGAAGTCGTTAATGAAGTAACGCAGCTATTGAAAGATTCCAAACTGACGGTCCTGGCCAAGTACCAGGGCACATCGGTTAAATCTATGCAGGAGCTGCGCCGCTCGTCCCGCGACAACGGCACCAAAGTAATGGTCGTCAAGAACCGCTTGTTTAAAAAAGCGGCGAGCACTGACGAGCGTTTCAAAGACACCGATCTGGCGCAGATTACGGGCCAGCTGATTTACGCCTTCAACAGCGAAGATGAAGTCGCCCCGGCCCAAAGTCTGGCGAATTTCGCGAAGAATGAGCCGCAGATCGAGTTCGTAGCCGCCCTAACCGCGGAGGGTAAACTTCTGCCGGCCGAGGAGGTCAAAGTCTTGGCCAGCTTGCCAAGCAAGAACGAGCTGATCGCTCAAACGGTCGCAATGCTGCTAAGCCCGGTTAACGACGTTACTAACGCGTTATCTGGCAACTTGCACGCGCTGCTGGACGGCGTAGAAGCCAAAGCAGCCGCGTAAATCAAACTAATTTAAGGAGAAAATCATATGGCAGATGTAAAGAAACTGGCAAAAGACCTTACTGGTCTGACTGTCCTGGAAGTAAATGAACTAAAGAACGTCCTTAAGGACGAATACGGCATCGAGCCGGCCGCCGCGGCTGTTGCTGTTGCCGGCCCGGCCGGTGGCGGAGACGCCCCAGCCGAGGAAGCTAAGAGTGAATACGACGTCATCTTAAAGGACGCCGGCGCTCAGAAAGTAGCCGTCATCAAGGCCGTTAAGGACCTGACCGGTCTGGGCCTGGGCGAAGCCAAGGCGATTGTAGATAGCGCACCTAAGGCCGTGAAAGAAAAAGTCAGTAAAGACGAGGCCGAAGAAGCCAAGAAAACCTTAGAGGACGCCGGCGCCACCGTCGAGCTTTCCTAAAACGAATGTAGAACCGCCCCGGGTCGTTACTGGGGCGGTTTTATTTTTTATCCACAGGAGTGTCCGCTAGTTTTGACTTGACATTCCTTATATGGTACGTTTGGGATGAATATAGGCAAACAAATACCTATAGAGAGGTTGAGGGAAACTAAAACAAATGGCAGACATACCAGATAAGCAGATAAAGAGGCTCCGGGCTTTGATAGCCGAGGCCGAGACAGCTTTGGCGGCCACTAAGGAGTTATTAATCAGCCTGGTCGGCGACGACTCGGTATTGACTGAAAAGGTTAAAGATAAGGCGCTTGGTAAAGTTATAGAAGGCGTCTTTGACGGCCAGAATATGGTTGGAAGCGACGGCAAAACCTACCCGGTACCAGCTAACTACGCCAGCAAATCCAAGCTCGTCCAAGGTGATATCCTAAAACTGACCATCGCCGATGACGGCGCGTTCATGTATAAGCAGATAGGCCCGATTCCGCGCCGGCAGGTAGTTGGCGTGTTGCAGCAAAAGGACGGCCATTACTTCGTGGACGTGGACGGCAAGCAATACCGCGTGCTGCTGGCCAGCGTCACTTACTTCAAGGCCAAGCCCGGCGACCAAGTCAGCGTGAACATTCCGGAAGATACGTCGGTAGACGCCGAGTGGGCCGCTTTAGAAGCTGCGCTCTAACGACTTTTACCACAGGAAATCTACAGGCACCAAATCACAACAGACCGCTGTTCGTAAGAACGGTATAATTATATGACCATGGAGCAGGCACTATACCGGAAATACCGTCCTAGGAGTTTTAACGATACGGTCGGCCAAGACCATATTACTAAGACCCTGCAAAAAGCCTTAAAAGTCGGCCGGATTAGCCACGCCTACTTATTTACCGGCCCCAAAGGTGTCGGCAAGACCAGCGTGGCCAGAATTTTAGCCCACGAAGTCAATAATCTAGCTTATAAAGACGATTCGATTCACCTAGATATCATTGAGATTGACGCCGCCAGCAACCGCCGGATAGACGAAATCCGGGACCTGCGCGACCGGGTGCGCATAGCGCCGACCAGCTCCAAATATAAGGTCTATATCATCGACGAGGTCCATATGCTGACCCGCGAGGCTTTTAACGCCCTGCTTAAAACCTTGGAGGAGCCGCCGGCCCACTGCATTTTTATCCTGGCCACCACTGAGGCCCACAAACTGCCCGAGACCATCATCAGCCGCACCCAGCGCCATGAGTTCAAGCCGGTCAATAAGGTGCAGATGTCAGCCCACCTTGGCGATATCGCTAAGAAGGAAAAAATCGAGATTAGCCGCGAGGCCCTGGATCTGCTGGCCGAATACGGCGAAGGCAGCTTCCGCGACAGCATCGGATATTTGGACCAGCTCAGCTCCCAGGGGAAGAAAATCACCGAGGACGATGTCCGCGAAGTCCTGGGTATGCCGGCCGGCAGAGACGTCGGTAAACTACTGGATGCTATCCGTAAAGGCGACATCCAGGCGGTAGCCGCCAGCCTGACAAGCATCCAGGGGCAGGGAGCCGGCGCGGCCGAGCTGGCCGCGGCCTTATCTAAAGAGATCCGCGAATCAATCGTAGCCGGGCAGGCCGATGCCGGCGACACGAAATTATTAAAAGACTTAGTGGACGTCAAAGCCAGCTCCCGGCCGGCCGAATACCTGGAAATAACCTTATTTGACGCGGCCGCCGGTCGCCAAATCACAAAGGCCGAGAGTAATGACGCCAGCCCGCAGGCGTCCGTTAAAGAAATCCGGATCAGTACGCCCTCGACAGACCGTAAACATCAACCAGCTAAGCCCCCGG
>JANWHE010000008.1 GCA_025450575.1 Candidatus Saccharimonadales bacterium
AAATAAGCCCCGCCAGCGCCGCCTTTTTTAACCACTTTTACATTCTTGGCCATATGTCCTCCTGATTCGATTTAATAATACTCGCTTTAATCGGACAGTGACAGCAATCACGCGTGGCGTAATGCACCAACTGCATAATACTTGACTTGTTAAGTATCTAATTAAGGGCCGAGTCGCCGGTTTGGGCTTTGGGGTAACAGAAGTTGTCAACGCTGACCGTCTGGTAGTTTTGGGTGTATAATCTTGGTCTATGGCAACGGGTATGGAGCGTCCAATCGCTCAAGAGGAGAAGGATAGGATGAAGTTCGGGGCGCTCACTGCCGCTTTGGGGCTGGCGGCGGTAATCGGCTCTTTGGCAATACCTACCCATAACAACCGGCTAAGAGATTTGCAAATCAGCGTCGATGCGGCTGGCGCTTTCGTGTTCCTTAAGGGGGCCATCCAAGCCCTTGATACGATTGATGAGACGAATAGTTAGTTTGAGCGGATGAAGTACGTGGCGCTACTACGCGGAATCGGACCGAGCAATCCTAATATGCACGGCAGCAAACTAAAAGCCGTGCTAGAAGATTTAGGTTTTAAAAACGTCCAGCCGGTAATTTCCAGCGGGAATGTCGTGTTTGAATCGAGCTCCACCGATATCCCTAAGATGGAAGACCAGATCCAAACCGCCTGGCCCGAAAA
The DNA here is from genome assembly GCA_025450575.1 of Candidatus Saccharimonadales bacterium. GTDB lineage: Bacteria > Patescibacteriota > Saccharimonadia > Saccharimonadales > UBA10212 > JAIFWC01. Next base: position 685 of record JANWHE010000008.1, read on the forward strand.
ATTGGGGTTCAATAGTATGACTGTCGTCCGCAGCCAAGAGCAGCTGCAGACTTTGGTCGACATCGATCCATATAAAGGCGCCGGACATAGCCGTAACTCTTATTTACTTGTTACTTTTTTTAAAAAGCCGCCCGCCTCGTCCTTGCCCAACTTTTATACTGACAAGGGCGTCAACGCTCTATGCAGTATCATCGATACCACCGCGTCCAAGACGCCAGATTTCATGGTCAAGTTAGAAAAACGATTCACTAAAGACATAACCTCCCGCACCTGGCTGACCATCCACCGCATCCTCACCAAAATGCTAAATACTTAACAAGTCAAGTATTTAGCAGCTTGTCCAGCACGGGGCGCACTAGCTCAAAAATTAGCTGGTGGCCAGCATCATTTGGGTGCAACCCGTCAAGGAACAGTTGTTGGCCGCTTTTCATCGCTCCATGCATCGCTTCAAATATCTCCACCCGCGGAACGTTCTGTTCGGTCGCTACTTCTTGCATCATCCCATTAATAACCTGGATTCTTTCGTTCGTATAACTTATATCCCGCCAAAAAACAGGCGTGGTTTTTTCTTCTTCGCATGGCGGGAGCCCGACAAAAAGTATCTTATTTACGTACTTTTTAGCTTTATCAACTAACTTTAACAGGTCATTTTTATAGACCTCCGGAGGAGACCACGACTCATTGCCCTCAACGTAGGCGTTATTCGTGCCGATGCAAAAAATGATTACCCCACTTGAGCCAGTTTTTAAGCGAGCAACTGTTTCATTGTCGAACCTGGCGAGCAGGTCTCCAGATTTGTTCCCAGATACCCCTAAATTAAAAATGTCAGGGTAATCTTCCTCTTCTTTGATATTAGCCACTGACTTTTGATCATAGTATCTACGGAGCCGTTGAACCCAGCCACCTTCGGTATCCCAAAAACCTTGTGTGATACTGGCGCCAAACACCAAAACTCTCATGAGTTAATTGTACTCTGCCTGGTTATTTTGAGCATAAAAAAGGGGTCCTGGGTAGGAAGCCCCTTTAGCGCGGGATGGGAAGGGCGAACTCCCACATCAGCCTGTCGCTGTTGCTGCGAACAAGCCCCTCCAGGCGACTCCCCATCGTCCGAAGCATCGCCCGATGATCGGTGTTCTCTTCCGACTCGTAGTGCTCCTCGAGCACACCTGTCAGGAAAGCGCACTTCTGCGCCACCAGGAAGTGACCGGGCGGCAGGCTGAGCGTACCGCCACGTGGGAGTGCCATGGCAATGGCGGCGACATCCTTCTTGTCCGGCGTTCGGACAGGCCAGCGTGCGAAGGTATCGAGAAGACCCGGCCACTCGTCTTCCTCGGTCGATGTCCACAGATCACGCCCCGTGCGCTTACCGGCGTAGGACGAGTATGTGAACAAGCCCAGGAGCGGTCCATCGTCATCACCGTGGCGTCCAAGAACAGCCGCTTCGAGCGAGTTGTTGTGGCTGCTCGAAGTCAGGCCGATTCCAATCTTCATTCGCACTAGTACATTCGTGTACAGGCGCTGCAGCGCCCATTCCTTGTCTATCATCTTATCCCCCAATCGCCTAGGTTCAATTACCATCGGCTATGGAATTGACAGAAGCGCCAATCGCCTAGGTTGGCACCATCGGCTATGGCTTGTACATCAAGGAGCAATCCTACCCAGGATAAGTGAATTATCCAATGTGCTGGCCGTTTTAACAAGTTAAGTATTCCCTGCCCGGCTATTTTGAGCGCAGGCTGCGGAGCCAGGAGCTGAGAGCTTGTTTGACCTCGTCTGCTTCAGGACCGTACTGGCCCGTATCGGCTTGAATAACTAGTCTAAGCCCGTGCCGGTTCTTGATTGAAATTTTCTCAGTGTCATGCGGGTTAGTTGGTTGAGTCGCGATGAATGATTTCGGACCAATCGGTGGGCGGCATATTCACGTATCGCTGAGTGGCTTCTGGGTCGTGCGGCACTTGGACGCGCACCGGCGGATAGCGGTATACGCCGTCTTGAAGCGGTTCAATCGTAACTCCGGCGCTATCGATTATCTTAATCCGATGGAGTGGGAGGGGGCGTATAGCTTCCCATGCCGCGCTTGATAAATGGATAAGCGCTCTTTCGCCCGGCTCTTCGTATTCCCTCCTACCGGCTGCTAAAAAATTCAGTTCCTCTGTAGCCATTATGGCGTCAATCTGTTTATGTCGCGGGGAAAGAGGGTGGCTTCTTTGACGTTGCCCAATCCGATGGTTTTTTCGACCAGTCGATCAACGCCGAATCCGCAGCCACCGTGAGCCGGCAGGCCGAATTTCATAGCTTCTAGGAAGTATTTATAGCCGGGGTGCTTCGGGTCCAGGCCGGCGGCTTTCATTTGCTCTACCAAAACTTCATACCGGTTTTCGCGCATCGGGCAAGTGGCGATTTCTAGCCCCCGGAACAGCAGGTCGGCCCACAACACCGTTTGGCCGTCGTCGCTTAATTTGTGATAGAACTTCATGGCTTCTTTGGGGAAGTTGGTGACAAACACGGCTTCGCAGCCCTGCTCTTTTTTGGCGTGCTCGCAGATCCAGCGCTCCTCGTCCGGAATCAGGTCTTTTTCGCTCTTGGTATCGGTGCCGGTGGCTTTGCTATACATTTCGTGCACCTGGGCCACGGTGTAGCGCGGGAATTTTTCTTTGAGCGTCAGCTCCGGCGCCTGCAGGCTTTTAAGGTCCTCGGCGCGGTCTTTATAGACATTGGTCAGGGCGTCATAAGTCATGTCCTGGACCATGTCCAGCACTTCTTCGTGGTCCTTGATAAAGCCCATCTCGATATCCAGCATGTAGACTTCGGACATATGCCGAGTGGTGGCGCTGGGTTCGGCGCGGAAAGCCGGGGCGATTTCGAACACCCGCTCAAAAGCGCCCACTAACATCTGTTTATAAAGCTGGGGGCTTTGGGCCAGAGTGGCTTCTTTGCCGAAATAGTCGGTCTTAAAGACTTCGGCTCCGCCCTCGGTGGCGCCGGCCAGCAGTTTGGGCGTCTGGATTTCGGTGAAGTCGTTTTCATAAAGGAAGTCGCGGATGTAGCGCAGCAGCGCGGCCCGGATTTTAAAGACCTTTTGTTCCTGCAGGTTGCGCAGCCCGATGTGGCGGTTATCGAACAAGGTGTCAAGGTTCTCGGGCTTGTGAGATAGCGGCTTATCGATTTCAATCGGCGACTCGTCGGTGACCGGCACGTCGACGGTAATTTTGGGACTGCGAATCTCGGCTTTGCCGGGCGCCCTTTCTTCTTCGTGGACCTGGCCGGTGATAGTCAGGACGGTGCCAATCTGCAGGCCGCGCAGTTTTTCGACTTCGGCGGCGTCTTCCACCACTACCTGCGTTACGCCGGCCCGGTCGCGGACCAATATGAAATTAAGGCCTCCCAGCAGGCGCTTCTTGTGCAGCCAACCCTGGATTCTGGCTTCTTGGCCGGCATGCTTGGCCACGTCCGATGATAAAACTCGCTCCATCAAAATAATTGTAACAGATTGATTTAAGAGTCGATGGCCTTATCGCGGGCCGCGACCGCCCTCAGGCTGGCATAACTGTCGAATTCGTCAGCAATCTGTTTGCCAAGGATCTGCTCCAGCACGTCTTCCAAAGTTATGACGCCGACCATTTCCTCGAAGCTATTGACCACTATCAACAGATGATGGTGGGTCTTTAAAAACGCGCTGAGCGCCAAGTGCAGCGTGGAGTCCTCGTTGATAAAGAAGACTTCCGAGCGCGCCAGCTCCCTGACCTTGCCGCTGCCTTCGTAGCCGATCAGGTTGTTGAGGTACAGCGTGCCGACGATCTGCGGCGAGGCCGCTTTAGCCGAACCTTTGACTACCGGAAAGTGCGAAAAACCGCTTTTATGCAGCTCGTCCATCAGCATCGGCCCTATGACTTCATCCGAGCCGACCATTTTGACCTGGCGGCGCGGCGTCATGATTTCGCCAACGGTCTTATCGCCGAAAGTCAAAGCGTTATAGGCGATGCTTAAATCCGATTCCGCCACACGGTTATCCCCTTGTCTATGCTGGCTGCCGAGCAGCTCTAAAATATCGCGTTTTTCGAATAACCCGCTGTGGGCGGGCCGGCCGGAAGGCAGCCAGCGGGCAATCGGACCCAATACCGGTTTTATGATTGAGAGCACCCAAGCGTCAAATGGCGCGGCAAGCGCGGCCAGGCTGCCAGCCCAGCCCTCGGCCGAGAACTTGGCCCAGACCATCAGCCAAGCCAGCACAACTGAGACTGTGGCCGCCAGCCACCAGCTGGTGCGGGCCGACCATATCACCAGGACCGTAGCGACGGCTGTACAGAAGATCCACTGGCGCAGGTCAAACAGCTTGCCATAACCAGCGACCCTATATAGCGCGCCGGCCCTCTTATCGTGCTGCCGGGCCCGCCGCTTGAGCTCGAGCAGCGGAACCGAATGGTAGGTTTCATAAAGCAGAATGTTCCTGAGCAAGGCTAAGGCCAGCAGCGCGTAAAAGATCTTCATCTGTCTAATATTTTACCCGACAAAGATGAAAAACCTGTTGTTCAAAGATAAATAGGTTTGCGAACCCGTCGCAAGACAGTAACAAGTTTCGTGCTATCATAAAACTGATTTAGGAGGTTTTATGGACAGGCGTTTCTTAGCGATCTTAGGGGCGGTGGTCATTATTTTTATCGGCATCTTTGCCGTCAGCCAGAACTCCAACAACAAAAATAATACCGGCGGCAGCTCTCAGACACAGGCCACCAAACATATAGAAGGCCAGGGTTCAGCGGGCGTCACTTTGGTGGAATATGGTGATTACGAATGCCCAATCTGCCAAGAATATTACCAGCCGCTGAAGCAAGCCGTCGCTAATTATTCGTCTCAGATCCATTTCCAGTTCCGCAATCTGCCGCTAA
>JANWHE010000009.1 GCA_025450575.1 Candidatus Saccharimonadales bacterium
GATACTCCGGGAATACTGGGCCTGTCCGGTAGTAGCCTATACCTATGAAGAACAGACGCGGGTGGGAGTGCTGCCGGGCGGTATTTTTAATCTGGATATGCCGATTGATTCAATGTACTATACGGCAGCTATCAGGATGGGCCGCAATGATGTCGGGGCCGGGATAGGCGCCTGGCTGCCGGAAGAGAAAGTGCTGCTGAAACCACGCGACGCCGTCATAAGAGCCCAAAATGTCCCCATATCGGAATTAGGGGAGCGTTTCCCCGACGCTCCCTTGGTGTAAGCAGTCAGATTCGGCTATACTTATATCCATAAATGAGTAAATTGTCGCGCGACGATGTCTTAAAATTGGCTGCTTTGAGCAAGCTTACTCTCAGTGATGACGAAGTTGAGAAACTGCGCGGCGAGCTGTCGGAAATTTTAAACTACGTGGAGATTCTTAACCAGGTCGACGTCGAAGGCCTGCAGCCGACATACCAGGTAACCGGTTTACAGAACGTTACCCGGCCCGATGAGCCGCGCGACTACGGCTATAAGCCCGAGGACCTTCTAAAAAACGCGCCGGCAGTCCAGGACAACCAGTTCAAAGTGAAGAGGGTGCTGTAATGGACTGGCTGCCGATAGCCGATATCGCCGGGAAAGTTCAGAACGGTGAATTAAAGGCCGTCGAGCTTGTCCGCAAATCCCTGGCGGCCATAGAAGAGAATAAAAACCATGACGCGATTATCTCGACCATGGAGGCGCGGGCTTTAGAGCGGGCCGGCCAGATAGATGAATCGCCGACTGGCCGGCTGGCCGGCGTACCGTTTATCACGAAAGATAATTTTTTGACGTTCGGCGGCAAGACCACGGCCGCCAGCAATATTCTGCGGCCGTTCGAGGCGCCCTACCAGGCGACGGCCATCGAAAGATTGGAGGCCGAAGGCGCCATCTGTGTCGCCAAAGCTAACCTGGACGCTTTCGCCCACGGTTCCAGCACCGAGAATTCCGATTGGTTCGTAACTAAACATCCGGCAGACCCTTCCCGGGTGCCAGGCGGCAGTTCCGGCGGCTCGGCCGCCGCCGTGGCTTTGCGTATGGCGCCCTTCGCGCTGGGGACCGATACCGGCGGCTCGATCCGCCTACCGGCCAGTTTCTGCGGGGTCGTCGGCTATAAGCCGACTTACGGGCTGGTCAGCCGCAGCGGGGTCATCGCTATGGCCAGCAGCACCGATGTGATTGGCCCGCTGGCCCGGTCCGTCGATGACGCCGCTCTGGTGTTAGACGTCATGAGCGGCAAAGACGAATTAGATAGCACCACAATTGATCGTGACGAAAAGCCTTATAGCGGGGCGCAGGAAGAGATAGCCGGCAAGAAAATCGGCGTCATCAGAGAATATCTGGCCCAAGGCTTGCAGCCAGGCGTGGAAAAAATAGTCAGAGAATCGATTGATAAGCTTAAGTCCGCCGGAGCGACCGTAGAGGAGGTCAGCTTGCCCAGCCTGCCGCTGGCGTTGGCGGTCTACTATATAGTCTGTCCGGCCGAAGTCAGCAGCAACCTGAGCCGTTATGACGGACAACGCTATGGCTACAGCTCACCGGACGCCAAAGATTTGGATGACAGCTACGAACTCAGCCGCCAGCAAGGTTTTGGCGCCGAAGCCAAACGCCGCATCATGATCGGAACTCACGTATTATCCAGCGGTTACTACGATGCTTATTATAAAAAGGCTCAGACAGTCCGTACTAAGATTATTAACGAGTTCGAGGAGGCTTTCGCGAAGTACGATTTTTTGGTCGGGCCCGTGGCGCCGATGACGGCGTTCAAGATTGGCGAGAGATCCGGCGATCCGCTGCAGATGTATCTGACGGATATCATGACGGTGGCCGCCAATATGTCGGGCAACCCAGCAATAAGCGTGCCGGCCGGAGAGGCCGAGGGGCTGCCGGTCGGTTTTCAAATTGTCGGCCCGCTGCGCGGCGACCGCCAATTGCTAGGTATAGCTAGAAAATTCGAGGCTATAAGAACATGACATTCTTTTTACTTGGCGTCATCATATTCGGAGTGGCGGCACTGGCGGTAGTCAGCCGTCTGGCTAAGAGCCGCGCCAAAACCTTAGACCAGCAATACTTCCAGGGCCAATGGATGGAACTTTTAGCCCGTGTCAAGACTCCGGAGGGTATGATGCTGGCGGTTATCGACGCCGATAAGCTGTTGGACGAAGCCCTTAAACGCCGCCGCTTGAAGGGCAAGACTATGGGCGAACGGCTGGTTTCGGCCCAGCGCCTGATAAGCGACAATGACGCCGTTTGGTACGCCCATAAATTGCGCAACCGCTTGGTCCACGAACCTAATGTCCGCTTGAAAAAGAAAGAGGCCCGTAACGCCCTCGAGGGCTTTAGGCAGGGGCTTAGAGACCTAGGAGCTTTTTAAATGCCCATTAGCGAAGATATCCGCCGCAAGTATACACCGACCATCGGTATCGAGTGCCATGTCCAGCTGAAAACCAAGACTAAATTATTCTCGGCGGCCGGTAATGACGCCCGGGCGGCCGCGCCTAATACGCTGATCAGCCATATCGATACTGCGATGCCCGGCGCTTTGCCGGTGCTGAACGAAAAAGCTCTGGAGTTAGCCATCCGGGCGGCCTTCGCCCTGAATACCCGGCCGCAGCGGCACAGCTATTTTGAGCGCAAACATTATTTTTATCCCGATTCGCCGGCTGGCTACCAGATCAGCCAGCTGCACTCGCCGATAATCGTCGACGGCTCCGTGGAGATTACTACCGAAGGCCAGAAAAAATCGATAAGTATCAACCGCGTCCAGCTGGAGGCTGACGCCGGCAAGACCACCCATCCGGCCGGCGCCGATTATTCGTTGGTAGATTTAAACCGGGCGGGCACGCCACTCTTAGAGATAGTCAGCGAACCGCAGATCCATAGCCCGGCCGAAGCCAAAGCTTACACCCGGGAGCTTTATCTATTGATGAAATATGCGGATGTCAGCGACGTCGATCTGTACCACGGCAATATGCGCTTTGACATCAACATCAGCGTCAGCCCTCAAGCCGATGTTCTGGGAAAGCGCACCGAAGTCAAGAACCTCAACAGTTTCCGAAGCGTGGAGAACGCCGTGACTCACGAAATAGACCGCCAGATAGAGTTGCTCGAAAAAGGCCGGCCGCCCGAGCAGGAAACCCGCGGCTGGGACGAGGCTAAACAAAAGACCGTCCCGCAGCGCCTAAAAGAAGAAGCCCAAGACTACCGCTACATGCCCGAACCGGACATCCCGCCGATTGAACTTGATGATGAATATATCGAAAAAATCAAATCCAAGATGCCGAAACTGCCGTCAGAGATTCGAGAAATACTTAACAAGTTAAGTATTTCAGACAATGTGGTTGAAGGTGTTTTAGACAATGACTCTATCTGCCGGTCGGTAATGGCCCAGATTGATAAAGCCGACGAGATCAGTGCCAAGCGGCTAGTTTTTTGGTTGTTGCAGTCTCAGCGCAAGAACGAAGATAGAGACTTATCCGACTACGATTTAAACCAAGCTTCCATCATTAAGCTTTCGGCGATGGTCGACGCCGGTCAGCTTAATTCCAACGCCGCCCAGGCAGTCTTCGATGAGATGATGAACAGTCCGACGGGTCCCGAAGAAATCGCTATCGCTAAAAATTTGATGCAGGTATCGGACGACGCGGAAATTGAAAAAATCGTAACCGCAGTCTTAGAGAAGAATCCGGCGGCCGCCGAAGACGTTAAGAACGGTGAGCTGAAAGCCATCGGCTTCTTAGTCGGGCAGGTGATGGCCGCCAGCCAGGGCCAAGCCAATCCGCAAGTCGCCCAGAAGCTAATCAAACAGCAGCTAGGACTGTAAAATAAGTAACATATTTGCTGAGCAAGCCATTGTAGGCTTATACTGCAGATTATGAATACAGCCTCAGAAATACTCGTCATCATCGTCAGTTCGGTTCTGGCTATCTTTTTAATAGTGTTGATTATAGTTTTGATCCAAGCTTCTAAACTCATCAAGCAAGTTAAGCGAGTCACGGTCCGCGCCGAGAACGTGGCGGATTCCATGGAGGCCGCGGCTTCGGCCTTTGAACGCACGGCCTCACCGATAGCGATCATAAAAATCATCGGCAACATAATCGACCAAACCACCAGGTCTCGTAAAAGAAAGGGATAAACCATGGTTTTAAGACGCAAAGAGCATATCGGAAGAAAAGTAGCCATCGGTTCGGCTATCGCCGGAGCGGCCGGTTATCTGGCCGGCATCTTGACGGCGCCTAAAGCCGGCAAGCAGACTCGCCAAGTCATCGCCGACAAGGCCGACGACTTAAAGAACGATACCGAAGGCCAGCTGCAGGAGCTGAACACCGAGCTGAAAGAGCTTATTAAAACGACCAAGGTCAAGACCGTGGCCTTGAGTTCCAGCGCCCGGGCCGAATTCAACGAAGCCGTAGTTAAAGCCAAAGACGCCCAGAATAAATCAACTCAGGTCTTAAAAGCCGCCAAAGCCGGCGAAGCCAGTGATCCGGACTTAAACAAGGCGGTCAAACAAGCCCGGATGGCCATCAAGAATCTCGGCAAGTTCTTCAAGAATTAAATCGTCAAATTTTACTACATGGACCGGCCCTTCGGGCCGGTCTTTAAGTTATAATAAAGCTAATGAAAAGTCCGGGGGAGACGCTGAAGCCTAAGGATTATGTGCATCTGCATAATCATACGCAGTATTCGCTTTTGGACGGCCTGACCAAAGTCCCGGCCCTAGTGGACCGGGTGAAAAAGCTCGGCATGGACGCGGTTGCCGTCACCGACCATGGAACCATGAGCGCCACCATAGAATTCTATAAAGCCGCCAGGGAGACCGGCATCAAGCCGATCATCGGCATGGAAGCCTACGTGGCGCCGCGTTCGCTCCAAGACAAGGACCCGGCTAAGGACCGTCAGTACTACCACTTGACCTTGCTGGCCATGAACAACCAGGGCTATCAGAATCTGATGCGGCTATCGACAATCGCCAATCTGGATGGATTTTATTATCGCCCAAGGATCGACCACGAACTGTTGGAGAAATATAATGAGGGCCTGATAGTCCTCAGCGGCTGTATCGGTGGTGAAGTCAGCGACGCTTTGCGCCAGGACCAGTACGACCAGGCTAAAAAGGCGGCCCAGTGGTATAAGTCCGTGTTTGGCGAGCGTTATTATGTCGAGCTGATGGACCATGGGCACCCCGAACACAGCGTCGTCTGGGAAGAGCAGCAGCGGGTAAACGAAGGTTTGCTCAAACTGGCCGCGGAACTGAAGCTCCCGGCGGTCGTGACCTGCGACGCGCACTACCTGCTGGAAGAAGACCAGGAGGCCCACGAGATTCTATTATGTGTCCAGACCGGCTCATTCTTATCGGACGAAACGCGGTTTTCGCTCAAGGATTTCCATCTGCATGTCGAGGATCCGAAGGAAATAATCAAGCGCTGGGGCAAGGCTCACCCTGATCTTATTAAGAACACCAGAAAGATCGCCGATTTGTGCGAGGTGGATATCGAACTGGACAAGATTCTGATTCCTAAGTTTCCGACGCCCAAAGGCCGCGGTGAAAAGTCTTACTTGGAACTGTTGGTCTGGCAAGGCCTGGCTTGGCGGTACGCCGGATTCCAGCGCCGGGACCTCGGCGGCCTGAGCATCGATGAGGCCAAAAAAACGCTCAGCCCGGAAATCATCAGCCGCGCGGAATACGAACTGGATGTCGTGAACCGGATGGGCTTTAACGGATATTTTCTGATAGTCCAGGACTTTATAAACTGGGGTAAAGACCAGGGTATCGTTTTCGGCCCGGGCCGCGGCAGCGCCGCCAGTTCGATTCTGGCGTACGCGCTGAGAATCACCGAAATCGATCCGCTGGCGTATGATTTGCTGTTCGAAAGATTCTTGAACCCGGACCGCATCAGTATGCCCGATATGGATATCGATATCCAGGATTCCCGCCGTGACGAGGTCATAGAGTACTGCATCGAAAAATACGGGCGCGACCGGGTAGCCAATATCGTGACTTTCGGCCGGATGGCGGCCCGCAACTCGGTGCGTGATGTCGCCCGCGTCCTGCAGGTGCCCTACGCCGACGCCGATCGGCTGGCTAAGATGATTCCGCCGCCGGTCCAAGGCCGCCATATCCCGCTGGCCAAATCGCTGAAGGAAATCGACGAGCTGAGAGTCGAAAACGCCAATAACGAGCAATCGCGGCGGGTGTTCGATCTGGCGGTCAGGCTGGAAGGCACTATCCGGAGCCATGGCGTCCACGCCGCCGGCGTGGTCATCGCCCCCGATGAAATCGTCAACTACACGCCGCTGGAAATGGCCCAAAAAGGGGTTATCGCCACCCAGTATTCGATGAATCCGATCGAAGAACTGGGTCTTTTAAAAATGGACTTCCTGGGTCTGTCCAATCTGACAATCATTAAGAATGCGCTGCGTATCATCAAAAAAGTACATGGAGAAGACCTGGATATCAGCCAGATCCCGCTGGATGATAAGAAAACCTTCGAGCTGTTGCAGAAGGCCGAGACAACCGGTGTTTTCCAGCTGGAGTCGTCTGGCATGAAGCGTTATCTAAAACAGCTCAGACCGACGGACTTCGAGGATATCATCGCTATGGTCGCGCTTTACCGGCCGGGGCCGATGCAGTGGATCGATGACTTCATCGCCCGCAAGCATGGCTTGAAGAAAATCGAATATATCCATCCAGTCATGAAAACCGCTCTGGAAAACACTTACGGCGTGATCGTCTACCAGGAACAGGTCATGCAGATCAGTAAAGACCTTTGCGGTTTCAGCGGCGGCCAAGCCGACACTTTGCGCAAAGGTATCGCCAAAAAAATCCCATCGGTTCTGGCTAAGATGAAGAAAGAATTCATCGACGGCGCCGTCCAGCACTCCGGAGCCGATCGCCGTAGCATGGAAAAATTCTGGGGACAACTGGAAGACTTCGCGGCTTACTGTTTCAATAAGGTGCATTCGGCCTGCTACGGCCTGATCGCCTATCAGACGGCTTACCTTAAAGCCCATTACCCGGACGCCTTCATGGCGGCGCTGATGACCAGCGATTATGACAATACCGATCGCCTGGCTATTGAGATCACCGAGTGCAAGCATATGGGCATAGAGGTCCAGCCGCCGGATATCAATGAATCGTTCCACGAGTTCGGCGTGGTGGCTGGCAAGCAGCAGATCCGCTACGGATTGGATGCCATCAAAAATGTCGGCCACGGCGCCGCCGAGGAAATCCTGCGGGCCAGACAAGAGGCTGGCGGCCGGATAAACGATCTCAGCCAATACTGCCAGTTGGTTAACTGCCGGGTCGTCAATCGCAAAGCTCTGGAAAGCCTGGTCAAGGCTGGAGCCTTCGATAGCTTCGGCGACCGCAGCCTGCTGGTCAACAACATCGATAACATCCTGTCTTTGTCGCAGAAACTGCAGAAAGATTCCGCCAGCGGCCAGGTGGATCTGTTCGGCGATTCGCCGGCCAGCCACATGAGCCCAAAGCTGACACTGGAAACCGGCGCCCCAGGACACACTCTGCCGGAACAGCTAAACTGGGAGCGCGAATTGCTCGGTCTGTACCTCAGCCATAACCCTCTGGAAAGCTATAGCAAGATTTTAAATTCACTGGCCAAGCCGATTATCTCGATTACCAAAGAGCTGGATGGCCGGACAGTGACGGTCGGCGGATCAATATCGCAGCTGCGCGAAATTTCCACCAAGAATGGTTCCAAGATGGCCTTCGCCAGGCTAGCCGATACTACCGGCGAGCTGGAACTGATCATCTTCCCTAAAACCTATGCCGCGTCCCCCGAGCATTGGCAACGTGATAATATCATCATCGCCAAAGGCCGGGTCGATTTCAGCCGCAGCGACGAGCCGAAAGTCTTAGTCGAAGAAGCTAAACTGATCAGCGAAGATGACGCTCAGAGTTTCCGGTCGGGGGGCTACGGCGGCGAAGCCGTTCTTTCCGAGAGCATCAAACAGCGTCTATATATAAGGCTGGAAGATAGTGGCAACCAGCCGCTGCTGCTGACGCTCAAAGAGAAACTGGATGGTCATCGGGGGGATACGGAGGTGGTTTTAGTCACCGGCGCCCAAAAACAGATAATCAAATTACCGCAGACGATCAATATCAACGAGGAAAGCCTGCGCGAGCTGGCCGGACTGTTCGGCTCCACCAACGTAGTAGTCCGTTAACTATTGGGTCAGGCCGGCGGTCTGGCTTAAGATGAACAGCAAGCTGGCGATTATTAAAAGTCCGAGATCCGTCAGCGGATGGCGGATAGCATAGCGCTCGCCTTTTAGCAGATATCGATGAAGAGCCCTGGCGTGGCGCCGGGTCCAGAGCGCGCCGATGATCAGGGCGGCCATAACCGAGCCTGCCGTCAAGACGCCGGTCGAAGTCGAGTCGCCGAGCACTAACTGGATACGCGAAGATTTTACCGGCGGGGTTAAGGATGTCCGGGGAGTAATGGTGGTAGCGGGCTGGGGTTTGGCTTCCGCAGCTGCGGAGGTCGGGGTAGGAGTCGCCGGCTGGCTGCTAGCGACCGGATTGGGTGCGGAAGGCTGGCTGGCAGCCGGCAGCGGAGCGGTAGTAGCAGCCGCCAGAACTTGGGGTTGGCCATAAAAAGCCACCACTACGGTCATCGGGCCGCCGCCGGCCGCGGTGTAATCTGGAACATTGGCATAGCCGAAGCCGACTTCTTTATATTCCGGGTCCAGCAGGTTTTCGCGGTGCGGCGGGCTGGCCATCCAGCCGTCGATAGTCGATTGTTCGTCATTAAAGCCGGTCGCCAGGTTCTGTCCCAGCTTTTGATAAGAATAACCTTGGTTTGTGACCCATATCCACGGGGGATTACCGTCCGGGGTATAGTGGCTCCAGTAGTCGCGCGCGGCCATGTCATCAGCGTTGGCTTGGGCCGCGGCATCCAGTTTATTATTAAGGCTTAGCGAGGCTACGCCGTTAGCGCTGCGCGAAGCGTTGGTGTCGGCCAGCAGGCTGCCGATAGTCATGCTGGTGGCGTAGGCCAGGACCCGTCCGCCGGGGTGTTTGGCGTAGGCGGCCAGACTGCCGCTTTGGATGCAGACCGACAACAGGACGCCGATTATCAGAATAATCGGCAGATACGGCCAATAGACTTTCTCGAACGCCCGTTTGTGGACGTTCTGAGGCTTGGTCTTGTGGCTGTCGGAATTCCGGTTTTTTATTTTGGCCATTTTATAAGTGATATTTTAACCTTAACCGATATACCTGTCCAGGAAGGCTAGCTGAGTTGCAGGTGATATAGGGCGATGGCGGCGGCTACCGCCACGTTGAATGATTCCTTGCGGCCGGCCATCGGGATGGCGATGGCCTCGTCGCTGATTCTTAGAATGTCCTCTGGGATTCCGTCCACTTCATTTCCGACTATCAAGGCGATATCGTTCTGGGCGGCGTAAGTCCGCAGATCGGCCGCTGCCGGTGTCTGTTCCAGCGCGGCTACCGTAAAGCCGGCGGCCTTCAATTCGGCGATAAGGCTCTTGATGTCGGGCGCATAATCCCACTTGACCGACCGCTCGGCGCCCAGCGCCGTTTTATGGATTTGCCGGGCAAGCTTACTTACGACGTGCGGCAGGCGGGAATCATCTTTTTTGGCGGGGTAGGGCGAGTAACCGGTCAGATAGACCTTATCGATCCCTAGCCCCTCGGCCGTCCGCAGCAGGCTGCCAACATTATGGGCCGAGCGGATATCGTGAGCCACCAAAACTAACCGTCGCATACCAGCAGTTTAGGTGTTAGCCGAACGGATGTCTACCTCTTAGTAGCCGCTTATGTTTTAATTAGTGATATGCAAGATGTCCGGTCACAGGAAGAGGGGGTAGCCGCCCGGCGCGCCCAAGTCCTGGGGCTCAGTTATGTCGATACCTCTAAGCTGCAGAAACAGCTGTATAAGAATGTCTTAAGCGCCACGGAGATGTATCAGCTCAAAGTGGTGCCGCTGGTGGCCGATGCCCACAATATCCACTTCGGCATTCTGACCACTACCGCCCAGCAGACTATCAATAATCTGCGCGGCCGTTTTACCGATCAGCGGCTGGTCTTTTCGGTTATCTCCGATTCTGGCTTCAAAGAATATATGAGCCTCTATGATCCGCCTAAGAAGGTTGACTATGAAGACATCAGCCTGGCGGATGACCGATCCAGCCAACTGATCGACCAGGTCAGCCGGACGCTGGACCAGGTGCGGCCGGACGATATGCTGGCTTACCTTGTGCAGCAGGCTTACCAGCTGAAAGCCAGTGATATCCACCTGGAATGCCAGAAAGAGAATATCAGGGTCAGGTTCCGCGTGCATGGCGTTCTACACCCCGTGGCCTATATCGGCCACGACAAGTACCGCCACTTCGTGGCCAGCCTAGCCAGCGCCGCCAATGTCTATGCCGAAGCTACGGAGCCGCAGACCGGCCACATCAGCCGGGCTTATAAATTGGCGACCGGCGAAGAGGTTACGGTCAACCTGCGCGTGGAAACCGTGCCATCGGTTTATGGGATGGATGCCGTCATGCGGCTGTTCAATATGGATCTCCAGATGCTCAAGCTGGAGAATCTGGGCTTAAGTCAAAAAGAGACCGCGGTCGTCGATGATATCATCCAGCATCCGACTGGCATGGTGCTGATTGTCGGGCCCACCGGCTCGGGCAAAACGACCACCCTTTACTCGTTGATAAATACCCTTAACACGCCGCAGCGTAAGATTATCACTCTGGAAGACCCGGTCGAGTATAATCTTCCGGGCGTCACTCAGATACCGGTGGCCGGTCAGCTGGAAGGCCATGATTTCGCCGAGCGGCTACGGGCCGTACTGCGCCTGGATCCGGACGTGGTGATGGTCGGCGAGATCCGCGACGCCGACACCGCCAAGACGGCTCTGCAGGGCGCCTTGACCGGACATCTGGTGCTCAGCACCTTCCATGCCAGCAGCAGCGCCGCCGCCCTGACGCGGATGGCCGATATGGTCGGCATAAACCCGCTGTTCGCCAGCGCCATACACCTGGTGATGGCCCAGCGCCTGGTCCGCCGGCTGGATGATACCACTAAACAGCCGTACGAACCGGACGAAGCTCTGCGGGCCCAGGTCCAAGGCGTCCTAGACAGCCTGCCGCCCGGCGAAGATAAACCGGACATCAGCGGGCTCAAACTGTATAAGCCGGGCAGTTCGCCGCAGTATCCGTTCGGCTTCAGCGGCCAGCTGGCCATCCGCGAGCAGTTTCAGATGACGGCCGGCGTCCAGCAGCTGCTTAAGCTGCCGGTCAATCAGATAACCACCGAAAGCCTGGAAGCCCAAGCCGTCAAAGACGGTATGCGTACCATGCTGCAGGACGGCGTCTTAAAGGCTATTGCCGGCTTAACAACGCTCGAAGAAGTCTACCGGGTCGCCGGCTGAGACCGCCCAAAGGGTTGCTTAAGGTGTTAAGATAGTGTAAAATTTATCAGTCTATGGAAAGTGTTGCCCGTAAGGTATCCGATAAACAGAAGAAAAAAGCCGTCGTCGATGTCCGGCCCGGCGATACCGTTCGCGTGCACCAGAAAATCCGCGAAGGCGGTAAGGAACGTATCCAGATTTTCGAAGGCCTGGTCATCAAAGCCAGCCGCAAAAACAGCCTGACCAGCAGCTTTGCCGTCCGCCGCATCGCCAGCGGTATCGGCGTGGAAAAATCATTTTTAATCCATTCGCCAAATATCCTTAAAGTGGAGATTGTCCGCCGCAGCAAAGTCCGCCGCAACTACCTGACCTACATGCGCGAGCTGACCGGCAAGAGCGCTCGTTTAACGGGGGTAGATTTTGATAAGAAATCCGTGAATGAGATCAAAGACGAGGCCGCCGAAGCCGAAGAAGAGCGTATCCACGAAGAGCAGGTCGCCGATTATGATCCCGCGGCCGCCAAGGCCGAAAAAGCCGCCGAAGAGGCCGAAGCCGCGGCCGCTACCGCCGAAGCGCCTAAATCCGAATCCGAGAAAATCGAAGAGCAGCCTAAAGAAAAAGCCGAAGCCAAAGGGCCGGCCGAACCCCAGAACAAAGAATAGCCGCGAGCCTCTTCCAAAACGGAGCCCGTTCCACGCGGGGCCTAAACGGCTCCGGTTGCTACTAGGGCATCCACGCTCCTTTTTGGAAGACACTCGCTCCAACTAGACAGAGAGTAGTGCTAATGGCATACTTTTAGACATGATAGGGGTAGACGAAGTGGGGAGGGGCTGTTTAGCCGGGCCGCTGCTGGTCGTAGCCGCCAGAGCTAAATCGGAGTTGCCACTGGCGCTCAAGGACTCCAAATTATTATCAAGAAAACAGAGGGAAAAAATACTTGACTTGTTAAGTATTTCCTGCGAATGGGGCGAAGGCTGGGTGAAGTGTTCGGAAATCGACAAACTGGGATTATCCAAAGCGTTGGCGCTAGGCGGCCGTAGAGCGCTGGAAAGTTTAGGCGCAAAGTCTGATGATGAGATCATCCTGGACGGTAAGTTCAATTACGTGCCGAAGAAGTTCAGAAATTCCCAAGCTATCATAAAAGCTGACAACTCAATCCCGATAGTTTCGGCCGCCAGCATCATCGCTAAAGTCACCCGCGACTGCTATATGGTGGAATTGGCGAAAAGGCACCCGCTTTACGATTTTGAGAATCACGTCGGCTACGGCACCAAAGCCCACATGCTTGCGCTCAAACGCCGCGGCGCGCTTAAATACGTGCACCGGCTGACATTCGCGCCGATCGCCAATCTTTAACGAAGACTAGTTATAAAAACCACAGAGCAAGGCTTGATGGCCGAAAAGGCCTTGGCTGATCTGCTGGAGCAGCAGGGTTTTGAGATAATCGACCGTAACTGGAAAACCAAAGTCTGCGAGATCGATATAGTCGCCCAAAACCGCGGCGCCGTGTTTTTCGTGGAAGTAAAATACCGGCGCGGCGATTTCCAGGGCGACGGCTTTGAATACATTACGGCTCAAAAACTTCATAAAATGAATTTTGCCGCCGAAATCTGGAAACAGACTTATAAATGGGGCGGCGATTACCGGCTGATGGCGGCGGCCGTCAGCGGACCGGATTGTGAGGATATCCAGCTGATCGAGCTGGATTAAAGGTTTTTAAGCCAGTCTTTGACCGATTGTTCGTTGCGCTGGCGCCAGCTGATGCGTCCTGCGATTTCCTCGATGCCCAGCTGGATGGCCCGCTCCAAAGCCAGGTTGGTCTTCGGTCCGAAAAACGTTTCATATTCAGCCAGCTGCTCGGACTTGGAAAAAACCATCGCCGAATAGCGCGGGAAACGGTCATAAGATTTATCGCTGCCGTAATTTTTTTCCACCCAGTCCCAACTATCCTGCAGCCATCGCCAAGCCGCGTCCGTAGCGTAGCGATTGCGCATTAACCAAGCGAACCAAGTCGGCGCATCCTGCAGCCGGACGTCCGGCCCGGCAATCATCGAGAGCAGCTGCTTGATTTTGGTGGCCTGGCGCGTAGAGCTTAGCTCGGAAGCTACCTCGTCTTTCTCGTCGGCGTTCTGTAGCGAGCTATGAAGGCTGAGTAACCGGTTAAAGTCGGAATCTGTCCCATAACGCACGCCTATGAAGTAAACGACCGACCGGATGTCCGGCGCTAAATCGGCCGGCTCTTTGAAGTTCTTAAACAGTCTTAGCCCCTCTTCGATTACCGCCGGCTCTTCGGCGGCCGCCGCTAGGCTTAAGGCCAGGCCGCGAAGTTTGAGTCTTTGGGCCGGTTCGTTTTTAGCGGCTACCCAGCCCAGCTCCTTGACTAGCGGCGCGGCCAGCGGCCGGATAAAACCATTAAGTTTCTTTTCTAGTGCCTCATTTTTATCAATCAAGTTCCGGGCGTTGCCGATGATTCCGGCCAGCATGCTCCAGACGGCCTCGTCACGTTCATTTATGTAAGCCGGTAGCAATTGGACGTTCTGCAGGGTGGAGACCTGGCCGGCCCGTTCCAGCAGCAGGTAGTTCTGGACCAGGAGTAACCGGTCAATCGGGGTCAGGACGCCTTTTCGGGTGGCGGCCAATATCTCTTCAAAGTGGCGCTCATTCTGATACTTGGCCACGAAATAGCTATGGCCATCATGATTCAGAGTCAGTGGGTAGTTTGCTTTTCCAGTGACCGTAAGGGTGCTCTTGGTGGTCTTAAGAAGCGGTTTATCTAGCGGCAGAGAGGCCGCCAGCGGCACTTGCCAGACGGATTTCGGACCGGGATCCTGGCCGACGACCAGCCGCTGCTGGGTCAGCGTAAGTTCTTGGCCGCCCGGCAAGTAATCGACTTCGACCACCGGATAGCCCGGTTTTTGCAGCCAAGTGCGCATGATGCCGCTAATCTTGATGCCGCTGGCCTTTTCCAGATGGTTCCATAGGTCGTCAGCCACCGTGTTCCGGTAGGCGAACTCCTCAAAATAACGCTTTAAGCCGACTCTGAAATTATCTTCGCCGACCAAGTGGCGGACCATGTTCAGCAGACTGCCGCCTTTGGCGTAGACGATCGAAGGATCGAATATCGAGGCCAGCTCGTCCGGGTGGTTCACTTCGGTTTGGACGGCTTGAACCGTAGGCAGGCAATCACGGGCCAAGGCGCTGCCGATTTCGCGGCGCGCGAACTCGTTCCAGATATCCCATTCCGGAAACAGCTCGTCGACCGCCCGATATTCCATAAGGTCGGCGAAGCTTTCATTCAGCCACAAGTCGTTCCACCATTCCATGGTCACTAAGTTGCCGAACCATTGGTGGGCCAGCTCGTGGCAGATGACCATCGCCACGAACTGTTTAGTTTCAATAGAGCTGCTTTTAGGATTGACGTAAAGCACCGATTCGCGGAAGGTCACTAGCCCCCAGTTCTCCATGGCCCCAGCCGAAAAATCCGGCAGACCGATAAGATCGAGCTTCGGCAGCGGGTAGGCGACGCTGTAATAATCTTCGAAAAATTCCAGGCAGCGGACGGCGGTATCTAACGCGAAATCCGTCAGCTTGACCTTATCAGGCGTGGCGTAAACACGCACCTCGACACCTGTTTTAGTCTTGGCCGATTTATAACCCAGTTCGCCGTAGGCGAAAGCTAGTAAGTAGGGGCTCATCCTGGGGGTGGTCTCGAACTTCGTCTCCAGCAGCCGGTCGCCTTTGGTCTGGGATTTTATAGGCGTGTTGGCGATGACGGTCTCATCGGCCGGTGAAACAAGAGTCAAGTCGAAGGCGGCTTTGGCCTCCGGTTCGTCAATGCACGGGAAGGCTTCGCGGGCATGGTGGCTCTCGAACTGGGTGGCAATCAGCTGCTTTTTGACGCCGCCAACCTCGAAATTACAGGGATATATGCCGTGCATCGGCTCGGTGATTTTGCCGGAAAACTCCAGTTCAACCGTGTACCTTCCCGGGTAAAGCTGCTCAGCAGCGTGCAGGCGCAGTTCGTCGAAAGATTTCTGGATATTTATTCTCTCGACCGCTATCCGGGCGTCGCCGGACCGTTTGTCGTGCCGGATTATTCCGGCCGTTTTGATTTTCAGATCTTTCTGATGCAAGGTGATTCTGGAGCTCGGCCGGCCGGTTTTGCGGCCCTTGATAACGACGCGGCCGGTGAACTCCATTTTGCCGCGGTCGGGCGTTAAGAACAGATCATAATGGTCTGGCTGGAACTCCCTAAAAAGTCGTTTTACCTTCTTCACTTTGCAATAGTTTAACATCTAAAAGCTTGCTATCTGTAAGCATTTTGATATAATTAATTCAGTTCATCCGGCCGGCAGGTCGGATTTTTTCATGAAAAGGAGTTAAAAATGGAAATGGATTTTAAACAGTTGGCGCAGGCAATCAAGCTGATCGCCGAAGAAAAAAACCTGCCCGAAGAGCAGGTCCAAGAGATAGTTCAACAGGCTTTGGCCGCCGCTTGGCGCCGCGACTACGGCGACCGCGAACAAGAGGTCCGGGTGACCATGAATCTGAATACCGGCGAAGTCACCGCTTACGTCACCAAAGAAATCGTCGATGAGGTCGAGAACCCGCATCTGCAGATTAGCCTGGGTGATGCTCAAGTCATCAGAAAGAACGCGAAGGTCGGCGAAACCGTTGAGATAGTCCAGAAAGTCGAAGATTTCGGCCGGGTAGCCGCCCAGACCGCCAAACAGGTGATTTTGCAGCGCCTGCGGGAAGCCGAGCGCGAGATTGTGCTGGCCGAATACGAGGACAAGATCGGCGGCATCGTTAATGGCACCGTAACCCGCGTCGAAGGCCGTGTGGTCCGCATCGAGCTAGGCCGGGCCCAAGGCCTGATGCCGGCCAGCGAACAGATCCAGGGCGAACGCTATTACCCCGGACAGCGCCTTAAATTTTATCTGAAAGACGTCGAAAAAAGTTTCCGCGGCCCGCAGCTGATAGTCAGCCGCGGCTCCAAGGAATTCATCGAATTGTTATTCGCCTCCGAAGTGCCGGAAATGGAGAATAAGGCGGTAGAGATAAAGGCCGTGGCCCGCGAAGCCGGCGTGCGGTCCAAAATCGCCGTCAGCTCCAATGTCCAGGGCGTCGACCCGGTCGGCACCTTCGTGGGCGGCCATGGTACGCGCATCAACGCCGTCCGCGATGAAATCGGCAGCCAGGAAATGATTGATATCGTCGTCTGGGACGAGGACAAAGCTACTTTCGTCGCCAACGCCATGAAGCCGGCCAACGTCGCCAGAGTAGAGATCAAGGGCGAAAAAGCCAAAGTCATAGTGCCGGAAGACCAGCTTAGCATCGCTATCGGCAAAGCCGGCCAGAACGTGCGTTTAGCCGGCAAGCTGACCGGTTACGAATTGGATGTCGAGGCCGATAAACCGGCCGGCGCGGTTGAGCAGACGGTCCCGGCGCCCAGCGAAGGCGTGGAATCTAAGCCGGTAATCCAGAAGCTGAAGAAAAAATCCGACCTGGAGAATTCACTGCTGGAAGCTATCGAAGAACACGGCACCGATACCAGTAAATAAGAATTAATCCGGTTTTAAATTAGCACTCTTGACACTAGAGTGCTAATTTTTGTATCATACAAGTACGCTGAATCGCTTTTCTCAATCTGTAAAAGAGGTTACAGCTAAAGCTAAGATTTAGAGGGTATAAAATAAGTATATGATTCCAAATTCACCGGATTTTCAAGAATTCTTATCGCATCTGACCAATAACGCGCTACATAGCTTGCGGCACGCCGACGCCATCGCTCGCGCCAGTGGCAGCGCCTACATCGGTACGGAGCATTTATTACTGGGGGTACTAGCCCAAGAGGGGTCAATGGGCTCTAAGATCTTAGAGGGCGCCGGGGTGACGCTGGACAGGGCGCGTTTAGCGCTGAACCTGACGCCTAAGACCTTGGTTATTAACATGGGTGGCAAAGGTTTGTCTGAGACAGCCAAACTGACCCTTAAGATGGCCTGGGAGATCGCCCAGGAGTTCAGCCAAGACTACTGTGGAACGGAGCACGTCTTATACAGTATCCTAAGCCAGAAGAACGCCCGAGCTACGACCTTGCTGCGCGATATGAGCGTCGATATCGATGCCCTGAGCGCCGAGGTCGAGCAATTCCTGCAAAGGCAGCAGTACGAGGGCGACGGCCAGGCGGCCGATGGCAAACGCCGTGGCAAAAACGCTAAGAAATCAGCGCTGGAATTCTTCGGCACCAACCTTACCAAACTGGCCCGCGAGAAAAAGCTGGATCCGGTAGTCGGCCGCGAACCGCAGATCAAGCGCGTCATCACTATATTGAACCGCCGCACCAAGAACAACCCGGTGCTGATCGGCGAACCCGGCGTCGGTAAGACAGCTATCGTCGAAGGTCTGGCCCAGAGGATAGTCAACGAAGAAGTGCCGGACAGCTTATTGGACAAAAAGATTATAACTTTAGATCTGG
The DNA here is from genome assembly GCA_025450575.1 of Candidatus Saccharimonadales bacterium. Lineage (GTDB taxonomy): Bacteria > Patescibacteriota > Saccharimonadia > Saccharimonadales > UBA10212 > JAIFWC01. The sequence goes on from JANWHE010000009.1 coordinate 17,908, forward strand.
CCGGGATGATCGCCGGCACCAAATACCGCGGTGAATTCGAAGAGCGCCTTAAAAAGGTTATCGCCGAACTGGAACAGGATAAGAACGTCATCGTCTTCATTGACGAGCTGCACTTGATCGTGGGCGCCGGAGCCGCCGAAGGCAGCATGGACGCCGGCAACATCTTAAAGCCCAGCTTGGCCCGCGGCAAGATCCAGATGATTGGCGCCACCACCACCGACGAATACACCCGCCATATAGAAAAAGACGCCGCCCTGGAGCGCCGTTTCCAGCCGATTCAGGTCCCGGAAACCACTCCCAGCGAGACTTTGGCCATATTGAAGGGTCTGCGCAAACACTACGAGGAATTCCATGGCGTGCGCGTCAGCGACGATGTCCTAGAAGATACCGTCAATTTCGCCCGCCGCTATATCAACGACCGCTACATGCCGGACAAAGCCATCGACCTACTGGACGAGACCTCGGCCTATCTGCGCGTCAATAAAGGCAAGACGCCGCCCCAGCTGCGCCAGCTGCAGAAAGAACTGAAACTGATAAACCAGCGCATCGACGAAGCCGTAGACAGCGAAGATTATGAAAAAGCCGCCCGCGAAAAACAGCGGGCCAGCCAGATCAGCGAAGACATCAAGAAACTGGAAACTACCACCCGCGCCGGCAAACCCATTATCATCAATTCCGACGACATGGCCGACACGGTGGCCCGGATGACCGGCGTGCCGGTAACCAAAGTCATCCGTTCCGAGGCCAAATATCTGGTAAATCTCGAGAAGAACCTCGGCAAATATATCATCGGCCAGGACGAAGCCGTCGAAACCGTGTCTAAGGCCGTGCGCCGCAGCCGCTCCGGCATCTCCAGCGAAAAGCGGCCGATCGGTTCGTTCATCTTCTTGGGCCCGACCGGCGTCGGCAAAACCGAGCTGGCCCGGGTACTGGCCCGCGAATTCTTCGGATCCGAAGACGCGCTGGTCAAAATCGACATGAGCGAATTCGGCGAACGCCATACCGTCGCCCGCCTGATCGGTGCGCCGGCCGGTTACGTAGGCTATGATGACCCCGGCCAGCTGACCGACCGCATCCGCCGCCAGCCCTACAGCGTGGTGCTTTTCGACGAAATCGAAAAAGCCCACCCCGACGTCTTCAACATGCTCCTGCAGATTTTAGAGGACGGCGTGTTGAGCGACGCCAAGGGTCGCAAGATAGATTTCACCAACACTATCATTATCATGACCAGCAATATCGGCGCCGAAAAACTCCAAAAAGAAGCCAGCTTCGGTTTCTCGGCCAGTAAGTCCACTGATTTCGACAACTTGGACGAACTGCACCAGGCCAATAAAAACATGGTCTTAGAAGAGCTTAAAAAGACCATGCGGCCGGAGCTTTTGAACCGCATCGATAAGATCATAGCCTTCAGGGCCCTGACTCGGAAGGACGCCTTGAAGATTCTGGATATCCAACTGGAAGATTTACGGGCCCGTCTGGTCAAAAAAGGCATCGGCCTGCAGGTCAGCCCGAAAGCCAAAGAATACCTGATGGAGCGGGGGTATGACGCCCATAACGGCGCCCGGCCGATGCGCCGCCTGCTGCAAGAGACGTTGGAAGACGCTATCGCCGCCGGTCTTTTGGAAGACAATTACCATACCGGTGACGTCGTGACCGTCAACACCAAGAAAACCCCGGACCGTCAGACCGAGCTGACTTACGCTGCCGCCTTAGAGTAGCCTAAGTTATACTACTAGCAATGACCGCTTTTAAACGAGCTTTGTCTTTCGTAATCCTGTTGGCCCTGCTGAGTTTCCCGGTTTTGGTTTACTTCAACGCCCAGGCGCTGAGCGATTGGTGGCAGCTGCGCGGTTACACGCCGGCGTCCGCCGTGACGACTTTGGCCTCGGAGGACACTATGACACCCTATGCCCGGCATGTTTTTTACGTCAATCATCCCGATTTGGAATCAAATGCCGCGCAGTTTCGATCCGACTGCAACGTGACCGAACAAACTATCGTTTTAGGCTGTTACCACTCGGACCAGCGCGGGATATTCGTCTACGACGTCCATGATCCGCGCCTGGCCGGCGTCCAGCAGGTAACGGCCGCCCACGAGATGCTGCACGCCGCCTATGACCGGCTGAGCACCAAGGAGAAAGACTACGTGGACGGCCTGCTGACGGATTATTACAACCATGACCTTAAAGACCAGCGCATCATCGACACCATGAACGAGTATAAGAAAACCGAGCCGAACGCCGTGGTAAACGAGATGCATTCGGTTTTCGGCACCGAAATTGCCGATTTGCCGGCTCCGCTCGAAACTTATTACGCCAAGTACTTTACCAATCGGCACGCTATTACGGATTACGCTAACTCGTATGAGGCGGAGTTCACTAGCCGCGAAGACCAGATAAAAGCCGACGATGCCCAGCTGGCGGCTTTAAGAAGCCGCATCCAGGACGAAGAGAGCTCTTTACAGGCCCAAAGTTCCAAGATTGACGCCGACCGGTCGCGGCTGGATAGCGAAAGAAGCTCCGGCGATGTCGCTGACTATAATGCCGGAGTGGCGCCGTTCAACCGCGAGGTGGATGCTTATAATGCCGGCGTGCAAAGCTTAAAAAGCTACATAGCTTCTTATAACCAGTTGGTGGAAGCTCGCAATGCCATCGCCCAGGAGCTAACCAGCTTGGATCAATCCATAGACACCCGCCTGACGCCGCAGACGGCCCAATAATTTGTTAGACTAGAACTAATATGGCCAAATCGTTGGGAGTGAGATTCACCTGTTCGAATTGCGGCGCCACCTATAACAAGTGGCAGGGTCGCTGCGGCAACTGCGGCGAGTGGAACACGCTGGTCGAGCAAGTGGAGGTCAGCACCGCTACCGCGGGCGCCAGCGGCCGTAAGCTGGCGACCGAATCGGTCGGCGCGGCCCGCAAATCGACCACCGGTCGCTTGAGTTCGGGCATCAAAGAGGTGGACGAGGTCTTAGGTGGCGGCTTTGTCGCCGGCAGCGTCAACCTGTTAGCCGGCCAGCCGGGCATCGGCAAAAGCACCATCTTGCTGCAGATAGCCCATAACGCCGCCAAAAGTTTAAAAGTCCTATATATCAGCGGCGAGGAATCGGCCCAGCAGATCGCTCTGCGGGCCGAACGCCTTAAGACGGAAGATAAGAACTTGCAGCTGGCGGTATCTACCGTAGCTAATGATATCGCCGCGACTATCAGTGGAGGCGGTTACGATATCGTGGTAGTGGACTCCATTCAGACAGTGGCCGTCAATGAAATCTCCTCGGCAGCCGGCAACGTCAGCCAGATTACCAACAGCACCCAGCTGTTAACGGCCGCCGCCAAAGCCAGCAACACGGCCCTGATACTGGTCGGCCATGTTACTAAAGAAGGCTCGATCGCCGGCCCTAAGCTGCTGGAACACATGGTAGACGTAGTCATGCAGCTGGAAGGCGACCGTTACGGCGGTTTTAAGATTCTGCGCGGTGTCAAGAACCGCTACGGCTCGACCAACGAGGCCGGAATTTTCGAGATGACCGATACCGGCATGAAAGCCGTGGACAATCCGTCGGCGGCGCTGCTGGCCGAACGGCAGATCAGCGACGGGTCGGTAGTGCATGCCACCATGGAAGGCAGCCGGCCGCTGTTAGTCGAAGTCCAGGCTTTGGTGAACCCGACAAGCTACGGCTACCCCAAACGGACAGCCAGTGGCATCGACCTTAACCGGGTGAATTTATTAGTAGCGATGTTAGAACGCCGTACCAAGCTTAAGCTGGGCGACAAGGACATTTACGTGAACATAGTCGGCGGTATCCGCCTGAGTGAACCAGCGGCCGACCTGGCGGTCTGCATGGCCATCGCCAGCGCCGCTAAAGGCATGCAGCTGAAAAAGAACGCCGTGGTTTTCGGCGAAGTCGGGCTGTCCGGCGAGGTCCGCCACGTACCTTTCGTGGATAAACGGCTGGCCGAAGCCAAGAAACTTGGCTTTGAAGCGGCTATCGGCCCGGTAGTCCGCGGCGGCAAGAAACCGGCGCTACTGTCACCGGTCAGCGATGTCCGCAGCGCGCTTAATACTTTCCTTGAAAAAGACTAAAGTGTCGCAGGATTCGATTTAATCTTATCTTTATCCTCAACATAGTATGTCCCAGAAGGCACATTATTGGCGTTGCACGATGAACCGCTAGAAGAGCATATAGAATTGCCGCTTGAATCAACAACGTTGAACGGACCATTCCCATTGCCTGTCCAGTTAAAAGTAGCGTGACTACCGGTTCCTCTTGTGGCCGTGAAGTTCGAGGGGCCCTGCGGCTGGGCCGCTTGAGTAAAATTTACGGAGTTATTTGAATCACTCCCAGAATATAGGACGCTGTCTGTTACGGTAGCCGATATAGTCCCGCTACCATTAAATGTAGGAGAATAGTTACAAGATAGTGGCTGTCCGTCTTGAATGTTGCTGGAAGTGCAAATCGTAGAACCATTCACGCTGATTGTTATGGTACCGGGATATTGCGGATAGTTTGTGTCGTTAAGTGGGTGGGTACCCGCAAAGGCGGTAGCCGAAATAGTGCAGCTGGTATCACAGCTATTTCCGGCGGGCGGTGTAATTGTGATTGTCGGTGGCGAATCGCTGCACAGATGCACATCATCCGGGGCACCGTTATTGGAACTGGTCGAATTCGAAGCATTGTTTCCAGGCGGGTAGAACACGTCGATCGAGAAGGCATTAGGCGCGGCATTGCCGCTAAGCTGCTGTTTAGCGAGTTCCGGCGTACAACTGGTGGCTACTTTGCCGGAAACTTTGTCCAAAACCACGCTGCTGCTGCTGACCGACCGCTGCTTGTACCACGACGGATAAATATCTGTAGTTACTGCCGGTCCCTGGGTCGCGAAAGGCATCTGGCTCTTATAGGCCGGCAGATGCTGGATGCCTGCTGGTTCAGCCCAATTGACGGGGTTCATATGCAAGCTATCAAGCGCGTATTCCATGACGGTACGGGTCAGCGGCAGAGTGATGAATTCCATACCGGCGGCGTTAAGGGCTTTATTGCGGGTATGGTAGCCGACCCAGCTACCTACGGCGTATTGGGTGTTCCAGCTCATCATCAGGCCGTCGAAACTATTATTTGTGGTTCCGGTCTTGACGGCCGTGTCCCAGCCCTTGTAGTGCTGCCATTTCTGAGAGCTGTTCAGGTAGCTGGCTTGGGGGTCGGACAGCATATTGTTAACTATATAAGCCGATTGCTGGTTGACCACTTGGGTTCCTTTAGGTTGCTTAAAGGCATAAAAGGTCTTGCCGGCGGAGTTCTGGATACTGCTTATATAAGTATTGGGGATGGCGTTGCCCAGACGGCCCAGGCTGGCCAAGCCGTTTATGTGCTGGTCTAAGTGCAGGTAGGCACCGTCGCCGATAGCCGAAGCCCCGTAGCATTGGGTTTCGTCAGAGGATTTGGCCTGGTTGATATCTACGCCGTCTTTAAAGCACTTGTAGGCGTCCGGGGCGGCCATTAAAGAGTCGGCGGTACTGATTACTTTATTGATTGATTTGGTGCGGTTGACGCTAGTGTCGTTAGGGGTCGCTTCTAGCATGGCTTTGACGGCCGGGACATTGCGGGAACCACCTATGGCGTAACGGAGTGTTTCCGGCCCAGGATATTTGTAATCGTAATCGTGCAGACAGTTACCGGTCGCGGAGACACCGGTAGTGCAGGGATATCCGGGCAGAGGGCCCTTGCTGTCATAAAGGACGGAGCCGGCACCGACATTAGTGTTGTTGTCTATCAAAGTCGAATAGTCATAAGGTTTGAAACTGGAACCGGGAGAGATATAAGCCTGGTGGGCGTAGTTAAACTGGCCGTGGTCGGGGTCGGTGAAGTCTACGCCACCGACTAACGCCCGCATCTGGCCGGTTTTGACGTCCTCTACGACCATAGCTTCCTCGTCGCCACCATACCGCTGAACGTTATTATAGTTATCCTGAACCGCTTTTTCGGCCTCGTTCTGCAGATTGATATCAAGAGTCGTGATGACTTTCCAGCCTCCGACCTTGGCCGATTGGCTGGCGAAACGCTTGTTCAACTCATCGCGAGCCGCCAGTACGAAATACGGCGCCCGGATACCGGCGTAATAAGACTGCTGTGGCTGGACTTGCGCCAAGATATCGACTTTTTGGGCGGTCTTGGCCTGAGCTTCGCTGATCCTACCCTGGGCCGCCATTTGGTCGAGGATGTAATTATAGCGGGCTAAAAGAGCATCTTTGTCGAAATAGGTGGTGTCATATGGAGAGTACAGCGAGGGAGCCTTGGGAATAGCCGCTAAAAAGGCGGACTGCGCCAACGTAAGGTCTTTAGCGTCAGTATGGAAGTAGTCGGAGGCCGCGGTCTGGGCTCCATAATCAACACTGCCGTATGGCACAACATTAAGGTAATCGGTTAAGATCTGGTCTTTGGTATAAGCCCTCTCCAGCTCAACGGCCAATATCAGCTCCTTAACTTTTAGAGCTACGGTGCGGTTTTGATTAAAGTCTTGAGTCAGCTTTACGAGCTGCTGGTCAATGGTAGAGGCGCCTTGGGTCCCGCCACGGTGCGCCAGGTCGTTGACAGCTGCGCGGATATAGCCTTTGGGGTCAAAACCTCGTTCACTGTAGAAGTTCTTGTCTTCGATGGCTACGGTGGCCGCTTTTAGGTAGGGCGAGATGTCCTGGCTGGCCACCGGTATGCGTTTGACGGCGTTATAATCCTGCCATAACAGGGTCTTGCCAGAGCTGTCGTAATAACTGATACTGCCGCCGATATTGCTGCCTGATAGGTCGGTGATGTCTTTGAGATCCTTGCGGTAATAAGCGAAGACAGCCAGCGTTAATATGAACATCGCCACGATAGCGATGCCGAGGGCTTTTAAGGCAGTAATGACGCCGTCGCGGCTGAACCAATAAGCCGCCAGCCGTTTAGGATGCAGCCTCCAGGCTATGCGCTTAATACGTGATTTGGGCAGTCCCCGCAAGCGATTTACCCTGCGCAGGGCTTTGGCCTGTCTCATGGCCACATAGCGTTCACCGAGGGAGCGGTTCACCTTTAATACTTTGCCGCTGCGGGTAGTTATCGGACGGCTACCAGAGCGGCGCGGATTTTTCTTCATTAAATTCTTATACTCCCTGCTTAGACACAATTATACCAAACCGCTTACTATCAGCCACAAGAATTATATTCGGTTATACTAATAGTAATTAAGGAAAATATACCTGAAAATCAGCTTATGAATCTCAGCGATGACCTCAAGTGGCGCGGCCTGATAAAGGATAAGACTTTTAGCGACGATAAGTGGCTGGATGAGCCGCGGACTTTCTACCATGGCGTGGACGCCTCGGCCGACAGCATGACTATCGGCAACCTGGCGGCTATGCTGACGGCCCGGCGCTTACTGGAAGCCGGCTGGACGGCAGTACTGCTGGCCGGCGGCGCGACCAGCCTGATAGGCGACCCTAAAGAGACCAAGGAGCGCGAACTGCAGCCGCGAGAAGAGATCGAAAAGAATGTCGCGGCCGTCAAAGAGCAAATTAACCAGCTGTTCGCCGGCCAGCAGTTCACTCTGGTCGATAACTACGACTGGTTCAAAGACGTCGGGTATCTGGATTTTCTGCGCGACGTCGGTAAAAACTTTGCCATATCAGAGCTGATGCAGCGCGAATTTATTACCGAACGGCTGCGCTCCGGCATCAGCTACGCCGAATTCAGCTACTCGCTGATCCAGGGCTATGACTACTGGCAGTTGTATAAGAACCATCAGACCGTTTTACAGATCGGCGGTTCTGACCAGTGGGGCAATATGCTGTCGGGCGTGGCGCTGATTCGCAAAAAGGAGGCCCAGGAAGTACACGCCTTAAGCATGCCGCTGGTAGTCGATAAATCTACTGGCCGTAAATTCGGCAAAAGCGAAGCCGGCGCCATCTGGCTGGACGCCAGCAAAACCACGGTTTTCCAGTTCTACCAATTCTGGATCAACGCCAGCGATGAAGACGTGGAAGATTATCTTAAGGTTTTCACACTTTTGACAAAGGAAGAAATAGAACAGATCATGCGCGAACAGCAGTCTAGCCCGGCCGAGCGTATCGGGCAAAAAAGACTGGCGGATGAAATTACCGATATCGTCCATGGCAAAGACCAGGCCGATAAAGCCAGAAACGCGGCTAACGTAGTCCAGGGCCGGACCCTGATAGGTGACGTGTCAGAAGAAATCACCAGTGTCTTAAGAGAGGAGATTCCTTCGATAAAAATCCAGCCCGGCAGCCCGGTAACCGAAGTATTAATGGAGTCCGGTTTGGCCGTCTCTAAGACCGACGCCCGGCGGCTGACGCAAGATAAAGCCGTGTACGTTAACGGGCAGCAGTTCGGTAAAGATCACTTGGATGCCGCCGACTTTAAAAATGGGCGGCTGATGCTGCGCCGCGGCAAAGCTTATAAGGACTCCGCGCTGGTCGAACTCGCCTAAGATCATGCAGAAATTCCTAGGTACGGTGCTTGGTAAATCGGTAAAGGCGGGACTGGCTTACCGCAAAGGCGGCGGCCAGGCGCTACCCGGTTTAGTCGTCGAAAAACTGTTTCCCAGCTATGTAGGCGCCATGCTGAACAAGCTGCCGGAAGGGGTGGTCATAATCACCGGTACCAACGGCAAAACCACAACCACCAAGATGGTGGTTCATCTGCTCAAAGCCAATGGCAAGAAAGTTCTTACTAATTCCACTGGCAGTAACCTGACCCGCGGTATCGCTTCATCAATTTCACAGCACGCTAAAATAAGCGGCAAGCTACCGTTCGACATCGCCGTCTTAGAAATCGACGAAGCCACCGCCCGGCGGCTAGTGCGAATGGTCAGACCGCGCTGGACGCTGGCGCTGAACGTCAGCCGCGACCAGCTGGACCGCTATGGCGAAGTCGACACCATCGCGTCTTATATCAAGGCGGCCATGGAAGCGTCCGAGAAAGTCGTAGTAAACGCCGACGACCCCAACCTGCTGAAAGCCGCCCAGGGCCTTGCGGACAAGAGAGTCCATTATTTCGGCTTTTCCGATAAGCTGGGCCGGTTTTTTCCGAATGACTATGAGCTAGCCGCCATAGACGCACCGTCTCGACAAAGCAAGGCCGCCAAAAGCCCGGACGTGCAGCTGGCCGACTTTAAAAAGCGGAGCGCTACCTACTTGATAAATGGGAGAAAATACTCGGCCGATTTAAAGCTCTCCGGCCAGCATAATTTCTTAAATGGCGCCGCGGCCCTCGCGCTGGCGCGCCAGCTGCTGCCGGACGTATCCGCCGAAGACCTGGTGCGCGAACTAGCCGACGTGCCGCTGGCCTTCGGCCGCGGTGAAAAATACCGGCTTAAAGGCGGCGGTACGGTCGAATTAGTCTTGGTTAAGAATCCAGCCAGTTTCACCCAGGCTTTGGCGTCGTATGGTTCGTCAAATGTCAACCTAATGATAGCTATAAACGATAACATCGCCGACGGCCGCGACGTATCCTGGCTGTGGGATGTTAACTTTGGGCCGCTGGCTTCAAAAAAGGTCGGTCTGACCAGCGGCCGCCGGGCCGCGGACATGGCCCTTAGGCTGCGATACGACGATATCGGTGTCGGCGAAATCGAACCCGATCCGATAAGAGCCTTGAGCCGGCTCGACCATAAAAGCGGCGAACATGTCATCTTAGCCACCTACACGGCTATGCTGCGGCTGTACGCCAAACTATCCAAATCAGCGGAGAAAGTCCGATGAACCGGCTTGATATCCTACATCTTTTTCCCAATGAATTGAATACTTACGGCGACCATGGCAATGCCTTGACTTTAAAGCGGCGGATCAGCTGGCACGGCCTGGAACCGGTCTTTCACCATCATCATCCGGGCGGCAAACTGCCGCCGCGGGTCGATATAGTCATCGGCGGCGGCGGCCAGGATTCGGCCCAGGCCGACGTCCAGAATGACATCCTGCGGATTGGCGGCCAGATCCATGAGCTGGCTGGCGCCGGCGTGCCGATGGTACTAATCTGCGGCACGTACCAGCTGTTCGGCCGCCGGTTCGTCACCAGTACCGGCCAAGAGGTCAAGGGCATCGGCGTCTTCGATCTGGAAACCATCGGCGGTCCTAAGCGGATGATCGGCAACGTCAAGGTCAAATCGGATTTCGGAATGCTTTTCGGGTTCGAGAATCATAGCGGCCAGACGTTCCTGGCTGAGAACCAAGCGCCGTTGGGCATAGTCAAGCGCGGCAATGGCAACAACGGTAAAGATAAGACCGAAGGCGCCCGTACTAACAACGCCTTCGGTACCTACATGCACGGGCCGTTTTTGCCCAATAATCCCCAATTCTGCGATGAGATCATCAGACTGGCAGCCGTTAACAGGTATGGTGGATTCACGCCGCGAGAGATTGATGATTCGCTGTCGGTTCTGACCCGTTCCGCCGCTCGCCGCCGTCACTACTAGATTATTGATACACTATTAAGTAAGTGAATCTGTCCGATCCGATTATCGAGCTTAAAGGGGTAGGCGACGAGCTGGCCGGCAAGCTGGCTATCCTTAGAATCCGGACAATTGACGACTTAATCGAGGACTTCCCGCGCCGCTACGAGGATTATTCGACTATCACATCCGCGAAGAACCTGCGGCCGGGGCCGGTGACCATCAAAGCCAAGATAAGTTCCGTTGTTGGCCGCTACGTGCGCCGCGGCATGCATATCACGGAAGCCATAGCCAGCGATGATACGGCCAGTGTGCGGTTAGTTTGGTTTAATCAACCCTACCGCGCGGCAGCCATCAGAGCCGGCCAGGATTATTTCGTAGCCGGCGAATATAGACTCAGCCGGCAGCGGTTCAGTATCCTTAATCCCTCGGTCGAGCTGGTCAGCGATTTCCCAATCAATACTGCCCGCATAATCCCGGTTTACCGCGAAACCAAAGGCTTAAAGTCCAACCAGATACGCCGGCTGATCCGCGAGGCACTGAATATCGTCAAAGAGTTGCCGGAACATCTGCCCGCTTGGCTGATCAAAGACCAAAAACTGCTCGCCTACAAAGAAGCAATCGGCGAGATTCATTTTCCCAGCTCGCTGGATTTGTGGGAGCAAGCTAAGCGGCGCTTAGCTTTCGAGGAAATCTTTCAGCTGACCCTCGCCGCTCTACTGAACCGCCAGGAAGTCCTGGCCGAAAAAGGCCTGGCTATACCTTTCAATGAAAAATTAGCTAAGGATTTCGTATTAAAACTGCCTTTTAAGCTCACTAATGCCCAGCGCAAGGTCGTCTGGGCGATATACCAGGACATGGCCAAAAACCAGCCTATGAACCGCTTGGTAGAAGGTGACGTGGGGTCCGGGAAAACAGTAGTAGCCGCGATGGCGGCTTTAACGGCTATGGAACAGGGCTTCCAGGTGGCCTTTATGGCGCCGACCGAAATCCTAGCCCGCCAGCATGCCGAAACACTACTTAATCTATTGGGCAATGTCGGCTACGGCGACCAAGTGGGATTATTGCTAGGCAGCCTGACCCCAGCCCAGAAAAAAACCGCCCACCAAAAAATCGCCGACGGCACAATTCGTTTAATAATCGGTACCCACGCCCTGATAAGCGAGAAAGTCGATATGCATAAGCTCGGGCTGATAATCATCGACGAACAGCACCGCTTCGGGGTCGGCCAGCGCAAGAAACTGCAAGCCAAAGCCGGACACATGCCGCATGTCCTGCACATGACGGCCACGCCGATTCCACGCAGCCTAGCGTTAACGCTTTACGGCGAGTTGGACATCTCGGTATTAGACGAGATGCCGCCCGGGCGGCAGAAAATTAAGACCAAGCTGGTGTCGCCTAACTCCAAGAAAACTTTATACAAGCAGATAGATAAGGAACTAGCGGCCGGGCGGCAGATGTTCGTAGTCTGCCCAGTAATCACCGAGACCGGGGCCAGCAGGGGCTTATCAGCCGAGGAGACATTCAAGCAGTTATCCGAGCACGAGTTCAAGCACCGGAAAGTAGGCTTGCTGCACGGCCGGCTGAAACCGGCTGAGAAGGAGCGGGTGATGCAGGATTTCATCGACCGCCAATACGACATTCTGGTCAGTACTACGGTCATAGAGGTCGGCGTTGATGTGCCTAACGCCACCGTGATGCTGATAGTCGGCGCCGAGCGGTTCGGGTTGGCTCAAATCCACCAGCTGCGGGGCCGGGTCGGGCGCGGCGCCCATCAAAGCTATTGTTTCTTAATGCTCAGCGACAGCAAAGCGCCGATACAGCGGTTGCGGGCTTTGGAAAATACGACTGACGGTTTTAGGCTCGCCGAACTCGATCTAGAACTGCGCGGCCCGGGCGCTATTTACGGCAGCATCCAACACGGCGCCCTGGACCTGCGGATCGCCAATTTATCGGATATGAAACTGATTGCCGCCGCCCGAGCCGCCGCCCAGAATTTCATCGATAAAAAAGAGGACATCGATAATTACCCGCACCTGGTGAGCAGAGTCACAGCTTTACGCGCGGTAACTAATTTAAACTAATATAGCCATATGAGGATTATCGCCGGAAGTTTAAAAGGACAGCAATTCCAGTCGCCACATGGTCATAAGACGCACCCGATGAGCGAGAAGGTCCGCGGCGCGCTGTTTAACGTGCTTGGCGACATAGAGGGCCTGGTCTTTTTGGACGCTTTCGCCGGCAGCGGCGCGCTGGCCTTCGAGGCCGCCAGCCGCGGTGCCAAATCGGTTGTCGCCGTAGACAAGGATACTTCCGCGCATCAGGCCATCGAGCAGAATGTCAAAGACCTGCGCTTGCAAAAAACGGTCCACGTCACCAAAGCTAACACTGGCGGCTGGAGTATCCATAACATGGAAAAGAAATTCGACATCGTCCTTTTGGACCCGCCGTTCGACGAACTCCAATCGCCTCTGCTGGAAAAACTTATCAAGCGGCATGTCAAAAATGGTGGTCTGGCCGTCCTTAACTACCCAGGCAATCTAAACTTTCCGGAATTTGATAAAACCGAAGTCGCCGCCGACAAAAATTACGGCGACACCCAGCTTGTTTTCTACCGCAGAAGTAGTTAAATAAAAACATGACTGAAATAATTTATGACCAGCCCCAAGAAAGGGGTGGCCGGTTCGCCTGGTTCAGGAAACTGATGAGCGACGCCGGGGCGGGCGTGGTGCTGGGAGGCGAAGTAGACGCTGGGATTACCCCGGACGAAATGCGGTCGCACGCGGCCGCGCCGCGGGAAAGCGCGATTGGCTCGGCCGCGCTAAGCGGCTCGTCCGGTTACAGCGAAGCCGAGATACAAGCCATGCTTGACTCGACTGATCCGAGCCTCCAGCTTTATTAGCGGAAAGCTTGCTCGCCTATCTTGTGCCGGTTCCTCGCCGCTCTTCCTTTATAATTGATTAGGACGGGGATGTGGTGAAATTGGTATACACGCTAGCCTTAGGAGCTAGTGGGGCAACCCGTGTAGGTTCGAGTCCTATCATCCCCACCACGCATCAGCTAAGAACTGAGCGTTTTTCTTTACAAATTTTTTAGCCGGCCTCATTATTAAACAGAAGTGAAAAACAAGAATGCCCCGGCGTGAACTAGTCGGTGAGGCCTGGATCGGCAGCCGGCAGAAACGGGCGCTGGACCTTGCTTATGCTACGGCTTTAGCGCCGGTTATTCTTCCCGTGGGGGCCGTGACGATGGGAATGGCGTACGTTGCCGAAGGCCAAGGTGGTTTGCGGAAAGTTCAGCGCGTCGGCCATGGCGGCCGGCCTTTCGACGTTATCAAACTCCGCACCGCTTCGGCTGATCTAGGGTCTACCTCTGAGGCCGGACCGGAGCGACTATCCAGCCTGAGTCGCTATATCGGACAGGCCGGCCTGGATGAGACGGCTCAGATCGTCAATATCCTGGACGGCACGATGTCCGTCTGGGGGCCGCGTCCCGCCTCGGCGAGCTTCATGGAGGCCGTCGAAGGCGAGGTGGCTGCCCCCCTTTACCGCGAATGGCTTGAAAAGCGCTGCTTATCCAAACCCGGCGGTCTATCATCTTACGCTTTAGCTTTCCATCTGCGGGAACTGCCTACGGCCCAGCGTAAACTGGCGATGGTTAAGATGGATATCATTGATTTTGATAACGCCAGCCGGGCTTATGACCGCCGGCTGTTATTGACGGCCGTCAAGAAATCGGTCAAATTGTTCCGCGGCCATTAGCTATAATTAGCGGCGGGACATTCTCAGAAAGGAGGCCACATGTTAGATACGGCGAGGAAACTTATCAGGGACGCCGGCCGGAAACTCGGACTGAGCGATAAGCAGATTGACGAACTTATAAAGACGGACGCCGAGCATAACTTCGAGATAGAACTGGCGGACGGCAGTAAATATCACGCTTATCGCGTCCAACACAGCAACAAGCGCGGGCCGTACAAGGGCGGTATCCGGTTCCATCCACAGGTGGATTATGACGAAGTGCGGGCGCTAGCGACGCTGATGAGCTTTAAGACGGCGGTCGCCGGCATCCCGATGGGCGGCGGCAAAGGCGGCGTGGCCGTGGATCCCAAGGCATTATCAAAAGAAGCCTTAGAAGAGCTGTCGCGCAAGTACGTCCAAGGCCTGAAAGACCACATCGGTCCGGACAAAGACGTGCCGGCCCCGGACGTCAACACCAACGCCCAAATTATCGACTGGATGGTGGATGAGTACGAAAACCTGAGCGGCGATCAGACCAAAGCCAGTTTTACCGGAAAAAGCATAGAGAACAGCGGCAGCCTGGGCCGCGACGCTGCCACCGGCCGCGGCGGCGTAATCGTACTACGCGAGATACTTAACAAGTCAAGTATCTCCGGGCCGATAACTTACGCCCTGCAGGGGTGGGGAAATGTCGGCTCGTTTTTCGCTCTTGTCGCCGAAAAGGAGCATCCCGATTGGAAACTTGTAGCCGCCACCGATTCCAGCGGCGGTATTTATGACGCGGGCGGTCTGTCGGCTAAAGCCTTGGATGATTTCAAAAAAACCGGCCGCAAACTGACCGAGTTCACGACTGGCAGGAAGATCGATAACGATCAGTTGCTGAGCCTGGACGTCGATGTGTTAGCTTTGGCAGCCTTAGAAAACGCCGTCGACGAGAACAATGTGGGCTCGATCAAAGCTAAGATCGTGCTGGAACTGGCTAACGGCCCGGTGACCTACCTTGGCTACGAAGCCTTGAACGCCCAAAAAGTAACCGATATTCCGGACATCTTAGCCAACGCCGGCGGCGTGATAGTCAGCTACCTGGAGTGGGTGCAAAACAAGGCCGGCGAGCATTGGACCGAAGACCGGGTGAATAAGGAACTCGAAAAATATCTTAAAAATGCCACTCGGCAGGTGTATGAACGGTCCCGAAAGAACCAGCTGCCGCTTAAAGAGGCCGCTTTCGCCGAGGCCATCGTCAGGCTAATCTCTTGAGCTGCTGGTAGCGCAGGGCCGGCGCTACGGAATAGAGCGAACCTAGAGCGAAAGAAGCTAACCCGCCGAAGTACGGGATGATATTGACCAGCCCGATAAGGAACAGGACGCCGATTATCCCCCAGACGGCGGCGGTATTCTTAAGGCTTAGGGCGGCGCTTTGGGAAAGTGAATCCCGGATCCCGGTATTCTTTTCAATCATGACGTAGGGCGCCATCAGGTAGCGGCGTATCATGAATAAGCCCGGGACGAAAAACAGAGCGAAGCCTATCAGGAAAATCAGGGCCATTACTATATATAGGCCCAGTAGTCGCCAACCCAGCCGTCTGACCACTTGCCAGAGATTCTGAAAATCGAGGTGCCGGTCCTCGGCGGCATCCAATTGGGCGGCCTGGCCCATGATCTGGGCGATAGTGCCGACCGTTAAGGTCAGCGCCAACCATAGCAGTGAAAAACCTATCACCAGAAAAGTGAAGTAGGCCGGCAACGTCCCGGCTGCCCAGCCTGAGCTGAAACCGTCGGCGCGCTGCCACAGATGGATATGCTGGCCCGGCAGCGGCGACCAAAGCCAGCTGTGGATGTAAAAAATAAACGGTACGGCGTATAGCGGGCCGAAGATCCAGATATTGTTTAAGACTATTTCTTTACTGGGGGCGAACAGGTCGAAAGCGCTCGGCAGATACAGATGGGAAGTGCGGCGGGCGCGGTTCTTGGTTCGGGCCATATCACTAATTATATATCCTAATAATCAATGTCCGCTATAATTTGAGTAATGAGCCTTCCTACCCAACCTTACAAGGGCACCCGCGATTTTTATCCTGAGGACAAGCGGATTCAAAAGTATATGTTCGCCAAGCTGCGGCAGGTGGTTGAAAGTTTCGGCTACCAGGAATACGACGCGCCGCTGCTCGAACCGTTCGAAGTCTACGCCGCAAAATCCGGCGATGAGCTGGTTAACGAACAGCTTTATTCATTCGAGGACCGCGGTGGCCGCAAAGTGGCTATCCGCCCGGAGATGACCCCCTCCGTCAGCCGGATGGTAGCGGGGCGCCGGCAGGAACTGGCCTACCCGCTTCGTCTATACAGCATTCCCAACCTTTGGCGTTACGAGCGTCCGCAGCGCGGCCGGCTGCGCGAACACTGGCAGCTGAATGTCGACCTGTTCGGCATAGATGATATATCAGCGGATGAGGAGATTATCCAGATGGCAGATTCGATCCTTAAAGCCTTGGGTGCCGACAGTCATGAATACGTGATCAAGGTCAATTCCCGCAAGCTGCTAAAAAGGTTGGATGAGCACATCAATCTGAGTCAAGATAAAGCCCGTCAGCTTTATCGGATAGCCGACAAGAAAAATAAGATGACCGACGAGCAGTTCAAGCAAGAGATTTTCGAAGCCGGGCTGGACGCATCCGTCGATTTCTTTTTCGCCGCTACCATCGATAAACTCCCGGCACCCCTGAACGAATCCGAGGAAGCCGAGAATCTGGAGGGCCTGATCGCGCGGCTGAATAAGGTCGGCGTGAACGCGGTTTTCGATCCCGGCATTGTGCGCGGCTTTGATTATTACACCGATATAATCTTTGAAGTTTATGATTTTGAAGGTGCCAATAACCGTTCGATGTTCGGCGGCGGCCGTTACGATGGGCTGGTCGGTTTGTTCGGCGTCGAGCCGGTGCCGACCGTCGGCTTCGGCATGGGCGACGTTACTTTGCAAAACTTTCTGGTAACCCATAAACTGCTGCCGGAATTGCCGTCCGAAACCGACGTCACGGCCATTCTGATCGGCGACGTCTACGACCAGGCGCAGGGCGCGTTGTCTGGCCTGCGTGAAAGCGGCGTGAACATCGCCGTCGACGCCTCCGACCGCAAGCTCGATTCCAAAATCAAGCACGCCGTCAAATCCGGCACCCGCTACGCGTTATTCATCGGCGAATCGGAATTATCTTCGGGGAAACTCAAACTGCGCGATCTGACAAAAGGCCACGAAGACGAGCTGGGGCTTAAAGAGATAATCAACAAGTTCGCCAAGCACCCATAAGTCCGCTTCCTGGAAAAACAGGGATAAAGCGGCTATAATTGCTTTTCATGCGAGTTACGAGGAAAGATAACAGTCCGACCAATATTATTTTGACGGTCGATGCCGACGCCAAGGACCTGGCGCCTATCCGCCGGCACGTCATCGGCCATTTTAGGCGCAGCGTGCGGATTCCCGGCTTCCGGGCCGGCCGGGCGCCGGACGCCATGGTCGAACAGCAGGTTAATCAGCAGCAATTCCTAGATGAATTCATGGAGCACGCCCTTAACGAGCTGTACCGCCAAGCCGTCGACCAGGAGAAAATCCGGCCGGTCAGCATACCGAACGTCCAGCTCAAGAAGTTCGTACCTTATACGGACTTACAGTTCGAGGCCGAGGCCGAAATCCTAGGGCCGGTCAAACTGCCGAATTATAAAGCTATCAAACTGGCCCGCAAAAAGGTCGAAATAACCGCCGCGGATATAAACGAGATTATCAAGAACCTGCAGACCCGGATGGCCGAGCGGGCCGAGGTGGAGCGGCCGGCCAAAACCGGCGACGAGCTGGTAATTGATTTCGAGGGCACGGATAAGAACGGTAAGAAGATCAATGGCGCCGACGGCCGGGATTATCCGCTGACGCTGGGCAGCAAGACTTTCATCCCGGGATTTGAAGAGGAGCTGGCCGGCGTCAAGGCCGGCGCTTCCAAGACATTCGATATCACTTTTCCCAAAGATTACGGCGTGCCCGCTCTTCAGAGCAAGAAGGTCACCTTCAAGGTAGATGTCAAGAAGGTCCAAGAACTCAAAGAGCCCAAAGCCGATGACAGCTTTACTGCCAAAGTCGGGCCGTTCAAGACCCTGGCCGAGCTGAAAGCCGATATCAAAAAACAGCTGCAAGCCGAGCGCCAGGGGCAGGCTGACACCGAATATAACAACGAACTGGTCCGCAAAATCGCCGCCAAAACTCAGATTGAGGTCCCTAAGGCCCTCATAGAGGAAGAAAACCAGCGGCTGGAAGACCAGGAGAAACAGAACCTGGTTTACAGGGGGCAGACCTGGCAGGAGCACCTGGAAGCCGAAGGTATAACCGAGGAAGAACACCGCCAGCGGCATTATCCGGAGGCCGAAGAGCGCGTTAAGATCGGCCTCATCCTAAGCGAAATCGCCGAAAATGAAGGCCTGCAAGTCACGCCGGAAGAGCTGGAAATACGACTCCAGGTCTTAAAAGGCCAGTACCAGGACCCGCAGATGCAAGGCGAGCTGGATAAGCCGGCCAGCCGCCGTGATATAGAAGCCCGCCTGCTGACCGAGAAGACCCTCACTAAACTGGCCGCCTACGCCCAGCAAAAATAATTGGCACTCTCACTTGACGAGTGCCAATATATTTCATAGACTGGGTATATATGAATAAACCGACTTCACAAATATTGGTGCCGACGGTTATCGAGCAAGAGGGGCGCTTTGAGCGGGCTTATGATATTTATAGCCGCCTGCTGCGCGACCGTATTATCTTTTTGGGCGACGACGTCAACGAGCATACCGCCAACCTGGTGGTGGCCCAGCTGCTTTTCTTAGAGAACCAGGATCCCAACAAGGACATCATCCTTTATATAAACAGTCCCGGCGGCAGCGTTTACGACGCCATGGCCATCTATGACACCATGCAGTTCGTAAAAAGCGATATCCAGACCGTTGGCATCGGCGTCCAGGCCAGCGCCGCGGCTTTTCTGCTGAGCAGCGGGACCAAAGGCAAGCGTTTATTGCTACCGCACGCCACGGTGATGATCCACCAACCGTCCAGCGGCACCCGCGGCAAAGTCACCGACCAGGAAATCGACCTGCGCGAAGCCCTGCGCGTCAAACGGATGATGGAAGAAATCATGGCTAAAAACACTGGCCAGCCGATCAAGAGAGTCCACGAAGACATGGAGCGCGACTTTTGGATGACCGCCGACGAAGCTAAAAAGTACGGTTTGGTCGATAAGATTATCGATACCCGCAAGCTGGCCGATGCGGTCCAGAAAGCCGCTTAAGCTTTTCAGTGACGAATCTCACATAAAATACTGTTGACGAGCCGGCAAAAGGTCTTTAGAATAGAGTCAAGAAGTAGTGTACTTTGGTGCTTGCTGTGCTCAAATCTCTTAGCATTCGCCGAACGTAGTGGGCTTCGCATAAGCGACAACTAATTTATTAAAGAGGAGCATTGCTTTTGATGGCCAAAAACTTGGGAACTATTGCCGCGCGCACGTACTTTACAAATCAAGATGACGTAATCAGCCCGCCTAATCTGGTGAGCCACCAGAACGACTCGTTCCAGTGGTTCGTGGAAGAAGGCCTGGGCGAGCTATTGGCTGAAATCAGCCCGATTGACGATTACACCGGCACCAAACTAAGTATTACATTCAAAGATTATCATTTTGACGAGCCGAAGATGAGTGAGGCCGAGGCTCGCGAAAATAATGTCAGCTTTGACGCGCCGCTGAAGGCGACGGTAGAGCTGACCAACAAAGTCACCGGCGAAGTAAAAGAGCAGGAAATTTACCTAGGCGACTACCCATGGATGACCAGCCGCGGCACCTTCGTGATTAACGGCGCTGAGCGCGTGGTCGTGTCGCAACTGATCCGTTCCAGCGGCGTGTTCTTTACAGCCGACCCGCATGGTACCACCAATCTTTACGGCGCCAAGATCATCCCGGTCCGTGGCGCTTGGCTGGAATTCGAAACTTCGGCCGCCGGCGCGCTGTTCGTCAAGATTGACCGCAAGCGCAAAATCGCCGTCACTACTTTGCTTAAGGCCCTGGGCATGTCGCCGGACCAGATCCGAGAAGCCTTTAAACACGTCAACCAGGGCGATACCGACTATGTCGAGGCGACTTTGGCCAAAGACCCCGCCAACAGCTCTAATGAAGCCTTGATAGAGGTTTACCGCCGCCTGCGCCCCGGCGATCTGGCGACGGTTGATAACGCTCGTAGCCTGCTGGAAAATATGTTCTATAACTTCAAGCGCTTCGATTTCGGCCGTGTCGGCCGCTATAAGCTGAATAAGCGCCTTGATTTGAACGTGCCCAACACCATCGATAACCGTGTAATGCGCATCGAAGACCTGCTAGCCGTCATCGCCGAGATTATCCGCTTGAACGTCACGCAGGACCTGGCCGACGAGATCGATTCCTTAGCTAACCGCCGGGTCAAACTGGTCGGCGAGCTGGTCCAGCGCCAGTTCCGCATCGGCCTGCTGCGCATGGAGCGCAACGCCAAGGACCGCATGAGCATGTCCGAAATAGAAACGGTTACCCCGGCCCAGTTGATTAACGCCCGCCCGGTAGTAGCCGCCGTCCGTGAATTCTTCGCCAGTTCTCAGTTATCCCAATTCATGGACCAGATCAACCCTTTGAGCGAACTGGCCCACAAACGGCGCCTATCTTCGATGGGCCCCGGCGGTCTAAGCCGCGAACGGGCCGGTTTTGAGGTCCGCGACGCCCACGCCACCCACTACGGCCGCATCTGCCCGGTAGAGACGCCCGAGGGCGCCAACATCGGCCTAGTCCTCAACCTGGCCAGCTTCGCCCGTATCAATGAATACGGTTTCATAGAGACCCCTTACCGCAAGGTGATTAACGCCGTGACCGCCAAAGAGGCCGCCGGCCATACCGCCCGCGCCGACTTAGAAGACGACAAAGGCAAAGTAATCGTTAAAGCCGGCGTCGTCATAACCGAAGCCGCCGCTAAACGGCTGGCTGCCGACAAAAGCCGCGCTACCTGGCCAGTCAAAGCCAAAGTCACCAGCCAAATCATCTACCTGGACGCCGCCGAAGAAGCCGAGGCCGTGATTGCCGGCGCCGGTAACGAGATTGACGACAAGGGCTACTTTAAGGAACCGCGCATTAGCGCCCGCTCGCATCTGGAAGCCGGGGAAGTGGATTCCAACGAAGCGACCTACATGGACGCCGCCCAAAGCCAGACTATCGGTAGCAGCGCCGGCTTAATCCCATTCGTTGAGAAGAACTACGTGCTGCGCTCGCTGATGGGTAGTAACCAGCAGCGGCAAGCCGTGCCACTGATTAAACCACAGGCGCCGATAGTCGGTACCGGCATGGAGTCGATCGTCGCCCATAACACCGGTCAGCTGATAGTCGCCCAAGAAGACGGAGTGGTCGAAAAAGCTACCGCCGACGAAGTCGTCGTTAGCTACAAGAAAGGCGGCAAAGTCACTTATCGCCCGGTCCACTTTATGCGCAGCAACGAAGGCAGTTCTATTAACCAGATAGTGGTCGTGTCCAGCGGCGATAAGGTCAAAGCCGGCGATCCGCTGATCGAAGGTATGAGCATCGCCGAAGGCGAGCTGGCTCTGGGCAAAGACCTGCTGACGGCCTTCATGCCGTGGGGCGGTTATAACTTCGAAGACGCCATCATTCTGTCTCGCAAACTGGTCGAAGATGACACTTTGACCTCTATTC
Organism: Candidatus Saccharimonadales bacterium; assembly: GCA_025450575.1. Classification (GTDB taxonomy): domain Bacteria; phylum Patescibacteriota; class Saccharimonadia; order Saccharimonadales; family UBA10212; genus JAIFWC01. Next base: position 39,817 of record JANWHE010000009.1, read on the forward strand.
ACATCGTCGACTATATGACCGAGGTCCGCGAAACCAAACTAGGCCCGGAAATCGTTACCCGCGATATCCCGAACGTCTCCGAGGAAGCTTTACGCCACTTGGACGAGGACGGCATCGTGCGTATCGGCGCCGAAGTCCACCCCGGCGACATCCTAGTCGGCAAAATCACCCCTAAGGGCGAGCAGGAACTGAGCTCCGAAGAACGTCTGCTCAGGGCCATCTTCGGCGAAAAAGCCAAGGAAGTCCGTGATACTTCACAGCGTATGAGCACCGGCCGCCACGGCAAAGTGGTCGGCGTCAAGGTGTTCAGCCGGGCCAACGGCCACGAACTGAAAGCCGGCGTCATCATGCAGATCCAGGTTTTCGTGGCCCAGATGCGTAAGATATCGGTCGGCGATAAACTGGGCGGCCGCCACGGCAACAAGGGCGTTATCGCCCGCATCCTGCCGGTCGAGGACATGCCTTTCACCGAAGACGGTACGCCTATCGACATCGTCTTGAATCCGCTGGGCGTTCCTTCGCGCATGAACATTGGCCAGCTGTTTGAAACCCACTTGGGCATGGCCGCCCGGGCGCTGGGGCTGAAAGTCGCCAGCCCGGCCTTCAACGGTGTTCCTATCCCCAAGATCCAGGAGTTACTGAAAGAGGCCGGCCTGCCGCAGGACGGTAAGCAGCAGCTTTACGATGGCCGTACCGGCGAAGCTTTCTCAGAACGTACGACTGTCGGCTCGATGTACATCATCAAGCTCAATCACATGGTTTCCGATAAGATTCACGCCCGCTCCACTGGTCCTTACACCATGGTCACCCAGCAGCCGCTGGGCGGCAAAGCCCAGAACGGCGGCCAGCGCTTTGGCGAAATGGAAGTTTGGGCGCTGGAAGCCTACGGAGCCAGCAATACCCTGCAGGAGATGCTAACCATCAAATCGGATGACGTTTACGGCCGCGCCAAAGCCTACGAATCCATCATCAAGGGCACACCCATCCAAGGGCCCAAGGTCCCGGAGAGCTTCAACGTCCTAGTCAAAGAATTACAGGGCCTGGGCCTAAAAGTGGACCTGCTGGCAGATAACGAGATCGTTGACGCTGAAGAGGTTCTGGCCCAGAACATCAAAGAGGAAGCCAAAGCGCCTATTTCCGTAGCGTCCGACCAATCCATCATCAACGACGCCGCGATTGTCGATGCCGCCGTTGCCAACGACCCGGCCTTGACCGGCGAGGAAGGCATGTCGATAGTCGACGCCGAGAACGAACTTCAAGATTTAGAGAATCAAACCATAGAAGAGGAGGCCTAAAATATGCGCCAGTATTCCACCGGGACCAACATAGCCGATTTCGATGCCGTCCGCCTGGCCATTGCCAGCCCCGACGATATCTTGGAATGGAGCTATGGCGAGGTCACCAAACCCGAGACTATTAACTACCGCACCCAGAAACCGGAGCGCGACGGCCTGTTCTGCGAACGGATTTTCGGTCCCGTCAAAGATATCAACCCCCACGACGCCAAATATAAAGGTGTCAGAAGCCGCGAAGCCGCCGTCGATAAGAACGGCGAGCTAGTAACCCGCAGTATCGTCCGCCGCGAACGCATGGGCCACATCAGCCTGGCGTCCCCGGTCGCCCATATCTGGTTTTTGCGCGGTACGCCCAGCGCCATGGGGCTGCTGCTAGGTCTGACCGTCAAGAATCTGGAGCGCGTCGCTTACTTCGCCAGTTATATCGTTAAAAGCGTGGACGCCGCCGCTCGCGACAAGATCCGCGAGGACCGGCAGGCCGAATATAAGGCCGCCGAAGAAGCGATCAACCTACGCTACGAGAACGAGGCCAAAGCCGAGGCCGCCGATGTCCGAGACCTGAGCGAAGCCCGCAACAAGGAGCTCGAAGAGCTTGGCAAAGAAGTCGAACTGTTCAACAGCCAGATCGACAGCTTGGAGAAGCTGCGCTTGATGAGCGAGACCGAATACCGCAACCTGCCAGAGGAGCTGGCGGCATTGATTTCTGTCGGCATGGGGGGAGCCGTGCTCAAGGAATTGCTTGACGAAGTCGACTTAGACCAATTGATAGAAGAACTCAATAAGGAAGCCGAAGAAGCCAAGGGCCAGCGCAAGAAGAAGATCATGAAGCGCTTGCGCCTGCTGGAGAGTATGCAGCGCGCCGGCATCAAACCCAGTAGCTTGACTCTTAGTGTCCTGCCGGTAATCCCGCCGGATCTGCGTCCGATGGTCCAGCTGACCGGCGGCCGGTTCGCTACCAGCGACTTAAACGACCTCTACCGCCGCGTCATCAACCGCAACAATCGGCTCAAAAAGCTGATGGAGCTGAACGCCCCGGAAGTCATCCGCCGCAACGAGCAGCGGATGCTGCAGGAAGCCGTCGATGCTCTGATAGATAATAATTCCACCCGCTCCGGCCGGGCGGTGGCCGCCACCGGCCAGCGCCGACGTCTGAAGAGCCTATCCGACATGCTTAAAGGCAAGCAGGGGCGTTTCCGCCAGAACTTGCTGGGCAAGCGCGTGGACTACTCCGGCCGTTCGGTAATAGTCGCCGGTCCGGAACTGAAGATGTATCAATGCGGTCTGCCTAAGACCATGGCCCTGGAGCTGTTCAAGCCGTTCGTCATCGGCCGTTTGATTGACCAAGAGCTGGCCCACAACATCCGAAGCGCCACCCGGATGATCGAAGCCAACGAGTCAGCTGTCTGGGACGCGCTGGACGAAGTTATCAAGGGTAAGTACGTACTTCTGAACCGTGCCCCCAGCCTGCACCGCTTAAGCATCCAGGCCTTCCAACCGGTGCTTATCGAAGGCAAGGCCATCCAGCTGCACCCGCTGGTCTGCAAAGGCTTCAACGCCGACTTTGACGGCGACCAGATGGCCGTGCACCTGCCTTTGAGCGACGCCGCCCAGGCCGAGGCCCGCGACATCATGGCTTCCAACAAGAATCTGCTGAAGCCGGCCGACGGCTCGCCGATACTGCACGTTGAACAAGACATCGTTTTGGGCTGTTACTACCTGACCTATGAGCGTCCCGGCACCGAAGAGCAGAAGCCGCGGTCCTTCAGCGGCATCGATGAAGTGATCATGGCCTTAGATGGCCAGAAGATCACTCTGCAGACCCGCGTGACCGTACCGTTTCGAGGTGAAGTCCGTGATACCACCGCTGGCCGCCTGCTGTTCAACGAGATTTTCCCCGAAGACTTCGAATTCCAGAACAAGACCATGACCAGCCGCTCGCTCGACAAAGTGATGAGTACCACCTATCAGCAATACGGCCAGGATAAGACTGCCGAAATCGCCGACGAGCTCAAAGAAATTGGTTTCCGCTACGCCACTTCGTCCGGTATCTCTATCGGTATGGACGACTTCTCGGATCTGCGTAACCTGCAGGCCATAGTCGACGAAGGCGAAAAAAGGGCCACCGAAGTTTCAGAGCAATATACTTCGGGCCTGATAACCGACGAAGAGCGCTACCGCCTGACCGTCGAAGCTTGGACCGACGTCGACAGCCGGGTTGAAAAATCCCTGGCCGAACAATTCGCCACCGAGGATAATACTATGTCCATGGCTGTGGCTTCTGGCGCCCGTGGTAACTTGAGTCAGATGAAAGACTCGGTCGGCATGATCGGCATCCGGGCCGACGCCACCGGGCGGGCCATGGAGCTGCCGGTCCGGTCAAACTACAAGTACGGTCTGAATCCGCTGGAATACTTCACGGCTACCCGCGGCACCCGTAAATCACTGATCGATATCGCTCTGCGCACCGCCGACTCCGGTTATCTGACCCGTCGGCTGGTAGATGTCGCCCAAGACGTCTTTACCATCCCTCACGACGCCGATGACCCTGGGTTCCCGGTTTCCCGCGCCGACTCCCAGCTGATCGGTACCGATTTCGGCGCCCGGCTGGAAGGCCGCTACGTGGCCCAGGACGTCAAAAAGCACATCAAGGCCGGCGAGCTGATTACTCCGGTCGTCGCCAAAGCCATCCATAACGACGCTTCCATTGATCAAGTAATGATCATGAGCGTCCTATCCTGCACCAACTCCCGCGGCGTCAGCCAAAAATCCTATGGTATCGACCTGGCCACTGGCCAGCTGGTAGCCAGCGACTACCCGATAGGCGTCATTGCCGCCCAATCAATCGGTGAGCCTGGTACGCAGCTGAGCCTGGACTCCAAGCACCGCGCCGGGGCCGTGACAGCCGGCGACGACGTGACCCAGGGACTGACCCGTGTGGAAGAGCTTTTAGAAGTCCGAACGCCGAAAGGCCAAGCCTACTTGACCGACATCTCCGGCAAGGTCAACCTGTGGGAGGAAGGCGATCACTACATCGTCCAAGTGACCGCCAAGAAACAAAAGCCCATCGAAGTCGCATTAAACGGCCGAACCGCCCAGGTCAAAGACGGTGACGAAGTCAACATCGGCGATGTGGTCGCCGCCCAAGAAGATGGCAGCGAGCCGCTGACCGCGCCGATGATAGGCAAGGTCAAGACGGAAGACGGCGCCGTCATCATCACTCCGACCAGCAAAACTATGTTCCGCTATGAGATCCCCGGTTTCAAACAGATGATGGTCAAAGACGGTGACGAAGTGGCCGCCGGCCAGCGCCTGACCAATGGTTCCATCAACCTGCATGATTTGCTTAGGCTGCAGGGGTTGGAAGCCACTCAGCGCTACATTATGACCGAGATCCTGTACATCTTCGCCAGCCAAGGACAGACTATCGCCGATAAACATCTGGAGGTAATAGTCCGTCAGATGTTCAGCCGCGTGCAGATAGAAGACGCCGGCGACAGCGAGTTCATTACCGGCGACGTGGCTTCTAAGATTTCCGTCGAAGAAGCCAATAGCCGGTTAGCCGCCGAAGGCAAGAACCCGGTCAAATATACCCAGCTGCTGCTAGGTATTACCAAAGCGTCCTTAAGTACCGATTCGTTCTTGTCGGCCGCGTCCTTCCAAGACACCACCAGGGTACTGATCGCCGCCGCCACCAGCGGCAAGGTCGATCATCTGTACGGCCTTAAAGAGAACGTCATCTTGGGCCGCCGTATCCCCGTCGGGACCGGGGTAGTAAATAACGACGAAGCCGCCGCCGAACCGTTCGAGATGGAAACGGTTGCCTCTAAGGAGTGAATTTGCTAAACTTAACCACTGAATCTCAAGGAGTTTAAAGAGAGTGCCCACCATCAACCAGCTGGTCCGTAAGCCGCGTAAGTCAGCCGCCGACAAAACCAAGTCGCCGGCTCTGCAGCGCGTGGTCAACAACTTAAAGACCAAAAGTTACGAGAAGAATTCGCCGTTCAAGCGCGGCGTTTGCGTCCGGGTGACCACTAAGACTCCTAAGAAACCTAACTCGGCGTTGCGCAAAGTCGCTCGCGTCCGCCTGACTAACGGCCATGAAGTCTGGGCCTACATCGGCGGCGAGGGGCACAATCTGCAAGAACACGCCGTCGTGCTGGTCCGCGGCGGCCGCGTCAAGGACCTGCCGGGCGTCCGCTACCACATCGTCCGCGGCTCGCTTGACCTGCAAGGAGTCCAAAACCGCAAGCAAGGCCGCAGCAAATACGGCGCCAAGAGGCCCAAATAATGCCCCGCAAGACTACCAAAGCCTTGGTGCGTCCGGTCCAGCCCGACCGGGTTTATCAGAGCACAGCTGTAGCTAAACTCATCAACCGGGTGATGTTGGATGGCAAGAAACAGCTGGCCGAACGGCTAGTTTACGACGGCATGCAAAAAGCCGCCGATAAGCTTAAAGTCCAGAACCCCTTGGAAGTGTTCGAACAAGCCATGCGCAACGTCCAGCCGCACATGGAGACCCGTTCCCGGCGGGTCGGCGGCGCCAACTACCAGATTCCTTTCGAGGTGAAAGGCCAGCGTCAGCAGCACCTGACCACTATGTGGTTCGTGGAAGCGGTGCGGGCCCGCAGCGGTATGCCGACGGATGAGCGTATCGCCCAAGAACTGGTTGACGCCTATAACAACACCGGCTCGGCCGTCAAGAAAAAAGAAGACACCCACCGCATGGCCGATGCTAACCGGGCCTTCGCCCACTTCGCCCGGACTTAAAGCTATGGAACCCCGAGAGCCTTCCACCGAGTCTGATACTGTGTCCGCCCGAGGCCGGTTTGAACTTATAGCGCACAGCCTGGAGTTCTCAGCAATCGGCCAGATTCACAGCAATGATATGAGAGTCATGCAGGTTACCACCAAGGCTAACCAGAAAGTGGCTGTTGCCGTGCCCAGCGGCGCGGATCCGACCCCCTATATCAAACGGGCTGTAGAGCTGATTGAGAGCGGCGAGACCCAAGGCGTCATATCTATACCGACTGGAGAATAAAATGGCAGAGAAGAAATATAATTTAGACAAACTACGGAATATCGGGATCATCGCCCACATCGATGCCGGTAAGACTACCACCACCGAGGGAATTCTTTACCGTACCGGTTTGAAGCACAAGATTGGCGCCGTCCATGAGGGCGAGACCACGACCGACTGGATGGCCCAGGAGAAAGAGCGCGGCATAACTATCACCGCCGCGGCTGTGACGTGTTATTGGAAAGACCATAAGATCAACATCATCGATACGCCCGGCCACATCGACTTCACGGTGGAGGTAGAGCGGTCTTTGCGGGTACTGGATGGCGCCGTGGTTGTCTTTGACGGTAAGATGGGCGTCGAATCCCAATCGGAAACCGTCTGGCGCCAGGCCGATAAATACAACGTGCCGCGCATCTGCTTTATCAATAAGATTAACCAGACTGGCGGCGACTTCTATAAATCGCTCGATTCCATCCATCACCGCCTGAATAAACGGGCTTTTCCTATCCATCTGCCGATCGGTTTCGAGCAGTCCGTTTCGGGCGTGGTCGACCTTATTGCGATGAAAGCCTACACCTATAAAGAGTTTACGGATCACGAACTGACAGAGAGCGAAATCCCGGCCGATATGGCCGACCAGGTCAAAAAGTACCGCTCGCTGCTGGTCGAAAACGCCGTCGCCGAAGACGAAGCCACGCTCGAAAAATACTTCGAAGTCGGCGAAGAAGGACTGAGCGAAGACGAGATCAAGCAGGCCATCCGCTCGGCCGTGCTGACCGGTAAGTTCTATGCTGTGACCGGCGGCGACGGACGCGGCGTCATCGTGGAGAAACTGCTGGACGCCGTCAATGATTTCCTGCCGAATCCGCTGGACCGCGGTTCGACATGGGGGACTAACCCTAAGAACGGCGAAGAAGTCGAGCGCAAACCGGATCCCGCCGAACCGTTCGCGGCCTTGGCGTTCAAAATCGCCACTGACCCGTTCGTCGGCAAGCTGGCCTTTTTCCGGGTCTATTCCGGTAAAGTCACCGCCGGGAGCTATATCCTGAACAGCTCCACTGGCGAACGGGAGCGTATCGGCCGTATCGTCCGCATGCAGGCCGACAAGCGCGAGGACGTCACCGAAGTCGAGGCCGGCGACATTGCCGCTATCGTCGGGCTTAAAGGCACTACCACGGGCAACACCCTATGTGATACCGCCAGCCCGATCGTGTTAGAGAGCATTACTTTTCCGGAACCGCCGGTATCTATCGCCATCGAACCAAAGACAAAGGCCGACCAGGAAAAGATGAGCCTGGCGCTACAGCGGCTGGCCGAAGAGGATCCCACCTTCCGCATCCACGTCGATCACGAGACCGGCCAGACCATTATCTCCGGCATGGGCGAGCTGCATCTGGAAATTATCGTCGACCGCATGAAGCGCGAGTTCACGGTCGAGGCCAACATCGGCCAGCCCCAGGTGGCTTACCGCGAAACCATTCGTAAGGATGCCGTCGAGCAAGAAGGCAAATTTATCCGCCAGTCCGGCGGCCGCGGCCAATACGGCCACGTCTGGCTGCGCTTGAGCCAGAACGAAGCCGGCGCCGGCTTCGAATTCATCAACAGCATCAAGGGCGGAGCGGTGCCGAGCGAATATATCCCGGCCGTCAAAGCCGGCATCGAGGAAGCCATGGCTAACGGCGTCATCGCCGGCTATCCGGTAGTGGATATCAAGGCCGAACTGTACGACGGCTCCTTCCACGAAGTCGACTCGTCCGAAATGGCCTTTAAGATCGCCGGCTCCATGGCTCTGCAAGAAGGTGTTAAGAACGCTGGGCCGGTCCTGCTAGAACCGATTATGAAAGTCGTGGTCGTCACGCCCGAGGAGTTCATGGGCGATGTCATCGGCGACTTAAACTCTAAGCGCGGCCGTATCGAGTCCATGGAGGACTTGCAGGCCGGCATCAAAGAGATCACCGCCTTCGTTCCCTTAGGCGAAATGTTCGGTTACACCACCAATCTGCGCAGCAGCACCCAGGGCCGGGCCAGCTCCAGCATGGAGTTAGACCATTACGCCGACGTGCCGCCGAACGTCGCTCAGAACATCATCACCAAATCCGGAAAATAAAGGCCACTACGGCGCGACTGGATTGGGAATACTCTGCATAACTTGGACCGAGTCCCGAACACTCTTTAGTAGAACTACTGAATCTGATTGAAGATCAACCTCAGGGCCTAGCGCGCTTGGATACTCGACTCTATTTAGATACTGCTCTTTAGGTTCAATTTCAAAGGGCAACCGTTCAAGCTCCATGTCTTCAACTTTAGAAACCATCCTTACATTGCCGATTACTCGCTTATATGGGTCAAATTCAAAAACTATGGAATGGTATTCGCGGTCGCCCTCTATCGGACTATCCGTTAAAAATCTGGCGATGTGGCCTAAAGCCAGCAGCCGCCCGTCGGGCATTAGCCTTACGTCGTTTACGCCGCCCCATTCTTCGTCGCCAAACAGGTCATACATAAGGGGCGCTTCGTGCAGAACCGTCGCATCAATATCACTTAACCTGTCTACCACGCAAAAACCAATTTTGCCACGTCCGCCACGACTCGGATTCCCAAGTGACTGAGGCCTGGTAAAAACACCGACTTGGCCATTTTCGAGCTCGACTAACCGCACGCATTTCATTGTCTCGGGAGACTTGGTCAATAGCTTTAGGTCATCTAACCGTTCTCCAGAAAAAATATTCGTCCAGTAGACGCAGCCGGCGGACGGGTCATCCTTATCCTTAAGCTGGACTTCGATACAGTTAACTACCCACTCACCGCCGACGTGACTGATTTGTGGATCCTGCATAATTTTGCCGGCCGTCAGTTTGTTTAGATTGGAAATAGAACTATCGGCTACCCATTTATTGCTTGTCGCGACAAACTTGAACGGAATTACTTTAGAACTGAACTGGTCATCACGTTTTTCGGTCCGGCCAAGTATATAAGCCTCGCCACCGAGCGTGAATTGTCGGCTGGTATTGTATACATGGATTCCAGCCGGCACATCGAACTCCAGGATACTGTACTCTCCCTCCGGCTTGCGATAGGCGCTCAACAAATCATCCATGGTTGTCGGCTTAGTATCAGTTGCAGCAGACGTCTCTTCTATTGCGGGTATAGTCTCGTAACCTGAGCTCATTTGTTTTAACTCTTTATGTTAACTTCCTATGCAGGAGTATCTTATTATCTCTAATATAAATCAAGCCTAGAATTATCAAAAATAACTAATCACGCAATATTCGGCGGCAAAGAGGAATATAATAGAAGTATGAGAGGTGCCGAACCAACTGCTGCTGTTGCCAGGAGACTGGTCTTTATCAGTACCTATCCGCCGCGGCAGTGCGGCATTGCTACTTTTACCCAGGACCTTCTCAATAGCATCAAACTGGTCGCGCCAGACTTATCCCTGGAGGTATTCGCGCTTAATAAGACCAAACTAGACTCCCACACTTATCCCGCCGAGGTTACGGGGGTCATCTACCAGGACGACCCGGCTTCATATATAGCGGCTGCCAAGCAAATCAACAAAGACCATTCCAGAACTACCGTAATCGTCCAGCACGAGTATGGTATCCATGGCGGCCCGTCAGGCCGGAATCTGCTAGAGCTACTCAAGAACCTAAAGTGCCCTGTCATAACTACGCTGCATACGGTTGTCGAAGACCCTGACCAGACTAAGAAAACAGTAACCCAGCAATTGATTAATCTGAGCGAGCGATTGGTAACGCTTACTGAAAGTTCGGCCGATATCGTCCGGAAACTGTACGTTGATAGCGATTTGAAATTGACGGTCATACCGCATGGTATCCACCCACTTATGTATATGCCCACATCAAGCGTCAAGCAATCCGTCGGGCTCGAGGGCCATAAAGTTTTGCTGACTTTCGGACTACTCAACCGCAATAAGGGCATCGAGTATGTCATCCAAGGCCTGCCTGAAGTCATCAAAGAATATCCAAGAGTCATGTACCTGGTCGTCGGGGCCACTCATCCGGATGTACTGAGCTATGAAGGCCAATCATACCGTAATGAACTAGCTAAAATGGTCATAGAACTAGGGCTCACTAAACACGTCCGTTTTATCGATGGGTATATCCCTTTAAAAACCCTTTTGACTTATCTGCAGGCCACTGATATCTATATGGCCACCTCGCTTGATCCCCAGCAGGCTGTAAGCGGCACCTTATCCTACGCGCTGGGAGCCGGCTGCGCTATTGTGGCGACCGAGTTCTCACAGGCCAGGGAAGTAGTCAGCAATAACCAGGGCCGGGTAGTGCCGTTTAGAGAGCCTGGAGCTATCACTAAAGCAGTTAAATCATTGCTTAAGGATCCCGCGCAGCTAGCCATGCTTAGGGCGAACGCCTATTCATCGACACGCTCCATGCTGTGGTCGAACGTCGCGGATAATTATCTTGGAGTCGCTTTCGGTGGGCAGGCAAACACAGCCGGGCTGCCACCTATTAAACTTGGCCATATTCTCAATATGACCACCGACCTTGGTATTTACCAATTTGCCAAGCACGCGGAACCCGACTTAAGCCATGGGTTTACGCTCGACGACAATAGCCGGGCGCTCCAACTTGTAGCCGAGCTGAAAATGCTAGACAAAAAAACTAAAAAGGAATTGGCCGAAAAGTACCTTAGAGGCATTAGAGTCTGCTTAAGCTATGAGCCGATAGTCAATTATCTGTCAGACAGCGGCAATCCCACTCAACAGAATAAAAAAGAAAATATTGACGATAGCTATGGCCGGGCCTTTTACGCCCTGCAGGAGTTTGCTGTCATCAATGCCAAGGACGAAAAACTGTCCCAAGGAGTTGAGCGACTGATAAAAATGCTACCACCGTTACCGCCAAGTGGCAGCCCGCGGACGACGGCTTTTTATCTCATGGGCTACGCAGCCAAGGCCGCTGCCGGTGATAAATCGATTTTACCGATGTTAACGCTTGTAGCCGACGAACTGGCGAATAAATATTATAAAAAGATAAAAAGCGGTTGGGGATGGTTCGAACCGGTCTTGACATATGCCAATGGTACTTTGAGCGCCGCCCTGATTGAAGCCGCTATCGTCACCGGATCCAAGAAGTATGCCAAAATCGGCCTTGAGTCGTTAGATTTCCTGGTTAAAGAGTGCTTCATGGGCGAGATTTATGTGCCGATAGGTAGCGATGGTTGGTATGAGTTCGGTAAAAAAAGAGCGATATTCGGGCAGCAGCCCGAGGACCCGTTCGCTATCATACAAGCCCTGCAAGCCGCTTATAAACTAACTGCGGACAAACGGTATAGGGCCCTTGCGCGCAAGGCTTTTAGCTGGTATCTAGGCAACAACCTCCTCGGTATTAGGCTTTACAATGACGAGACCGGCGGCTGTTACGATGGACTTTTTCAAGATGGCCTCAATCCGAACCAGGGCGCTGAATCAAGCGTCGCCTATCTGCGGGCCCGCATAATGATAGGACAGTTCGCTAAAGGCTGAAAATCTCTTCTAGCTTGAGGCTGCCTGTACAAATCACTGTGTCGCCGGCGCCATAATAAATACGAAGTTCGCTCTGATCCTTGCCGAGTATAGCTCCGCAGCAGAAAATCGCCTTCGGCAACTTATCTTCGGCCGAAAGCCTATGTAAGTCCTCTACCACGAGCTGTTTAAGAGTCTCAAACCCGCCGTCGATAACGTCTATAAAACCTATCTTTTCATATGATTCCTGGGGCTCGGTAATTGGCCGGCTGCAGCGCCATAACACTTTTCGGGGATCGTTGGTATCTACTAGGAAAGCGCCTATTCTATAGGTCATTTTAGAGTCCAGCCTATCCACGCCGTGATAAATTACCAGCCAGCCGCGATCAGTCAGTATCGGTGGCGGCCCAGTCTCGACATATACGGCATCGAAATTATCGGGGCGCTTGGTCAGCACCGGCTCAATTACCGGAGTCCAATTAACCATGTCGTCAGACTCGGCTATCCATATATGGCTGTCACCGAAAAGCATGTAGTATTTGTCATTGATCTTTTGGGGAAATATGGCTCCGCCCTTTGACCAATCGAGCGGGAAGCCATCTCTGGCGCTTTGATTCCACTCCGGGAAAAGCAGCTTCCTCTCCTTGAAATGAATCAGATCCAAGCTCGATGTCAACGCTGCTCTGGCGGTCTTCCCGTCAAAAGCCGTATAGGTTATCCAATAACAGCCGTCTATAAAAACGACCCTGGGGTCCTCGCAGCCGGCGCTCTCCCATGGGTGGGACGGTGATAGGACGGGAGAGGGCAAGGGATGGAAGTCTAAACCGTTAGGGCTTTCAGCATATCCGATTCTAGAGACCCATTCGTTGCCGATGCCCCTAAAAAGCATGTGATATCTTTGGCCGTCATAACTTATGGCCGGATTGTAGACTTTTATAGAGCACCACGGTAAGTCATCACGGGCCCGGAGTATCGGATTGCGTTCATACCGCTTAAGCATGTTGGCAGTTTACATGAAAAATCAGATAGTTATCTACAACTTTAGCAGCC
>JANWHE010000010.1 GCA_025450575.1 Candidatus Saccharimonadales bacterium
ATGGACCAAGTGATTGAGGCCGTCCAAAAAGTTGTAGAGAAAAAGTTGGACGATTTTAATTCGGCTGGCAAAGCCCGGATTTAGAGCAGGCCGATGGTCTCGGCCTGGTCAATGGCCTGTCCCCATAATTTTTGAACCTGTTCCGGCTTGAAAGTGACCGGACAACCTAGGGTATCGGTATTCTGAGTCAAGTCCGCGATCCGCGAGGCGGATTCAACGGTGGCGATAAGCTCCGGCTGGGCGTGCGTCAGCAGATTATCTATGAGCAGCTTTTTCACGTCCTCGGTCAGCTCCGTCTGGTCAAGTTCTTCCTGGAACCTATAGCGGTTCTCCTTCTCATCATAGATCGCTTGGGGCATCATTCCCCTAGATACGTGAATTGATATAGCCAACAGCTGGAGCGTATTTAAGAGGGTGGCGTTGATGATGTCAGAAAAGCTTCTTCGCATAGATACGGCCACTTCGTCCAAGTCCCGCTCGTCTTTCTGCGCGAGGGGATAGTAGGCTCTGAAGCAGATCTCTATATGGCTCAGCATCGTGTCCAGGCCTCCATGCATGGCTAACTGCGCTTCATCCCAGGATGGTGACCCGAGCCTTTTGTTGATATTGATAAGGCTTTGTAAATTTAAGACCTTGGCTGTTTGAGAGTAGCTATCAAAATAATTTCGCGAATGAGAGATGAATTTATTCCTCAGGAACAGATCTAAAAGCGCCGCTTCGTCTCGATCTGACGGATAAAAACTAATTATTTTTGTTACCTCGGGATGGTTGCGAGGCAGCGGGGGCGCCTCGAAGTCAATCATATCTTCTATGACTTGAGCTAAGGCAGCGTAAAATACCGGCTTCAGCTCGCTTTGTAGTGAATGAGCGGCTTCGGTATGAGGTTCTGGCAATGAGCCAAAGCTTTCTAGGATGTTATTGACCCTCTCACCCAAGGCTTCATCTTTGGAGTATGCTATGGCTTCGCTGCGCTTAGTCTGATTGAAATTTGGCGACCTCATAGTTAAGTCAATCATGACACATTTTACTCTAATAGTCAAGATACTATATCCGTTGAATCTTGTTACAATTAATCCAAAGCATGAGCATAATAAAAACGGAAAACCGGGTGTAAATATGGCGCAGCCGCAACTGGACGTCTTATCGGTGGGCGATGTCGTCACGGACGCCTTCATAAGATTGTTAGATAAGGAAGAGAAGATCGAACACGAGCGAAACGGCGAGACCTGGCTGGCTATCCCGTTCGGTACCAAGATTCCTTTTGACCATTCGGAAATCATCGAGGGCGTCGGCAATGCCGCCAACGCGTCGGTGGCCTTTGCCCGCTTAGGCCTGAAGAGCGGCCTGGTGGCCAATGTCGGTTCCGACCAGTTCGGCCGTGATATCATCGCTTCGCTGGAAAAGAACAAGGTAGATAGCCGGTTCGTCCATATCAACCCGGGCAAGCTAAGCCATTATCATTACGTGCTCTGGTATAAGGACGAGCGGACCATCTTGGTCAACAGTGTAGATTACGAATATCATTGGCCGCGTTTCAGGGTAATCGATATCCCTAAATGGATGTATTTTTCATCGGTCGGTAAATACGCTGACGAATATCACGACCAGATAAGCCATTGGCTGGAGGCGCACGAACCCGTGAAGCTGGCTTTCCAGCCGGGAACGTTCCAGATAGAACTGGGCGTCAAGCGCCTAAAGAAACTCTACGAACGCGCCGAGGTGCTGGCGGTCAATCGCGAGGAAGCCACGACGATTTCCGGCGGCGACCATGGCGATATCCATGACCTTTTTGACAAACTGCACGTCTTGGGACCGAAAATCGTCCTGATCAGCGACGGCCACGCCGGCGCCTATGCCAGCGACGGCCAGAACCGCTATAAGATGCCGATTTATCCGGATCCCAAACCGCCGTTCGAACGGACCGGCGCCGGCGACGCCTTCACGTCAACCTTCGTGGCCGCGCTAGTGAAGGGCGCCGATGTCCAGAGCGCGCTGCTGTGGGCGCCGATAAACTCCATGAACGTCGTCCAGCACGTTGGCGCCCAGGCTGGCCTGCTGAGCGAAAAAGAGCTGACCAGTTACCTGCACAAGGCGCCACATTGGTATCATCCGGAGAAGATACGCTGACATGAACCGCCTCGCCAAACTCTTAGATGAATCCGAAGCCGAAGTCTCAGCGTTAATCATGAATCTGGAGCATAGGAACGGCCTGCCCAGCCACGATGTCCGGCATATCGCCGAAGTCCATCAGCGCGTCAGGTCGAAGCTTGCCGAGCTGAACCTCGACCCGGACGATACGACCGCCCAAGAGCTATACCAAGCGCTTTTGATCAAGTTCGAAGCCGACAGCCGGGATTTTGATGCCGCTTTCGGTATGGCGGACGAGGGCTTCAATCAGAAGACCGCCGCCGCGGCCAAGCTGTTGCGAGCCAGCGGCCGACTGCCTCGCCTCTGGGCTTTGAAAAACAAAGCCGCCAAGGAATTATTAGCCGGCCATGCCCCGAAACAAGTTATGAAATTCCTGGGCTATCGATCGACCGCCTCGCTTCTTAAGCGCGAAAATATCACGGAGCTTTTCATAGCTGCTCAACTGTTAGAATCGGATACCTGGCAGAAGCGGCAAGCTCGGCTAGTATCCAAGCTGGAACCGACGGCTTTCGAACTGCGCGAAATGGAAATTGTGGAGCTGGATTACGCGAAATGGTCGGGTGTGGAAGCCGAAGGTAATGTCGTGGTTTCTGATGAAACGGCGTCGCTGGCCTTATGGCCGTCCGAACAGACCGATCAGGCGCCGCTGCTATCGATATCCTTATTGCTAATTGAAACCCTGCAATCATATGGCGGTCAAAAACTGGAAGCCGCGGATATCCTACCGGCGGACAGTATAGTCAGTTGGTGGAACGACATGGACCACCTGATAGCTGATCTGGATGGCGGCCGAGTGTCATTGAACCTGCACGATGTGGGCGGCAACTGGCTGGGCGGCAGTGATTTTGAAAACCGAAGTCTGCGAAAAGCCAGAAGCTCTTATTGGCACAGATTGATTGAAAAATACGACAATCAAGATGACGTCGAGGCCTTGTTCGACGATACGGTACTGCGGAAAGTCAGGCAGCTGAAATTCAAGGCGCCGCAGCCGGCTTTCGAGTACGAGCTGGCGGAGGATTTTTAGGTGGGCAAGTACCAGATTTGCGTTTCGGGAGCGGCTAAGGGCGAAAGCGCGGAACAGGGCAAACTGCTGGCCCAAGCCGCCGGCGCCTCGATCGCCAAGGCCGGCCATAGCCTGATGACCGGTGCTACTACCGGCCTGCCCAACGAAGCCGCCATCGGCTATAAAGCCGCCGGCGGTAAGATGAGCCTGGGTATCAGCCCGGCTTCCACTAAGGTGGAGCATGTCATGAAATACCGCTTGCCCACCAAAGATTACGACGTAATCTTATATTCAGGTCTGCACTATTCGGGCCGCGACGCCTTGCTTGTCAATTCCGCCGACGCCGTCGTAAGCATCGGCGGCCGTCTGGGAACACTTCATGAATTTACCGTAGCGATGGAAACCCAGACGCCGGTCGCGCTACTGGACGGCGCCGGCGGCATCGGCACCCAGATCGAACAGCTTCTGACGCTTCTGCCCAACGCCGACCCGGACCTTGTCATCCATGATTCAGACCCCGAAAAACTGGTCGCCAGACTGACTCAACTGCTTGATAAGACCCACGCCCACTACCGCGCCCTCTATCAGTAAACCGCTTGTGTTTCTACAATACCCCGCTTATATTTAAGTTTATGAATAAAACCCACAAGGGTTTTGCAGCCTTAGAAACATTATTAATTTTAGTTATAGTCGCCGTCATCGGCGGCACAGGGTACTTCGTCTGGCATAGTAAAAATCAAGCCAGCTCTGCTCTAAATAATGCCTCGAGTATAAATCAAAGCACATCATTTTCGGATAAGTCGACCAGCACGAAAAGTTCCAACACCACGCAAGGGTATTTGATCATCAAGGAGTGGGGAATAAGGCTAAAAATCACACAACCGATATCTGATATTTACTACACTATCCATGGTGAAGATGCGGTACTTGGTCTTAGCTCACTTAATAAGCTCACTATGAAAGATGGCTCGGTCTGCAAGCCGGATCAAAATTCGATGGTTTCATTATCCAGAAACACTCCGGCAGAATATCAAGACTTCTTGAAGTCCAGCGGCTACCAAGACACAGGAACTCATATTGGAAACTATTATTATTGGGAAACGATTGCCGACCCACCGGTACCGCCATGTACCTATGACGCGAACGGACAGAGTGACCCTAGCGTTACGGACAAAGTTCAAGCCGAAATAACAGCAGCAGGTACTCTGGAAGCTCTGCCCCAGTAGTCTTCTTGTTACAATTAGGAGATGGCTAGATTCCATCTAAAGAGTGATTATCAGCCGCAGGGCGACCAGCCCGGGGCGATTGCTCAATTGACCGAAGGTTTGAGTAAAGGCGAGAAAAACCAGGTCCTGCTGGGCGTCACCGGCAGCGGCAAGACCTTTACCATGGCCAATTTGATTCAAAATACCCAGAAACCGACGCTGGTCTTAAGCCATAACAAAACCCTGGCCGCTCAGCTTTACAACGAATTTAGGATGTTCTTTCCGGACAATGCCGTCCACTATTTTGTCAGCTACTTTGATTATTACCAGCCGGAAGCTTACATGCCGCGGACAGACACGTATATAGAGAAAGACAGTGATATCAACGAAGAGATCGACCGTCTGCGCCACGCCGCTACGGGCGCCCTGTTATCGCGCCGGGACGTCATAATCGTGGCCAGCGTCAGCTGTATTTATGGAATCGGCTCGGTAGAGGATTATGACAACCTGGCGCTGCGCATCGCCACTGGCGAACGCCGCATTAGAGACAAATTGCTGCGCCAGCTGACCGACATCCAATACCGCCGAAACGACATGGATTTCCACCGCGGCACCTTCAGGGTCCGCGGCGACGTGGTCGATATCTTTCCGGCCGGCGAAGAAACGGCTTACCGATTGGATTTTTTCGGCGATGAGCTGGAGCGGATAACGCAGATCAATCCGCTGACCGGCGAAATCGAGAAAACGCTGGATAAACTGACGGTCTTCCCGGGCTCGCACTATGTTACGCCCCAGGAAAAACTGCTGCGGGCATTAGAACAGATCAAACTGGAGACCGAGGAGCGCTTGGCTTGGTTCAGGGCCCACGACAAACTGCTGGAAGCCCAGCGGCTGGAGCAGCGCGTCAAATTCGATATCGAGATGTTAGAGCAGACCGGCTTCGTGAAGGGTATTGAAAACTACAGCCGCTACCTGACTAACCGCGAACCGGGCGAACAGCCGGCGACACTGATGGATTATTTCCCGGATGATTATCTGCTGATCGTCGATGAGTCGCATATGACTATCCCCCAGGTGCGCGGCATGTATCACGGCGACCGGGCCCGCAAAGAAGTTTTGGTAGAACACGGCTTCCGGCTGCCCAGCGCCTTGGATAATAGACCGCTGACTTTCAGTGAATTCGAGCGCCACATGAACCAGGTGGTTTATGTCAGCGCCACGCCGGCCGAATACGAGCTATCACGCAGCCCGGAGCCGGCCATGCAAATCATCCGCCCCACCGGCTTGCTGGACCCGGTTATCGAAGTCCGGCCAGTAGACGGACAGATAGATGACCTGATAGCCGAGATCCGTAAGACCGTCGCCAAAAAACAGCGCGTCTTAGTCACGACTTTAACTAAACGCATGGCTGAGGATTTAAGCGAATATCTTCAGGAACTGGACATCAAAGTGCAGTACATCCACAGCGAAGTCGATACCCTGGAGCGGACCGATATCCTGCGCGATCTGCGGTTGGGCGTTTACGACGTACTGGTCGGCATCAACCTGCTGCGCGAAGGTCTGGACTTGCCGGAAGTTAGCTTGGTAGCTATTTTGGACGCCGACAAAGAAGGCTTCTTACGCAGCGAACAAGCGCTGATACAGACAGTCGGCCGGGCCGCGCGCCATCAGGAAGGCCGGGTAATCATGTACGCCGACCGCAGTACGGGCAGCATGCGGCGCACGATTGATGTGACCGACAGTCGACGATTGATTCAGGAAGAATATAACACCAAGCACGGAATTACCCCGACAAGCATCAGCCGCGAAGTCAGCGAAATGCTGCCGCGCGAGGCCAAAGAGGAAGCTCCCAAAATCGACCTTCGGAAAATTCCTAAAGAAGAATACAAGCACATGGTGCGCGATCTAACGGCCCAGATGGATTTGGCGGCCGCCAATCTGCAGTTCGAAAAAGCCGCCGAGCTGCGAGACCTGATTGCCGAAATCAAAGAAAAGTCATAGGATAGATTTATGAGTGCCAGGGAGCGTTCGGATATTCCCAACTGGATGTTGAGCGCCGGTGAAAAAGTTCAGACGGTAGCCGAAAAAGTACCTCTTGACTGGCTGATAAAATCCTTAGCTGGCTCTGATTCACCCGCCTATATCCAGGCCAAATGGCATAGTGTCGACCAGGTCATCGACCCCCAGACGCAGGCGGACACTGAACTGCCTA
>JANWHE010000011.1 GCA_025450575.1 Candidatus Saccharimonadales bacterium
AAGAATATCATCCGGAAAGTTTCGAGCAGAAATACGGCTTAAAACCCGAACAATTCTTAGACCTCAAAGCCCTGAAAGGCGACAGCAGCGACAACCTGCCGGGCGTGCCCGGCATCGGTGAAAAGACAGCCATTGAGCTATTAAAAGAGTTCAAAACTTTGGACGGCGTCTATGAGCACTTGGATGAGATTAAAGAAAGTACTCGTAAAAAACTAGAGGCCGGTAAAAAGCTGGCATACTTGAGCAAGGAAGTCGGCGCCATTTGGTGCGATGCTCCGGTCAAACTAGACCTAAAAGCCATGGACGGCACCAAGATCGATGCCGCCGCGCTGAAGACGCTGCTGGAGCGGCTGGAGTTTAGGAGTTTGGCGCGCAACCTGCCTGGCAACATGCGGGCCGAGACGCCCCAGACCGAGCGGACCGGCGGCGTAAAGCTGGAAGTCGGTGCCAACCACATCATCAATAAGGACAAGGATCTGCCCAAACTTGGTGGTTCCGAATTCTTTTATATCCACTCGCGCTGCGCCGGCAAGCACGGCGCCGACCCGGAAGTCATGATTATCAGCCTAGACGGCAGAGAAACCTACGCGCTGGACTTGCGCAAGCTGGACCATTCGCTGATCGCTAAGAATTTCCGCGATGTCCGGCCGCTGGTAGGTTATGATCTGAAGTCAACACTCAAGATGCTACGCGGCATGGGCGTGAGCGATTTTCCGCCTATCGGCCACGACGCCCTGGTAGCGGCTTATCTTATAAACCCGCTGCTGAGGGCTCAGACTCTGACCGAGCTGGCGTCGTCGATGCTGCGCTACGAAGGCTCGTCACTGGACGATCTGGACGCCGACGAACTCTTGACCCGGGCGCCGGAAATCATGGCCGTTATCCGCCAGCTGCACGAGGGCCAGACCAAAGCTTTAAAACAGCTGCCCAAGATTGAAAAGCTGGCCAAAGATATTGAGTGGCCGCTCATCCCAGTGCTGGCTAGTATGGAATTCGAAGGTATCAAACTGGACGTCAAATATCTAGAAAAGTTCAGCAAAGAACTCGCTAGTAGCGTCAAAGAGCTGGAAAAGAAAATTTATAAAGAGGCCGGACAGGAATTCAACATCGGCTCGCCCGGCCAGCTGGGCGAAATCCTGTTCACAAAGCTGCAACTGCCAACTCAAGGCGTGAAAAAAGGCAAAACCGGCTACTCCACGGCCGCCGGCGAGCTGGACAAGCTCCGCGGCCTGCACCCGATCATTGACCTTATAACCCAGTACCGCGAGGTCACCAAGCTCAAGAACACCTATGTCGACACTCTGCCCAAACAGGTCGACAAGCACAGCCGCGTGCATACCACTTACAACATCACCATCGCGCCGACCGGTCGGCTGAGCAGCATCGACCCCAACTTGCAGGCTATCCCGGTGCGCACCGATTTGGGACGGCGGATCCGCACCGCCTTCATTGCTGAAAAGGGCAACCTATTGGTCAGCGCCGACTACAGCCAGTTCGAGCTGCGCCTGGCCGCGGCGCTGTCCGGCGACGAAGGCATGATAAAAGCTTTCAACGAGGACGCCGATATCCATACCCAGACTGCTTCCCAGATTTACGGTATTGATCCGAAAGACGTTACCAAAGCCCAGCGCTCGTCGGTCAAAGAAGTGAACTTCGGCATCATGTACGGCCTGGGCGCCCACGCCCTGAGCAATAGCACGGGCATGAGCTTCGGCGAGGCCCGCGATTTCATAAAGCGTTACTTTGAAATCCGCCCCAAACTCAAAAAGTTCATCGACAGAACCCGCAAGCAAGCCGAAGAGCAAGGCTACGTGGAGACTTTGCTAGGCCGGCGGCGCCCGACGCCGGACGTCCAGTCGTCCAACTTCGTGGTCCGCGAAGCCGCCTACCGCGCCGCAGTCAACATGCCGCTGCAGGGCAGCGCCGCCGACATCATGAAGATCGCCATGAACAGCGTCGCCGCCAAGCTGGATAAGGACACCAAGATACTGCTGCAGATTCACGACAGTTTGATTATCGAGGTCCCGAAATCTAAGGCCGAAGCCGTCGGCCTGACGGTCAAGACTGAGATGGAGAACGCTTATACCAAGCTGCGGGTAAAGCTCAAAGCCGACGTCAGCATCGGTCAAAACTGGGGCGAGCTGTAATGGATAAAGATTTGTATTTTGTTGCTGTGAAATTACTTTTGCGTGATGGCGATAAATTGCTGATTACGCATGATGTTTTTGGCGACTGGGACATCCCGGGCGGCCGTATCAAAAAAGACGAATTCAATGCGCCGCTGGAAGCCGTTATTAAAAGGAAAATTAAAGAGGAGCTTGGCCCAGGAGTTAAATATAAACTTGGCAAGACAAGAGTATTCTTCCGTCATGAACGCAAAGAGCAGCGGCTAGGCGAAATGGTCCGGATTTTTGCCATAGGATATGAAGCCGACTACCTAGGTGGCGAAATCCAGCTGGGCGACCATCACGATAAGTCCGAATGGGTTGATATAAATGGCTTTAAGCCCGAACAATACTTCACCGGCGGCTGGCTCAAAGGCGTGCAGGAATATTTAAAGGTGGTTGTATGAAAGCAGAAAGAATAAGTATCGAACAGGCCAAACCGGATAAATTATTTTATTTGGTCACAAGCGCTACAATTTACCGGTCGGATGACGGCAGATGCCTGATATTAAGACGCAGCGACGATGAGCCGGTGCATCCGGGAAAATGGGCTAACGCCGGCGGCAAATTAGAGCACAAAGATCTTGATTTAGAAAACCCTACTTCAATCGATGGCAATGTCGTGGTCTTTGAAGACGCAATTCCAAGGCTCCTTGGCCGTGAAACTTTGGAAGAATCTGGCCTGGTCGTTGATGAAAATGAAAAATACATCGGCAGTAAGGTCTTTGTCCGACCCGATGGCATACCTGTAGTACTAATTAAGTTTGGCGTAGAGTACAAAGACGGCGAAGTAAAACTCGAAAAAGGGGCATTTACTGATTCTGCTTGGGCCAATGCCGATGAAGTGAAAGACTACGACTGTATCGACGGGGTGGTAGAAGAGGTGGCGGCTACAATAGAGGTTTTCAGTCGTGGCTAATACGCGAACGTTCAGGCTGAACAAATTAGTAAGGGATAAAATCACTGCCGATCATATTCAAAACGGCGCCAAAGTTGAGCATCATAAATTGTCTAAAGAAGATAAAATAAAAGCCCTGGTTGATAAAATTATCGAGGAGATTTCCGAAGGCACGGATTTAGGCGAGCTCGCGGACGTACAGGAAGCGCTGGACCAAATCATCAAAGACCAAGGTTTTACCAAAGCGCAGGTCGAGGCTAAGCAAGATGAAAAGCGAGCCAAAAACGGCGGCTTTGAGAACGGCGATTTCATAGATACCGAGACCTGGCCGGCAGACCATCACTGGGCGGATTATTACGCTCAAGAACCTAACCGTTTCCCGGAAATTAAACCATGAGCGGTTTAACTGAACCCGAAAGAATAACAAAAGAAAGCTATGATTCCGTTTCCGATGAATGGGCGGATACTCATAAGACCGAAAAATTTTGGCAGGAGAATTTTGATGAGTTTTTCAAGTTTTTGCCAGAGGGCAGACTATTGGAAATCGGTTGCGGTTCTGGCAGGGATGCTCGAGAACTTATTGCTCAAGGCTATGACTACCTGGGTACGGACATCTCTGCCAATCAACTAGCGGTAGCTAGAAAATATAATCCCGGTGCTGCTTTTGAGCAAGTAAGCCTGTATAACTTGAGCTTCTCTGAACCTTTCGATGGCTTTTGGGCTGCTGCTGTACTAATTCATGTGCCTAAAAATCGGATCGACGAGGCGCTTGCTGCAATTAAAAGAAATATGAAAGCTAAAGCAGTAGGATTTATAGCCATGAAAGAAGGCGAAGGGGAAGCAATTCAGACCAAAGACTATCTAAAAAACACTCCTTACTTCTTTGCTTTTTGGCAAAGGGATGAGTTTAGGGATGTTTTAGAAAACCATGGGATGACTTCACTATATGAAGGCTATATACCTATGAGCCATGGTACGAAATGGCTAACTTACGTAGTCCGCAACAGCTGAGCGCTATTGAAAAATGTAATGTAAGATGGTATTATATTGTACATTATGTGGTTTGGGAGGCTTCTGGCCTTTTTTATTGGCATCATAGTTTTCATCATCGTCTTAGTGGCGATTTTCGGCCATGGCAACAAAAAGCCTGCTTCCGGCGCCCAACTGCAGCCGCTGCCGGCTTACGCCGGTACTAACGCCGCTGTCAGCTTTACCGAAGACGGCATAGTGAATGCTGATTCGCTGCACCGCTCCATTCGCATTACGGTTTCTAACAGCCAAGTGACCTTGGACGTCCTAAAGGGCTACAACTCCCAGGTCATCCAAAGCCAAAGTTTCGAGAATAATCAGGAAGCTTACACGGTCTTTCTGAAATCTATCAACAACGCCGGCTTTTTGGCCAAGACCAAGAATGCGAATATCCCAACAAACGAAGCCGGCCAATGCGCTCTGGGCTTCAGGTTTATCCTGGACTTAAACCAGGACGGCAGTGACCTGTCGCGCACTTGGGGCAGTTCCTGCGGCACCAAGGTCGGCACGTCCACCGGCGCCGTCACTACCATCCAGACATTATTCGAGGACCAAGTACCGGGCTACGAAACGCTGGTCGAAAACGTCGACTTGTCCGCCACCGCCGAGCCGCAGCAGTAAACTGCTATATTGATTAGATGATCAAGGCGATAGTCTTTGACTGCTTCGGGGTGCTGACCATCGACGGCTGGCTTAAATTCCTGGACGAATATCTGCCGGGCGGCCCAAAACGCACGCGGGCCAAAGAGCTTAACCAGCGGGTGGACAAAGGCTTGATCCCTTATGAGGAATTTATAGCCCAGGTCGCCGATCTGGCAGGGGTAGAACCCGCCGTCGTAGGCCAAATTATCAGCGAACACCTGTCGAAAAACGAGCAGCTGTTTGACTACATCCGTGAACTCAGACCAAGATACAAACTCAGTATCTTGAGCAATATCGCTATGCCCGATTGGTTCCATGCGCATTTCTCGGAAGAGGAACTGGGGCTTTTTGATGATTTGCTCCTATCGTCTCAAGTAGGCCTGGTAAAACCCGACCCCGAAATATTCGAATTAGCCGCCCGGCGGTTAGGAGTGGGTATGAAAGACTGCCTTTTCATAGATGACCGCGAGCCCAATGTGGCCGTGGCTGAAAGCTTAGGAATGAGCGCGGTAGTGTATAAGAATTTCGAACGGCTGAAAGAGGATTTGCAGGCTATCTTGAACCGTAGCGAATAATAAGACGGCGGGTAATCCGGCACCTGTCAATCAAGGTCCTTTGCTCCAGCTGCAAGGTGGCCGCCAGGGCGCTGGACGGCACCCGGACCACCAGCACGTCGCGTTCTACGCGTACAGTGCTGGGACTTTTATAACGCCTTAAGATGAATTCTTTGACGGCGGTCACCTCGTCCGGCGGCGTAAAATCACGCTTCCCTAAGATATCCTGCAGGCTGTCCATCCTTTGAGTATAACTTGAAATCCATATTGCATTACCGCGCGGTTCGGCGTAATTTTAGGCTTAAGTACTAAACATCCAAA
>JANWHE010000012.1 GCA_025450575.1 Candidatus Saccharimonadales bacterium
CCAAGAACCGGCCCAAACATATCAGCGCCCGGGCCATCATCGAACGCACCGCTAAGCACTTCCATGTTTCGGTCGAAGAAATCCTGGGCCCCAAGCGCGACAAGGATATCGTCGTACCACGGCAGATCGCCATGTATATGCTAAGAAGCGAGCTTCACTTATCGTTCCCCAAGATTGCCCATGAGCTGGGCCGTAAAGACCACACCACGGCTATCCATTCCATCGAGAAGATTCAGCGTGAGCTAAGCTATGAGAGCCCGATCCGCGGCTCCGTCAACGAACTAAAGGAAAAACTCTATGCTTAAAGCCTGTGAACAAGCCGTGGATAAGCTAGGTATAAGCCCGGGAAAAATCGCCGGCTTGTACGCACTATACACAGCCCTCCTTAGATACTTAACAAATCAAGTATTTTTTGTACGCAGTTTATGCACCAAGCTTGAACAACTTATGAGCGCTTATAGACACCCAAAATTAGGTATTTATAATCTGTTAGGGTTTAAGTTGTACCCGCTTTCCACAGTACCTATTAATAATACTAATTTAAATTAAGGAATAATAAATGAAGCTGCAAGTCACCCAAGCCAACCTATCTAAAGCCCTAAGTACCGTCGCCCGGATAGCCAATAGCCGTAATCCCCTACCCATTCTCTCTAATGTATTATTAAAGACCGAGAACAACCGGCTGAGCATCGCCGCCACTAACTTGGATATTGGCATCACGCACTTTATTGGCTCGAAGATCGAAACCGAAGGCGCCATTACCGTTCCGGCCCGGCTAATGCAAGATTTTGTCAGCAGTCTGCCCGACAGCGTTTTGAATCTGGAGCTGGCTGATAACAAACTGCATATCACCACCGACCAGTACCAATCGACCATCAACGGCATCGTGGCCGATGACTTCCCTGTCATGCCGGCCATCAAAGAAGGCGTTACCTGGAAAAGCCCGGCGGCCGATTTTAAGAAAGCCTTATCGCAAGTCGTGTTCGCGGCCAGCGCCGATGACGCCCGGCCGGTGCTTAACGGTGTGTACTTCCATAGCTCCGGCTCCCAGGCGGTGGTGGTCGCCACCGACAGCTATCGCTTGGCCGAAAATAAGCTGGGTAAAGCCTCTAAGCCGATAAATTTCCTGGTACCGGCCAGCGCCGCTCAGGATCTGCTTAGGATAATCTCCGATACCGATAAAGAAGTCGTGGTGACCCACGACGACCAGCAGGTACTATTCCACGCCGGCGACGTCAGCCTGGTGGCCCGGCTGATTGAAGGCAACTACCCGGACTACCGCAAACTCATCCCGACCAAATTCGAAACCACCGCTACCCTGGCCCGCGCTGACTTTTTAAATATCACCAAAGTCTCTAGCCTGTTCGCCCGCGAAAGCGCCGGCAGCATTACCGTCAAAGCCGATAAGCAGGATGGTGTCAGTATCAACGCCATCGCCTCCCAGCTGGGCGAGAATACCGCCAAGGCCGACGCCAAAGTTACCGGTGGCGGCGAAGTAACGCTGAACTCGCGTTATCTCATTGATGCGCTGAACGCCTTTTCGGCCCAGGAAGTAGAGTTTTGTTTCAACGGCAAGCTGGAGCCGGTCATCCTGCGCAGCGCCGGCGAAGCTAACTACGTGCATCTGATCATGCCGCTTCGAAGCTAAAAACGGTAAGCTATTATCTATGATCGGCTCTATCCGGCTGCAGAACTTCCGCTCCTACAGTGACGCTTCATTTGAGTTCGAGCCGGGCGTCAATATCATCGTCGGGCCGAACGCCAGCGGCAAGACCAACCTGCTGGAAGCCGTGATGCTGCTTTGCCGGGGAAATTCTTACCGGGCCCGCGACATGGACCTGCCGCAGTTTGATAAACCTTGGGCCAGGCTGGACGGCAATTTTGATAACCATGACCGCACGCTGAAGATCCAGCTTGATCCGGCCGCCGACAAGACGTTCGAGATAGACGGCAAGGTTTTTAAAAGGCTGGGTTACGAGCGGGTGGTACCGGTGGTTTATTTCGAACCCAACCACCTGCAACTGATGAGCCGGGGCCCGGACCAGCGCCGCGAATACTTCGACGAGCTTTTAGAAAGCAGCCGGCCCGGTTTCAAGACCCTGGCCGCCGGCTACCGCCGGGCTTTGGCCCAGCGCAATACCCTGCTTAAACACGGCCGCGGCCGGGCCGCCCAGCAGCTGTTCGCCTGGGATGTACGCCTAAGCGAAGCCGGCGCCCAGATTGCCCGCGCCCGCCAGGATTTGACGGATGATATCAACCAGCAGATCAGCAAGACCTACAGCCAGATCGCCCGCCATAAATCCGCCGTCGAGCTGAATTACCAAAGCCAGTTCCCTGCCGAAAATTACGCCAGCCGCCTGTTGTCCAAGCTGCAGTCTTCGGTGGAACGAGATTTGGAAAGAGGCTTTACCGGCAGCGGTCCCCACCGCGAGGACTTCGTGTTTTACCTGAATGGCCAGCCGGCCGGCCTGTCGGCGTCGCGCGGCGAGGTCCGCAGCCTGCTGCTAGCCCTGAAAATCTTCGAGCTGGGCCTGATAGAAAAGGCCCGCGGCCAAAAACCGATATTCCTACTGGATGACGTTTTTTCGGAACTGGACGGCGCCCGCCGCCGGGCGCTTGTCGGCCGGCTCAAAAAGCACCAGACTTTGATAACTACCACCGACGCCGATTCGGTCGTCGATTATTTCGCCGCCGGCGACCATCGGTTGATATCGATCTAGCCTATCGGCTGACGTAAGGAATGACATGGCTGGGTTTCAGCCGATGCAGGTGGCCACTAAGATCAGGAGCCGCAGCTATTTCTTCAGGTGTAGGCGCGACTTCCCATACTTTAAGTTTTGGTTTATCTACAGCAGTGCCAGGGTTAAAGGCTATAGGATGCGGTTTCTGTCCAGCATACTCGTAAAAATCTACAGCATGATTTTGAAGCAGCCACTTTAAATCAGCCCAACCCCACTGCGGGCCATTGCCGCTGACAGCCAAGTAAGGACGGCCATTAAATACTTCTATGCCCGGCCCATCTACTTCCAAAGCCCTTTTATCGGTATGGTATAAAAAACCTGAACCTGTTTCAAAAACGTCGTAGGCCGAGGGCGAGCTGGCAAACCCGATGTTAGCATCTGTCTCGGGGGCATGTATTACTACTACGCCATCCCAGCGGTTCTTAAGTTTGACGTAAGCTTTTAGATTCTCGAGCTGAATCTGCTCTGCATTATTGATAACTTTGACGCCCTCTGGCGCCGGTTTGGGCAAGTGGCTCTTATTGAAGTTATAGACGTGGGCCGGGGTATCCGCGGCCATCGCCTCCGGCGTAGCCAGAACCGGCTTCAACCCTACCCGGCCGGTAAAAGCCACTAGGGCCGCGGCCAGGACTGCCCCGGTTTCATAGGATCTGGATTTAAATTCTTGGCTACGCATTTAAGTTAACCTTTATATATAATTTACCACACATATCACGTTTTGTCAATCTTAAACACTTTGCTCACTCACCTACTTGAGTGTTCACGGTCTGCGAATCGTACGTCAGATTGCCCTTACTGTCAGATAAGTAAAGGCGGATAGCGCTTAGACCCGTATAGTCCACTTTTGCTTTATAGACATATTGGCGATCTGCCATGACATTGAAGAACAGGAAGAAGCCAGAGGTGTCGTGCTCGGCGGTTATATGATCCACATCTATGCTCACCTGTTGAATCGGCTTAGGCTGTTTTTTCGAAAAGTTATCGAAAGCTACCTTAAGGTTGCCTACCTGATCAAATGTCATACCGTGGTCCAGAAGCTTATCGAAACCCAGGTAAATAGGAGTAGTCGCAGTAGAGCCATAGGTGTCAGGAGCTTTTCCGGCGACATCGGTGACCGTTTCGTGCGAATAGGGATCCGTATAGGTCGTGATTTGCGGCGTTGAAGGTTTTTTAGGGGGCTTGGATAAAAGCGCCACCACTCCGATTACCAGAAGCAGTATTACTCCTAGTATTATCAAAAGACGCCGCTTATTTGCTGATTGCATAAACGCTCCCCCCGCTGCCATTATTTTGTATGCCGCTTAATATTACGTCCGGTGACCATTCTTTAGTACTAGTATCATTATGGCCCGAATCGCCAATCAGCCAGTTGCCATCCGATTTAACCGCTCGGATTGCGATGAAATGCCCTTCGGGAGTGAAAGGCAAAGCCCCCCTGCCCGATACTATCACCAGGGCGCCGGACTGCAGAGCCGCGCTGATAGCGGCCTTGTCGGCGCCGACAGGGGCGGCTTTGAGCCCCCAGTGTTCCGCCAGCACTTTGCCGATACCCCAGCTGCTACCGGCCCCAGGGACGTACAGATTCTGCTGGTCGGCGTAGCTGGCGGTCATATCAGGCGTGACGCTCTGGCCCGTTAAGGTCGTGATTATCATAGCTATGGCGGAAGGCCCGCAGCCAGCGGCAGAGATAGTCGTATCGCCGTAAGGTTTATCGGCCCAAGCCGGGTCGTACTGGCTATATACCGTAAAGCCGTCCACGTATTGAGTGTCTTGACCGGCGCCGACAGATGAGCAACCGGAACTGCCCGTAGCGCTAGGGGACGAGCCGGCGTATTGGTTATAGATGTCAGTCGCGTTCTTGAGCCTATCGGGCTCGGAGCTGTCGCCAGGATTCTCGTACTCGAGGAAGATAACATGGTTAGCTCCAACCAGAGTGCTAGTGACTTTGAGGTCGCCGAGTACGTTCTGCATGCTTCCGCTCAGCTCGTACCAGACGAAGTTAAGCTGGAGCCCAAAGTCGCTGACGCTTTGGTTATTCTGCTGGGCGTAAGCTTGGAGCTTTGGCAGGCGCCCGCTCGCCGGCGTCCACTGGGCGATACCGTAAGCACCTATGCTGTTAGTAATAGTCGGATCCAGGTGAGATTCCTGTTCTAAGTTACCGACGATGGCGGCCGACTGAGTTTCGCTCAAGCCTTTTTGGACGAAGAAGTTGAAAGCCTGCTGCTGCTGGTCATTGCCGCTAAGACTGAGACTGAGACTGGGGTTGCAAGTAGATGATTCGGTATTGAAATAATGTATGCCGGAATTCAAAGCATCAATCTGGTCTTGGCTGAGGGCTGCCACCCGGCTGAGCGGAGCCAGCTGGGTCAGTACGGCTAAGAATATCAAAGTTATGGTTCGGCGTCTCATCGTCAGGTACCTGTTATAGACCAATGCCAGGCCTCCTGAGGATAGTTTTTGTACCCGAAGTTACCAGCATTTTTGACCAGCCAGTCCCAAATCGGATTACCGGTGGCGGGGCCCGGCGTCGAGGGCAGTCCGGCAAAATCTATGGCCAGGCCCATCTGATGATTGGAATAGCCCGGCTGAGCTACCCGGGTCGGGTCGGGGTTCTGGGCGAACAGGGCCTGCTGGTGTTGCATGGTTCGGAAACCGCTGGCGGCAATCAGAGGCAGATTATCTTTGGCCGCCGCCTGAGCCAGCGCGTATACAGCGCCCGATACCCTTGAGTTGACTACGGCATTGCCATCGGCGCCGGTAACCCCATACCCACCGTTACTCTCCTCGGAAGTGCTTGGCAGGTCGGAGACCGCGCAGACCCGGATTTTTACAACCTGGCCGTTATGGTACCCATCCTGGATACCCAAATCTTTGGTGCCGCCCGCGCAGGCTACAGAGCTAGAATCATCGAATACAGTCGACAGATCGACGCTTGAACCGGCGGTGGAGGTCGTATTGATGGTGGCCGCCGAAGAAGAGTCGTCAAAACCGTCGTTCTGGCAGGATTGATCGTCGCCTTTATAGCAGGCATAACCCTCCATGACTCCAGTATCAAAGATAAAGAAACGAATTTTGAGCCAATTAGGATCACTCGGATCATTACAGTGACTACTACTTTCATAAGACGAGTCATAAGGATCGGGCTGGGTATCCGAAGCGGAGATCGGGATAACGTCCCACAGGCTTTTGGAGGCGTCATCAGGGTTAGAAATTTTCTTGATATCTACTCCAAAACAATCATGCGCTCGTGAGATATAGCTGTTATTGCTCGGGTTATCGAGGATCGCCGCCGCCGCCGCGGCATTGGCGTAAGGGTCGCCGACCGCCGGATTATTGAGATCGTCGGCGCTGAAACCATACTCCGAGAACCCGTAATCGTATGTGTTTTGGGCGGCGGAAGTTTTGGGGGTGAAAATATTCGCGAGATTACCGAAACTCTTACCGAAATTCACAAACACACCGCCCATACGGGCGAGGTTCTGAGTGAAGCTGGTGCTAGAGCCGTCGATGACCCTGGAAATAGCCGAACGCTCATCGTAAGGGTCAAATAATTTATAAGCGATGTTGTGGGAATCGAATTCGGCCTGGCTTTGAGTGTCTTCCATAGCCTGCAATTGGCTTGATTGAGCAGAAGTAAGCTTGACGCCGCCGAACAGAAGCGACATGGAGTTGGAGGCCAAACGCGACCCGTAATCAATATCATTACCCCACTGGGCGCCAGTGGCCAGCACGTTGACCGACTCTCCCGCTAGGAAATGCGAAAGCTTACTGATGACTAAAGGCTGTGCTAAAGCGCCAGCGAAGGCTTGCCCGACGGTACTGATCAATCCCCCGCTGAAAACCCCGACGGCGAAACCGATAGCACCGGTGATGATACTGCCCGCAGTACCGCACAACTGGCCGACGGCTGGCACGCTCCCAGCCCAGCTTATCCAGTCAGGCACACTCCCGCTTAGCGCGTCCTTGACATCCGGCTGGCTGGGCTGGCCGGCATATTGGGAGCTAATATCTTTATTGCTGTCGTATGACTGGCCCTCTTCGGCTTGGATACTGGCGGCCTGATTCCAGGTCGAGAGGGTGTTGCCCTTTGAATCCGTTTCGTTAAAGCTTTTGGCTAAAAAACTGACTTCCGTAGAGCTGACGTCATTACCGGACATTATCTGATTGCCGACGGTTACGGCGTCCATACCCATACGGATAAGAGGGGTTATTACCTGGGCATAACGAATTGCGCCCATATTTTTGTCTACGGCGTAGACGGTACAAACCAAACCGACCCCGGTAGACACCGCGCCGCCGATCTTCAAGCTGCTACTGTCCTTGATACTCCCTAATAGTTGTTGGGCTTTAGAACTTGGCAGCGGCCCATTATCGCCCGGTGCCGGGATGGTAGTAGTTTTTTTCGTCTGAGGGTCGGTTTCCTGTTCTTGGGCGCTTGCAGTGTTAAGCTCACCCTCGCCCACCCCATTTTTTAGGCGCTGTTCTTTTGATTGTTTCCAGCTATCGTAAAGCTGCGAAAGTTTTTGGTTGAGTTTAGCGTCTATGCGTTTCAGGGGGTGCCAGCTAGCCAACCCATAGCGCGATAAAACCCTTACCCGGATGGGCCCGGGGATATCCGACGTGCCGATTTGATCCGATAGGAACTTGAAGCTGGTGTTCCGTCCCTTGTATGAGTCGACAGCCACTCTGACAGTAGGCAACCCCCCTTGGCCTTCGGCCGGCAGAAACTCAATTTTGCTTATATCGACGCCTTTGGCCGCCAGGGCGCTTTTGATCTCATCATTACTCATATCCTTAAACGGCGAGTTAGGGCTGGAGCGGTCGATTTCAAAGGAGTCGAACACTCCACCAACTGATGAATAGTGAGGCTTAAGGCCGATTTTTTCCATGTCGGCCAGCATGTTCGCGTGCATCTTACTCCCCAGCCAACCCAGCCTGGTTTCTCCCGGGTTGCCGGTCCTAGCATAGCGATACAGGCGGCCCATCCGGTCGTTGCTGGCGTTCTGTTGATGCGAGAAGTGGAAACGCTGCATTAGCTGGGCGATATGAACGAAGGTAAGCGGGCCCGACACACCGGTTAGGAGCAGAATCAGCGCGATGATAGTGCCAGTAATGCTGCCGCCAAAAATCGCGCGGCGCCGAGTGACGCGTCCACGCAGGGACAGACGGCCGGTTTGAGGCTGGTCTCGACCGGGGCGGTAAAATGACTCTTCTGGATCGCCGGCATCCGGCAGCTGTTCTTGCTCCCTCAGCTCGTCGGTGTTAGGTTCGCCGCGGGGATCGGAGGAGTCGCCGGCCGCGACATCATTGCCTCGCGGATCCGTTGGATTACCGGCAGCCGCGGTTTGTCTATCCGGATTGAGCTCGCGGTCAGCGAGTTCCTGGCCCGGATTATCGGTCTCTTCGGGAGCTTTTTCGGATAGCGGAGCGCTGGTCGCCATGGCTCAGGCTTGGTTCAACCGTTTATTATTTAAGCGGTGTGCGGATTCTGCCATTCAAACTCGGCTCCGTTAGGTTGGGGCGGCGCCACGGGCGACTCCATCCCAAGCGATGAGGCTGGCGGCGAAGGACTGGGAGCCGGCGGTACCAGGGTTTGGCTAGGCGGCTGACTGGTCGCCGGTGCCGGAGCAGCCATGGGCGCGGGAGGAGCCATGGGCGTGGGTGCCGCGGGAGCAGCGGCCGCCGGCGCCAGGGGCGTGGCTTCGGGTTGCCGCTGCTGGGGCTGAGGGGTGGTGACAATCAATTCATTCTCCGTGGGGCTGGCAATCACCTGGATATGCACGTGGTTCTGGCCGGCAAAGAACAGCCCTTGGCCGACCGGGAATTGGCTGAGGCGTTTCTTCTCTTCACTAGTCAGTTTAAAAACATCGGCCAAAACATCTACGGCCGTCGGCGATTGCTTGAGAAGTATCTGCATGCTGGCGTTAGCGACGATCGCCCGGCCCATGCGGCTGGCCATGAAGTCCTCGACGTCCTGGGTGATGGTAGTGATGCCGAGGTTATACTTGCGGGCCCGTTTGGCGAGCGAGAATAAGAAGTTGGCGCTGTCTTCATAGCGCATGAGCTGCCAGGCCTCGTCGACGATCAGCATGCGGCGTTTTTTATCCACCTTGGTGCGGTTCCAGATGTGGTTTAAGACGATATACATAGCCACCGGACGCAGCTCGTCCTCCAGATCGCGAATATTGAAGACGACCATCGGGTTGTTAACGTTGACATTGCTTTGCTGGCTGAAGATGCCAGCGAAGGTGCCGCTGG
>JANWHE010000013.1 GCA_025450575.1 Candidatus Saccharimonadales bacterium
CATAAAGAGCTAGTGATGGGCGTGCTGGAAAACCTACTTTATACTTACGAGCGTTTTAAAATCATTCCCAACGCCTCGCGCACCTACCTGATGGGACGCAGCCAGCCGCCATTTCTGACCAGCTTCATAATGGATGCCTATAAAACTTATAAGCCCGGTAAAAAATGGCTGCGCCGAGCCATAAGAATCGCGGAGAGCGAATACCATACCGTCTGGATGGGCAAGACTAAACCTAACGTCCGGCTGGTGCACGAGGGCCTGAGCCGCTATTACGATGTCAATTATCTGAACGACCTGGCCGAGGCCGAAAGCGGCTGGGATTTCACGCCGCGTTTCGGGCATAAGGCCCTGAACTATCTGCCGGTCGATCTCAACAGCCTACTTTACAAGTACGAGAAGGATTTCGCTTACGCCGAGCGGCTATTAGGTGAAGAAGAGGCGGCCAAAAGATGGGACGAGGCCGCCCATCAGCGCCGGCTGAGCGTCAATAAACTGATGTGGAGCGAGTTGAAGGACCTTTATTATGACTATAACTACGTTAAGCAGCACCGCGGCAGCGTCAGTTCGCTGGCATCATACTACCCGCTGTGGGCCGGGATGGTGGACGAGCACCAGGCCGCCAAGCTGGTTAATTCCATCAAGAAATTCGAGCAGAAGGGCGGCCTTGCGACTACTGACGCTATGCAGGTCGGCAACCTGGTGCCCGGCGGCCTGCCGACCCAATGGGCTTATCCTAACGGCTGGGCGCCGCTGCACTTTTTAGTGGTCAAAGGACTGCAGAAATACGGCTACGAGGAAGAGGCCCGCCGAATCGCCATGAAATGGCTGCGCACCAATCTGGACTGGTTCAACAGGTATGGAGTCTTTTTGGAGAAGTATAACGTAGTGCAGCCCGGCAAACCGCCGGCCAAGGGGGTTTATCCGTCACAGACCGGCTTCGGCTGGACCAATGCTGTTTTTGAGCATTTATGCCAAGAGTTCATAGATAAAAATTAGATTATAATATCGGTACGAGGGATTGTAGCTCAGTTGGCTAGAGCGCGCGATTCACATTCGTGAGGCCGGGGGTTCGAGCCCCTCCAATCCCACCACGGTTATGAAAAAACAGAGCGCCGGATTATTGGTTTACAGGCTGAAGGACGGTCAGCCGGAAGTTCTGATCGCCCATATGGGCGGCCCTTTCCATGCCAAAAAGGACGCCGGCCACTGGTCGGTTCCCAAAGGCGAGTTCGATGCCGGTGACGACCCTAGGGCCACCGCGTCGCGGGAATTCGGCGAAGAGCTGGGCAAGACGGTCCCGGACGGGAATTGGGAAGACTTGGGTAGTATCACCTATAAGAATGGCAAAGAAGTGTTCGCTTGGGCGCTGGAAGGCGACCTGGACGTATCTGAGATAAGAAGCAATACGTTTGAACTGGAATGGCCGCCCAGGTCCGGGAAAACCCAGGAGTTCCCCGAAATCGACCGTGCCGGCTGGTTCAACCTGCCGGAGGCCGCCGCCAAACTCATACCTGACCAAGTGGTATTTTTAGAGCGGCTGGCTAATTTACTGAATGTACCGTTCGGGACCGAGGAGGTTCCCGGGCCGCCGAACCAAGCCTCGCTGTTTTAACAGGTTAAATTAAGCTACAATTAGAGGGATGAGCAACTTTTACGTGACGACGTCTATTCCTTATGTCAATAGCGAGCCGCATATCGGTTTCGCTATGGAGCTGGTGCAGGCCGATGTCTTGGCCCGCTACGCCCGGCAGCAGGGCATAGCTACGATGTTCGCGACCGGCACCGACGAGCACGGCGGCAAAATAGCCGAGAAGGCCGCCGAGGCCAAGCTGGATCCGCAGCAGTTCGCTGACCGAATCAGCGACAGTTTCAAAGCGATTTTGCCACTGCTGGATATCAGTAACGACCGCTTCGTCCGCACCACAGATGAGGGGCACGAGCAGCGGGCCGGGCTGATCTGGAAAAATCTCGCCGAGCATATTTACAAAGGTAATTACACCGGCTGGTACTGTACCGGGGACGAAGCTTTCTTTTCCGAAAAGGTAGTCAAAGAGAATAACGGTATCTGTCCGGCGCATAACCGTCCTTATGAAAAAATCCAGGAAGAGAACTATTTCTTTAAACTAAGCGCCTTCGGTGAACCGGTCAAGCAAGCCATCGAAACCGGCAAGCTGGCGATTTTCCCAGAGACCCGTAAGCACGAGATTCTGGCTGTTATTGACGACGGCCTGGAGGACATCAGCGTCAGTCGCCCGAAGGATAAGATAGCCTGGGGAATCCCGGTACCAGGAGATGACAGCCAGGTGATGTACGTCTGGTTCGAGGCGCTTATGAACTACATCACCGTGTTGGGCTATCCGGAAGCCGAAGATTTTAAAAGTTTCTGGCCGGCCAACGTACAGGTCATCGGCAAGGATATCCTGCGTTTTCACGCCGCCATCTGGCCGGCGATGCTGCTGGGCCTTGGACTGCCGCTTCCTAAAGCCTTGTATGTCCACGGATTCGTCACGGTCGACGATCAAAAAATGAGCAAATCCATCGGCAACGTAGTGGCTCCCAAGGACATAGTTAAAAAGTACGGCGCTGATGCTTTCCGCTATTTCTTCCTGCGCCATATTCCCAGCTACGGGGACGGTGATTTCAGCTGGGAACGCCTGGAGGCCGCCTACAACAACGAGCTGGCCGACCAGCTTGGCAACGCCGTGTCTAGGACGGCGGCCATGATCTTACGCTATCAGAAGGGCGTAATCGGTTCCGTCCCGGAGCCTGAGCACGATATGGGGCGCTTCGAAACGGCCCTCGGCCAATGCCGGTTCGATAAGGCGTTGGACGAAGTCTGGGAGCAAGTCAAAGGCCTTAACCAATATATTGAGGAAGCCAAGCCGTGGGAGATCGTTAAGACCGGTGACGAGGATCATCTGCGCGAAGTCTT
Organism: Candidatus Saccharimonadales bacterium; assembly: GCA_025450575.1. Classification (GTDB taxonomy): domain Bacteria; phylum Patescibacteriota; class Saccharimonadia; order Saccharimonadales; family UBA10212; genus JAIFWC01. Next base: position 2,933 of record JANWHE010000013.1, read on the forward strand.
AGCCTACACGGTAGGCGCCCTCCAGCAAATCAGCGGTCTTCTAAAGCCTTTCATGCCGGCCATCGCCGAAAAGATCGATAAAGTCTTTGGCAGCGGAGTCATCAAGGAGCAGCCGGCGCCGTTATTTCCCAAAGCCGATCGGCCCAAGCCCCCTAAGACCGCTTAAAACCATGAAGTTCGTCGATACCCATAGCCACCTGCAATTCCCTAAACTGGCCGATAATATCGGCCGGGTAATGGATGACGCCGCTGCCGCCGGAGTCACCCGGATAATCTGTGTCGGTACGTCTTTGGATGACAGCCGCCAAGCGATTGATCTAGCTTCAAAGTTCGATAATGTCTGGGCGGCCGTCGGCGCCCATCCCCATGACGGCAAGGATTTTGACTATCGCGCCGGCGCCCAGGATTTAGCCCGGCTCGCTACAAGCCCGAAGGTCGTAGCGATCGGCGAGATCGGCCTGGATTTTTATAAGGATTATTCGCCGCGGGAGGAACAGGAAAAACTGTTCCGTCTTCAGCTGGAGGCCGGCCTGCCCAGCGGTCTGCCATTCATTTTCCATGTCCGCGACGCCTGGAAGGACTTTTGGCGCATCGTAGGGGATTATTCCGATATAAAGGCGGCGGTCCATAGTTTTACCGCCGGCCAGAAACAGCTGGATAAGATACTGGACAAAGGCTGGTACGTCGGCTTGAACGGCATCATGACTTTCACCCGCGACGAAGCCCAGCTACAGGCCGCTAAAAACCTGCCCCTGGAGCGGCTGATTTTGGAGACCGATGCGCCGTTTTTAACTCCGGCGCCGTTTCGCGATGAGATCTGCGAACCCAAGCATATTAAGAATACGGCCGAATTTTTGAGCGGCTTGAGGGGCGAACCCTTGGACGAATTAGCCGAAACTACCACCAATAACGCCGTAAGGTTTTTCAACCTGACATGAAAAAGCCGGTTTACTTAGACTATGCCGCGGCTACCCCGCTGGATCCGGAAGTGCTAGAGGCGATGCGGCCGTACTTCTCTGAGAAATTCCATAACCCATCGGCGGTATACCTAGCCGCCAGACAAGTTAGCCAGGATCTAGACAAAGCACGGGCCAGAATCGCGGCCTGGCTGGGCGCGCGCCCCTTTAACATCTATTTTACTGCCGGCGCCACCGAAGCCAACAACCTAGCTATACAGGGTGTGATGCGCGGCTTCCCAGACAGCGAATTGCTGGTAAGCGCTATTGAACACGAATCCATTCTGGCGCCCGCCAACCTGTTCAAGGGCAACTTGATTCCGGTCAGTCGACAAGGCATCGTCGAGCTGGATGCCCTTAAACGTATGATTACGCCCCAAACCGCTCTGATCAGCGTGATGATGGTTAATAACGAGTTGGGTTCAGTCCAGCCGATCAAAGAAATCGTCGCGATAGTCAGGGGGGTGCGCGACGAAAGAAAAGCCGCTAAGAATAACCGGCCGATATACTTGCACACCGATGCCGCCCAGGCAGGCAACCTGTTTGACCTGCATACTCACCGGCTGGGGGTGGATCTGATGAGCCTGAATGGCGGCAAGATTTACGGGCCCAAACAAACAGGCGTCTTATTCGCCGGCTCAGACGTGGAAATCAAGCCGCTGATCGTCGGCGGCGGCCAGGAGGGAAACCTTAGGAGCGGCACGGAAAACGTGGCCGGTTTTATCGGGTTTAGCAAGGCGCTGGATATGGCTCAAAAAAGCCATGCCCAAGAGTTCAAAAGATTAACTAAGCTGAGCGATTATTTCACAGAGGAACTGCGGGCCAAAATACCCGCGGCAATCGTTAATGGTCCGGCTAAACACTGTTCTCCCCATTTGCTAAGCGTCACTTTTCCCGGGTCAGACAATGAGCGGCTGATGATGGAACTGGACGAACGGGGCATCCAGTGCGCCGTGGGCAGCGCCTGCAGCGCCAGCCGCGACGAGGCCTCGCACGTACTGTCGGCCATCGGCCTGGAGGCGGCTGTCGCCCGGGCCACGCTGCGCTTCAGCCTGGGCCGCGGTACTACGGATGAGGACCTGCGGGGCACTCTGCGGGCGCTATGCGACTTAACCCTTTAGAACAGATAGACTTTTGTAAGCAAAAGCACTATACTTGGGCCCAAGATGAAAGCAACAAAAAAAGTCAAAATCAGACTGTTGCTAATAAGCGCGGCCACCCTTTTAGCCATGTTTTTCGTATTCGGCTCCGGTCTGATAGCCAGGGCCGATAATGTCGTCGAAGGCTACACCTCTTCGCAGACTCTTCAGCCCGGTGAAATCGTAACCCTGGTAGACGCCAAGACCAAGACGGTCAAAGCCGCTCCCGCCAACAACGCCGCCGGCTTATACGGCGTGGTGGTCGACCCCAGTGACGCGCCTATCACGCTGGTCGGACAGAATTCCAAGGTTTTCGTAGCTACCACCGGTACCTACCAGGCCTTGGTCAGTGTCAGCAACGGGCCTATCAAAGGCGGCGATTACATATCGGTGTCCTCGGTCAACGGTATCGGCGCTAAAGCCACGCCCGGCGACTCTTTGATCTTGGGCCGGGCGGTCAACGGTTTCAACGGGACTACCGGAGTCGTCACCACCAACAATGGCAAGAATATCGGCCGGATCTATATCAATATCTCAGTCTCGAAGAACCCCATATCCAATACCGACCCGACGCTGCCGTCCTTTCTGCGTAAAGCCGCCGACGGCTTGGCCAATAAGAGCGTTCCGGTCATCCGGGTTTACACCGCCCTACTGATTTTCGGGGTCTCGCTGATAGCCGCCATCACCGTGCTTTACAGCGGTGTCCGCGGCAGCCTGATATCCATCGGCCGCAACCCGCTGAGCCGCAAAGCCATCTTCAGCGGCATGTATAAAACGATCCTTACCGGTCTTGGAGTTTTCATAATCGGTATGGCTGGGGTATATTTACTACTGAAGATATAGGCAAACAGAAATAATGAATACCGGTGGGTTGATACTGATAGTCGGATCGCTGGCGGCAGCCGCCGCGGCTTTCATATGGCTGGCTTTCAAAATCCAGAACGGGCCGCCAGCCAAGGGCCGCAAGGAACTGATCGCCGATGCCGCCGCTGAAGACGTCGAGCATATTTTTAACGATGACTTCCGCGAAGAGCTGCGCAACCGCGGTCGCCTGCACTTCGAAAAGGTCATCAATGACAACGCCGTCTTTCTGCAGCAGGATCTGCGCAACACCACCACTCAGCTGAACGAATACATGCGCTCCGAGATAACCAGGACCCTGCAGGAGGAGTTCAAAAAATACGAGCAGTCCATCAACGACGCCAAGCAGCTGGCCATGGAATCCATCCAAAAGACAGTGGCGACTATCGAGCAGCAGCGTCAGTTCCTGGAACAGCAGATCAAAGCCCAATCTACCGCCCAAGAAGAACGCATCGTGGCTCGGTTCGAAGCCGAAATGGCCGGCATCTTCAACCACTATATCGTCAAAGCCATCGGCAACCAGATAGACCTTTCCGACCAGCTGGACTTCATCCTGGGCGAATTGGAAGCCAATAAGCAGGCCATCCTGGAGGACATTAAGCATGGCGCCTCTTAAACTGACGCCGGACATCGTCAGCCAAGCCGACTTGACGCGTTTGAACCGCGAGTTGGACTCGCTGGATGATTTTTTCGTCAGCGCCAAGGCCCGGCCGGCCGGTTCGCCGATAGCGCCGCCTAAACTATCCCGCGCTTTGGAGGCGCTGGCCAAGGAAAACGCCGTGAATCTGCTGGATGAGAAAAACCGTCAGACCTTGGCTGACCAGCTGGCCGCCGTCTACAAAGAGGCGCCAAATTTCCATATCAGCTTCGCCGTCGAAGCCTCCCCCAAATCTTTGGAAAGAATCCTGGTCTGGATGCGGCAGAGCGTCCATCCGCAGTTGCTGCTGCAGGTCGGCTTGCAGCCGACTATCGCCGCCGGCTGCGTGCTGCGTACCACTAACAAGGTATTCGACATGAGTTTGCGGGCCAGGCTGAATAGCCAGACAGAGTACCTGGCGGCATTGATCAAGGAGTCGGTCGATGGACGCTGACGTCAAACGTAATTTCAAAGCCCTAGTCGACCAAGGACATCCGGTCGGCGAAGTGACGGCGGTCAACAGTTTTTTAGTGGAAGTCAGAGGCCTGCAGCCGGTCAACATCCACGCCTTAGTGGTTTTTGATGACGGCACCAAGGGCTTCGTACACCATGTCTTAGAAGAGAGAGTGCTGATACTCCATCTGGGCTCCCATCCGGCAAAACTGGGTTCTCTGGTAGTGGTCCAGCACAACGAACTGCTGGCCAAAGTCGGTAAGAATTTTGTCGGCCGGGTGGTTTCGGTCACCGGCGATCCGCTGGACGGCCAAGGCGCCGTGGCTGCCGATGACGCCTGGCGGGTATTTAACGAAGCGCCGCCGATCTATGCTCGCGAAATGCTGGAAAAACAGCTGGAGACCGGCGTGATGAGCATCGACACGCTGTACCCGCTAGTGCGCGGGCAGAGGATGGCCATGCTTGGCGAAAGCAAATCCGGCAAAACCACGCTGGCCACCCAGATTGCCATCAACCAGCGCGATACGGACCAGATAGTGGTTTACGTGATGATCGCCAAGCGCCGCAGCGACGTCGATATCCTTTTGACCCGTCTGCGCGATAACAAGGCTCTTGATAAGGCTGTCGTCATAGTTTCGTCAATATTCGAATCGCTGGTATTAAGCTATCTGGCGCCGTATGTCGGCTGTACTATGGCCGAGTACTTGTGGCAGAAAGAAGGCATCGACACCCTGATAGTCTATGACGACCTGACCACCCACGCCCAGGCGTTGCGTGAAATCTCGCTGCTGTCGGGCACTAGTCCGGGCCGCGATTCTTATCCTGGTAATATTTTCCACGCCCACTCATCTTTACTGGAGCGGGCCGGTCGGCTTAAGGCCAACCACCACTGTTTGACGGCTTTGCCGCTAGTGACGGCCGACGGGGGCGATATAACTTCATTTTTGCCGACTAACATCATGTCGATTACCGACGGACAATGGATATTGGATATGAAAGTCTTCCGCGAAGGCGTCCGCCCGGCTCTGAATACTGGTTTGAGCGTCACCCGCGTCGGTACCCGCGGCTATAACGACCGCCAGAAAGACCAAAACTCCGCTTTATTGAAAGGGCTGGCGGCTTACGAACAGGCCCAGGAATTCTCGCACTTCGGCGCCGAACTGGCCGATTCGGCCAAGGCCGACATCATCCGCGGCAGCTGGATCAAACAGGCCTACACCCAGGTACCGGGCGAGACTTATAATCTGGATGCCCAGCAGCTGATCATAGGCGCCATCCTGGAAAGTCCGACATCCATAGCCATGGATGTGCCGGCGCTTAAGAAAAAGTCGGCGGAGCTGGCTAAGAACATCAAAGCCGAGGAAGACTTCAATGCGGTCAAGGCCCAGCTGACCCAGCAGCTGCCGGCCGCGCCGGCGGCTACAGCCCCAGCGACTGCACCGGCTCCAGCGGCTGCCGCCCAGCCCGAACCCGCTAAGGAGGCGGCCGCCAAATGATCGGTTCCAAGGAGCTGGCTAACGAAAAAGAGACCATGGGCACTATGGTCGAGCTGACCAGCGCCTTCGAAGGCATCGCCAGCGCCCATATCGCCCAGATCCGTGAACAAGTGCTGCAGTCGCAGCAGTTCTTCGGTGATCTATGGCGTATCTATAGCCAGCTGAGGGTAGACGGCTTGTTCCGGTTCGGCCGCGAAGAGAACGGCAAGACCAAGGTCATCAGTAAGGAGCTTATGATCCTGGTTACCAGCGAAGGTAGTTTCAGCGGCGATATCGACCAGCGCCTGGTCAACGAAGTGACCAGAGTCTACGACGCTAAAAAGCATGACGTCCTGATAATCGGCCACCACGGAGCCCTGATGCTCAATCAAAAGGGCATCCCCTTTATAAAAAGTTTCAAAACCCCGGAGCACGATCTCAATATCAACACCGCGCCCATCGTCTCGGAAGTTCAGAAATACAGCTCAACCATCGTTTATTATCAGCGCTACAATTCGCTGATGGCTCAGAGCATCGAAAGCATCCGCTTAAGCAAGGTGGTCATCGATATGGGTAACGCCGTGGGAACTACCAGTGAGGTCATCAGTGAGAAAAACTATATCTTCGAACCCAACGTTTACGCGGTCGTCAGCCACCTGGAGACGACCATGCTCCAAATAAGCTTAAGCGAGGTCATCTTGGAATCGAAGCTGGCCCAGTACGCCAGCCGGTTCCGGGCCATGAGTATCGCCAAAGAACGGGCCAAAGATACGCTGACCGATGTCAGCCTGATGTTTAACCGGGCCCGTCGCCACGAAAAGGACGAACGCCTAAAAGAAGTGATTAACGGTCTGAGAAAGGCGGCGGCATGACCAGCGGGTCGATACGGGCTATCAAAGAACTGGTGGTCGATATCCAGTTCGAGGATGAACCGCCGGCTATCGGCGAGGTGCTGATCGCCCAGAGCCCCAAAAAAGGCCTACTGCTGGTTGACCACTTAGCCGAAGGTAATACCGCCGTCTGCCTGAATGTCACCGGCGACGAGTTCCTGCAGAAGAATATGCCGGTGCAGCGGACCGGCAAAGGTATCGAGATTCCGGTCGGCGATATCACTATCGGCCGGGTGCTGAACGCGCTGGGGCGGCCGCTAGACGGCCTGGAGCTGAATCTGAAACCGGACACCAAGATGCGAAACATCATGATGGTCCCCGACAGCAATACCTCGTTCAAGTCGTCTAAGCGCGACATCCTGGAAACCGGCCTGCGGGTCATCGACTTCTTCACGCCTTTCTTAAAAGGTTCGAAAATGGGCATTATCGGTGGCGCCGGCGTCGGTAAGACCGTCCTTACCATGGAGCTGATCCACAATATCGCCAAGTCCGGGCAGGGCTTAAGTTTCTTCGCCGGCATCGGAGAGCGTATCCGCGAAGGCCACGAGCTTTATGAGACCTTAAAAGACGGCGACCTACTTAAGAATACCTGCATGTTCTTCGGGCAAATGGACCAGAACCCGGTGCAAAGAATGCTAATTGCTTTGTCATCCGTAGCCGCCGCCGAGCACATGCGCGACGACGAGAAAAAGGACATCCTGTTCTTCGCCGACAATATGTACCGTTATATACAGGCCCACAACGAGCTGGCGACCATCCTGGGCCAGATCCCTTCGGAAGGCGGCTACGAAGCGACCATTTTCAGCGACGTCAAGCTGCTGCAGGACCGGCTAAGTTCCAACGAGAACGGCTCTATCACGTCCATCCAGACTATCTACGTGCCGGCCGACGACCTGTCCGACCCGGCAGTGCTGATGATCCAGCACGAGCTGGACGGTACGCTGGTGCTTTCCCGTAAAGTGGCCGAACAAGGCATCCGTCCGGCCGTCGATCTTATCCGTACTACTTCCAGCCTGCTATCGCCCGACATCGTTGGCGAACGTCACTACAAACTCAGCGTTGAAGCCCAGGCCCTGCTACAGAAATACGAATCGCTGAAGAACATCATCGCCATCATCGGCGAGAGTGAACTGTCGCCGACCGACCGTAGCGACTTCGCCAAAGCCAAGAAACTTATCGAGTATTTCTCCCAAAATATGTTCGTTTCCGAGACCTTTACTAACAAAAAAGGCGAATATTCCAGCCGCGACGAGACCCTAAACGGCGTGGAAGCCATAATCCACGGTAAATAATGATGAGCGCCCAAACCACCCCGCCCGTCCTAGCTCAGAACAAGACCATGCACATCAAGATTTACGCGCCGTTCAAGATTTATTTCGACGATGACGCTTCCAGCATCACCGCCTTAAACCGCGTCGGTCCCTTCGACGTGCTGGAGGGGCACCATAACTTCATATCGCTTCTGGAGCCCGGCGAGATTACCGTGCGCATACCCAACAAGCCCGACTTTCGGATGAGTATCACTCGCGGCATCATCCACGTCAAAGCCGACGAAGTCAAAGTTTTCCTAGATGTATGATCGACCTCCTTTACGCCAGGTATAGTTATCGCAGGGAAAAACCCCTAGACCCGACCTATAACCCCGTGAAGGCACTGGCGGGCCGCCGGTACTATGACGGCGGTGACAGATTAGCGGTAATCTTCCCCGGATGGCACACTCATAATAATTTTCCGGTTAACTTCCTGGTAAAACGTCTGGTCCGGGACGGCTGGTCCGTCGTGCTATATGACTACAATGACCAGATAATAGAGCCGGACGAAAAAGCGGTGGTGGAGGCTATGAAATATGTCTGCGACAAGGTATGCGCCGATCTTACGCGCCTGACGGCTCGAAAGCCGTTCCGCAGGGTTCACTTTATCAGTATCAGCTTGGGCGGCGTGCCGATGGCTATGGTCTGTGACAGATTCAGGCACTTTACCGGCGTGACTGCCGTGGTGGGTGGAGACGATCTGGCAGTGGATATGTGGTACGGTGCGCGGACCGCCCATTTCAGAAAAGCTTTCGAAAAAATGCACATTGGTATAAGGAAGCTGGCTAAAGAGTGGGATTATATAGGGCCCGACCATCATCTACGGCATTTTAATGGCAAACCTATAAAATTCATTTTGTCCAAGCACGATACGTTTGTACCTACGAAATATCAGAGGAAGCTGGCTAAGGAGCTAGTGGAGGCAGGCGCGGAAGTCAAGGTCAAATACCGGCGTACAGGCCACGTACTTACTATCGCCCGTTTCTGTCTGCTTGATAACCCTGTCTAATACTTGACTTGTTAAGTATTTTTAATTTATGACTATGTAGTCAAAAACGTAATTGGTGCTGGCCGTGGGCACATTGGTAGTACAGACACTGAAATTCGAGCTGGAGCGATTGACGTAGTAATCCAGGCCGGCGGCATTGCTGTTGGTAGGGCTGATGACCACATGCGGCGTGCCGGAAAAGGCGTGAGCGAAACTGACAGTTATAAAGCAGCCGGCCGGCGGACTGCCGCCGGTACTGATATTGACCGTGCCGGCAGTATCGGAACCGCTGACCGACGCCGTGCCGCCGCCGCCGATAGCCGTTCCCAGGCTACGGCCGGGCACGCCGCCGCTGGCGTTGATGTGCTGGTTCAGGTTGATGTCGCCGCGCAGCTGTAAGGTAGTGACACCCAGCGTCGAAACGCTTAAATTAGCAAAACTGGCCGTGCCGTTGACCGTGATGTTCTTTTGCACTGTCAGGTTGCCCTGCAGCGCCGTATCACCGGCTACGTTCAGGCCGCCGCTAATGCCGATCTGGCCGAAAGAGCCGTTGCCGCCGACCGTGATGGAGGGAATAGAGATACCGCTGCCTACTTTCAGGCTGCCAGCGACGCTCAGGTCCGAGCGCAGCAGCACTGCGCCTTCAAAGATAGAGTTGCTTTGGACGTCCAGCGTCTGCTTGGCGTCACCCACCAGGGTCGTGTTGCCTTTTAAGGAAGCCAGCTGCTGATCGGTCAACGAGCCTGCCTGACTGACGGTCGTAGTCGGTTTCGCTGACTGTATGGCTACGTAAACCACGCCTCCGGCCGATAACACGACGAGTATGAAGACGATCAGCCACAGATTCTTAAAAATCGGCAGGCCGCGAAGGCCGCCTTTTTTGGGCGGCGGTGTGTTAGAAGCCCCCGGATCGGGGAGCGGCACGCTAGGGCCGGTTGGCGCTTCTAAGCTATCGCCGCCGTCGGCCGGCGCGGGGGGTTTTACAGGGGTCTGCGCCTCGGGCGCCGGTTTGTTTTCGTCACTGGGCATTTTTGTAAGCTTATGTTTAACTAACTTGTATTATGAGCAGTGCTTACGTTTACCGCAAGCCGGTGCGGCGGACGCGTCACGCGGAGTTCCGGCGGCGGATAATCATCATAACTCTGATATTGGCGCCTTTTATCGCGGTGGGCGCGTATATTTACTTCGGATTCCATAACGCCAAACAGGTCAATCCGGTGACTTCGGGTATCGAGAACACCCAGATATCGACTAACAAAAGCACTTTTTTCAGCGACTACTTCCAGTTTCAGGATACCGATACCTGGGTTTTCGATAAAAACAACAGCACCGCTACCAAACTGACATATCATAAGTTCCGTAAGAACGTCCAAGAAGCCGAGATGGTGGTCTATATCAACCAAGTGCCTATCCCTCTATACCTGGCCACGCCACGTGTCCTGCCGGTCAGAATCGTCAATAACGACAGCCTGGTGGCTACCAGCGTGTCGGACCCTTGCGGCAATACCTACGCCAAGGGGGAGTTACATAATGTCAAAGAAGTAAATATCGGTTACGCGACGATGCTGTGCGACCCGGACAGTCCGCAATACTTCGTTCAGCTGGCTGAGATCGGCGGTAACTATCAGCTCAGCATGAAGCGCCCGAACGGCAAGCCGATCCAGTTCGTCATCACCTATAAGGATACCGGCCTGGACTCGCAGCCGGACGCCATTTTAAACATCGCCAACAGTTTCACGACGCGCTAACCCCGCTTCAGCCCGGCGTGGGAGTTCTGGTATACTCGCAGATGATGAAACGGTTATGGTCTTTCGGTCTGATACCCCTGTTGATGATTGTTTTCGGAGGCATTGCTCTGGCGCAATACAGCTCTAGTAACTATAAGGCCAACGAGGTCTTTTTCGGCGCCGGCGGCGACACTAATCAGTCCTCGGCTAACTATCAGGCCAGCGCCAGCGTCGGAGCGCTGGGCGTGGGGAAAGTAAACAGCGCCGGTTATCAGGCGTTCTCCGGCTTCCTGACGCCCAACGAGCCGTTTTTGGAGCTGGGTATCGATAGCCCTGTAGTAGACCTGGGGCTGCTGGACACTTCCAGCACTAATACCGCGACGGCGGCCTTCCATGTCCGGGCCTATATAGATACCGGTTATACCGTCCAGACGATGAGCCAACCGCCGTCTTATACCAGCGGCGCCCAAAGCCATACCCTGGCCGCTAAGGCCACTCTGGGCGCTCCCACGACCGGCACCGAAGAGTTCGGCATCAACCTGGTCCACAACACGGCGCCCGTAGCTTTCGGTTCCAATCCCTCGCCTCAGCCCAATGGGACGTTCGCCACCGGCGTAGCCGCCAGCGGTTATAGCACCTCTAACCAGTTCAAGTATGGGGTCGGCGATACCATCGCTGGCACGCCGACCGGTAGCAGCGGCTGGGGCGCCACCGACTACACCATATCTTATATCGCCGACGAGGGCGTCCTGACGCCGGCCGGTGACTACACGATGATCCATGACCTGGTGGTCGTGGCTACGTACTGACTAAAATCCGTCTGCATGTGGATAACTTTTCATAGAAAATTGTTTACACGACAAAGCTTATGGTATAGATTGGGATTAGTAACTATCCAAAATAAAAAACAAAATAAATGAAAAAAACTAGTGCGCGGTTTTCAAAACACGTTTA
>JANWHE010000014.1 GCA_025450575.1 Candidatus Saccharimonadales bacterium
TATGGGGACAGGCCATTGACCAGGCCGAGACCATCGGCCTGCTCTAAATCCGGGCTTTGCCAGCCGAATTAAAATCGTCCAACTTTTTCTCTACAACTTTTTGGACGGCCTCAATCACTTGGTCCATCAGCTTAACGACCGCGTACTCAGTTTTGTTCTCGGACAGTACCCGCTCTAGCGTCTCGCGGTAAGCAATCCGCATATCGCTGTTGATGTTGATTTTGGTGACGCCGATTTTGACAGCCTCGACAAAGTAATGGCCGGGCGTACCGCTGCCGCCATGGAGCGAGATGTTGCAGTCCAGCGCCGCCCTTATCTCCTTTAGCAAATCCAGGTGCAACACTTTTGGCACCGGATAGTGGCCATGCAGATTGCCGATGGCCGCAGCGTAAGTATCAATACCGGTCTGCTCTACGAATTTCTTGGCTTCTTCGGGCTTGGTGAAGTACTTCTTGATCTCTTCGTAGTCAATCTTCTCGGTATGTAGGTTTGATGAGCCGCCAAAATAATGAGGCTCGGCTTCCACCAGCGCGCCGGTCAGCTTAGCCGCTTTAACCACCTGTTTGGTTTTGGCGATTATATCTTTATCGGTGGCGTTATGATCGGCTTGGGAGATATCGATATGGATGCACTCAAACCCGGCGGTGATTCCAGCGATTGCGTCATCTACCGTCGGGCTATGGTCCAGGTTGATATACATCTCCACGCCGTAGTCGGCTTTGTAGTTATCGACTAGGTCCCTGACGTTATCGAGACCCAAGGCATCAGCTTCGCCTTTACTAACTTCCACCAAAACCGGAGCGTTCTTGGCCTTGGCGGCATTAACCACGGCTTTCAGCGTCTCCTGGTTATCGAGATTAAAAGCGCCCAGGGCGTAGTGACCTTTGCGGGCTCTATCAAAGGCCTCCCGGGCGGCGGCGCAATCGCGCCTCATCTTGGCGAAGTTGGTGGCCATCAGTGCTTATGCCCCGAATGATCCATTAGTAAACTATGAGCCGCCATGGCGATATGGCGCGGAGTCAATCCGAAATGTTTCAGCAGTTCCTCGGGCTTGCCGGATTCACCGAAGCGGTCGTTCATACCGACCCGCAGCATGGTGGTAGGCAGATTCTCGCCTAAGAGTTCGGCTACCGCGCCGCCCAGGCCGCCGTTAATCTGGCCTTCTTCGACCGTCACCACGTGCCTTGTCCGTTCGGCGCTTTCCAAAATGACGGCATGGTCGATCGGCTTAATGGTCGGCACATGCACCACTTCGGCTTGGACTCCGTCTTTAGCCAGCAGCATAGACGCCTCCAGGGCGGCGGCCGTCATGGTGCCGGTACTGATCAGGCTGATGTGCTTGCCGTCGCGGAAAACATAAGCCCGGCCAATCTGGAACGGCGAGTGTTCGGTGGTAATAATCGGCGTAGCTTCGCGTGCAAGGCGCATATAATTCGGCCGCTTGTCTTTAGCCATGGCAAGCGTAGCCTTGGCGGCCTCGACACTGTCCCCGGGCGCCAAAACGACCATGTTCGGCAGCGCGCGCATCAGGGCCAGGTCTTCCAGCATCTGGTGAGTGGCGCCGTCGGCGCCGGTATATAGTCCGGCGTGCGAACCGATAATCTTAACCGGCTGGTTGTTCAAAGCGATAGTCGTCCGGATCTGCTCCCAGTTGCGCCCCGGGTTGAATGCCGCGTAGCTGCTGACGAACGGGACTTTGCCCATGGCCGCCAGTCCGGCGCCTACTGTCACCAAATTCTGCTCGGCGACGCCGATCTCTATAAACCGTTCCGGAAAAGCTTCGGCGAACAAATGCATCTGGGTCGATTCGGTCAGGTCGGCGCAGGCCGCCACGACGTTCTCGTCGTTATGGCCAGCCTGTAGTAGCCCTCGGCCGAAGCCTTTTCTGATCGGCTCGCTCTCGGTGACTTGGGCCACCAAATGCATCTCGTTCATCATTCGTGCTCCGACCTGATCTTACCGCCCAGCGTCCGCAGCTCTTTTAAAGCCTTAACAGCCTGTTCGTGGTTAGGCGCCGCCCCGTGCCAATGAAAATCATACTCCATAAAATCGATGCCCTTGCCGGGGATAGTGTGGGCGATTATCATAACCGGCCGTTCGACTATCGCTTTAGCCATCTGGCAGGCGTCAATCACGGCCTCGATATCGTTACCGTCAATTTCCAGTACGTGCCAGCCAAAGGCCTCCCATTTATCTTTGAGATTCTCCAGCGGCATGACAGTCTCGGTAGGACCGTCTATCTGGATATTGTTGCGGTCGGTGATAGCGATAATATTATTGAGCTTGTATTTGCCGGCCAGCATAGCGGCTTCCCAGATATTGCCTTCGTCTTGCTCGCCGTCGCCCATGACCACGTATACCCAGCGGTGCTGCTGTTTATCCATGCGCAGCGCCAGCGCCATACCTACGGCCTGAGATAAACCGGAGCCCAGCGGCCCGCTGGTCGTCTCTAAGCCGGGCAGACGTTGTCTTTCGGGATGCCCCTGCAGACGCGAGCCGAACTGCCGCAGCGTCATAAGTTCTTTGCGGGAAAAATAACCGGCGTTGGCCATAGCGGCGTAGCGCACCGGCACGCAGTGGCCGTTACTTAAGACCAGGATATCGCGCTCTTCCCAATCAGGATTTTCCGGGTCATGTTTAAGGATTCTGAAATATAGGGCCGTAAAAATGTCAGCTAGTCCTAGCGGGCCGGCCGAATGGCCGCTGCCGGCTTTTTCCAGCATTTTTATGATATCCATCCGGATAGCATTGGCTTTTTTCTGCAGGTCAGAGATTGAGTAAGTTTTCTGATTTTTAGCCATCTTGCTTATGATTATATCTTAAATTTCAGGTCGTGCCTGTCTCTTGGGCGATACGCGACAGGATACTGTAGGCCTTCTCTGGATTTTCGGCGTTCTGGATAAATCCCCCGACGTTAAAGACGTCCACGCCGCCGAAAGCCAGGCGCGAAATATTGCGGTCGTTGACGCCTCCGTCCCAGCCCACTTCCAGCTGGGGGCGGTGCCGTTTCAACTCTCCGACCTTATTCAATAGATCCAAGTTGGCGTGGCCGCCGTAGTGGCCCAGCTCGCCGCTGAATACCAGTACGTGGTCGATTTTGTCGAGCGCCGGCAGAATGGTGGTGACTGGCGTCGAAGCTAATAAAGCGACGCCCACCTTTACTCCGGTGCGGCGCAGCTTTTCGGCGAAAGATACGAAATCGCCGGACGATTCGGCGTGAATGATAATCATGTGCGGACGATGGTGCAAAATGACATCCGCGGCCTTATGAGGGTCCCGGTACATCAGATGAAAATCGGCTTTGAGGCCGACCGGCCACCAAGCGTCATCGGGCCTGACGGTCCGCGCCGGCGCGAAGTCGCCATCCGTCAGATCTATCTGGATGCGCTCGGCGAAACCGGCGATTTTCTCCATCTGCCCGTGATATTCCTGGGCGTCTTTGGCTAAGATTGTCGGACAGACCACGGGCACGCTAACCCGCCAATCTGTCGAGCTTATCTATCCGGCGCAGGTGCCTGGGCTGCTCGGTAAAAGGCGTATCCAGCCACAGCTTGACTACTTGTTTCATATCGGTCATCGCCACGAACCTTGCGGCCAAACTGAGCATATTGGAATTATTATGCTCCCGGCTAAGCTTGACTATCTCGTATGGACTGCTGCTGACTCGGCCGTTGACGTCGATAATCCGGCCGACGACCGCCGGACCATAAAACACCGCGCAGCGGACACCCTTAAGCCGGTTGGCGGCCATCGCCTCGCCCTGGCCGCTGCCGCCCAGGATGACGCCGCGTTCGCATTCGCCTTTGGCCACGGCTTCAGCTGCTTTGAATATGAAATCCGGATAATCATCATTGATATCTAGAGCCGCCGGACCGAAGTCCGTACATTCGTGGCCCAGAGACTCTAAGTACTCTTTAAGGTCCTTGAGCTGTTCAAAGCCGGTGTGGTCGGTAGCGAGAGAGATTTTCATTATCTAGAATTGATGGGGTTGATCGGGGCCCGAAGTCGGCGGAAACACCGATGGCGGGTTATCCTGCTCCGGCAGTGTGTCGGCCGGAGTCTGAAGGCCGGGCGCGCCTTCCACGGGCTCGTGGGTCTCGTCGGTCTGGTGGACGAGCTCGTTGGTTTTCTGTCCCATGGGTTCCGGCGCTGGTAAGGCGTCGTCTACCGACGGCGCTTCGATCATCGGTTCCGCCGGCTGATCGGAAGCCAGCTGAGGAGCCGGCGCCGGCTGGTCGTTATTATCTGTCATATCATTCCCTTCATTCGTTTGTAATAGGCGGCCGATATCGGCGGTCAGCTCTACTAGGCGATTAGAGTAACCCCATTCGTTATCGTACCAGGCGACCACTTTAAGCAGATTGCCGCCGACGACTTTAGTCAGCGGTAAATCAACGATGGCTGAGTGGCTGTTGCCGATGAAATCGCTGCTGACCAGTTCCTCTTCGGTCACATCCAGGATGCCCTGGAAATAGGGGTCAGCGGCGGCCTTTTTGAAGACTTCATTAACTTCCTCGACGGTCACCGCCCGCTTAGTGACTATGGCGAAATCCGACAACGAAACCACCGGCGTAGGCACCCGTATGGACAGCCCTTCGAAAATCCCTTCCAAGGCCGGCAGAGCTTTGGCGGCGGCGATACTGGCGCCGGTGCTGGTCGGTACGATATTCTCGGCGGCATTGCGGGCCTCGCGCAAGTCCTTAGCTGGCGCGTCCTGCAGCCGCTGGCTGGCGGTATAGCTGTGGACGGTGGTCATCATGGCTTTTTCAATGCCGAAATTATTCTCGATAATCGCGGCCACCGGCGTGATGCAGTTGGTGGTGCATGAAGCATTGGAAAAAATCTGATGCTCGGGCTTCATATTCTGTTCGTTGACGCCGATAACGAAGGTGTCGTGGTCGTTATCGTCTTTTTCCGGAGCCGACAAGACGACTTTTTTAGCACCGGCGTCAATATGTTTTTTCAAATCATCGTGTTTAGTGAACAGACCGGTAGATTCAATGACCACGTCGACTCCCAAGTCGCCCCACGGCAAAGCCGCCGGATCTTTTTCGGCCAAGACCTTGACCGGCCGGCCGTCGACAATGATATTCTGCTCATCGGAACCGACTTCGTGCTGGTAGGTCCCGTAATTACTGTCGTGTCTCAGCAGATGGGCCAGAGTTTTGGTGTCGGTCAGGTCATTAACGGCTACGATCTCAATGTCCGGCCGCTCAAAAGCGATCTTAAAGGCGTTGCGGCCGATACGGCCGAATCCATTGATTGCGATTTTTGTCTTCATGTTCCCACCTTGTCTAACATAAGCGTTTTATACCTTATATTGTACGGTTTGAAAAAGGTATACGCAACTATTTGGCGTTATAGCGCTCGATGGATTCCGCAACGATCTTTTTAGCCGCTTCGATATCGCCCCAGCCCTGGACTTTAGCGGCGCCGGGCTTATACAAATCCTTATAGTGGGCGAAGTGGTGTTCGACCTGCTCTTTCCAGCGGCCGCCTAAGTCGTCCAAGCTCTTGATGGCGTCATTGGTATGCCGATCGTCGGCCGGCACCACCACTACCTTGTGGTCGATACCTTTCTCGTCCTCAAAATTCATGATGCCGATGATCCGCGCCTCTAACCAGACTCCCGTAGGGATCGGGTCTTCGGTGATTATCAGCGTATCCAGCTCATCGCCATCTTCGTCGAGAGTCTGAGGAATGAAACCGTAATTGGTGGGTTTGGCGAAAATTTTCGGCTCAACCCGGTCTAGCATAAAGGCCGCCCGCTGGCGGTCCCACTCGATTTTCATCGTCGAGCCTTTGGGGATCTCGACTACCGTGTTAACTTCACCGTTCTGGTAATCCCCGGGGCCTAGAACTTGATTGAAATCAGCCATTTTTACTCCTTATTTATCTGTAATTTTAGCTTCTTAACTAGTCGCCGTAAAGGGTGGCCACGGCGTCGGTACTCATTTTCGCGTGATTTTCCAGGTATTCGCGGATCATCAGGGCGGCCGTGGCGCCTTCGCCGGCGGCGCTGGCGATCTGCAGCGTAGCGCCGGAACGGACGTCGCCGGCCACGAACACGCCCGGCACGTTGGTCATTAACCGGGTGTCAGATTTTATGAACCGGCGTTCATCCAGCTCCACGTCGCTGCCGTCCAGGAAGTTAGTATTGGGGTCCAGGCCCACGAAGACGAACACGCCATCGGTCGGGAATTCGACTTTTTGGCCGTCCTGGGTGCCAATAACCTTGGTGACATGTTTGTCCTGGCCGACGATTTCGTCGGTCGTGACGCCTAAATGGACGGTAATCTTGTCCTTGTGGTTCTCTAACTCTTTTTGTAATACGTCACTGGCTTTGATAGTAGAGCGGACCAGCATATCTATATGGGTAGCGAAGCGCGTCAAAAAAATGCCTTCCTGTACCGCCGAGTTGCCGCCGCCGACTACTACCAGCCGCTTATCGCGGTAAAAAGCCCCGTCGCAGGTGGCGCAGTAGTGTACGCCGCGGGCGTAATAATCCATCTCGCCAGGCACTCCAATCTTCCGATATTCGCTGCCGGTGGCGATTAAAATGGCTTTGGCGGTTATCTGGCCGCTAGTGGTAGATAGTTTTATAAGATTATCTTCTTTTTTAAGGCTTTGGACTTCGCCTAATTCGATCTTGGCGCCAAAGCGTTCGGCCTGGGCCCGCATGGCGTCGGTCAGCTCCAAGCCGGCCACGCCCTTGGCGAAACCCGGATAATTATCGACCCAATCGGTCACGCCCATCAGGCCGCCGATCGCTCCTTTTTCAAATAATAAAGTGTCGATATCCTCGCGGCAAGTATAGATAGCCGCGCTCAAGGCCGCCGGCCCCGCGCCCACGATGACCAGGTCGTAGCTTTTTTTGTCCAGCTCCATCTTAAGCTAGAGCTGGCGCTAACTTGCCGAGATTATAGCCAACAACCACCTCCTTGGTGTCGTCCTGCTTGGTAATGACCGTAATCGGCACGGTCAGGGCGCCGTCGCTTAATTCGAAAGCTTCCTGGTTGCGTTCCGGGTGTTCGTCCAGATTGACCACCTGGTAAGACTGGCCTTTCATATCCAAAAACCGTTTGACCATAGCGCAGTAGGTGCAGGTGTTAGTAGTAAAAATAGTGATGTCTTTGGCCATCTTATACCCCTTTTAAATGTTAATTTTGATGTCTTTTATCTAGTTTAAATGGTGTAGGGGTGTAAGTCAATAACGCTACATGTAGTGCTTTTGACGCCATTTATGCACTATCTGACCGCTAGGAGAGTGATATCGAACACCAGGTCGGCGTTAGGCGGTATACCCGAGCCCTGCGGCGGGTTCGCGGCGTAGGCATATTTGGCCGGAATCAGCAGCCGCCGTTCGCCACCGACTTTCATCCCCGGCACCCCGGCGCTCCAGCCTGGAATAACGTTTGTAAGCTGGAATTGAGCCGGCTGGCCGGTGTCCAAAGAGCTTTGAAAAATCTGTCCGGTAGAAGCTAGGGCTCCGGTATAGGTCGCGGTAACCGTCGCGCTGGCGGTCGCCGTGGCGCCGGTGCCGACCTTTATGTCCTGGCATTGCACGTAGCCGACATGTTTGACGGGAGTGAACCCCACCAGCTGGGCAGCTTGGTATTTGCCGTCTTTGCCGGGCTTCTGCTGGCCGATAGTCTCTTTGGAACAGCTGATGTAATTAGAGCTCGGATTGCTGGGGTGAGTGTTGACTACGAAGGCGTAGATGCCGACGCCCAGGGCCGTCACTACGAAAAGTACCGCCAGAAAAACCCAGCCGCCCCGCTTTAAAAATTCTTTCATTTATATCCTCTCCGCTTTAAGTTCTTTTTTGGCCTGCTCCGCCAGCTGGTCCAACAGTTTATTGGTCTCGGCTGTCGTCAGTGTCCGCTCCGGATGCCATAAGATTATACGCCAAGTGGTCTGCTTGTGAGATCCGTCGCCGGCTTTTTGGAAGATGTCAATCGGCTCCAGGTTGAACTGGTAGCCGTGGGCTTTGGAGAGCTTTTTTAAGTTTTCCATAATGAAAACCGTCAATTCTTGATAGTTTAACTTCGCGGCGGAGCGCAAGCAGAAATCTTGCTCCAGCACCGGAAAACGGTTCAGCGGCCGGTAGTTCTCATGAGCCGGCTTAGCGCCTAAAAGAGCCTCTATATCAATTTCGAATCCGGCCGTATGCTCGGGCAGCCTCAAGCTGGCACGGACGCCCGGTTTAAGCTCCCCTATAATGCCTAGGAATTTGCCGTCGCTAGTGCTAACAAAAGCCGTACGGGTTAATTCGTAGGCTTGGGCCAGCGGGGCATCGGGCAGTTTTTCGAGCGCCTTGAATTTAAGCCCGACTCCTACCTTCGCCGCCATTTGGACCAAATATTCCTTAGCTTGATAATAAGCCCCCCCGGATGGATTGGTTTTGGAGCTGGCCGTATAAACCATGGTCAGCAGTTCGAACTCCTGGGGAAGACCGTCTTTGTCCTTATGTTCCCGGTCATGGCCTTTGCCGATCTCAAACAGCGCGAACTTATCGTATCCGGCTTTGATGTTAGGGTGGATTTTTTCCAGCAGGCTGGGCAGCAGGTTAAAGCGGTAGTATCCCAGCGCCGGGCTCAGGGCGTTGCTCAGCCGGTAAGCCAGCTGGCTATCCTGCCCGGTTTTCTTGAGCAGATCGTCGTGCACGAAACTATAGGTCAGTACTTCGTTGGCCCCGAACTCGGCTAAGATTCCGCGGAGCCGGTCCTTGAATTCGAGCAGTCCGTTTTTAGCGGCCGGCTCAATGCCGCGCTTCGGAAGCTCGGCGGGCAGTTTATCGTAACCATGCAGGCGCCCGACTTCTTCGACGATATCCTCCGGGATTTCGATATCCGTCCGCCAAAACGGCGCGATAACGGATAACTGATCTCCGCTTAAATCGATTTCAAATTCGACATTCTGAAGAATTTTTTTCATCTCGGCGGCCCGTAAATCGGTGCCCAGACGGGAGTTGATGAACGAGGCGCTGACTTTGACCGGCTTACCGTCAATCTTAAAATGCTTATCGTCCATCAGCCGGCTAGCCAGCCGGCCGCCGGCAATCCGCAAGATATCTTCGACGGTTTTGGCGATTACCGCCCGGTTTTGGCGCGGGCTCTGGTTCTTAGTAAAGCGCGTAGCCGCATCAGTGAACAGGCCGTAAGCCATAGCTACCTTCCGCGTCAGGTTCATATCGAACGTGGCGCATTCTAAAATGATATTCTTGGTGTTTTCATCGACCTCGGTGTCGGCGCCGCCCATCACGCCGCCCAGCCCGATCGGCCTTTGGCCGTCGGTAATGACCGCGGCGCCAGCCTCCAGAGTAATCTGCTTGCCGTTAAGAAGACTCAGTTTCTCGCCTTTTTGGCTGAGCCTGGCTCCCAGGATGCCGGATTTCACTTTGTCATAATCGTAGGCGTGCAGCGGCTGGGCGGTTTCCAGCATATAGAAGTTGGTCATATCGACGATGTTGTTTATTGGCCGGATGCCGACCGCGCCCAAGCGGACTTTTAGCCACGCCGGGCTGTCGCCCACTTTGACGTCTTTGATAGCCACGGCGCAGAACCGCGGAATCAGCTCCGGTACGTCATTCTTGATCTCGAGCTTAAGACCGTTGCTGCGGCCATCGCCGGCCACATCGGCGTCTTCTTTGTACCAAGCTGGACTTTTGAAGACCTGGCCTTGGATGCCGGCCAGTTCGCGGGCCACGCCCAGCTGGCCGAACAGGTCGGGCCGGTGGGTGAACATCTTATTCTCGATATCGATAATCGTGTCGTTCAAATCCAGCGCTTCAGTAAGCGACGTACCAGGGGTAAACCGGCCGTCTAATACTAGTATTCCGGTGTGGTCGTCGCCCAGAGCCAGCTCTTTGGCGCTGGCAATCATGCCGTTACTCATCTGGCCGCGGATTTCGCGGGCCTCTAAGACTAACGGGTCTTTATCGAAGGTCGATGGTACGGTCGATCCGGGCGGCAGCCAGGCTACCAGCTGGCCGGCAGTCACGTTAGGCGCGCCACAGACCACATGGATGTGTCCGGCTTTATTGCGCGGCGCACTCTTTACCACCCCGTCGTCATCGATCCAGCAGACTTTCAGTTTGTCGGCGTCCGGGTGTTTTTCGGCCGAGATGACTTTGGCGACGACCGCGCCTTGATACTTTTCGCCCAGATTCACGACTTCTTCCACCGCTCCGAGCTGGGCGCCTATTTTTTCGACCAGAGCGTCAATGCCGGCCGGCGCCGGGTCGGCCGCGCACTTGTATTTCTGGTCGATGAATCTGACCCAGTTCAGCGAAACTTTCATGCCGTGCCGTCCTTGAATCTTTGGTCCAGCTCGCCCATGGCCGTCCAAAAAGACCGTTCCAAATCAACATCCAGCTTGCGGGCTATAACTAGCACGCTCCACAGGCAGTCGGCCAGTTCGTGGCCGAGTTTCTTACGGTCGACCATGTCCTGATCGACGATGGTAAGTAATTCCGTAACGTCTTTTTTAAAGCCGCGGGTCAGTTTGATGGCATTCCAGGGTTGGCGGTTCCGCTCTTTTTCCAGCTGGTCATATTTGCGGCGGATCTCCAGCGCCCGCTGTTCCAGAATCTTTAAGTCGCTCATTTGAATTGCCTTAGGAATTTTAGGTTGGCCGACTCGAAATGGCGGACGTCTTCAATATTGTATTTGAGCATCACTAGACGGTCGATTCCAAACCCCCAGGCAAAGCCGGAATATTTCTTAGCGTCGATATCGGCTTCCTTTAGGACGTTAGGGTGGATCATGCCGCAGCCGCCCAACTCTATCCAGCCGGTATATGAACATACGTTGCAGCCTTTCTCCTCGCAGAATGGGCAGCTGGCCGCGAATTCGAAGCTGGGCTCGGTAAATGGGAAATAAAACGGCTGGATCTTGATTTTTACTTCTTTGCCGAAGTAATTACTCAGCCAGGCGCGGATAGTGGCGACCAGGTTGCCGGCATTGATCCCTTCGTCCACGTAGACGCCTTCCAGCTGATAAAAGGTATGTTCGTGACGAGCGTCCAGATCCTCGTTGCGGAAGACCCGGCCGGGAATCACTACCCGGATGCCTTGGCCGGCTTCCAGGTCTTTTTTATACCGTCTCATCACCCGGTTCTGCATAATGGAAGTGTGGGCAGGGGCGATCAGGCCATCATCGGTCATGAAAGTATCGTATTCGTCGCGGGCCGGGTGGTCCGGCGGGAAGTTTAAACTGGTGAACATATGATAGTCGTCGTCAATTTCGCGCGACTCGACGGCGTCGAACCCCATTCGATAAAAAATATCCAATACTTCGCTTAACTCGGCCATCAGCGGATGCCTAGTGCCCTGAGTGGCCGGTAATAACTTAGGCCGGTCCGTTGGCGCGACGTTCATGTTAAACGGAGCGGTTACGTCTATCGGCGGCAACTTGGTTTCGGCCGGCTGCCGGCTATCGCGGGCCAGCTGTTGCAGTTCGTTCTTAAGGCCGTTAACTTCCTTGCCGAAGCTGGCCCGGTCCTTGCCGGGCGGCAAAGTTTTAAGCCGGTCATATAGTGCCGTCAGAGCCGGGTCGCGCACAATCAATCGCTTATCTTCAAGCGATTTTAGCTTTCGCCTCAAACTCTCGGCGGCCTTGGCGACCTCTTGGTTCTCGTACTCCATTTGAAGTTAGTATAACAGATTGAGAAGCCTTAAATAGCCTGCTTGGTATACTTAAGCTTATGGATAGCGAGGCGGCCGCCAAATTAATCGATGACGCGGCCGAAGTGCTGAAGAACAACGACCGCGGCGGCTGGACGGTGCCGGCCAGCGAGTTATACCCTCATCAGTGGCTATGGGACAGCTGCTTTATTGCCATCGGCCTGCGGCATCTGGATATAGAGCGCTCCAAAACCGAAATCCGCAGCTTGCTGCGCGGCCAGTGGGACAACGGCATGCTGCCGCATATTGTCTTCAATAACCAGACGGACTACGCCCGCGACCGCAACAACGAACGCGGCGACCTCAATCCTTTTGCCCCTACCGGCGTATCGACCAGTGGCATAACGCAGCCGCCGATGGTCGCCGAAGCCGTGCTGCGGATCGGTCAGCTGCTTAAATCACCGGAGCGCCGTACTTGGTACAAAGAGGTTCTACCGGCTATCATCCGCTACCACGAATGGCTGTACGCCGACCGTGACCCCCATAAAGAAGGGTTGGTTCTGCTGCTTCATCCCTACGAGTCGGGCCTGGATAACTCGCCGCCTTGGATCAGCGAACTGCGCAAGCACAGCATGCCGCTATGGGTCAGCAGCGGGGAGCGGCTGCATCTGGACGGAATCATCAACAGGTTCCGACGCGACGTCAAACGCAAAACGCTGCCGCCGGGCCAGCGCATTACCAACGCCGAAGCCTTGGCTTTCTGGTCGGTGATGCGGCGCATGCAGCGCAAGGCCTATAACACCGAAGCCATCTTATCGCGGTCGGTTTTCGCGGTGGAAGACCTAGCTTTCAACAGCATCTTCATAAGGGCTAACGATTGCCTCGAACAGATAGCCAAAGCCGCCGGCCAAGCTTTGCCGGACAGCCTGCTGGAGAATATTGGAAAGTCCCAGAATGCCATCGAAAACCTATGGGACGAAAACACCGGCTTTTACTATAACCGCAGTTTCGTCAGCCACCGGCTGATAGAGGAGCCGACCGTGGCTTCGCTGCTGCCGCTGTATTCTGGCGCCATCTCCCGCAGTCGGGCCGCCATGCTGGTCAAACGGCTAAAAAGACCCGATGAATTCGCCCTTAAGTGGCCGGTGCCCAGCGTCCCGCGTAGTTCGTCTTACTTTGACCCTTATAAATACTGGCAGGGACCAAGCTGGGTAAACACCAACTGGCTGATCGCCGAGGGGCTGGAGCGTTACGGTTTTGACCTGGAGGCTAAGGAGCTGCGGGTCAGCACCACCCGGATGGTGGCTAAAAGCGGCTTTTATGAGTATTTCAACCCGCTGGACGCCAAGCCGGCCGGCGCCGCCAATTTCTCCTGGACCGCCGCCCTTATTATCGACTTATTGAAAAGCTAATCTTCGTCGAGGGTTGGGCGGTCGATTAAAATCGGTTCGACTACGGATTCGGAGTCAGCGATTTTGACTACATCTCTATCGATTTTGCCAAGCTCTTTGTAGGTAGTGTTAAAGTGGCCGACGGTGGTACCAAGCGAGTTGCCGAGTTTTTGCATGTAGCCGTTGTGCGCCAATAAGTGTTTGCTGAGCTGTTCGATGTTTTTGCGGATTTTCTCCGTATCCTTGTGTATCTCCATAGACCGCAGAGCCTGGACGATAATTTGAAGGTGGGAAGCTAAAGTGCTAGGGCCAACGATCGTTATCTTTTTTTCAACTGAGTATTGCATCAGGTTGCGGCCAGATACGCCAGCCTCTCCAACTTTATTTGCTAATAGGTCGTAATAAATCGCCTCGCTGGGGATGAACATCAACGCTTGGTCAAGCGTACCCCTGGCCGGGTTAATGTATTTGGCTGTCTCATCGATGCGCCGCTTTAAATCTTCTTTAAAAGCCCGTTCCAGCGCCGGCCGCTCGGCCTCCTTAGCGTCAATCAGCCGGTTGTAATTTTCGAGCGAGAATTTACTGTCGATCGGCAAAAGTTTTTCGTCAAGTTTAATGACAGCATCCACTGTCATAGCCGGCCCCATTTTATACTGCAGTTCATAAGCGCCGGGCGGCAGCAGGTTTTTTAAAATTTGTTCAAGATAATATTCACCCAAAACACCGCGCTGTTTAGGGTTCTGCAGGACGTTTTGCAGGGTCTTCAGCTCAGCCGCTACGTCACCAACACTTTTATTGGTCCTATCCAGCTCCGTCAGTTTTTGGGTAACATCGGCGATAATTTTGGAGCTGGCCTGAAACTGAGCGGCCATTTGCCGATTGCTGGTCCCCAGCTGTTCGGTCAGCTGTTTTTGCAGGCCTTGTTGCAACAGACCCATCGATTTTGTCAATTCAGTCATATCAGCCTTTAGCAACATCGTGGCATCAGAGCCGCTAGTGTCTTTATGACGAGTCAGTGTCCAAAACACAAATCCGGCCAGCGCCAGGCATAAAATCCCCAAAATAATCACCGCCACAATCATAGACTTATTATACCTTTAGACGAAGCGGGTGACTATGAACATAAACACCGTGCCAGCGATGGTAAGCAGGATACTTTTGCGCGAGAAGTCTTTGCTGTGGGCTTGGGGCAGTATATTACTGGCGGCGATGTAGAGGATAAAACCCGCGAAAAAGCCGAGGTAGATCGCCAGGGCTCTTTCGGAAAAGTCAAACATCAGTGTCGACAAACCGCCCAGTATAGGCATTAGGACGACGACGGCCAGCCATCTTCTGATATGCCCGAGCTTATTGCCATGGAAGACCATGAAAGTGGTGGTATCGAAGCCGTCGGCGAAACGATGGCCGATGACCGCCAGGGCGACAGCGGAGCCAACCGATGTGCTTACCTGAAAACCTACGCCTATGCTCAGGCCGTCTAAAAAGCTATGGCCGGAAAGCGCGGCCGCCCTGGCGGTGCCAAACATCGGATGCCGGTGAGGCCCGTATTGCTCTTCGTTAGCTTCGTGGATAGGCACAAATTTTTCGAATATATGGAACAGTAGAAAGCCGGACGCCAAAGCGATCATCGGGTAAGCGGTATTGAGTTTCTGCGACAGAGAAAGGTCAAATATCTCCGGCAGCAGGTCAAAACAGACCAACCCTAACACCAGGCCCGCTGTCAGGGCTAGAGCCCGGCTTAGCCATTTCCGGCTGCGTAGAGCCGTTAAGCCCCCCAGCAAAGCGGCGATGGAGGCGGCGACTGTCAGCAGGAAAACTATCATCGACCGATTGTATATTCACCATTGCTGAATTTGCAAATTTGTCGCAATTTAATTAAAATTACAGATACAGATGCATTACGACACCCTTAAATCAATCCTTAAGGCCGGCGGTGCCAGCCTTACCCAGCCCCGGAAGATAATATTCGACCTGATGCTTAACCAGGGGCCGCAAAGCATGCAGGTCCTAGTCCGGCGGGCCAAAGACAAAGTTGACCGGGCCACGGTTTACCGGACGATCGAGCTATTCGAGCGCTTGGGAATTGTCCGTCGGTTGAATATCGGCTGGAAATACAAGATAGAGCTGACCGACGCCTTTTCCGGCCATCACCATCATATGTACTGCACCAATTGCGGGCGAGTGTTCGACCTGCCGGATAACCCGATGCTAGAGACTATGATAGATACCGTCGCCGCCAAAAGCGGTTTCTCGCCGCGCGGCCACCAGCTGGAAGTCTACGGCCTCTGTGCTAATTGTTCGAAGGCCTAGCCGGCATTCAAGGCTTCGGCCGGATCGACTACTTCGTTCTTGACTATGAAAAATACGGCAACGACTCCGGCAAGGGCCAACCCGATGCCGACGTGCAGAGCTGATTGGTAGCCGTGGATCTGAGCGTATTTAGCTACCACATGAGCATGGGCCTGGGTTCGGACCGTAGAAAACGCTACGGCCGACAAAATAGCTAGTCCGATGGCTCCACCAACTTGTTGGGACGTATTTAATACACCAGAAGCGATTCCGGACAAGTGCTTAGGCACTCCGGAGGTAGCAGCTAGGGTACCCGATACGAAAGTCAAGCCCATGCCAGCAGCGGCTAGAGCCAATCCGGGAAAGACGTTGTGCCAATAATTACCGCCAACTTTCATGGTGTGGGCAATGGTGAACAAACCAATGGCCAAAACTAATGGACCTAGGTTCATGGGTGGCTTATAGCCAATTTTGGGAACTATCTTAGCCACAACTCCGGAGAGTATAGCAATGACCAGGGTTACCGGTAAAAAACTGAGTCCGGTTTTAACTGGCGAATAGCCCAATACTTGCTGGGTGTACAGGGTCATGAAAAAGAACATCGAAAACAGGGTGCAGGCAATTATCAGAAAGGCGGCGTTGCCACCCAGAACATTGCGAATCCGAAATAGATTGAGCGGCAGCATCGGCTGATCAGTCTTGCGTTCGTTAATTACGAAACCGATTAGAAGCACCAGCCCAGCTACGATGAACGACCAGACGGTGGTCGATCCCCAGCCGTCATTCGGCGCCTTGGACAGACCGTAGACCAAGCTAACTAAACCAGCGGTGGCCAGGGCTGCTCCCGGTAGGTCCAGGCGCAGTTTCTTATTCTCTTCACCAATATGGTGTGGTAACAAGCGGAACGACATTATCACTACGAATATGCCAACTGGAACATTGACAAAGAAATTCCAGCGCCAACTAAGGTATTGGGTTAGCGCCCCGCCCAGCAGCAGTCCGACAGCGGCACCGCCGGCCGATACTGCTGACCAGATACCTAAGGCTGTGTTACGCTCTTTGCCTTCCCGAAATTCGCTAATAACTATCGATAGAGCGGCCGGTGACATAAAGGCTCCAGCTAATCCTTGCGCGGCTCGAGCCATAATAACCTGGCCGGAACTTTGGGCTAAACCACACAGCAGGCTCATCGATGCGAAAAAGAAAACCGACCCAATAAACAGTTTGCGCCGGCCGTAAATGTCGGCTGCTCGGCCGCCTAGTAGTAAAAATCCACCGAAAGTCAGTGTATAAGCCGTAATAACCCACTGCAGGTTATTCGATGCAAAGTGTAGAGCTTTGGCCATGCTCGGCAGCGCCACATTAACAATCGACACATCTAAAATCACCATAAACTGAGCAATAACTAACAGAGCCAGCAGGACCCATTTGTTTTCGCTATGTTTAGATAGTTCTCTTTTCGCTCTAGCCAAAGTACCTTCCTTCTGAAATATTACTTTTATGGTAGCCGATTAAGCTCCAGTGGACAATAGCCAGGTGTGTGATAAATATCAAAATGGGTTAGAATAACGCTAATGGCAAACAAAAAGGTGAAGGTCCTAATCCTGGGCGGCGGCTTCGGCGGTTTAAAGACGGCTTTAGGACTGGCGGGCCAGCCGGAGCTCGATGTTACCCTACTGTCCGACCAGGCTGATTTCCGCTATTACCCCACCCTTTACCACGCCGCGACCGGCGGCAAGATGACCGCCTCCAGCATTCCGCTGGCCGAAATTCTCAAAGACAAAAATATCACTATCGAGAAAGGCACGGCTAAAAAGCTGGATCGCCAAGCCAAGACAGTCAAAACGGCCGCCGGCCGGGAACTGCCTTATGACAAACTGGTCTTATCGCTGGGCGTTGTCACTAATTACTTCGGCATCAAGGGATTGAAAGAGTATTCGTTCGGAATCAAAAGCCAAGCCGAGTCACAGCGGCTGCGCGACCATATCCACAAACTATTGATAGACGATGGCAAGCCCGACCTTAACTACGTGGTCATCGGCGGCGGCCCTACCGGCGTGGAGCTAGCCGGCGCCCTGCCCGCTTATATCAGACACGTCATGAAAATGCATAATCTGAGACCTAAGCGGCTGAATATCGAGCTGGTAGAAGCTGCGCCGCGGCTGATGCCCAGAATGAGCAAGGATTATTCGCGGGCTGTTGCCCGCCGGCTGCGCAAGCTCGGTATAAAGCTTTATCTTCACCAAGCCGTTCAGGCCGAAACGGCCGATTCGCTGATGGTTAACGGCAAGCCGCTTAAAAGCCATACTGTTATATGGACGGCCGGCGTCACCAATCATCCGTTTTTCGAGGATAATAAGTTTGCCTTCGGCGAGCACGGCAAGGTCCAAGTCGATAAATACCTGCAGGCCGAGGACGATATCTTCGTCATCGGCGACAACGCCGGTACGGAATACTCCGGCATGGCTCAGACGGCGCTGCACGACGGCCAGACCGTCGCCGAGAACCTTATACGCCAGGCGCATGGCAAAAAAATGAAGAAGTACCGGACCAAAAAGCCAATCTATGTCACACCGGCCGGTCCAGGCTGGGCGGCGATGCAGTGGGGCCCGGTGCACCTTTACGGCTGGCTGGGGTGGGTGGGGCGCTCGGCCGGAGATTTCGCCGGTTTCCATGACTATGAGCCTTGGCGGCTGGCCGGCAGACATTGGATAGCCGAATACCAGAACGAAAATACCTGCCCGGTCTGTGCCGCCCAAGCATAGATTCAGCTGCTACACAGTTTATAATTGGAGAATAGAATCATGGGGAACGCGCTTAAACTAAGCGGCCAGAAACTTATCAGCCTGCTGGACCGCATAAACGACCGCTTCACCAGTTATCGGCTGGTGCTGTATTATCTCCTGGCGCTGATTATCTGGGCGGTAATTGGCAGCTTTTATAAACAAGTTCCCTTCAACTGGCATCAGATCCTGGTATCGGCTGGCTGGCTGTTACTGGTCTGCTGGCTGGTCAACAAAGCCCTATCCAGATTCCTGGATATTCCAGCCAACAAAGAATCGGACCTCATAACCGCGCTGATACTGGCCCTTATATTGTCGCCGCCCGCCGACGCTCATGGATTCATCGTCAACGCCGTGGCCGGCGTCGCGGCCATCGCCTCCAAATACATAATCACTCTGCGCAAAAGCCATATCTTTAATCCGGCGGCCGCCGGCGCCTTTATTTCCGGCGAGCTACTGCAGCAATTTCCTTCCTGGTGGGTCGGCACTAAATTCCTGACGCCGGTCGTCGTTATTGGCGGCATCCTGGTGCTGCGTAAGGTTAAGCGGTTCCAGATGGTCGGAGTGTTCTTAGCGGTCTTCGTTCTCTACCTGATTTTCGGCGGCAGCTCCGGCGGTAATGTCCATTTCCTGTGGCTGGAAATCATCTCCACCCAAGCGTTATTCTTCGCCGTCATAATGCTGACCGAGCCGCTGACCTCTCCGGCTATCGCCCGCTACTTTCTGCCGTACGCCGTCTTAGTGGCCCTGTTATATTCGATTACCAGGCTGAGGCTTAGCCCCGAAGAGGCCCTGCTGATCGGCAACCTGTTCACTTTCATAGTCGCCGCCAACCGGCGTTACCAGGTCAGATTTATCCGGCGGCTGAAAGAGGCCGACGGTATATACAGTTACGCCTTCAGTATGCCGCCGCGTTTCAAATTCCAGCCCGGCCAGTATCTGGAGTGGACTCTCGCCCATAATAGAACTGACAGCCGCGGCAACCGCCGCTACCTGACTATCTCTTCATCGCCGACCGAACCGGGCCTGATGTTCACTATCAAACACCCGCCTAAAGCCAGTGCCTTCAAACAGAAGCTGCATAAACTGAAAACCGGCGACACAATCTTGGCGTCTCGGCTGGCCGGCAGTTTCACGTTGCCTAAAGACCCCTCCAAAAAACTGGCGCTGTTGGCCGGCGGCGTCGGCATCACGCCGTTCCGCAGCATGATAAAGTATTTAATCGATACTAAAGAGACGCGCGATGTGGTGCTGCTTTATTCGGCCAACTCCCCTCAGGAATTATCGTTCCAGAAACTGTTCGACCGGGCCGCGGCCGTCGGGCTTAAGGCCAGCTACGTGACCGAAGGCCGTATCGACGAAGCCAAAATCAGAAAATTACTGCCGGACTTCGCGGAGCGGCAGTTTTATATATCCGGGCCATACGGCTTCGTCAACGGCGTGGAGTCTGCGTTGCTCAAACTGGGCGTCGGCTACGACCATATCGTCACCGACTATTTCCCTGGCTACGGCGGCTAAATTATCACCGCTTGGTAGTCTGGCTGGGATTCCATAAATGCGGCGGCCTTGGTGCGGCCCATGACGAACAGCGCCGTGGCCAGCACATCGGCCCATATAATATCCGGCCCGCTGACGGTGACGCTCAAGAGCTCATCTGCCGGCTGGCCGGTTTTGGGGTTGATGATATGGGCGCCGCGCTCATAGTTACCGCTAGTACAGACAGCTCCGTTAGAAATACTTAACACGTCAAGAATTTTTGATTTGTCGCGCGGGCTTTGGATGCCGATTTTCCATTCAAAACCGGAGTCAGAATGGGCCATGATGTCGCCGCCGGCGCCGACGCAGTAAGTCCCATAGCCTTGACCGGCTATCACTCTTCCAGCTTCGGCTACGGCCCAGCCTTTTACATAGCCGCTGGGATCAAAGGCGCCGGCGGCCCAAGCCGAAAAATAGCCATCGGTCTTAGCTTCGGCTTCGCGGCAAGCTTTTATGACGGTTTTTAGTTCGTCACTTAGATTAGCTTCCGTTATTTTTCCGGCGGCAAACCTAGAAACTTCGCTGTCCGGTTTATAAGTGCTGAACTTGGTGTCTATCTGCCGCAGCTGCTCAAAAGTCGCCTCAAATACGCCCGCCTCCTTACAGTCCGGGATATCAATACTGATGGGCATGCCCATAATCTGCTGCACCTGACGCATAAACTAATTCTACGCTGCTTGATCCAGGGCCGCTTGCAGAGACATCTGATATGCTTCACTAGTAGTTGTGGCGCCGGATACGAACTGGATATTAGAACTTTGGCTTTGGATGGTTTCATCCTTCAGGTAAGGCTCGGCGAAAGCCGTAACCATCTGGCTGTGGCCGAGATCGTGAGGCATCTGCAGGAATTTGACATCGGTTATCTTGCCGCCACTGACAACCACGGCGATCTGGACCGTCCCATAGGGCGTATCTTCGCTCTGCCCGTTGTAGGTTCCGTCTTTATAAGTTATCGGGGTCGCCGAGCTCGACGAGCTGGTATTAGCCGACTGGACCGCCGAGCTATTCGAGCCGGAGCTGCCGGACGGCGCCCCCAAAGGCGCTCCGTCGCCATGGTGCCTGGACGCTATGCCCAAAGCGCCGATGATGGCGACCGCTAAAATTACAATCACGCTTTTTTTCATACCACTATAGTTTAGCAAGGCCCGCCTTAAATTTAGCTGAGTGGGAAGTAGAGCAGATAATCCGCTTGATTAAACTGCTGATTTACTGGTATTAACTACTTATGGCAACCCGCTACATCGAACGGCAGTGCACCGGCCAGCGGTCATTCAAATACTTCCATGACGGCAAGCAGGTGGCGAGCAAATCCGAGCTGGCTTATTTCAAATCAATCGGCGTGCCGCCCGCCTGGCGGCAGGTCAAGATCGCCGCCAGTCACAACGCCCGCATCCAGGCCACCGGCATCGATAAAGCCGGCCGCCTGCAGTATATTTATCACCCTAAGTTCAGGGCGCGCCAAGAAAAAGAGAAGTTCGAGAGGATTCTGCGCTTCGCCAAGGCGCTGCCCAAGATGCGCCGGCTGACCCATGAGCACCTGGCGCTACCCGGCCTGCCGCGCGAGAAAGTCTTAGCCTGCATCGTCCAGCTGATGGACAAGGCTTATTTTAGGGTAGGCAACGAAGTTTACGCCAAAGAGAACCAAAGCTATGGGCTAACTACCCTGCGCAGCAAGCATACCCGGGTGTGGGGCGACACCATCATCTTTGACTTTATCGGCAAAAGCGGCCAGCCGCACTTAAAGAAGGTCACCGATAAGAAACTGGCCAAAATCGTCAAGCAATTAGACGAACTGCCGGGCTACGAAATTTTCAAGTACGTCGGCGAAGACGGCGAGATGCACGATATCCATAGCGACGATGTCAACGATTATATAAAGGAGTTGATGGGCGAAGAGTTCAGCGCCAAGGATTTTCGGACCTGGGGCGGAACGCTGCTGGCCAGCATGGAATTAAGCCAGACCGAGCGCTCCCACCATATTAATGAACGTAAGAAGACCGTCACCGAATGCGTCAAAAAAGTCGCCCAAAAATTGGGTAACACGCCGGCCATCGCCCGGGCCAGCTATATCGACCCGCGGATTATTAGAGCTTACGTGGTCACTAATGACTTATACAAAGTGCGCGCGGCCGTCAAAGGTTTGCGCCGGGCCGACTATCTGACCGCCGACGAACACTGCGTCTTGAACCTCCTCGAAAAATCCTCCTAGTTGCTTACCGGGATTTAGCTTATGCTTCTTTACAAGTCGGAGCGTTTGGATAAAACTTAGGGCAATAATTAAGGATTTGAAAAATGGAACCCCAAACCCCCGCGCCAACAGTCATACAAACCCCATCCCCCGTCGCCTCCTCCCCTCAGAAACGTCAATTCTTCAGCCTATGGAAAATACTTTGCTTGCTGTTATTAATTGCTCTGATCGCCAGTATCTGGCTGTGGAAGCCGTGGCAAGCCAACATTAAAGCCTCCGATCGTACTATCAGTGTCACCGGCGAAGCGACGGTTAAGGCCGAACCAGACGAATTTATCTTTTCGCCCAGTTACGACATTACTAACCCCGACCAGCAGAAAGCCATTACCGATCTGACGGCCAAGAATAACGATATTATCGCCAAGCTTAAAGCTTTGGGCGTGCCCAGCAGTAAGATAGAATCCAACGCCAGCAATTACAAAGACTATTTCGACTCAACCACCAATACCTATACTTTTTATCTGACGGTTACCGTTGATGATAAAACCCTGGCTCAGAAGGCCCAGGATTATCTGCTGACAACGAGTCCCAGCGGTGATATAACTCCGCAGTACACCTTTACTGACGCCAAGCAAAAGACCCTGGAAAACCAAGGCCGCGACCAGGCCGAACAAGACGCCAAAGCCAAGGCGGACCAGTCGGCTAAGAATTTAGGCTTCAAGGTCAAAGCTGTAAAGACTGTGCAAGACGGCAATTTTGAGAGCATGGGCGGATGCGGGCCTCAGGGCCTATGCATGGGGGCGAATAACTTAAATGCCGCGGTTTCTAGCCAAAATCCATCCCTTACCTTGCAGCCCGGCGAAAACAGCCTGCCTTATTCGGTCAATGTAACCTACTACATCCAGTAGCGGGAACACTGTTTAGCCGACTGCTTC
Source organism: Candidatus Saccharimonadales bacterium (assembly GCA_025450575.1). Classification (GTDB taxonomy): domain Bacteria; phylum Patescibacteriota; class Saccharimonadia; order Saccharimonadales; family UBA10212; genus JAIFWC01. The sequence goes on from JANWHE010000014.1 coordinate 22,749, forward strand.
GGGCCGCTTATGCTTGCAATTCGCTAAATTAGGGCCAATCCTAACAATATGGAAACACCCGGCGATTTTTACCCCAGCGAAGAGAGCTTAGGCCAAGACTGCCGGTTTTGGGACGCGGTCTTAGGCTGCCGATTTCCAAAGATGGAGATGCAAGGACGCCGCAGCTGCGAAGGCGTGATTGATGATGTATGTCTGTTTCTTAAAGATGGTCGTCATCCGAAAAGCCTCACCGAGAAACAAAGAATGGAATTAAAAACCAGGCTGCCCGATTTCGACGATAAGTCCTACATCCCGCCCGGCGACATTATTAGATAGGCTCTAGCGGTTGGGCTGGAGCATGCTGACCCGGTTGCCTTCGGTATCCCTGAACGAAATCCACAGGCCCACGCCGGGAATCATGGTCGGTTCCATGGTGCGCTGGCCGTCCGGCGTCATGCCGCCCATAATCTGGCCGCCGGCTTTTTTGACTTCCTCGATCGCCGCCTTGATATCGTCGACCGAGATGACTACCGATGGCGCCTGCGAATCGGGGCTGTCAGTTTTGGCGTAAAATCCACCGTTGATAGCGCCTGGTGTCTTGACCATGCCATTAGCATCGGTTTCGGTGGTTTGGGCGACTACGTAATTGCCCATCTCCGGACCCATAGGCTGGGCTTTCCAGCCAAAAACCGTCTGATAGAATTTGACCATCCGGTCTTTGTCTTCGTATCCCATCTCAAAATGTACTACCGGATTTGGTTTTGCCATAAAACTCCCCTTTCTTAACTTGTAATTAAATTATACTACTGCCCGTCTGAGTGTATAATCGAACGAATTAAGGAGTCGGTATGACTAGGCGATATAACGCGTGTCTGCAGTCACTGATGGACGGGGTTGACGGCTTGCCAACCGAAGAAATTTCGGACGAGCAGATAACCAGGCTCCAAGATGCTGGCGGCCACGAGGATACGGGTCAAAATGTCTTTGAATGTCAGGTAATCGGCTGTTCGATGGAAATGAAAACGCAGGTTCTGATGGGTAAATTAACGTTAATGAGCACCGATGTACTAACGGGGCAGCAGCCTTGCCAAGATTCCTAACTACTCGATTTTGTTTTGTTCCACCCGTACGCGTGCGCGCTCCTTATAAAACTGCTAGAGCACCTATTCTTATAGCAACGACTCTTTCGCCTTCGCGAAGCACTTCTACCCCGGATCCTCGCATTTCTGCCAACCTGTAAGCTAGTTCTCCTACCTGATGTTCTACACGAACCATCGTCTCTGAAGACCGTTCGTGATAATGCATTTCGTGCCTTATAACTGTAACCGCTGGTGCCTCAGCGGTTGCTTCTCTCTGAACTACTCTTTTTCCATTGAGTCCGCCGTACATTCCAAGATGAGCAGCCTCAGCTACTTCGTCTTCATTTAGTGGCGGATGTATTTCAGTAATAACACCCTGGCCAACATCAGCCACGTAGCCGTCACCTCTGATATCTTTAACCCATCTTGAATTTATAGTAGTTTCATATGAATCTGCCATAGAACTCCTTTCATGACATTTATACGCTCAATTTAACCATGTGCAAGCACGAGCAACTTAGCTTCAGTTTTATTTTCCAAAGAAGTCGGTGCCGGTGAGTTCGTCGGACAAACTTCAAATATAAAAGAACGCCCTATTGCTAGGGCGTCCCTTTTGCTTTTTTGGGCTTTTTAACTTCTTTTCTGCCCCGGTCTTTGCTCATTTTAGTAGCGCCGGCCGCCACCGCCACCGCCGTAACTTGGACGATCGACTTGTGGTTTGGCAATGTTAACTACCAAAGCGCGGCCGTCAATATCTTTGCCGTTAAGTTCTTTGATAGCGGCTTGGGCTTCGTCTTCTGAACTGAGTTCCACAAAGCCGAACCCTTTGGACTGATTGCTATCGCGGTCCACGATTACTTTGGCGGAAACCACTGTGCCAAATTCGTCGAACATGGCTTTTAATTTGGCGTCATCGACGCTGTAGGCTAGTGACCCTACGTATAATTTTGCTGACATAATTTAAACCTTTCTAAAGTTTATGGGCCCAGACGTATATACGCCGGGCCCACTCAAAACTGCTATCTACTCTTTTTCTGGAGTAGTTGTTTCTTCTGTTGCTGCCGCGCCTTCGGCAGGCGCAGCGTCTTTTGACTCTTCGTTAGTTACTGGAGCGGTGTGATTGTCTGACATTTTAAATGTCCTTTCTTGATTAATTGCTGTGTGCCGTAGCCCAACAACAATCTTTACCGGCGCTCCCTTTTTAGATGTTTAGTGTTGCAGTCGTCTAGTTACCTTTAAGTATACGCTTAAAGAGTTAATTAAGCTAATTGGCCATGGTCAGCTAAAGAAGTCCGTGTTGGCCAGTTCGTCGGGCAGGAAGCCGCGGGTGTCTTTGAAGCCGGCTTCCCATTTGTAGCCTTCGTTGTAGCCTAGATCTTTCATTAGTTTGGTCGGGGCGTTGCGCAGGTGCAGGGGCACCGGCGCGTCCGGAAATTGCCTGGCGGCGGCTTGGGCATTATTCATGGCATTAGTAATATCGCGAGATTTTGGTGCTTTGGACAAAACCGTGGCGCAGTGGAACAGGTTATATTGGCACTCCGGCATTCCGATACGCTCGACCGCCAGAAATGTTGAGACGGCCAGGTTAAGCGCCGCCGGCGCGGCCATGCCTATGTCTTCGCTGGCAAATACCACCATCCGGCGGGCTATAAACTTGGGGTCTTCGCCGGCCTGCAGCATGCGGGCCATATAATAAAGCGCCGCGCTGGCATCGCCACCGCGCATCGATTTTATAAACGCGCTGATGATGTTGTAGTGCATCTCGCCGGCTTTGTCATAACCCGGCACCCGCCGCTGGGCGGCGGCCTCGACGATTTCTTTGGTGATGTTCCCTTTGCCGGCCAGCCGGGCGGCTAGCTCCAAGTTATTCAGCGCTATGCGGGCATCGCCGCCAGACAGCTCGGCTAGCAGCCCGATACTAGTCTTGGGCAGCCGTTTAACAGATAGTTTCTCGGCTTTGGCGGCCCGTTTGATAATCTCCGTAATATCCTCTTTGGACAGCGGCTCCAGCACTATCACCCGGCTGCGGCTGAGCAGCGGCGTAATGACTTCGAAGCTGGGGTTCTCGGTCGTGGCGCCGATGAGAGTTATCAGCCCGGATTCGACATGCGGCAAAAAAGCGTCCTGCTGAGCCTTGTTGAAACGGTGTATTTCGTCGACGAATAAAACGGTTTTGCGCGGGGCTTGGGTGGTATCGCCCTGCTCGTTATGTTTAGCCCGTTCCACGACTTTCGTAACATCAGCCTTGCCGGCGGTGACCGCCGATATCTCTATAAAGTCGGCGTCTAACTCGTTGGCGATAATCCGAGCAAGCGTAGTCTTACCGCTGCCCGGCGGTCCCCAGAATATCAGGCTGAAGGGCTGGCCGCCGGCCACCAGCTTATTAAGTAGCTTGTCTTGGCCAACGACCTGTTCCTGGCCGACGACATCGCCGAGTTTTTGCGGCCGCATCCGTTCCGCTAAAGGTCTCTCCATACTTATAAGTATAAGGCGGGTAGCTTACCTAAACACAAGCGTAGTATCCTTAATGTTGATATGCGAGGGTTGAAGCGGTTATCTTCCTTAAAAAAACCGAGGGTCTTTATCCCCTTGCTGATAGGCGCCCTGGTGCTTTTGGCCGCCGTATCGGCAATCCGCAACCTCAATTCTCCCGCCCAGGGCACGGTGACGACCCAGCTGACCGATAATACGCCGACGCCGCCGGCGCAAAAGACTTTTACGGATAGCTACATAAGTTTCAGCTATCCATATATCTATAGCGTCCAGCCGGTCCAGAAAGATAAGCAGGCTTTAGATGCCGTGAGCCTGATAGCCAGCCAGCGCCGCGACCAGTTCGTGTCCTTGTCTTTGGCGCGCGAAAGCTTAGCCGGCGATTCCGGAGTCAGCTACCGCAAGGCCCATCCGGAACTCTACAAGACCGTTTCGTCAACTCCCCAGTCAATTATTTTCGCGAGAAATGACGATACGGAATACACCGGCTTCATCGTTCACGGCGACGAGGTCCTGTCGGTCAGTTTAAGTACGGTAGGAACCGCCGACTTAAGTAAGGACTACGGCCAGATAGTGGACAGTTTGGTGTGGCGGCAGTGATATACTTTTTAAAGATGGGGGTCAGATGCTAAGGTCGCTGTTTACTTCTTTGGTCGCTGGCGGTTTATTCTTCGCCGTGCTGCCTTCCACCACCAATTACCAGCTGAACAGCTACGGGTTCGGCAGTGGCGGCACTTCTAACTCCAGTACTTCGAATTATTCATTGGAAGGCCTGACCGGCGAAATCAATAGTCAGGCCGACGCCACATCATCTTATAATTTAAAACCTGGTTTTACTCAGACCCAGCAGGCCAGCGTGCCAAAAGTGACGATCACCAACCCCAGCAACTACTACGATAAGCTGCATTTCGTCATCGACCAGCAGAACAACCCGGCGGACGCGCTTTACGCCCTGCAGGTCTGCGTGGGTAGCGGCTTCCCCTGCGGCAGCCCGCTGTACGTCAAAGCCGATAATACTTTAGGCGCAACGCTTACGACCGCGGATTATCAGCTATACATGGCGTGGGGCGGCAGCGGCGGCGGCAATATCATAGGCCTGAGCCCAGGGACGACTTACTACGTCCACGCCAAGGCTACGCAGGGCAAGTTCACGGAAAGCGCTTACGGCCCTTCCTCCAATGCCGCCACCTCTGCCCAGCAGATCAGCTTCTGCCTGTATACCATCAGCTGCGGCAGCGGCAATACCGTCAGTTTCAGCGGCCTGCTGGCCGGCACGCCGGCTAACGGTTCGAATAATATTGGGGTTGATTTTTCGACTAATGCTGACTCCGGCGGCAGCATCTACATATATTCCAATAACGGCGCGCTGGTCAGCACGACCCATCCCGGCAGCCCGATAACCTCGGCTACCGCCGATTTAAGTTCCGCCAGCCAAGGGTTTGGGGCGCGGGTAGCCAGCACTACTTTACTATCAGCCGTAACTCCTTATGATGGCAGTGGCAGCCAAGTGGGCGGCCTAGCCACCACTGTAGCTACCATCCTGGATGCCGCGGCGCCGGTCAGCGGCGGCACGGCCGCTATCCAGCTCCAGGCCAAGGTGTCTAATACGACGCTGGCGGCTACCGACTACGGCGATATCATAACGGTAATAGCCGCGGCCCGGTTCTAGGCTGTGTAAAAAAACCGGGCAATAGTAGTTGACAAAGGCCTATAAGCTCAAGCAAAATGATTATCTAGGAGAATAAAAAACCAAAAAATGAAAAATCTGACTTCCCATTATAGCCGCTGGAAAGCGCTTGCAGCGGTATTCGTATTGCTTCTTGTAGCCCAAGTATTAATTCTGTTACCCCGGGCCTCGGCCGCGACCCTGACGAATACCTATGTCCGCCTGGACCGGCTGTCAGCTGACACCGCCACGTCTTTTAGGCTGGTATTTAAGACCGCCGGCGCCGGGGCGACATCCGTCACCGTTGATTTCACCGCCGCGTGGGCATCAGCCTCCGGCTCCGTAAATGCCACTCAATCGGTTTCCTCAGCTTCTTGCGCCGCCGATACCGGCGCTACGGCTTTGCCCGGCAGCATAACCGCCGCCGGCGCTGGCAACGTCGTTACTATCAGCAGCGTTACGGCTTTATCGGCCACAACAGCCTACTGCGTAGATTTAACCAGCACTTCGGCCGTGACCAATCCATCGGCCGGCACCTATAGTCCAATAGTCACCGCTGGCAGCGATTCAACGAACACTACCATAGATATTGTCGGCAGCAACGCCGACCAGATTGGCGTAACCGCCAGCGTCGGCGAAAGCTTCACCTTCTCGCTGTCCTCTAACTCAGCCGCTCTTGGCGCCTTGTCAGCAGCCGGTCCTACAAAACTGGGTTCGCCCATCAGCGCCACGGTCAGCACCAATGCCGCCGGCGGCTGGCAGATGTGGGCCGCCGACCCGGCTGGCACGCCCGGACTGCATTCCACGACGGCCAACCATACTATCGGTTACAGCCCGGCAGCCGGCGCCGCAGCCTCGGCTTTATCTACCGGAGTTGAAGGATACAACCTGGGCAGCGGGACGATAGGCGGCACTACTTGCGGCACACCTACCTACGGTAACTTTGCTTCGGGCGGAGTCAACTACAAAGGCAGCGGCCTGGACAACACCTTAAGGAGCCTGGTTTCAGCTACCGGCGCAGCCGATACCTGCGCTTTGCCGTTGACCACCAACGCTTCCATCAGCAACACCACACCCGCCGCTACTGACTACGCCAGCACTATCACCGTAGTCGCAGCCGGATTGTTCTAAAGACACCTGAATCAAGAAACGCCGGAAAAATCGGCGTTTTTTGATGTCTTTTGTCCGATTATTACTGTAAAATCTAAAGCAATATGAGGGGTTACATGGGAGCTTTTAAGACAGTGGTCATGGCCGCGTTGCTGGTCATTGGGCTGCCGGCCGCCGCTTTAGCCCAGGCGGCGCCGACCGAAGGCGTATCACTACAAATATCCCCTTTGCCAATCGAATTAACCGCCCAGCCTGGCGCTTCGACCGCTACCGACCTGCGGGTCCGTAACGCCGGCAGCCAGGACGAACAGCTGCAGGTCCGCCTTTTGAAAGTCAGCGCCGACGATAACGGCAATGTCCACCTGACCCAGCCGGGCGCCAATGACGAACTGGTCCAATGGGTGAATTTTTCCAAAACTGTCTTTGACGCCCCGCCCGGCCAGTGGCAGGACATAACTATGACAATCAATCTGCCTAAAACGGCGGCTTTCGGCTATTATTTCGCCGTCGAATACCTGCGAGCTAATACCGAGCAGGCCCAGCCCGGAAAAGCCGTGGCCCGCGGCGCGGTAGCGACTTTCATACTGCTGAACGCCCAGGCTCCCGGCGCCAGCCGCCAAGCCAAGATAGTAAGCTTTAGCGCCGACCGCAAATCTTACGAATTCCTGCCGGCGAATTTCACAATTAAGATACGTTCTACCGGCAATGTCCATGTGGCGCCCCACGGTAATATCTTCATCCTGCACGGGAAGAAACAGATAAGCTCAATCCCGGTCAACGCCGTCGAAGGCAATATCCTGCCTGGTTCCAGCCGGTTTTTCCAGGCCAGCTGGAACGACGGCTTCCCTGTTTATATAGCCAAAAATAATAATGGCGCGCCGGTTTTTGACAAGAACGGCAACCAGGCAAAAACGCTGAAATGGGATTTTTCTAAAGCCAATCACCTGCGTTTCGGACATTATACGGCCCATCTGGTAATGGTCTACGACAACGGGACGCGAGACGTGCCCATGGACGCTTTCGTCAGTTTCTGGGTAATCCCTTGGCGGATAATCGGCGCGGCTCTGCTGATCCTTATCTTTATCGGCATCGGCTTATGGTCCAGCTTCCGCAAGACCGGGCGCTTCTTAAAGCGCCAGACCGGGCGCGTCAAAAAGAGCAGCCCTAAGCGTGATGCTTAAGCGATGCCTGTCGGTCTTAATCGTCTGTGCCGGCGTGATGGCCGTGCATTCCTCGCTTGCCGTGGCCGCCGGCCCCCAGGGCGTAACGGTTTCCCCGGCTTTCCAGCAGGTAAGTATACTGGCGGGCGAAACTCAGCACCCCGTAAGTTTTACTATCACCAATGACGAGCCGGTAGCCCAGACTTTCAACTTATCGGCTGCCGACTTCAATACCTTGGGCGAGTCCGGCGGCCTATTCTTCGTCGGCACCAACCCCACGGCCCTGCAGAAAAAATATGGTTTAGCCGAATGGTTCAGCCTGCCCCAGAGTTCCATAACCCTCCAGCCGAAGCAAAGCCAGACCATCCAGGCCGAGATACTTAACTTGCCGGGCATGGCGGCCGGCGGCCATTACGGAGCGCTTTTACTGTCGGCCGAAACCGGCCAAACGGCGCAAGGCGGCAATGTCAGCCTGCACCCGATTGCTTCGTCATTGATGTTCGTCACCAAGACCGGCGGTGATGTCCACAGTTTGCTGCTTAACAGCGTGTCATCGGACCGCAGCTTGTTCAAGCTGCCAAGTTCCGTCAGCCTGCGCTTTTATAACAATGGCAATACCCACGTGGTGCCGCGCGGCGTCATCAAGCTGACGACCGCTGGCGGCAAACTCATCGCTCAAGGCATCATCAACCAGGATTCCAATATAATCTTGCCCCAGACTTACCGGCAGCTACATGTTCCGCTGACGAAATTCGCCGGAGCCAGCGCTATTAGTAAATACGACTTGAAAGTGGACTTTAGGTTTGACGGTATCAGCCAGTACCGAGAATACCGATCCAGTTTTTGGCGGATAGACCCCGGCTTGCTAGGCGGTCTGGCGATGGCCGCCGGCGCGGCCCTTATCCTGGCTTATAAACGATATCGCATAGGCATTAAAAAGTAATATCCGGGCAACCATTCTCTCATTGTAACTAAGGGGTTATCCTGTTATGCTTATACTGACCATTTATATTGACCTTTTAGGGGTTTAGAAAACATACACGCGCGGCAGAAATGCGTAAAAAGTTTTTACTTATCGGGTTCTTGGGACTGGCGCTGGGACTTCTCGGCTTATTGTGCGTGGGGCCTAAAACGGCGCTGGCGGCCAACCCTACGACCGTCAACTTTCAGGGGAAAGTCGTTAATTCTGACGGTACTAACGTAACGGACGGGACTTATAGTTTCGTTTTTAGGATTTATAACACCTCTTCGCCGACACCGACGACAGCTTGCTCCGGCGACGCGACCTGCCTGTTTGAAGAGACCCAAAGCAGCGTTTCGGTCACTAGCGGTACTTTCCAGGTGGAGCTGGGATCGACCTGTAGCGGCGGTCTGGTGGCGTCTAATAGTTGTACCAAAAGCGCGGCCGGCGGATTGAACTTCAGCAGCAATAACTCGCTTTACCTGACCTTGCAGTTCAATGGCGATACCTCTGGCACTCATGGTGGTTTTATGTGGCCGGTAATTCATCTGACATCCGCTCCTTATGCTTATTACGCCGATAACGCTGGCACGCTCACTGGGCTGCCGGCCGGCAGTTTCGTGCAGCTGGCCCAAGGCTTGCAGACAGACTCCTCGTCCAGCAACGCTTCTATCGCTATCAACAAGACCGGTACCACGGCCAACATAGTAACTCTGCAAAGGGGTGGCACAAGCGTTCTAACGGTGGATAACGGCGGCGCCTTATCTATTACGCCGGTGGGCAATAACATTGGAGCAATTATCCGGCAAACCACTGGGACAGCAACCAGCGGAAATATATTTGATATCCAGGGCGCGAATACCACCAGCCACTTCATACAAGTTACCGAAACAGCCGCCAACCAGGGTTCAATTAGTATTACCTCTCTGGGTTCCAACGGCCTGACCCTGCAATCCGGCAGCGGTACAGTGACACTGGGAAGCAGTACCGTCCTGACCGCCAGCGCCGGGCTGCAGGTGTCCTCGGGCAGCGGCAACCTGACATTGGATGCCGCCGGAGGCACGATAGCGCTGGGCGCGAACACCTTGTCGGTAGTGTTCACAAAAACAGGGACGGCGGTGATAGACGCCGCCAGTGGACAGGAACTTGATCTGGGCGCCGCGGCCAGCGCACACACCACTAAGGTGGGTTCAAGCGGCGGCGGCTCAACCACAACAGTCCAATCCGGCACCGGTGGTATAAACCTACTACCTGATGGCGGCACTAACACCGGCGCGATAGTCAAACCGACCAATGACTCCACCAAAGCTTTTCAAGTACAGACCGCCGGCGGCAACGCCGTTTTGGGTGTCGCTACATCGACTACCGAAGCCAGTAACTTCGTATCTCTGGGATTGTCCAGCAACCTCAACGGTCGCCTGTTATTCAATAACTCCGCTGGCACCAACGCCATCACGCTTCAAGCCCAAGCCGTGAATCCGGGCAGTTCCTTTAGCTTGCAACTACCGACCGCGCTGCCGGGAGCCAGCAACTACTGCGTTGTCAGCAGCAACTTGGGTACTCTGAGCTTTTTGCCCTGCGGCGCCGGATCCACGGCTACCGTGACCTTATCGCCAGAATTTTTCAGCTCGGTAATGTCGGGGGTCGGCGGCAGCAATATCGGCACTATGACCAGTGATTACTGTGCCGGATCCAGTAAGTTCCCCAGCGGCGTCAATACCTCGGTCTGTACGGTTTCAACGGACGAGCATAATTACTATTCCTGGACGGCCAACAGCGGCAACAGTTATGACATCTTTGTCCGCTGGTCGGTGCCCCAAGACTTCGCCAGTTTTTCCTCTGGCAGTTTCAATTACTGGAAAACCGCGGCTGGCGATACCGTAACTATGAACGTTTATCCAGGTTCCAGCACGGCCTGCGCTACTCAGTCGGCCAGCGGGACAAGCGCCGCCTGGGCTTCCCAATCCATAACTATGACCGGCTGCTCGCCGAGCGCCGGCGGCGTTATCACTATCGACATCCATCTGGCGATCGGCACCAACGGCGACTTTGCCCGTATAGGTGAGATAGCGCTGGGTTATAACCGGAAGTAGCATGAAGTTAAGAAGAACGGTTAAAGTACGTACCGAAAAACGGCCGAGAGGATTCAGGAACTGGGCATTACTGCTGGTTATCATAATAGGGATCGCGCTTTACAGCCTAAGTCCTTTTACGCCGTGGGCCCAGGCCTCGGCGCTGAGTTTTGTCTGCGCCAGTTCGGCGGCGGCTACCAGCACGGCCGCCTGCGCCGGCGAACAGGCCGGAGATCTGCTGGTAGTGGCCGCCTATGACAGCGGCAGCGGTACGGTACCTACAACCCCCGCGGGGTTCACTAGCATAGATAACGTAAGCCAGGGGACTGGTTCTCCATCCGGCCGGGCGGCGCTGGGCGCCGGCTGGTCCACCGCCGCAAGTACCACAAGTGGCAGTGGTACTTGGACCAACGCCAATGACGTAGCCATGATGGTCTACCGCGGCCAGAACGCTTCGCCTATCGGCAACGACACTACCTCCAATGTCAACACTAGCTCGATACCCTACGCCGCCGATGCCCTGACCGCGACGGACGGCTCTTCGTGGTTCGCCGCTTTCGGCGCCCGCAACACCGGCGACGCCGGCATGGCGACGGCGCCTACCGGCATGACTAACCGCACTTCCAGCCCCGCTACACCAGTCATTGCCGGACACGACACCAATGGTCCGACCGGCAGTAGCTACGCCGGAGGTACGGTTAGCGGCTTTGGTTCTTCTACCCGAGGACTGAGTATCGTTATAGAGTTGAAAGCGGCGCCGACTATCACTGTCAGCTCCTCAGGCTCACTCGTTCCCTATCTGAGCGCCAATACGACTCAGGATTTCGCGGGCGGTGCCTTTACCTTGATCCGCGATGTCGGGACCGCCAGCGTGACCAGTATCAAGGTTCATAACTCCGGCTCCATCAATGCCCAGACCGATCTGGTGAATATGATTATCTACTACAAACAGGAGGCGGCTTGTGAGACGACGCTGCCAGGCTCGGCGATCCAGTTCAATTCCACGCCCGGCAGCTTTAACGCCAGCGGCGACTCCACCGTGACCGGCGCTATCAGTGTCAGCACTAGTCAGGTCTGTGTTTACGTTACCTTAGACGTCGGAGCAGGGGCGTCGCCGGCTCAGACAATAATTTTGCAGATAACCAACCCTTCGACCGACCTGATAGTTTCAACGGGAACTGTCGGGCCGGCATCGAATGTCGCTATCGCCGGCTCCATTAAGGTAGCTCCGACTACGGACATCGAACTGGGAGGCGGCGAGTGGTTCGGGAGCGGAGCCAAACAGCCGTTCTACTGGGCGCGATAGTCATAATTGTCTGAAAAATCACATCGGACTTAAGTTCTTTTAGGCTATACTTATAAAGTACTTAGGAGGTTTTATGGGGAGAGGTGTTTTGATTGGCGTTGTTTTATTATCCGCGATATTTCCGACGCTGGCCGGTACGGTTTCGGCCCAGGAATATAACCATGTCATTACGGTTTACGCCTCAGTGCCCGAGCAGCGCGGCATTTATATAGATAGGGACGGTAATATCGTCAAGGTCGCCGGCAACACCTCCCAGAATATAGCGCCGCAAGTCTATGATCTGAACAATCATACGCTGAGTATGACGCCGGCTATCCAGACCAAGTACGACGCGTTCCTAAAATTCCATAGCTATCGCTTGGAAGCCGGCCAGACTTACATTATTAGCCAGGTCGTAACAGTCAACACTCAGCCCTTATCCCAGAGTATAGAAGTCGGCTCCGCGCTGCCGACTGATTTACAGCTTTCTATTCAGCTCTAAATCGTTTTTTTTAGAACTAAACCTGAAGCCGGTCAAAACGATTGACCGCGAAAAACACGCAGATTACTAATGTGGCGGCGATGACAGCGGCGTCCAAGCCTAAGGCGAAATGATGCTGGTGGATCATCGTGTAGCGCAGGGCGTCGACGCAGTAGCTTAACGGATTGATTTCCGAAGCGATGCGCAGAAAAGTCGGCACGTTGGTCAGCGGATACAGTGAACTGGACAAAAAGAATAGCGGGAAAATCAAAAAGTTGTTGATGCCCTGGAAACCCTGGAAATCTTCCACCATGCTGGCGATACCTGCCCCGAAACTGGTAAGAGTCAGGCTTAGAGCGACCATGATCAGTAGCGACAACGGCAGATAAGCCCAGTTGTCGGGCCTAAAGCCCAGCGCTACGGAGATTATCAATACCAATATCGCCTGGAGCAGCGAGATGGTGGCTCCGCCCAAGGCATTGCCCAGCAGAATCCGCAGACGGCTGACCGGCGCGACCAGCATCTCTTTCAAAAACCCGAAGCGTTTATCAAACAGTATTTGGATGCCCCAGAAAACGCCGCTGAATAGCAAAGTCTGGAGGATGATGCCCGGCACCAGGAATTGCAAGTAGTTGCCTTGCCCGGCTTTTTTATAAACCGACCCGATACCGTAGCCCAGAGCCAGCAGGAACAACACCGGCTGGCCGATAGCTCCCAGGACCCGCGAGCGGGACCGGAAGTAGCGTTTCATCTGTCTCAGCCAGAGGATATAAACGACATCCATTAGCGAATATTCCTGTTACGCATCGCCGTCCTGACATTCAATCCGTTATTGGCCAAGCTGGTTTCGTCTCGGACCGTTCGGCCGGTCAGTTCCAAGTAGGCTTCTTCCAGAGTTTTGGTATCGGTCTGTTTGGTCAGCTGGGCAACGGTGCCGGTAGCTACGATTTGGCCGTGGTCGATAATGGCGATGCGGTCGGCGACTTCTTCGGCCTCGTCCAGGTAGTGGGTGGTGAAAAAGATGGTCATGCCTTCGGAGTCGCTGAGCTTTTTGACATAGTCCCAAAGCAGGTTGCGGGTCTGAGTGTCCAGACCCAGAGTCGGTTCGTCCAAAAAAAGTATCTTAGGATGGTGCAACAGGCCGCGGGCGATTTCCAGCCGCCGGCGCATACCGCCGGAGTAGGTTTTGACGTAGCTGTCCCTGCGCCCCCAAAGGTCGACGAGTCTCAGTAGCTCTTCGATACGCTCGGTTTGCTGATTTTTAGGGATTCCATACAGCACGGCGTGGACCTTCATGTTCTCATATGCGGTCAGTTCTTCCTCTAGCGCCGGGTCCTGGAAAACGATGCCGAAGGATTTACGGGCGCTATCTTGTTCGCGCGTGACGTCGTGGCTGTTCAATCTGAGCTGGCCGCTGGTAGGCCGCAGCATGGTCGTCAGCATGCTGATAGTCGTGCTTTTGCCGGCGCCGTTAGGCCCCAGGAACGCGAAGATCTCTCCGGCCCGGACCTCAAAACTGATGTCACGAACGGCCTGAATGTCTCCGAAAGTCTTAACGACGTTCCGAGCCTCGATAACCACATTAGAACTCATTAGCTATATTATACATAGCTGTTTAACGGGCCGCCACTGAAGATGGGGCCAAACCGCCAAAATACTTTACTCGTCAAGTATTTTCAAGGATGCGCTCGACGCTGCTACCAGGTTTATATTTTTTCAGACTCGCTCCCTGGGTTTTCCAATAATCCAAAACTGGCTGGATGATGCGCCAGCTTTCCAAGACCTCGCCGCTGCTGGCGAACAGGCTTTGGCTGCCTCGCATGGCGTCGACCAGAATCTGTTCGTAGGCGTTCGGCAGGCGGTCCTCAAAATCCTGCTCGTAAGAAAAACTAAGGGTCTTTTTCTGTAATTTGCGTTCGTAGCCCGGTTGCTTGACCCACAAATCAAGCTCTATCCCCTCCCTCGGCTGGACGCGCAGTACCAAAGTATTAGGCTCGGAGTTATTGTCTTTCTTAAAGTTGACCCTTATCTGGGTCAGCTTTTGGTCCAGGTTCTTGCCGGTAGCCAGATAAACGGGCGTTTGGGTCCATCGGGGATCGCTGGAGGTCAGCTTAAGCGCCGCGAAGGTCTCGGTCGCCGAAGCCGGAGCGCCGGCTTCTTTCTGATAACCGTCATACTGGGCACGGACCACCGACTCGCCCAGCTCTTTCTCGGGGATTGTCAGTTGCTTGAGAGCGGCCAGCCGCCGGGCCGGCAAATCATTGAAGTCGAAATCGTGCGGGCACGGTTCCATTAATGTCAGGGCGGCCAGCTGCAGGCCGTGGCTTTGGATAATGTCCCGCAAGGCGCCGGTCTGCTCGTAAAAGTTGCCGCGGCCTTCGATGCCGATCTTTTCGGCTATCACGATTTCTATGAAATCTATGAATTCGCTGCTCCAGACGTGGCGGAAGACGGCGTTACTGCCCAGGAACACGGCGATGTTCTGGGCCATCTCTTTGGCTAGATAGTGGTCGATGCGGTAAATCTGCTCCTCTTTGAAATAGCGGTTGGCTTCATCGATTATCCTCCCGGCCGAAGCCAGGTCCGACCCGAACGGCTTTTCCAGCAGCAGCTTGACGCCGTCGCCGTCCAGGCCGGCCTTCCCCAGATTGTCAATGATCGGCAAAACGGCCTCCGGCGGCACGGCGAAGTAAAAAATCACCTGTTCGGTATCGAGGTTTTTGATTTTTTGTTTCAGCTTGCGGTATTGGTCAGCCCGGCTATAATCCATCTGGAAAACTTCAAACTGGTCGACCAGATTGGCCGCTTTGGCCGGCAGTATATCTTCCGCCTTAACTTCCCGCCGGCTGAGCCCGACTATCTTAAGCCGGGCCCGGATATCGGAATTTTCGCAGATCTCGCTGAGCGCCGGCAGCAGATACCGGCGGGATAAATCACCGGTGGCCCCGAAAACTAGTAATGACGTTGACGGCAGTTCCTGCCCCATGCGGCTCCTTTTATATTTAAAGTATACGGCAAACTGTTGATAGGCGGCGGCCCAAGCTGTTACAATATTTGGGAATGCATAAGAGGTGCAGTGCAGCGACACGGCGTAATAAGCCAGCCGCCGCTCTACCATGTTTGGAGGGTGGGCCGGTATGGTAATGCCTTTTTTCGGTTTTGAGGTGGAACCGCTGGGCGCCCAGCCTTTATTCAATCTCGGGCCCTTAACTATCACCAACACGATTCTGACGGGCTTTTTAGTGGCCGTTTTGCTGGTGATAGTGATGGGCATAGCCGCCCGCGCCAGCCAGTTGTGGCCCAAGAGCAAACTGGCTTTTTATGTCGAATCCTTGGTCGAGGCGGCCCTGGACATGATTACCGAACTGTTCGGCGACCGGGCCACGGCCATGCGCTATTTCCCCTTGCTCATCACGCTTTTCATATTCATCTTAGTCTGTAACTTGACCGGCATCCTGCCCGGCATCGAGACGATCACTTATCACCATACGTCGCTGCTGCGGGCCTGGACCACCGACTTGAACGCCACGGCCGGCCTAGCAATCTTAACGATGGTCACGGTGCAGGTGCACGCTGTCCGCTCCATCGGCTTCAAGGGTTATTTCCAGCATTATTTCACCCACCAGCCGTGGAAACCGCTCAACCTTTTCGTCGGGCTTTTAGACGTGTTTGGAGAGATAATGCGGCTGGTAACGCTGGCGCTGCGGCTTTTCGGCGTAATCTATGGAGGCGAAGCTCTGCTGTTCGCCTTGGGGGCAGTCGGCGGCAACCTCGGCTGGCTGACGATGCTGCCGATAATGTTTTTGGAGATTTTCTTCTGTTTGGTGCAAGCCTATCTGTTCATGATGCTGTCCGCCTCGTACCTGGTGATGTCGACCTCCATGCACGATAAAGAAGAGGCCGATGAGACCGTCCATGTAGTAGCGGAGGGCGCCAAGGCATGAGTAAATTAAGTAAATATAAGGAGTAGCGATGCAACACGTCGATCCATCATTAATCAAAGGTTTAACAATCGGTCTGGGTGCCATCGGCCCGGCCATCGGAATGGGCCTGATCGGAGCGTCCGTCGTGGGCGCCGTCGGCCGCAATCCCGAGATCCAGGGCAAGATCCTGTCCACGGCCTTCATTATGATCGGCCTGGTTGACGCCGTCCTAGCCTTCGTGCTGTTAATCTTGTTCACTACCAAATAATAGGAGTTGCCGATTTTGACTGTACTGCCGACACAATTCGCCCAAGCCAGTGATTCCAGCAGCGGACTGGGCGCTTTCCAATTGAATCTTAAGGATCTGGTGATCCAGCTGATTACTTTTGTCCTGGTACTGCTTATCCTGCGTAAATGGGTGGTGCCGAAGCTGGTCGCCACCATGGATAAGCGCCAGCAAACGCTGGAGCAAAGCTTGGCTAACGCCCGGGCCACGGAAGAGGCTTTGGCTCGCGCCGAAGCCCGGGCCGAGGAGATTCTAGGCCAGGCGCGGGCCCAAGCCGATGAGGCTCTGGCCCAAGCCAAAGACGCCGGCGCCAGCGTGGTGGCTAAAGCCGAGACGGCGGCCGCCGAGCGGGCCGAGCTGATTATCAAGGATGCCGAATCGCGCCTGGACGAAGAGCGCCAGAAACTGCGCGCCGAGCTACGGGCCGAGCTAGCCGACTTGGTAGCCGATGCCACCGAGAAGATCATCCACGAAAAGCTGGATGAGAAACGCGACATGTCATTAATCGAACGGGCCATCAAGGGGATTACGGGATGAACAGGGTTAGCCGCCGCTCGCTCGCCCACTGGGCCGCCGACCAATTGATATCCGGCCGCTCGGCGGCCGCCGTCGCCAAACATTTAGCGGCCGTCTTAAAGCAGGCCGGCATGAGCCACCAGGCCGGGTTTCTGATCGATGACATATCCTGGGAGCTCGAACAGCGCCAGGCCTTGGCGGTCAGCCGGGTCACCAGCGCCACGGCGTTATCCAAACAAGTCGAGCAAGCTTTGATCGGCCAGATCAAAAAGGCCACTGGCGCGCGTGACGTCGTTTTAGAAAAGAACGTTGATAAATCGGTCGTAGGCGGTCTGCGCGTAGAAACATCTAACCATGTATGGGACTCGACTGTCGCCCGTAAACTGACTGA
>JANWHE010000015.1 GCA_025450575.1 Candidatus Saccharimonadales bacterium
GCGCCAGACCTCAGTTCTCCGAGCGATGTGCCTGCCGGTACTGGTGTCAGCAGCTCAGGCTTGAATTACATTACTCAAAAAGACGCATCCTTTAGCTTTAATGGCACCGACGGGCACAATTGCGTTTACTATAAAAGCAATTCGGTTGATATAGTCGCTCAACAAGCAGGGTCTAAGTACAACACCAGTTTAAGTAGCGCTAGCGTATCGGGCTATTCGGGAGACACCGCCAGCGGCTCAGCATCGGGCGGCACCGATAATATAATCACGGTCTTGAGCCAGAGCGACGTTGATGCCGCTAAAGATAAACTTACTACCGGCACTAACGCCGACGCCTTTACCAAAGTTTTCATCCAGAAATTACAGAGCCAGGGTGAATACGTCTTAGCATCGACCTTGAAAGCCGGCGACCCGCAGATCAACGCCAACCCGGCTGTCGGCCAGCCGGCCAGCACCGCCAGCGTCAGCATCAAGATCACCTATACCGTGCTGACGGTCCGCAAGAGCGACTTAAGCCAAGCTATCCAGGATAAAGTCGCCAGCCAGATAGATAAGACCAAGCAGAAGCTCAATGGCAACTTCCTAAACGACGCCAATATCGCCGTCCAAAGCCAAAGCACGCCTAACTCCGCCATCCTATCCATCGATGAGAACACCACGGCCGTACCGATCATCGATGTCGCCGCCGTCAAGAAACAGACGGAGGGTAACAAAGCTGGGGATATCAAAGCCGTTATCAGTAATTGGCCGGGCGTTAAGAACGTTGACGTCAAATTGAGCCCGTTCTGGGTCAGCAAAGCGCCGAAAAAACCCGGCAAGATTACCGTGATTCTTCAAGAAGTTAAAAATACCTCGAACAACAGTGCGCCATAACGTACCGCGGGAATTCATAGGAGTCGACGTGGGGGCCGCGCGGGTCGGCTTAGCCCGCGGCTCCGATGCCGCCCGCATCGCCGAACCGCTCAAGACCGTGGAAGCAAAAGAAGCTTTAAATGAACTTAAAGTATTAACCGATGCTGATCAGATAAGCGGCATAGTAGTGGGGCTGCCCAGAGGTTTAGACGGGCAGGATACTCCCCAGACTGCTAGTGTAAGATTGTGGCTCGAAAGAGCTAAGAACGGTTTCGATTTGCCCTTTTATTGGCAGGACGAGGCCTTAACCAGCCATTCCGCCCGACAGCACAAAATCGACCCTAAAATTGGCGCCGATGCTTATGCGGCCGCTGTCATACTGCAAGATTTCCTTGACACGCCCGAAGCCGAACGGGTAAGGTGCTAGACATATGAAAAGGCTGCCAAGATGGCTGAGGTTGACGCGCGGCTGGGTAATCATCGCTGTGTTGGTCGTGCTGCTGACTGCCGGCGCTCTCGTAACCCGTTCCTGGTATGAACGCAATCTGGGGCCTGTATCTAGTTCGGATGCCGTTACTTATTTTACGATTCAGCCCGGCGAGAGCCTGCACAATATTTCCACTGGTCTTAGCAACGACCATTTGATTAAAAATATCCAGTCGTTTGAGTTCTACGTAAGAGGCCGCAAACTATACGCCAAGATGCAAGCCGGGACTTACGCGCTGACGCCGTCCATGAGTACGCCCCAGATTGTCAGCAAGATCGTCAACGGCGAAGTATCAACCAACTTAATGACTATCCTGCCAGGCAAGACTATCGCCGATATCAAACAAGCTTTTAAGACAGCCGGTTACGCCGCCGCGGAAATCGCGGCAGCCTTCGACCCGGCTACTTACCCCGATGAATCGGTGCTGGCAAATTTGCCACCAGGGGCTAGCTTAGAAGGCTTCTTATACCCCGATTCTTTTCAAAAAACGTCTACCACGCCGGCCCAGACCATCATCCGTGAAAGCCTGGAAGAGATGCAGGGCCACCTCACGGCGGACATAACCGCCGGGTTTAAAGCCCAGGGTTTGAGCATCTATCAAGGCGTTACGCTGGCCTCCATCGTTTATCAGGAATCCGGAGACCCGGCCTCTGATCCGACCGTAGCCCAGGTCTTTTTGAGCCGGCTGAAACAAGGTATGCCGCTGCAATCGAACGTCACCGCCGACTACGCTTCGGATTTGGCGGGCGTGGCCCGTACGGTCTCAATCCAATCGCCGTATAATACTTACCTTCACGCCGGCCTGCCGCCGGGACCGATCGGCAATATGGCCGGCGACGCCTTAAAGGCCGTCGCCCATCCGTCCAGCACCGACTATCTTTACTTCATAGCTGGCGACGACGGTACTATCCACTTCTCACACACCGAGACCGAACACCAGCAGGCTATCAGCCAGTATTGCCATAAGCTGTGCGCCCAGTAGCTGTCAAGGCGGCTATAACAGGGGTGGGAGATAGCTACTCTAAGGTGTTTTGGTATAATAAGGATACAAAGTCGCTTTTAAAGCATGCTTTGGTAGGGGTTACTCCAAGTAAGCCCTAGGAGCTAAGTTATCCGTAAACGAATATTTTCGATAATCAGACCATATAAGACCAGGCCTTCCGAGGCCTTGCTGGCTTTGGCGTTGCCGGCCGCCGAGAAACTCAGTAATAAAAGCAACCGCCGCCGTATTTTGAAATGGGGGCTAATAGGCGGCAATCTCATCCTGCTGTTTCTGGTCGGTATCTTCGTCTTGACCAACCGTTCGGCCAGCCAGACGGTCCGGGCCAGCACGCTTACCAGCGCTACGGCTACGGCCAACTCTACGGCTAAACCCCTTGATACTTTGTCCTCGGCGCAGATAGCTTTGACGGCCGCCCAGCTGAGCAACCTGCCGGAGCTGACAGCCATCCATAACCAGGCCGACTCGGACAGTTTGATCCTGGCGGTCGTGCCTAATGATTCCAGCGCGCTGGCCAAACCGCAGATAGTCGCCACAAATGAGAAGTCCAAGCAGGATATCATCCACTACACTACCGTGGCGGGTGATACGGTGGACACCCTGGCCGCCAAGTTCAACGTGACGGCCAACAGTATCCGCTGGTCCAACAATATCAGCGGCTCGGCTTTGTCGCCTAACCTCAAACTGGTTATCCCGCCAGTCAACGGTATCGTATACACCGTTAAATCCGGCGATACGCCAGCCAGCTTAGCATCTAAGTACTCGGCCGACGAAGGACAGATAATTGATGTCAACGATGCCGAGATCGCCGGTCTGGTAGCCGGCGAGCAAGTCGTCATCCCTAATGGCAAGATCGCGCCGGTTATCTCATATGGCGTCTATACGCCCAGCTATTACGGGGCGTTTGTGGCCAGCTATGGCGGCAATGGCTACGACTATGGCTGGTGCACTTATTACGTGGCGACACGGGTGGCGGTGCCTAATAACTGGGGCAACGCTAACACCTGGGACAACTATGCCCGGTTGAGCGGCTGGACGGTCAGCAGCCGGCCGATTGCCGGAGCTATCGCCCAGACCGATGCCGGCTGGGGCGGCCACGTGGCCTATGTCGAAGCCGTTTCAGACGATGGGACGATGATCAAGTACTCGGACATGAACGGGCTGGCCGGCTGGGGCCGGGTCGGTTATAGCGGCTGGGTACCGGCCGCCACCTTCCCGCATTACATCTATCACTAGTCTTCTCTAGACCCCTGTAGCAAAAACCGATACCCTATAGGTATGTTTGTAGACCGGGTAGAGGTTAAAGTTAAGGCCGGCGACGGCGGCCACGGCGCTTTGAGTTTTCGGCATGAGAAATTCAAGGCCCGCGGCGGCCCGGACGGCGGCGACGGCGGCCACGGCGGCAATGTCATCCTGCTGGCCAGCCGCAACCAGAATACGCTGGCGGCCTTCAGGTACAAGAAATTATTACAGGCTAAAAACGGGCAGCCCGGTAGCAAACGCCGGCGCCACGGTAAAAACGGCGAAGACTTAAGGGTAGATGTCCCGGTGGGCACTCAGATATTGAATCGGGACGGCGAAGTCTTAGCCGACCTTACCGAAGACGGCCAGACCTTCGTATTGGCCGAGGGCGGTTTGGGCGGTTTCGGTAACGCTCACTTTACCAGCTCCACCCGCCAAGCGCCGCGGATCGCTGAAAACGGCGAAACCGGCGACGAACTGGACGCCGTTTTCGAGTTAAAGATGATTGCCGACGTCGGTATTATCGGTCTGCCTAACGCCGGGAAATCAACGCTCCTTTCCGTGATAAGCAACGCCAAACCGGATATCGCCGATTATCCGTTCACGACGCTGGTGCCGAACCTGGGAGTAGTCGATATCGACAAGCGGAACAGCCTGCTGATGGCCGACATTCCCGGCCTGATAGAGGGCGCCAGCCAAGGCAAAGGTTTAGGCGATGATTTCCTGCGCCATGTCGAGCGCACCAGCACGCTGCTGCACCTAATCGATGTTTATAACGAGGACATAGCCGCCGCCTACAAGACAATCATCAAGGAACTGGCCGAGTACAAAGTCGACCTCAGTAAAAAACCGGAGGTCGTGGCGCTGACTAAAATCGAAGGCCTTCCCGACAAGGAATTACAGGCTAAGCTCAAAATTCTTAGAAAAGCCCTGCCTAAAGATACTCCGCTGCTGGCTTTTTCGAGCGTCAGCCGCGAAGGTTTGGACGAGCTGCTCAGGATACTGGTAAAACGGGTGGAACAAGCTCGCAAGCAGGCTCAAAGGCGCAAACGGCCGAAAACTATCCCGGTTATCGGTATTCGGGAATCGGATGATGACTGGCGAATCCAAAAATCCGCGTCCGGCTTCTTGGTTACCGGTAAAAAAATCGAACGTTTTGCCACGCGTACCCGTTTTGGCGACCAGGCCGCCGAAGACCGGCTGCGTGATATTCTGCGCCGGCAGGGCATCGTGCGTGAGCTCCAGCGCCTAGGCGCCGAAGCTGGCCAAATCATAACCATTGGTAATCCCTCTATCGGCGATATAGAATTTTAGCTGATGGCGGTCAGTTTTTACTTTTTTGACGTGGAGACCACCGGCTTCTCGCCGCGCGACGGCCGGATAATGCAATTCGCCGGCCAGCGTACAGACATGGATCTGAAGCCGATAGGGAAGGCCGACAACCTTTTGATAAGGATTACGCCGGACGTACTACCTCAGCCGGACGCCGTCTTGGTGCACAGCATCACGCCTCAGCGGACTTTGCTGGACGGTATCACCGAGGCCGAATTCGCTAGATACTTAACAAGTCAAGTATGTTCGGCGGACACCATCATGGTTGGCTACAATAATTTACGCTTTGATAATGAGTTTATCCGTTTTACTCTTTGGCGGAATTTTCACGATGCTTACGAGTGGAGCTGGAAAGAAGACCGCAGCACCTGGGACCTGTTGGACGTGGTACGCATGACGCGGGCTCTGCGGCCGGACGGTATCAAGTGGCCGTTCGCGCCCGATGGCAAGCCCAGTAACCGTCTGGAATACCTGGCGTCGGTCAATAAACTGGACCATGACAGCGCCCATGACGCGCTGAGCGACGTCATGGCGGTAATTGAGGTCGCCCGGCTGATCAAGCGGAATCAGCCTAAACTGTTTGACTACCTGCTAAAGCATCGGTCTAAGAAAATGGTCGCGCCTTTGGTGGGTGCCGGCCGGCCATTGGTCTATACTAGCGGCCGTTATCCCAGCGAGTTCGAAAAAACCACGATTGCCGCCATGGTCATCGAAAAGCCGGATAAGTCCGGGGCCCTGATGTACGACCTGCGGATCGACCCTGACGAATTCAAAGATCTGGCGGCCTCGGAGCTGGTGGAACGCTGGAAGGCCCGTGGCGAGGACGCCCCTTATTTTCCGGTCAAAGAACTCAGATATAACCGCTGTCCGGCCATAGCGCCCATCAGCGTCATGGACACCGCTGCTTACCGTCGCATAAAGCTTCATAAGGAACTGGTAGAGAGCCACTTCGCCAAGCTGAAAAAAGCCGAAGGTTTAGGCGATAAACTGCTGCAAGCTTTGGAGCAGGTCTGGCCGCCCCGCCAGACCGGCTTGGTTGACGATCCTTTGCAAGTGGACGGCCAGCTGTATGAAGGTTTCGTCGGCGATGCCGATAAAGACAAGATGTCGGTGGTCCGGGCCGCTAAACCGGCGGAATTATCCGAGCTACGTCTAGATTTCAAAGACGGCCGCTTAATACTGCTGCTACCCCTGTATAAAGCCCGTAATTTCCCAAAGTCCCTAGATGATAAGGAACGGGCCGAGTGGCAGGCGTTCAGAGACGCTAAACTTACCTCCAAATTGCCAGGTTTCTTTAAAAGGCTGGAGGAGCTGGCCAAAACTCCCGGGCTAGACTCCGAAAAGAGGTATCTGCTGGAAGAGCTTAATCTTTACGCCCAGTCTATATCGTCGGCAGCTTGAGCTGTTTGTGCTGCCAGTATTTCTGTCTGGAATAAGCCAGCAGGCTCTTATATTCATAAATAGCTAAATTCCGCAGCTGGCGGCGGAAATACCAGCAACTCGCCGCGATGGCGGCTATGACAATCTCATTGAAAGTTATTTGAAAATTGGTGCCTGGCACTCGTCCTAGCACCAGCAGAAAGTCCAGCATAGACTCCTCCCCGTAACGATTTAAGCTTAAAATACCACTTTATTGCTTAAATATCAATAAGATTATTAGCATAAGCACCAAAAAGCCGTTATTCCGTCTAAACACTGGAAAAATTCTCTCAAAAACTGTATAATCATTTGGCTTTATGAGCGATGTGATCAGCGTGAGAGGGGCCCGCGAACATAATCTTAAGAACATCAACCTTGAGATTCCGCGCGGCAAACTGGTGGTGATAACCGGACTGAGCGGTTCCGGTAAGTCTTCATTGGCTTTTGATACCATCTACGCCGAGGGCCAGCGCCGCTATGTTGAGTCGCTCAGCGCTTACGCCCGGCAGTTCTTGGGTCTGATGGAAAAACCGGACGTCGACCAGATAGACGGCCTGAGCCCGGCCATCAGCATCGACCAGAAATCAACCAGCCGCAATCCGCGCAGCACGGTGGCGACGGTCACCGAAGTTTATGATTACCTGCGCTTACTCTTCGCCCGCATCGGCATTCCTCATTGTCCGATCTGCGGTAAGCCGGTCAACCGCCAGACGTCGGCGGCGATAATCGACCAGATAAGGGGCAGACAAGCGGGCGCGCGGCTGATCGTGCTGGCGCCGATAGTCATCGATAAAAAAGGTGCTTTTGAACATATACCGGAACAGTATCAGCGGGCCGGTTTCGCCCGGGCGCGGGTGGACGGCGTGGTCTACGCTTTGGATGAGTTCCCGGTTTTGGATAAGAATTACAAGCATAATATCGAGATCGTCGTCGACCGACTAGTCAATAACGAGGAGAATCACAGCCGCCTGGCCCAGAGCGTCGAGCAGGCCTTTGAGATTGCC
>JANWHE010000016.1 GCA_025450575.1 Candidatus Saccharimonadales bacterium
GCTTGTTCGCAGAAAGAATTAAACCAACATCAATTGACGGCAAAGCTTATGATGATGTTGAGGCTAATAAAGTCTGGAGAGAATGGGAGAAAAGTCTATTCCTACCGGGTAAGAAGGTTGCTGATGGTGAGAATTTTGATGAAATTACACAAAGAGCCAGCCAGGCTCTAGATTATTTGTTAGAACGAAACGAAGGTTCAATCCTAGTGGTTTCCCACGGATTCTTTCTGCGTACAATTGTTGCCAAAGTTTTACTTAAAGACAGGTTGGATGGAGAAGATTTGCGGGAAATTATTAAGGGAACTTCTATGGAAAATACCGCTATCTCAGTTTTAAAATATCGTAATGCTTTTGAAGAAGATTTCCGATGGCGTTTATGGACTCATAATGATCATGCTCACTTTGCTGAATAGTTGGAAAGTCATCTACTATGGGCAGCCGAGCATAAGCGTATACTGAAACTATGAAACCATGGTACAGAGAAACATTCCTACATATACCAAAAATCGTTTGGGTGTTGCAGTTTTTATACGTAGCGGTAGCGCTGCTTATATTATTTCTTATATATTCCAAGACGCATAAGAAAACCGATGTCGTACCTTACGTTTTAGCAATGATAATCATAGATGTTATCTGGCGCTTAGCCATAAGGAATAAGTTCCGATAAGTTTGCCGCATTCTCGGTTCGGCATTCAATCGCTATAGACGGCCATCGTCAACGGTCTTTATTGCGGCTAAAAATGAGATAGCCGACGGCTCCGGCCGCCGATATCGTACCTGACAAGTCCATGACGCTGCTGGCGACCGGCAATGCGGTCTGAGAATCCTGGCGGCCTGGCGAACCTATGTTTCCCGCGCTGGTATGCCTTAGCGGAATAAGAATTATGGCGGCCAAGAGTGGAAATAAAATCATAATTCGTTTCATGATTCTCCTCCCTATTGTCAAATCCATAGTAATAGAACTCTCCGCTGTATGCCGTAAGATAAGTAACAAACTCACCATTTTGTCGAAAATGTGTAATTGTTGACGACGTAATATTTCTTACGGAGAGGCTCAGATGATAATGATAATGTCAGCCGATGGTGAGATACGATAATAAAAAGAGGTGATCATGGAGTTTGATCAAAAAAAATTGATAATTTTTGATTTCGACGGTGTTTTTAATCTGGAGTCGATGGAGGCCTACTATCATACCTATGACCTCGCTATGCGGGAGTCTGAGGTCAATCTGGATTCCGTAGCGCAGCGCGAAGTGATAGACCGGGCCTGGGGAGCGTCTCATAAAGATATCGTCCTTGAACTGCTGCGCGAAGCTGCCGGCGGCTCGCGGGATCCTGATTCCGTCCCAATCATCGACCCGGAACTCTTAGATGCCGTTATTAAAAAGTACGAGGAGATACTAGCCGAGGATTTCTGCGAGATGATCCAGCCCGTACCGGGCGCCGTACCGATGCTGGGGAGACTGGCTAGTAGATACGCGCTGGCCTTGAATACTGCCGCCGACCCGACTGTTCTTCTAGAGCAGGTCATGCCCAAGCTTAAAATCGAGCCCGGGATGTTCCAGGGCGGCATGATGATGGCCCTCGATCTGATCGATGACCGCCTAGCTAAACCCAAGCCTCACCCTTATACCACCCAGAAGATTATGGAAAGAAACGGCGTCGAACCGGCCCAGACCATCATGGTGGGCGACTCGGGATCAGACGTGGAAACCGCGCTTTATGCAGGTATCGACGATATCTATGTGCCGCTAACCGGCAAATTAACCGCCGAAGAGGCCGCGGAATATGGGGTGGAGACGCTTCCCGACGTCACCCACCTGGAAAGGCGTCTGGAAAGTAAAAGCTCAAATTTTAGCCCTTACCCGATAGACGCCCTGGGCACTATCAGATAGTGTGGGCTTCTTCTTGCAGCTTCTCTATATCCGGAATGACGATGTTTTTATTCGTAGTTATCAGTTTGTTCTTGCGCAGCTGTACCATGGCCGTGGATACCGTCTCCCGGGTCAGGCTTAGTATGTCCGCTAAGTCCTGATGCGTTAGCGCAACCTTTATTTTAGTGCCGTCGGCGGTTTTTTCACCGAATTTTTTACCCAGGTAGACGATCTCGTGCGCGACCCGATGATAAGAGTTGCTTAATGTCAGGTTTTCGAGCCCATGAAGGGTGGAATGCAGCCGTATACCGCAAATCGCGAAAAAGTCGCGATATAGTTTAGGGTGCGCCTCTACCGCTTCTTTCAGAGTTGATTCATCGATCGTGTATAGCTCAACATCAGTCATAGCCTCGTAATAATAGGTTTCCGGGCTTTCGTTAAGCTCCCGGTCAAAAATCGCGCTGAAGGCCAGGGTGATAGGGAACATATCCGCCGGTCCGTAGATAACCTGGACGCCGTATGTGCCATTATTCGATATCAGATACCGTTTCACGTAACCGCTCTTCAGATAATTGAAGACTCGGCGATCTTCTGTTGATTGGATAATCTGGCCTTTAGGTATCTTATATTGCCGGCCTTTGAGCAACAGGTCAATGATATCTTCCGAAGGTTTAAGCGCATACATCGAGCATTATTATACCATTATTGTAGGACCCTTAACAGATTAGGGATGTTGCTTTAAGTGAGTTTTTGTTGTATTAATAGTGTATGGAGTCTGGTGAACAAAAATCCAGGGTTAATCGTCAGCGAGAAGCGCAATATGGTCCGTCTTTTCAGGCCGAATCACTCTCACAGAGAGCTGACGATTTAAGAAGGGCTTTAATACTTAAATACGGTTTAACACCAGAGCAAAGGGCCGCCGGAGAAAAGCCGCGCGACATGTGGCGTGAAATCGCCAGCCGCATAATCGACCTTGTCGGTGCTGGCGAAGAGACAATAGGCCTGGATGCCGGGACAAGCAGCGGTTATTTCATCCGGCAGCTGCTGGAGTCGGGCTTCCGGGGGAGTTTGGCCGGAGTTGACATGGTCGCCAATCATTTCCCCTTGCTAAGGCGAGAGCTTGAAAGAGATTATCCCGGCGCCCGCGTGGATCTAGGCGAAGCCGACGCCGAGACCTTAAACAGGGTAAGAGTTTTTGGAGACCATGGGGCCAGCCAGGAGCGGCCCATCTCAGATGATATGTTTGATTTCTCGGTCAGCCTGAATACCTACCACCATACCGACAACCCCGAAGAGATCATAAAATCACTTTGGAGAGTGACTAAACCGGGCGGTTATGTCGCCACCATGGCCCGAGCGGTCGGTCACTTCAACAATATTTACGAAAAAATCGGTCCGCAGGTCGCCAAAGAATATAACACCACCATTCCGGAACCCTTTTACGATAAATACGACTTTATGAGACTGGATGAGTTCGTAGACGATTTTGATGGTTTTGAAAGCGTCGACGAAGGCCTGCAGGCCGGCTGGCTGTATATTGACGGCGACAATGAGGGCTGGAATGATCTGGCCCGGGTAGTTTTCAGCTTACTGCCCGAATTTGAGAAGATAGATAGCGGCGTCCTTTTGACCGCCGAAGAGCTTAGAGACTTCTTGGAACAGAAGGTTAAGACACGGTACTTCAGGAAAAATAAGATTTACTACCAGGGCCTGGATTATCAATACCCTCAAGGGTTCGTAACGGAGTTCGTGTTTCAGAAATACCGGATTTTGAAAGTCGTAAAATAAAAGAGCGACCCTTTTGACCTCGGACTCTTCGCTAACTGGGTAGAAATATGTGCCCAGCGCCGGGTAAGGATCGCTGCTTTTTATGTCATCAACAGGGCCCTACGCGGGGCTCGACATTCTCGCGCAGGGCTGTTGAAACAAGATTGAAAGGTGCTAAAACTCGGTCGATTCTGGACTTTTTAAGCCAGCTGGTGCTTGATCTTACGCCAGCGGCGTGCTTGCAAAGCTCGTGATTTCTCGCGCCAGCCGGACGTATCCTCTTCGTCCATGTCGTCTAGCGATAGATCCGAAAGCCTGGCCGGTCTGGTCAAAATGTAATACTTTCTTACGCTGTTGTCTTTCACGGGGCCCGCGAAGGCCGAATATCTCTTCATGACTCCCCCTAAGTTATTGTGCTTAGTAGTGTATTCAGTTATACCTGTGTCCGCTGTGAGAAAGCTTAATAAGTATGTGTGATTTTTTTGGCATTTGCGGCGTCTACTATCTAACATGTTGCTATAATTCAAGGGAAAGGCGGAGCGGTGATAACATTCAGGCGCGCACATAACGATGGGGAGGTAGCCGGTTATTTGGCGGCTGTCATCGCCGAACGCTTATCGCGCCGGCAGAAAGTACTGTGGCTGGTGGCCGGCGGCTCGGCCATGGATGTGGCCGTCAGAACGGCAGCCATATTGAAAGATCAGCCACTTTTATCTAATCTGTCCATAACTTTGACCGACGAGCGTTACGGTGCCATCGGCCACCCGGATTCTAACTGGCGGCAGCTGGAAGAAAAGCATTTTTCACTGCCTGGAGCCCAGTTGAAGCCAGTGCTCAGCGGCAAGAGCTTGACGGAAACCACGATTAACTATGAGAGTCTCCTAGACCATGAGTTATCATGGGCAGACTTTACGGTAGCCCTAGCCGGCATGGGAGCGGACGGCCATATCTTCGGCATCAAGCCCGGCAGCCCGGCGGTCGGCGCCGACAAACAAGTAGTAGGCTACGATTGGGACGATTACACCCGCATAACCCCTACCTTCAGTCTGATAAAAAGGCTGGATGAGGTGATTATCTACGCGGTCGGGTTAGAGAAACACCCCCAGATTGATAAGCTAGATGCAGTGGTGCCGGCCGACGAACAGCCAGCCCAGTTGCTCAAGCAACTAAAGCGTGTAGTATTTTTTAATGATTATAAAGGAGGGCTCGGATGAGGATTATAGTCAGCGGCCTAGGGCGCATGGGCAGTCAAATCGCCCGTAAATTAGCCGAAAACGACCACCAGGTGGTCGCTCACAACCGCAGCCATGAGCCGATTGACGAGGCACTCAAGCATGGCGCGGCGGCCGGCTACACTAAAGGAGAAGCTGTGAAGGCTTTCGGCGGCGGCCCGGTAGTTGTCTGGATAATGCTGCCGGCCGAAATTATTGATAGCGAGATTGAGGACTGGCTGCAGATAGTCCCGGCAGGCAGTATCATCGTTGATGGCGGCAACTCTCATTTCAAACTCGATAAACAGAGGGGCGAGAAGATTAAAGCTGCGGGTTCGAGTTTCGTGGACATTGGAACTAGCGGTGGCGTATGGGGCTACGAAAACGGATTCTCGCTGATGGCTGGCGGCGACCAAACGGCCTTTAAGACCATTGAGCCGGCTCTTAAAACGCTTTCCCAACCGCGAGGCGGGTATCATTACTTTGGCACTCATGGGGCCGGACACTTTGTCAAAATGGTCCACAACGCTATCGAATACGGCATGATGGAGAGTCTGGCCGAAGGCTACCGCGTCCTTAAAGAGGGGCCCTATGAAAATCTTGATTTGGCGGCGGCCGGCCAGGTTTGGCAGCAAAGCAGCGTGGTTACCTCTTGGCTTAACCAGCTAGCCCAAGAAGCTTTAGCCGAAAATCCCCAGCTAGAGGGAATCAGCGGCGAAGTAGCTGAAACCGGCGAAGCTCGCTGGACGCTCGAACTGGCCAAGGAAAATGCCATCCCGATGCCATCCATTCAAGCTTCCTTTGACGTAAGGTTAGCCAGTCAAAAAGGAGAAGTTAACTTTGCGACCAAGCTTTTGGCCGCCATACGCAACAAATTCGGCGGCCACGACCTGAACCCGAAACAATAGACTCAGATTCAGCTCAGCTTAATCTGTAT
The DNA here is from genome assembly GCA_025450575.1 of Candidatus Saccharimonadales bacterium. Lineage (GTDB taxonomy): Bacteria > Patescibacteriota > Saccharimonadia > Saccharimonadales > UBA10212 > JAIFWC01. The sequence continues at coordinate 5,790 of JANWHE010000016.1, forward strand.
AATAGGGGGTTGAAGTACCAAACTGTAGAGGACCAGACCGATAAGCAATATATATTTGACTGATTATTTGGCCGGCCACGCCGAGACTAAAGCTAGCGAGCCGGCCGTGATTTTCGAAGGCCAGCAGATAAACTGGCAAGACTTATGGCGGCAGGTAGAGGCCACTAGCCGATTCTTCGCGGGTGAGCTGGGTGACAGTCAGCAGAAAGTGGTGGCGCTACTGATGACCAACTCGATCGAGTTCATATCCATCTATCTTGCCGCCGTGCACGCCGGGCATATCGTCATGCCGATCGACCCGGTTTATAAGAAGCTGGAGATAGACGCGATTATCGAGAAGGTCCAGCCGGCCATGATTATCCTGCAGAGCCGCTACGCTTCCCAGATCAGCCGCCACTTCATACCCCTCCTGGACGCCGGGGAGGTACTAAAGAAGAACGTAGCGGAGAATAGCCCGCTGCTGCGCATATCCCCTAAAAAGCAAATCGTCAGCCTGACGTTCACGTCCGGCACTTCGGGCACGCCGAAAATCGTTCCCAATACCCACGCCAATCACGTCTGGAATATAGAAATATGCTCGAGGGTCTGGGAATGGACCGAGCGGGACAGCCTGCTGATAAACCTGCCCTTAAGTCATTGGTATGGACTGGTGATGGGCCTGTCGGGGGCCATTTACCACGGCAACCGCTTATACCTGCGGCAACAGTCCTTTGACGCCAAAGGGATGCTGGAAGATTTATCATCGGGCGAAATCAGCCTGTTCACGCACACGCCGCTGGGCTATATGAAGATGCTGGATCAGGCCGGCGATTACGATTTATCACAGGTCCGGCTTTTCATATCCGGCAGCGCGCCGTTTCCACCCAAACTATGGCGTCAGTTCAAAAAACGTTTTGGAATCGAGGTGCTAGAGACTTACGGCTCCAGCGAAACCGGCCGGATAGCCGCCAATACCCTTAATGACATTAAGCTGGGTTCACCGGGAAAAATCCTGCCGGGCGTTGACGTCAGATTAAGCGATGACCACGAAGTCACAGTCCGTTCGGACGGTCTTTTCCCGGGCTACTGGATGAACACCGCCGCCACTAAGGAGGCCACCGCTGGCGGAGGTTATTGGCGGACCGGCGACCTCGGTCGGCTGGAGGATGGCCACTTAATCCTAAAGGGTAGGATACAGGAACGCATAAGGCGCTTTGGCTACACTGTCTCTCCCCGCGATGTTGAGTGGGCGCTACTGGAAAACCCGAAAATCCGGGAAGTCCTGGTAATGGGCAAACAGGCCGCGGGACAAGCGAACGATCAGCTGATTTACTTCATATCGGGAACTATTAACGAGGACGAGATCAGGCGGTATTGTAAAGACAACCTGCCGTTCAGCTGGCGCCCAGACCATATCGTCATCCTCGACGCGATCCCGCGTACCCGTAACGGCAAACCGAAGATCAGCGCCTTGAAAGAGATGGCCGCCTAAATGAGTATCCTGGAAAGCGACATCGTCATCAAAGACCGGGTGCCGAAATCCAAACGTATCCTGGCCTTTGACCTGTTGCGCGGGTTTTTCCTGCTCGTTATCATGATCGACCATATCGAACTGTATCCCAACGGCTGGGATATCTTTACCGGCAAGGGGCGGCTGTGGGCATCGGCCGCCGAAGGCTTCTTTTTTATGTCCGGCCTGCTCATCGGCATGGTCTATAAGCGACGTCTGGCCCTGGGGATGAAATTTATATTTAAAAAGATGTGGCGCCGGGCCATTGAGCTATATGTAGTGGGCGTCGGCTTAACCTTCGTCTTTCTAGCCTGGGTGGAATTTACGCACCACGCGCCCATCAAGGACCCGCTGCCCAGTCCGTTCCCCTGGCATCACTTTATTGGCCAGGCGCTGCTGATGCGATTTACCTACGGCTGGGCGGACTTTCTGGTGCGGTTCGCCATACTGATGCTGATAGCGCCATTCGTTTTTTGGCTGGTAGCCAAGGGAAAATGGTGGCTGGCGGCCATCGGCATATTCACAGCCTGGGCCTTCCGCGGACAAGGTTTCACTTTGGCCTGGCAGCTGATTTTTAACCTGGGGATAATAATCGGTTTTTATTGGCAGGATCTCGAGAAACGTTTCCGAGCCCTTAAGCGCCCGCGGCAGCGACTGGTCAAGCGCGGGCTAGCGGCAGCGACGGCCGTAACTTTTGCCATCAGCTACGCCAGCGTCTACGTGTTGTCTCTGCTTTTCCATCTTTGGGGCGACGATCGGCTGCCAAAATCATTGCAGCATGTCGCCTACGACTGGGGCAACTGGAACCACGACGTCTGGCTGTACGCCGATAAGTGGACCATGGGGCCGGTAAGGGTAGTGCTGTTCTTCATGTGGTTCACGGCGCTCTATTGGATCGTGCGGCGCTATGAATCCCAGATAGCCCGCTATAGCCGAGGCCTGCTGGAGATGCTCGGCAAAAACAGCCTGTTCGTTTATGCGGTCCATGCTTTTATAGTCTTTACCTTCAAGATGTATCTGATACCGGCCAAGACTGATTTTATTCAGAACTTCCTGATAACCGGCGCCGCTTTATTCTTGCTAGTGCTATTGGTATACGGCTACAAAAAGCATGCCGAGCCGCAGCTCGCCCGGCTGAAGCTGCCACTCATCAGCCGGCTTCAGAAGGCCGGTTCTTAAGAAGCCTTAGGACGAGCTGCTTTTGGATTCAAGCAGCTGTAGACTGCGCGCATAGACATCCGGACGCTGCGCCCCTAGCGAATGGTTGCCGCCAGGATAGGTATAATACTGGTGCTTAACGCGCGTCTTATTCAGGGCATCGTTGAGATCGGCCGAAAACGTCGGCGGCACCACCGAATCCTTCAGGCCGACATGGATCTGGACCGAGCCTTTTATATTAGACAAAAAATTGATGGGCGACGCGTCATACCAGAAAGCCCGGTTATCGGCCGGCGTGCCGTATTTGGCGAAGACCTCGTTGCGGGTAGCCAGAGCGTATGGGTTACTCTCGTCGGACGGCGGAGTATAGGTAACGTACATCTCTTCCAGTGAATCGACCGGCCCCGACAGGAGGATGACATTTTTGACGTCCTTAGACAAGACAGCGGCCCGCAGAGCCAGATAAGCACCCATACTGTGGCCCCACAGATTGATATCAGATTTATCGACATAGCTGGTCTGGCGCAAAGCCGAAATCAGACTCAGGATATCCGTATTGTAAGACATTGAATAATACGCGCTGTCCGCGAAACCATCGTTAATGCTTAAGCCCTGGCCACGCAAGTCCGGTTTGACCACTAGGAAACCCTGGCGAGCATAAAACTCCGATTCGGCCAGGTAGGCGGTGGCGGTCTTGTAGCGCCCGGGGTTTATGTATCCGTGCAGCAGGATGATGGTCGGATAGCCGCCAGCCGGCGGCGGCGCGGCCGGAGACACCATCAGGCCATATTCAGTCAGGTTGTCATCTTTGACCTGATATTTAAAGACTTGGTCGCGCAAGCCGTCGACCAGGCCCAAGTCGCGGGAGACGGATAGCGGCGAAGACGGATATAATGCTTTAGCCGCCAGCTTGAGGTCCAAGCTGTGAGCCAGGTTTTCGCCGAGATAGGTATCGCTGATACCGAATTGGCCGCGTTCGATATGGCTGTGCCAAGAATCATAGACGATAAATGCCGATCCCGCGATCACGGGTAGAAGCAAAAGTGGTATCGCCGGCCAAAACCACCAGCGGGATTTGTTGGGCGCGCGAGATTTCTTGACAGTCTGATTTTTTTTAGTCTGCCGCATTTTTTAAGTCTTAAGTGTCAGGCTTTGAGCTGGATAGTCGGTATAAAGCGGCAGGTCAAAGAACTGTTCGAGTGTTTGGCCGGTAGCCTGAAGCTGAGCCGCCAGAGCTTGGCCGACATAGCGGACATGCCAGGGTTCGTATATATAGCCGGTCAGATTCTGAGTAGTCTTTTGGTAGCGGATAATAAATCCGTATTTATAGGCGTTCCGGGCCAGCCATTTACCCTCCGGCAGGTCACCGAAACACTCATCCACCGCGCATTTACCGCTGGCGGCACCCAGGTCGGCGGCCAGCCCCGTCTGGTGTTCGCTGTGTCCCGGCCGGGCGCTGAAGGTATCGGCTAGCTTGGCGCCGTCAACCCGGACATAGTGCGAGTAAATGGTGACTTGGTAATCGTAGGACCGATAACCGCTAATCAGCGTCAGGCTAATACCTTCATCCTGGGCGCCGGCAATCATTTTCTCTAAGGCTGCCGCCGTATCTGCCCGGACCTGCATCTTCGGGCTGGCGACATCGTCCTGTGGTATGTTGGGCACGACCAGGTTGGGCGGGACATAGGAACTAGGCAGCGCCCGACCCTTGTTGACTACTACCCATAAGCTGTCGGCTTCATCGGTCGGGTAAGCATTCTTATTAAAGCCCGTTTTGGGCGTGCCGGTTCGCGAAGACCGGCTATCTGCCGGCGAGCGGCTCGGCAGCGCCAGGTAAAGACCGCCCGCTAAAGCGATTATGACGATCAAACCGAATACGATTTTTTTCTTTTTATACACGGAGCGCATTTGAATCTTATTGTACACGTTAGCGGTTTAAGGAGCTAAAGTCACCCCTGGAATATGTTAGACTGCTAGTGAAGATGGCTGTTAAGAATAAGCGGGCGGTATCGGCCCCTGCCGAGACAAAAAGAATCACATTAATCAAGGTTATGCCGTGGTTGCTGCTGATCGGCGGGATAATCGCCTTATGGGCTTCGGTGATGCTATCTATAGAGGTCTTTGATCGGCTTAAGAATCCTCATTACGTACCGGTGTGCAACCTTAATCCCGTTCTCAGCTGCACCAGCGTGGCTGACAGCCGCCAAGCCCATGCTTTCGGCATGCCTAACTATTTCATCGGTATCGCCGGTTACGCGGCCGTGGCGGCGATAGGGGCGGCGATGCTGGCCGGCGGCCGTTTCAAGCGCTGGTTTTGGCAGCTGATAGAGATCGGGCTGCTGTTTGCTGTCGGATTTTTGACTTGGCTGCAATTTCAGACGCTCTACCGCATCGGCGCGCTGTGTATCTTTTGCATGGTGGTCTGGGCCTGCACCATCCCGATGTTTTGGTATACGACGCTTTATAACCTTCAAGCTGGCAATCTTAATACGCCGCCCCGTCTCAAGGGGCTGATAGCCTTTTTACGGCGCCATCACGGCGACATTCTGGTGCTGTGGTTCCTGATAATCATCGCTCTGATTCTGAAGCGGTTCTGGTATTACTGGAGCACGGTACTCTAACCCCCCTCAGCCGGATTTCAGTTTATATCCGGTAAAATTAAGCTATGAGAATATTGGTTATCGAAGACGAGCATAAGATCGCCAACGCTATCAAAACCGGCCTGGAGCAGGAGAACTACGCCGTGGACGTCGAGTACGATGCCGATAGCGGTTTAGGCGCGGCTCTGCATGAAAGCTATGACGCCATGATCATAGATCGAATGCTGCCCGGCTCGCTGGAAGGCATGGAGATCTGCCGCCGAGTCCGCGCCGCGGGTATCCATACGCCGATACTGCTTTTAACGGCCAGGGACCAGACCCGTGACCGGGTCGAAGGCTTAAACGCCGGCTCTGATGACTATCTGGTAAAACCTTTTTCCTTCGAAGAGCTGCTGGCCCGTATCCGAGCTCTGATGCGCCGGCCGCCGGCCACCAGCGGGCCGGTATTAAAGGTGGACGACCTGACTCTCGATCCGGTCAAGTACACCGTCAAACGCGGCGGTAAACGGCTGGAATTAAGCGCCAAAGAATTCGCCCTCTTGGAATACATGATGCGTAACCCCGGACGGGTGCTGACCAAGGATAATATCATCTCTCATGTCTGGGATTTTGACGCCGATGTGCTGCCGAACACCGTCGAAGTTTATGTCGGCTATCTGCGCAATAAGATCGATAAGCCTTTTAAGAAGCCTCTGCTGCACACCCAGCGCGGGTTCGGCTATGTCCTAGGGGCCCATTAGGTGTTCCATTCGGCGGCCCTGAAGCTTACTGCTTGGTATCTGGCCATTATCATGGCTATCAGCTTGGTATTCAGCTTTTCGCTGTATCATGTTTCCGGAGATGACCTGGGCCGGAACGTCAATCGCCAGATCGGTTATTTTAATAATTTCCTGGGGCCTGGCGAGTCTCAAAGCTACGGCATTCTGCGCCAGCGGCAGCTGGACCAAGACCTGGGCCACCTTAAATCCAACCTGATTCTTTTTAATCTGCTGGTGCTGGTCGGCGGCGGCGCGGCCAGCTATCTGCTGGCCCGCCGGACCCTGGACCCGATCGAAGAGGCTCTGGATGCCCAGAGCCGGTTCGCTTCGGACGCCTCGCACGAACTGCGGACGCCTCTGACCGCTATCCAGACCGAAAACGAGGTGGCTCTGCGGGATAAGGCTCTGACCAAAGCCCAGGCCGTAGGTCTGCTGAAAAGCAACCTGGAGGAAGTCGCCAAGCTAAGGGGCCTTTCCGAAGGCCTGCTGCGGCTGGCCGACGGCAATGGTTCTATCGTCAGTCCCCAGACGGTGGAACTGAAAGAAGTGTCGGCTATCGCTATAGACCGCTATAAAAAAGCCGCCGATGCTAAGCGTATCTCGCTGATCAACCAGATTCCGGCCTTAAAGACCTTAGGCGACAAAGACAGCATCGCCGAGCTGCTATCGATCTTCGTCGACAACGCCATAAAGTACAGTGGCCAGGGCGGAACCGTCAGTTTAAGCGGCTCGCGGCATGGAAAACAGGCGTCAATCAGCATCGCGGACAAAGGGCAGGGCATTAAACGGGCCGACCTGCCGCGGATATTCGAACGTTTCTACCAGGCCGACGCTTCGCGCAATAAAAGCCGGGCCGGCGGCTACGGCCTGGGGTTGGCTATCGCTAAAAAAATCGTCGACGCCCACCATGGGCATATCGAGGTAACCAGCGTGATCGGCAGCGGCACGGTTTTCACCGTCTTTTTACCGGCGGCGTAGTAATATCGTAGGTATGGCCAAAAAACCCAGCCGCCAGGCTCGCCAGCCCAACGATAACCTACCGCGACGCTATAATTCGTATAGTCCGAAAGCCGATTTAAGGGACGAGCATCCAGATAGCTTAGGGGTAAAGCCGCAACCTAGCCGGCATCTTTTGCGGTGGGTAGCCGTCTGGTTAATTTTAATATTACTGGCGGCCTGTCTGCTGATCGGCATCTGGGATGTCCGTAATATCTCAAACGCTGAAAAAAAGATGTTCGGTACCGGGAACGTAATGTCTTTAATCAATTCGGGCAACTTAGCGCGAGATTCAAGCGGGATGGTTAATATGCTAGTGGCCGGCTATTCCGTGGACGACCCTGGGCATTCAGGCGCTAATTTGACCGACTCCGTAATGCTGATTTCGATGAATCCTACCACCCATCACGGTTATATGCTGAGCATTCCGCGTGACCTTTACGTAAAGCTTGGATCAAATAATTGCCAGTCCGGCTATGAATACTGCAAGATCAATGAAGCGTATGAAGATGGCGGAATGCCGCTCCTAGAGCAGGCCGTAGGTACTGTACTCGGTATCAATATTCAGTACTATGCTTTAGTGGATTATTCCGCCGTCAAAGATATCACCGATGCGGTCGGCGGTATAAACGTCACGATTAACAGTCCCGACGGACGGCTTTATGACCCTAACCGAGACTACGCGACCCATGTGCCCTTGGTCGATCTGGCTAACGGGACCCATCATCTGAACGGTGAGCAGGCGCTGGATCTAAGCAGAGCCCGCGGCGACACCGGCACACTTGCTTATGGGTCGCCTCAGCCAATAGGCTTTGAGCAAAACGATTACCAGCGCACCCAGGACCAGCGACTGATATTCGCGGCTATCAGGCAAAAGATGAGCTGGAAATTAATCCTTAATCCGGCTAAAAATAACGCAATATTAAATGCCGTGGCCAATAACGTCAGGACCAATCTGCAGGCTTCAGATGCGTTACCCTTTTTCAGGTCTTTCAACAGTATTCCGTCCAATCAGATGCAGTCTTTAAGCCTTAATAAAATAAATGGCGTAACTTTGGTAGAAGGCAGTGATTATGATGGTTCAACTCAAACGCCAGTGGCGGGGATAGGGGAGTATAGCCAGATTCAGTCGGCCATTAACCAGCTTAGCCAGTAATGACCGGTTGGTTCGCCGAGTTTTTAGCCGTGCGCTGCCATCCTTTTGCTAAAATCTTAGGATGAAGAGCGAGCAATTAGCTAAGCTTCTTAATTTGCCGCGACTGACTATAGACCTGGCCAAAGTCGAGAATTTAATCAGATCAAAAAGCGCGCAGCCAGCCTTTAATAGTGAAATAAATGAACTGCTCGAGAGGGGCGGCAAGCGGCTGCGGCCGGCACTGCTGATAGGGGCGGCAAGCCCAGGTGGGAAAATGATTGATAAAAAAATCCTAACGGCCGCGACCGCCGTTGAAATGATCCACCAGGCCTCGCTAGTCCACGACGCCATAGCCGACGAAAAGTTAAGCCCCGTGCAGATTAACAAATACCTGCTAGTCGGCGATTATTTACTGGCCGGCGGTTGGCGGCTAGCGGCTTCGGCTGACGCCATTATGGCCACTCAACTGGCCGAAACTATCCAGCAAATGGCCGCGGGCCAAGCGCTCCAGCTTTCAAAAGCTTATAAGGCAGACCTCAATAATGAAATTTATCAAACCGTAATTACCCAAAAGACGGCAGTACTGTTTGCTTTTTGCGCCCAAAGCGGCGCCCGGCTGGCTGGAGCTGATATTCAAGAGATTAATGCCTACCGAGATTTCGGGCTGAATTTCGGTTTAGCCTTCCAGATCCTGGACGATATCCAAGATGGCGAATTTGACGCCAATCGACGTACGCAAGCCCAGGCTGAGGCTGAACACTATTTCCAGCTCGCCCAAAAGCAAGCCTCTGCTAAAAGCTTGGCCGGTCTGCCGACCTACTATCTGGCCAAAATTGCCCACGACATCTAAAAAATGTTACAGTAATAGATAAGCATGAGCACTAAAACCAAAACCGTCGTGGGGGTTGTGATTGCCGTGTTTATCCTCTTTATAGCAGCCACCTATCTGCGATCGGCCAATATCCCGGTCTTAGAGCCGGCCGGGCCGATAGGCCAGAAAGAGAAGCGCCTGATCGTTGAGGCCGTGCTTTTATCATTAGTGGTGGTCATACCGGTCTATGTCATGTTGGTTGGCTTTGCCTGGCGCTACCGCGAGGGCAATAAAAAAGCTAAGTACAGCCCGGAACTGGACGGCAGCCGGCCGCTGGAATCCATCTGGTGGGGGGTACCGATCATCCTGATTACCATCTTGGCCGTCATCGCCTGGCGTAGCTCTCACGAGTTAGACCCCTTCAGAAGTTTAAGCTCTACCAAGCCGCCTCTTGATATCCAGGTAGTGGCTTTGGATTGGAAATGGCTGTTCATCTACCCGCAACAGGACGTGGCTTCGGTGAACTATTTCCGGATGCCGGTCGATAGGCCGATCAATTTCCAGATTACTTCCGACGCGCCGATGAACTCGTTCTGGATACCCCAGCTTGGCGGACAGATCTACGCCATGAGCGGTATGGCTACCCAGCTACACCTGGAAGCTACTAAGACCGGCGATTATTTAGGGGAGTCGGCCAATATCAGCGGCGAAGGATTCGCTGACATGCATTTTACGGCCGCCGCCACGTCTCAGCCGGACTTTGACGCCTGGGTGCGAGGACTCAAAAAATCGCCGAACATATTGGGGCAGACGGCCTACGACCGGCTGGCTCGGCCGGGCCACGATAATTTGGTCGCATATTACGCTTCGGCGCAGGCCGGGCTTTTTGACCAGATCGTCAATAAATATGAAGCACCGGTGTATTTCGCACCGGCTGAGGCCGGCCTATGAGCTTGCTGGGACGCTTGAATCTCCAAGCTATCCAGCATGGCTGGGTGATAGCCGCCGGCCAGCTGACTTTGGTAGGGGTGATGCTCCTCGTCCTTGGATATCTGACCTTCACTAAACGCTGGAAGTGGCTGTGGCGCGAATGGCTGACTACCGTAGACCCCAAGAGAATCGGCGTCATGTACATCCTTTTTGCCGGCCTGATGGGTCTGCGGGGCCTTACCGACGCCGCCATGATGCGCGCCCAGCAGGCGGTATCGGTCGGCGGCAACCACGGCTTTTTAAGCCCCGATCATTACCAGCAGATATTCACGGCGCATGGTACGATTATGATCTTTTTTCTGGCTATGGGCCTGATGTTCGGCCTTATTAACCTGGTGGTGCCACTGCAGATCGGTTCGCGTGACGTGGCCTTTCCATTTTTGAACGCCACCAGTTTCTGGCTGTACGCCATGGGCGGCATGCTGCTCAATCTGTCGCTGGTTATCGGCGGCTTTGCGGCCACCGGCTGGCTGGCCTATCCGCCGCTATCAGAACTGGCTTACAGCCCTGGGGTCGGGGTAGATTATTGGATATGGGGGCTACAGGTCGCCGGTATCGGCAGTCTTTTATCGGGTATCAACTTTATGGTCACCATCCTGCGGATGCGGGCGCCCGGCATGAGCCTGATGAAGATGCCGATGTTCTGCTGGAGCGTGCTGGGCAGCCTGTCCCTGATTATTTTCGCCTTTCCGATCCTGACCGCCACCTTGACCATGCTGGCCCTGGATCGGACTCTAGGCATGCATTTCTTTACCAGTTACTACGGCGGCAACCCGATGATGTACGTCAACCTTATATGGGCCTGGGGCCACCCGGAGGTCTATATCCTGATTCTGCCGGCTTTCGGCGTTTTTTCGGAAGTGGTCGCTACCTTCTCGCGCAAGCCGTTATTCGGTTATAAATCCATGGTCTGGGCCATCTGGGGCATAGTACTTTTATCATTCCTGGTCTGGCTGCACCACTTTTTCACGATGGGCGCCGGCGCCGACGTCAACGCCTTCTTCGGAATCATGACCATGGCCATTGCCGTGCCGACTGGCGTCAAGATATTCAACTGGCTGTTCACGATGTACCGCGGTCGGGTCCGTTTCGCGACACCGATGCTATGGTTCATGGGTTTCGTGGCTCTGTTCACGGTCGGCGGCGTCGCCGGAGTAATCATGGCCTTGCCGCCAGCTGACTTCCAGCTGCACAACAGCTTGTTCCTGGTCGCCCATTTCCATACTATGATTGTCGGCGGCGTAGTCTTCGGATACCTGGCCGGCCTGACTTACTGGTTTCCTAAATTCACCGGTTTTAAACTTAACGAGCGACTGGGGCGATACGCTTTTTATTGCTGGTTCTTCGGTTTTTTACTGGCTTTCGTCCCGCTTTACATCCTGGGTCTGATGGGGGCTACCCGCCGATTAGACCACTATGACCCGTCGCTCGGCTGGCACCAGCTGTTCATCGTGGCGGGTATCGGCGTGGCTGTCATCTGCGCCGGAGTCGGCTTCCAAGTCCTGCAGTTAATCGTCAGCATCAGGCAGAGAAAACAGAATCTGGATACCACGGGCGATCCGTGGAACGGCCGGACGCTGGAGTGGTCAACGGCTTCGCCGCCGCCGGCCTACAACTACGCCGTCATTCCTAACGTCGAGAACAAAGACGCCTTTTGGGCTATGAAAAAATTGAAAACGCCGCTCCCAGAGACACGCTACGAATCTATAACTATGCCTAAAAACACCATCATGCCGCTGGTCATAGCTTCGTTCGCCTTCGCGCTTGGTTTCGGTATGATCTGGCACATGTACTGGCTGTCGATTTTGGGCCTGCTGGCGATCATCAGCTGCATTGTTATCCGCGGTTCAGCCGACGAGCATGAATACGTACTGAGCGCTGCCCAAGTCCGTCAGACCGAAGAAGCTTTAAAGGAAAGATACGTATGAGCCGAGTCGAGACAGCCCGACAAGAAGCCGAGTCCAAGACCTTGTTCGGTTTCTGGGTCTATCTGATGACCGACAGCGTGCTGTTTGCCAGTTTTTTCGCGACCTTCGCGGTACTGCGTAACAGCACTTACGGCGGCCCTTCCGGCGAAACCCTGTTCAGTCTGCCGTTCGTACTGGCCGAGACGCTCATACTGCTGACCAGCAGCTTCAGCTGCGGACTGGCAATTCTATCAGCCAGGCAAGGTCAGAAAAACCGGGTGCTGTGGCTGTTCGGGCTGACTTTTCTGCTGGGATTGGCCTTCCTGGGCTTGGAGCTGCACGAGTTCAGCCATCTCTATTACGAAGGGAACGGCTGGCGCCGCAGCGGTTTTCTGTCGGCCTTCTTCAGCTTGGTGGGCACCCACGGCCTGCATATCACAGCCGGCCTAATCTGGATGGCCGTGATGATGAGCAAGGTCCGTTCCGCCGGCCTGACGCCTTTCAATCTGAAGCGCTTGACCATGCTCAGCCTGTTCTGGCATTTCCTGGACATTATCTGGATATTCATATTCACAGTCGTTTATCTATTAGGAGTCGCCTCATGAAACCCGCGCCGGACAAAGATACCAAAAGCGGCACCCTTCATTCCTATTGGACAGGCTATCTGTTATCCTTATCGCTGACTTTGGTAGCCTTTTCGGTAGTCAAGCACCACGTCGATTCGGGGCACGTATCTCCGTCCGACAACTACGTGTTGGTTATCCTGGCGGTGTTAGCCATCACTCAGCTGTTCGTCCAGCTGGTATTCTTCCTGCATTTGGATAGGGAATCAAAACCGCGCTGGAACGCGGTGGTACTGGCTTTCGCCGCCGTGGTGGTAGTGATTTTGGTAGCCGGTTCGATCTGGATTATCAGCAACCTTAATTATCACCACGCCGGTCCAGGCCACACGCACGGCGGGCATGCCTTGATTCCCCAGCAGAACGACCAACAGATTATCAACGACGAGGGAATCAGTCCATAGATACGTTTAAGTTATACTACCGTCTAACCAAGCCGGGTATCATTTACGGCAACCTGGTGACGGCCGGCGCTGGCTTTTTTTTAGCTTCCAAGCTACATGTATATTGGCTAATCCTGCCGGCGCTTGGAGGCACGGCTCTGGTAATCGCCTCGGCCTGTGTCTTTAATAATTATCTGGACCGTGGAATTGACCGCAAGATGGCCCGCACCCGCGGGCGGGCTCTGGCGGCCGGCCGTATCCGACCGGCGGCGGCTCTGATTTACGCGACCGGCTTAGGTACGGCAGGATTCATCATACTGGGTCTGTTTACCAATCGGCTGGTCGTCGGCCTGGGAGCTGCCAGCCTGTTTTTTTACGTGGTCCTTTACGGCATCGGCAAGCGCCGCAGCGTCCACGGGACGCTGATCGGTAGCGTACCCGGAGCCACGCCGCCGGTAGCCGGATATCTGGCGGTTACCAATCACATTGACGTCGCCGCTCTAACATTATTCTTGATTTTAGTTTTTTGGCAGATGCCGCATTTTTACGCCATCGCCATGTACCGCTATGAGGATTATAAAGCTGCCGGCCTGCCGGTGCTGCCCGTAAAATCGGGGATGCGGGCCGCCCGGTTACAGACGCTAGCCTATATCGTGTTGTTCACGGTGGCAGCGGCCGTTCTGGCAATCGCCGGGCCCGCCGGATATATTTATCTAGCCACCGTTATTTTATTAGGAGCCTATTGGCTATTCATCGGACTGAGCTTCTACCGTTCAAGCGATGATAAGTGGGGCCGTAAGATGTTCTTCGCTTCATTAAAAGTAACCGTAGTCCTTAGCGTGGCGATTGCCACCGGCTCGGCTTTGCCCTAAACTCTTATGTATATGACGACTATATTATTTTTTCATATCTGTGTCGCCCTAGCCGGTATCGTGATGAGCGGCTTGGCCTTGCTGCGTCCTTCGGCCCGCCTGCTAAGGTTTAGTTACGGAGCCGTCGCTTTGACTTTCGCCAGCGGCACCTACCTGGTAATAGCCGGGCCGGCGCACCTGGTATCAAGCTGTATCAGCGGCATCATTTATCTAGGCGTGGTATCGGCTGGACTGGTACCGGCCCGGATGCGTCTGGCGCGCCAGAACCAGCTATAATCAAAAGTGTTCGCGGATATGGGACATCGAATAGTCCCAATCAGCGTCAGCTTTTTTGTGCGGGTTGAAAATGTTGGCCGGGTCCATGACGTGCTTGGCCTGCCGGAACAGATCGACTATCCGCGGGCCGTACATCTGGGTCAGCCAGGGCCCCCGGATCATGCCGTCATTATGTTCCGCGGTCAGCGAGCCTTTGTATTTTAGGACCAGTTTATTGACTTCTTTCATAGCCGGCTCCAGTTTGGCGCGCTCGGCCGGATCCTCGATCTTCATCAGCGGAATGACGTGGAAATTGCCGTCCCCCATATGCCCGGCGATGGTCGCAAACAGTTTATATTTCTTGATGATTAGCCGCAGTTTAGGCAGAAATTCAGTCAGATGTTCCGGGCGCACAATGAAGTCATCGATGAAAGGCGCGGTGTGCTTATCCTTAACCTTGGAGCGCAGCAGCTGGAAACTATAGCGGCGCATTATCCAGAATTTCTCGCTTTTACCTTCGGTCGGATCCTCCTCGAATCCGTTTATCTCGTAGCGGGCCCGTTTGTGCGCCAATTCCTGGTGTAAGGCGTGGATCTTAGCCCGGACCTCTTCTTCGGTCTCGCCGTTGAACTCGACCATCAGAATCAGCTTTGGGATACCGCGTAGCAGCTGCAACCCATCCGGTATCAGTGTCAGCAAAAGATGGATGAAGCGCGGCAGCCCCAACAGTTTCAAAAAGCTCGGCATAAAACGGATGGATAGCCATAGCGTAGCGTCATCGAAGGATTCGAAGGTCGCCGGGTGGGATTCCAAAATCTTAGGAATCAGTTCGCCAAGATCGTCGATATCACGTAAAAACAGTACCAGCAGGCCGGAATGCGGCCGGGCCGGAACCAACTTGAAACGGATGTCGCTGACCAGACCGAGCGTGCCCTGGGCGCCGCAGATCAGCTGCGTCAGATCGAAGATGCCGGTCTCGCGGTCCCAGACGTCCCATAAATAATAGCCGGCCGAGTTCTTAGACACCTGGGGCTTGGCCTTTTTTATAAGGTCATAATTGTCATCTAGCAGACGGAAGAGCCGGCGGTAGACCTGGCCTTCGAAATCCTTCTGTCTCATCTTCTTATCCAACTCTTGTTTGTCTAGAGGTTTGACCACCCGCTCGACACCGTCCGAAAAAATAACCTTCAGTTCGGTTACGAAGTTCTGGGTCTTACCGAATTCCAGCGATTTTTCGCCCCCCGAATTGTTATTGACCAAACCGCCGACGCTGGCTAGGTCGCGACTGGCCGGGTAGGTCGGCATCAGAGCCTGGTGTTTGAGCGTCTCGATTTCGAAATCCTTGTATAAGACCCCCGGTTGCACATGGGCGGATTTAGCCGAAACATTCTCGATCCGAGTGAAGTACTTCCGGAAATTGACGACTACCGATTCGCCGATGGCCCCGCCGGACATGTCGGTGCCGGCGCTGCGGGCCGTCAAAGATAGGTTTGGTATCTCGCCGCGGCAATCATTGACGGCCCGGACCAGCCGCTCTAGATCGGCGCCGTTCTTGGGAGAAACGACGGTCTGGGGCAGCAGTTCGAACAGCGAAGCGTCGTGGCTGAAAAACTGCCGGGTCTCTTCGGAGTCATCGATATCACCTTCGAAGCCTTTTTGCTTAAGGCTCCGGTAAAAAGCATCCATTAAGTTTAAGCTTACTGTAGTAAAAACCGCATAGCAAGGCTTCTCCGCTAAAGCATGCCGCTACGACCGGCTGACACGTTATGTAAAAATATGGCCGCTTTGTTACAATAAAGCTAATGAAAAACCCTCTCGCCAGTCCACGGTTTATGGCCTGGCTAGCAATCATCGGTACCGCGACGCTGGTTTTGGGCGCCGCTTACGCTATGGTTCAGCAGTCCACGCGCCTGAGCGCCGACGACCTGCCGCTATCTGCCGCCCAGACTGCCCGCCAGGAGCTGCAGACCAACTCTAACGCCAAGGATGTCGTGCCGGCCATAAAGACTAATCTCCGCAGTGAAACCGGGATTTTTGTGATCGTCACCGATGACGCCGAGCACGTTATCGCCAGTTCGGCCACCTTAGATGGACAGACGCCCTTGCCGCCGCGCGGCGTTTTTTCTTTCGCTCAGCAGCACGGCTCGGATCATTTCACTTGGGAGCCGGTTGCCGGCGTCCGGCTGGCCACCCGTGTAACCACCTACAACTCCGGCAGTAGCCAAGGGTTTGTAATCACCGGCCAATCGTTGCAGCCTTTTGAAGACCGGATATCGACCTATACCTGGATTGCCGGCGCGGCTTGGCTGGCGGTTTTAGCCTGGACCTACCTTCTGATGGTTCTGCCCGTCCAGCGCACCTCCTCCCGCTAAGCCGGCTTCAGGCGTGGCTAAAGAGTTGTGTGGGATAATTAGACCGTGGATAGTTACGAAAAGGCTTTTGGGAGCCTTAATGACCAGCAACTTAAGGCCGTTCGACAGACCGATGGTCCGGTATTGGTCATCGCCGGGCCCGGGACCGGCAAGACCCAGCTGATTAGTACCCGGGTCGGCTATATCCTCAAAAGTACCGATACGCCGGCTGACGCCATCCTGCTGCTAACATTCACCGAGGCCGGGGTACAGGCCATGCGCGAACGGCTGAACCGGTTGATCGGCAGCAGCGCTTATGACGTCCATTTGAACACTTATCACGCTTTCGGCGGCGAGATTTTCCGCCGTTACCCGGATTATTTCGAAGGCCAGAGCCTGACATTACTCGAAGAGCTTGGCGCCGACAGCCTACTGCGGGATATCATCGCCAAGCTGCCATACTCCGACCCCTTGAAATTCGCCGACAATTACATCGGCGATTTGAAGAGTTTTATCAGTGAATGTAAGCGGGCGCTGTTATCGCCGGATGATATCGAGGATATCGCCAAGCGCAACCTAGCTTTCATAAAAGCCGCCAACAAGGCCTGCCGACCGCAGCTGGATAAATTGTCGATAATCAGCAAGAAGTCGGTGCCGCTCTTCGAGCAGCTCCATCAGTTCTTTGCCGAACAGCCTGACACCGAGCTGCCGGACGCCGTCCTGCCGCTGGTCAGATACGCCCAGGCCGAACTGACGGCGGCGCTGTCGCATTACTCCGAAACCGCCAAGACCAGCCTGCTGACCGAATGGAAACGGCGTTGGCTGGCGCGGGACGAGACCGGAAAATTAGTGGTAGACGGAACTAAGCTTAGCCACAGGCTCAGTGCCGCCGGCGGTATCTACCGCAAGTACGAAGCCAGCCTGCGCCGCCGGCGCCTATACGACTACGACGACATGATCCTGCGGGCCATCGAGGCCTTAGAAACTAATCCCGAGCTAAAATATAGCTTAGCCGAGAACTACAGTTACATCATGCTCGACGAATTCCAGGACACTAACCCGGCCCAATTCAAACTTGTCAAACTGCTGACCGACCATCCGGTCCACGAAGGCCGCCCGAACGTTCTAGCCGTCGGCGACGACGACCAGGCAATCTACGCCTTCCAGGGTGCCAACCACGCCAATATGGCCGATTTTTACAGCCATTATAAAGGCGTGACGGTCGTCAGCCTGCGAGACAACTACCGCTCGCACCAGCCACTGATAGACGTCGGCCAGAATATCGCCGGACAGATCAATAGCCGGCTGCATACCGAATTCGAAGGCGTGACCAAAGACCTAGTCGCCAGGAACGACGGGCTGCCCGAACCGCCGCTGATAGAGGTCCGGGAATTCAAAAGCGACGCCGCCCAATACGACTGGATTGCCGCTGAGATTGAGAAAATGACGAAGCAGGGCGTGGCCGCCAAAGAAATCGCCGTACTAGCTCCCAAACACCGTTTCCTGGTGCCGCTGCTGCCATATCTGACCCAGCGCAAAATCAAGATCTATTATGAGCGGCGTGAAAACATCCTCGACGAACCGCTAGTCCATCAGCTGGAGCAAATGAGCCGATTAGTGCTGGCCTTAAATGCCGGAGACGAGGTTTTAGCCAACTCCATATGGCCGGAAGTTCTGAGCTACGATTTCTGGAAGGTAGCGACTGAAAAGGTTTGGGCCATCAGCTGGCAGTCGAAAGAGTCGCACGAACCCTGGACGGCCATTCTGCTCAACGATGACGTGCTGGCGCCGCTAGCCGGCTTTTTCCTGCGCCTGGCCTCAATCATAGAGACAGCTACTTTAGAGCAGCAGCTCGATGCGCTGACCGGCTGGCCGGGCACCGAACAGGAGCTGCGCCTACCACTTAAAAGCCCGCTATATGATTTTTATTTCTCTGTCGGGGACGAGAAGCAGAATCCAGCCGAGTTCATGCGCCTAATCAGCAACCTGAATGTCCTGAGGTCTAACCTCGACGATTGGCGCCAAAGCTACTCGGAGCGCCCCACTGGCCTGCGGGCCTTCGTGGAATTCGTAGCGGGCCACCGGGCGGCCGGCATCAACATCTTGAACCGCAGTCCCTACCAGGAATCGGAGGACGCCGTCAGCTTGCTGACTGCTTACGGAGCCAAGGGGCGGGAGTTCCAAGCTGTTTTTTTGACGGCCGCCAATGATGAGGTCTGGGGCAGGGCCAGCCGTAATCAGGGCTATCACCTGAGTCTGCCGGCCAATCTGTCCTATATCCGCTATCAGGGTGCCAGCGAAGACGAACGCCTTCGGCTGCTATACGTCGCCGCCACCCGGGCCCGCAGCCGTTTATACGTCACCGGCTACCGCCAAGACTTGGCCGGTAAGCTCCAGAACCGCCTTAAGTACCTAAAGGTCGCGGAAAAAGCCTCTCTGGCGCGCTCAGCGATAATCCCGGAGCCCTATTCCAAAATCATCGCCGATACCTCCGACTCTGTCAGCCTGCAGGTGGTCGCCAACTACTGGACCGACCGGCACACGCCGCCACTCAGCCTCAAATTACAGGAGGTTCTAGCGCCGCGGCTTAAAAATTACCAGCTTAGCGCCACCGATCTTAACAATTTCATAAACCTCGTCGACTACGGACCGGATCGTTTCTTCATCAAGTGCCTGCTGCGCTTCCCGTCGGCGCCGGGCGTTAATGACGCTTTCGGCACGGCTATCCACAATACTTTGAGATTCGCTGGCAATATCTATCTTAAGAACAAGAAGCTGCCGAATTTTGAAGAGATCAAAGATATATTTGACGCCCAGATTAACCGAATCGAGTTGCCCGAACAACAGATGCGAAACTTGACCGACCGCGGCTACGGCGCCCTTAAGGCGTGGCTTGGCCAAAGCGGCGCCCGGCTGACTCTGAATGACCGCTTCGAATACGATTTCCGGGCTGAGGGGGCGATGATTGGCCCGGCTCGCCTGACCGGCAAGCTGGACCGCATGATCGTGGATGAGAAGAAGCGCCGGATAGCCATCGTAGACTATAAGACCGGCCGTCCGTACGACCGCTGGCAAGCCGGCATCGTCAAACTGCACATGTTCCGCAGCCAACTACTGTTTTATAAACTCTTAGCCGAAAATTCAGCCCGCTTCAAAGGCTACAACATCGATAAAGGTATTATCGAGTTCGTCGAGCCGGACGAGCGCGGCCGTATCAATCGCTTAGAGCTGGATTTCAGCCAGCAAGACCTGAAAAAGACCGCCGATCTGATCAAAGCGGTCTGGGAGCACGTTCAGAATCTGGACTTCCCGGACGTCAGCGCCTACCCGCCGACCTTAGCGGGCATCCGCAAATTCGAAGACGACCTGCTAAACAAGACCGCCGGCGCTTTTAGTAAAGGCCGGCGGTCTTAATGTCGAGCTTGATGCGAACTACTTGCGGCGGCGAACAGTCGTCCGGCGCCTGACGGTCACCGTCCGAGCTGGACCGGCAACGGCCCGGGCCGTTCCGAACAGATAAGAGTAGAGATTGACTCCGATTAACCCGCCGACCAGCGGCCCTAGAACGTAGGCCGAGCTCCAGGAGCGCGAACCCAAGGCTATGGCCGGGTTGATGTAACCCGATGAAGCGGTAGCGGCAATCAAAATACCGACAAAATACGCGGCGCCGACGGTAATTGCCGAGTTCAAAGTTTCTACGTCTTTGTTCCTGGCGGCCGTAAAGGCCAGCGCCAGAACACTGGTGCCGACGACCTCGGCCAGCCAGACCGGCGTGCTAAAGCCGACGGTCCGGGCCGGTATGGCGTGGTTAGTTAGGTACTGGAACAGCTGCCAAGCAGCTACGCCTCCAAGCAGCTGGGCGGCCACATAGGTTATACCGCGCAGCGTGCCGATACGGCGGGCCGTCCACATACCGAACGTGATGGCCGGATTAGTGTGGGCGCCCGATACAGTGCTGAAGATCATGTAGACGATAGTAGCGGCTATCGCCAAGCTAGTGGCTATGAAGTAAGATACGGCGGTCGTCTGGCCTAAGATAAGCGCTACCATGACTAAGATTCCCGTACCCAAAAACTCTGCGAGCACCGGTGCCACCACGGCGCGGTTAACTCTAAACATTTATACCTCCCGATTTATTTATCTCTAGTGTCCAATATAGATTTAAACCGGTCAAAATACAAGCGCGCCCGTTTGTTATAATTAAACTAAAGGAGAATTATGAGTGATCAACCCGCCGCTGTGACTGTTTATGGAGCCGAGTGGTGCCCGCCGTGCCATACCGTCAAGGCCTATCTGAAAAGCCGCGAAGTTGATTACGAATACGTGAATATCGATGAAGAGCGTGAGAAAGGACAAGCCGTCGCTGCAAAGACCGGCTGGACGGCCATCCCGATAACTAGGATCGGCGAAGAGTATATCTTAGGTTTCGACCGCCCGAAAATCGACGCCGCCCTGCAGACCAATAAACTGATCTGATGGCTTTTGAAGATTATCAAACCAAACAGTCGGTCGTGGTCGTTTACACTGGTGAAGGCAAAGGTAAGACCAGCGCCAGCGTCGGCCTGCTGGCCCGCTCCTTGGGCAGCGGCTGGAAAGCCGCCTATATACAGTTCATCAAGCACTGGAACGTTGGCGAGCACGATTTCATCCATAAGATCGAGCCGGTATTCGGAGATAAGCTGTTCTTTTATAAAGGCGGCAAAGGTTTTTATGACGCCGGTGATCTAAGCGCCAAGAATGTTTCCGAAGCCGAGCACAGGCAGGCTGCCCGGGACACTTACGATAAAGCTTACAAGGCAGCGACTGGCGGGAATTTTGACATCGTCATCTGCGATGAGATAAACAATGCCGTGCACCACCGGTTGATAACGAAGGCCGATCTTAAGAAACTGATCAAAGATAGGTCTCTCAAAACCAGCTTATGCCTGACCGGCCGGGATTTTCCGCAGGACTTACTGCCGCTGGCGGATATAGCTACTAGTATGACCAAGCTCAAGCATCACTTCGACGACAAATACCTAGCCAACAAAGGCATAGATTTTTAGCGTCAAGCGGCTTTGATGGCCACTTCGTAAAGTTCTTCTAAGCCTGGGATGTGTTTCTTGCGGTATTTGGTCTTAGGGAAAAGGGCAGTATGGTTTTTTATCGGCTTGGTTGTCTTTAATTTGGCCCGGGATTTACGCCGGGTAGGTTTTTGGCCCGGCGGCTTCAGCGCATCATAAACCTCGCAGGCCACGCGCTCTCCGTAAACGACGAGCTCCTCCGGGTGAGCCAATCGCAAGGCGTACGGTCCAAGCCGGGTGGAAATGACTTTCGCCGGCCGCTGGTCCTCGTCCGCCAGAGCGAAAGTCAGCCAGGGAAGCTCGTGCAGCAAATCGGTGATATATAGAGCTTGACCGGCCACGATATCCGGTTCTATCCTGGTGGCTTCACCTCTTAAGGCGTTATTGTCCTTCGGCTCCATCAGGCGGGTGTGGTAAAGGCAAGCCGGATTGCGGCAAAAATGATCAACTTGCTTATTTAAGTCCTCGGCAGCCGGCAGCTGGCCGGTCAGCTCGGCCATCCGGGCGAAATGCATGACTCTATGCGCTTCGCGGCTGGTGCTGCCCAACCCCAGTTCGCGGACGGCCTTAATGGCCGTTTTGCTATAGCCCTTACTGTTCCGATAGGCTTCCGGCCTCATGATACAGCCAGTCAATTTACTGACTCTGGCTTGCAGCATCAGATCGCCGACTAATTCCGAATCGTGCAAAGCTTCAAATTCCCTCTCGGCGGATTGGACCGACGGCATATAGTCGCCAATAACCGTCAGCGCCGGGCTTCCAAGCGGCAGCATATCATCCTGAAGTTCCAGACTCAGGAACTCATCGAGGTGCGGTAAAGAAAAACCCCCGGAAGTTTCCGGGGGTTTTTCTGCGACGCGCAACGCCAGGCGGCCAGCGATGGCGCCGTCTCCGGCGCGAGTTGCTGCCTCTGTCTGAACCTGATTTAGAGTGTGGAGCTCTAACCCTGGCACGCTTTCCTCCCGCGTTTTGGTGTTTAACCTTAAGCCCATTTAATAACAAAGGTTTTTAACGGACAAAGACATTTTTTGCGTCAGCCTAAGAAGTCGCGCGCTAACCCACCCCTGAAATAAGTTTATGGTAAAAAATACATTCTTTGGAAATGCAAGGCATGTATAATCTTCCGGCATGAGATATAGGCGCCGTCGGGCTAAAATCACTTGGCTGACATTCCTGATAGCCATAGTCGCAGTCTTAATCAGCCAGTCCGGGTAGCTGAAGAATAGCGGCCAGACGTTCCGGCGGAACGACGCGGGCCTTTATACCATCAATCACTACGTAGACGGCGACACCATCGCGGTCAACATGAATGGCGGTGTGGAGATTATCCGATTCATAGGAGTCGACACGCCCGAGACCCACAAACCTAATACGCCGGTGGAATGCTACGGGCCGGAAGCGGCGGCCCACACCAAAGATGTCATTAGTAAATTCGGCAAAGTCCGGCTGCAAGCCGACCGGCTGGACACCAACCGCGACCGATACGGACGTCTGCTTCGATACGTTTATCTGCCGGACGGGACATTGCTGGACGAGCAAATAATCCAACAGGGTTACGGCTTCGCCTATTTGAGCTTCCCGTTCTCTAAGAAAGATCAGTTCGCCGCCGATCAGCAGGCTGCCCAGAGCGCCCGGCTAAGGCTGTGAAGGGTTTGTCGTCCGACAATCAACCAATACGGCGGTTACACTTCTAATCCGCTTTGAATACCCAGAAGCGGTACCATAGGTAGTCCCAGACCGTAGTGAAGGCGGCGGAGACGAAGAAACCGGCGTAGGGAGTGACGCCGTTATGCACGAACGCCCAGACGATAGCGTAGTCAAACACGAAATCGATGCCGTTTATCAGCACGTAACGGAAGATCACCCGGCGGTCCTGGCCCTTGAGTTTCGAGTCATAGAACGCCCAGTAGCGCTGGATACCGTAGTTGGCGCTCCAGCCAAAACTGTCGGCTAAGACCTTTGAGACCCACCACGGCCAATGGAAAACGTCAAAACAGAGGGCGAAAACCACCAGGCCGCCCCAGAACCACACGCCGCCGCCGACCATGTACTCGGCGAACTGAATCATCAGTTTATTGCTGCGCCAACCGGTTTCGGTCTGATTAATCCCCACGGCTCTTATGTTTCCCGAATTCATACTTGATAGGGTTCTTTTCCAGATTATAGCCATGCGTATGCCGATATATTTCATTACCGATACCCTTTAGCGTCAACTTAAAACCCTCTGTCTCCGTCCGGCGCAAATCCACGTAGTAATATGTTTCTTCGATGAACCCAAAACCTTCTTTTGAAGCTCTCGTGACATAGTCATAATCTTCACCGAAATGGATTTTCTCATTGAAACCATCCAGTGATTCAAAAAGCGCCCGCTTGGTCAGGATACAGTAACCAGGAGCTACCGGGTGCTTGGTATGCGATAGCAGCTTCAGGTAATTGTAGTTTAGGTGCGCCATGCCAAAGCGGTTAAAAAAAGCGCCTTCTTTAACCTTGATTTTAGCGGTGGCTGTCTGCCAGTTATTTTGCCGCGACTTTTTTACGAGCGTAGCTATGAAGCCAGAATCATCAAAATCGTCATCGGCGTCTAAGAATAGTAACCATCCGCCGCGGGCCTGTTTAGCTCCCTGGTTCCGGCCATAGGCCGGCCCGTTGGGAGGCGCCTCGAAGAACTTGACGTCTAATTTATCTCTGAATGAATCAACCACCTCTTTGGTGCCGTCAGCGGACTCGGCGTCAGATACGATTACTTCGAAATTCACGTCTTTTTGCTTCGTCAAAGCCTCCAGCAACCGGTCGATGTAAGTGGCCTCTTTGTAAGCCGGGATCACCACCGAGACTTCAGGAGCTTTGCTCATATGCTGTTCATCGGGTTCTTGCGGGCCGAACGGGTCAGGGGCGCCAGCGGCCAAAGCAGCGTGTAAAAGCGATACCATAGTTTTAGCCAAGGGTGCAGCAGGATATAGCCCAAAACGTAGACACCGGTCGCCGAATAGATAGCCAGGCTGTGCAGGCCGTGGCGCAAATAAGTCTGACGGTACATCGATATGTATCTGTAAAACCGCAGCGGCGAGTCGTTGTAGCGGCGACCAGAGGCACCGGCAATCAAGTGCCCGGCATAAGTAATATGGTATCCGGCTCGGTACAGATGAACCGCCAGATCCAAGTCTTCGTGCATATAAGTATCGTGGCAGATGTCCGCCGAGACGGCGCGCCAGACGGATCTGCGGATGGCCATGTTAGAACCGAACAAGAACGGACTTTTGGGCGACCAATTATAAATCGAGGTCCGCATCCAATGATCTAATCGATAGTTGATTTCCGGCAGCGGCATATCGTAATAATTGACCGGTCCGGTAACAGCCGCGGTCGCCGGGTCTAACATTAGCTCCTTGACCTGCTGTACCCAGCGCGGCGGCAAGATAGTATCGGCGTCTATGCGGCCGACTATATCACCGGTAGCGGCTTTAAAACCGCGGTTCTTAGCGAACAGTACACCTTGTCTTTTCTCTTTTATAAGCCTCACGAAAGGGAATTGGGCCGCTACGCGGGCCGAATCGTCCGAAGAATTATTATCCACCACGATCACTTCGTTGGGCTTTATGGTCTGGGCGGCGATAGCGTTCAAACAGGCTTTTAGGTGGTCTTGCTCGTTAAAGACTGGTATAACTATAGTAAGCGTTAGCGTTTCGTAAGGCATAAGATATCTAAGCATTATTAGAATATCACGCATCAAGCTGATAAAAAGGTTAAATCTTGAGCAAGAAACAAAATAGGGCGGGGATCAAAAAATGGCCAAGCGGCATCTGGAGCTACTTTTGGCGGCGAGGCTGGTGGCGGCGGATCGTTTTTATAATCCTGGCGATCATCGTAGTCTTTACCAGCGCCATGTATGGCATCGCCCAGTGGTACATCCATAAGCACGCCGACCAGCCGATAACCCTGGGGGCTACTTTCATACCGGATTACGCCGAGAGTTTCGGGCTGGATCCCCACCAGACTCTCCAAGCCATGCTGGAACCAGCCAGCCAGGACGGCTTGGCTTTAAAACAGGTCCGATTAGTCAGCTACTGGGAAGATATCGAACCGACTCCTGGCCACTACGATTTCTCGCAGCTAGATTGGCAGTTCGCTCTGGCGGCCAAATATCACGCCAAGGTATCGCTGGCCATCGGCCTGCGCCAGCCGCGCTGGCCGGAGTGCCATTCGCCGAGCTGGGTCAATATCGACCCTAAGAACGAAGCCGCCTGGCAGCCGCGGCTCAACCAGTTCATCGAAGCTGTTATCGGCCACTACAAAACCAATCCGGTACTGCAGGATTACGAGCTGGAAAACGAGTTTTTCTTAAAAGTCTTCGGCCAGTGCACCGACTTCAGCCGCGCCCGCTTAATCGAGGAGTACAACTTAGTAAAAGGCGCGGACCCTAATCACCCGGTGATTGTCAGCCGCAGCGACAATTGGGTCGGCATTCCGGTCGGCCAGCCGACCCCCGACGAGTTCGCCATATCGGTCTATAAGCGCGTCTGGGACGCCACTTTCACCCACCGTTACTTCGAATACCCTCTGCCGGCTTGGTTTTACGCCTCTTTGGCCGGCAGCGAAGAGCTGTTATCCGGCAAAGATATGATCATCCATGAGCTCCAGGCCGAACCTTGGACTCCGAAGGGATTGGAAATTACTCAGACATCCGTTCAAGAACAGTATAAATCGATGAATCCTCAGCGCCTCAAGGACCGCATCAGTTACGGCGAAGCTACCGGTATGAAAACCATTGACCTATGGGGCGCCGAGTGGTGGTATTGGATGAAAGTCAAGCAGCACAATCCGGATGTCTGGAACGTCGTCAAACAAGCCGTCCAACAGGCTGACGCTCACAACGCTCAATTAGCTAAAAGTTAAGTTAAAATAAGGGGATGAGAAAGAAGTCTCAGGCCCCAGGCAGAATCGTCAACCGACGGGCTCGTTATGATTATGAGCTCGGCGACTCTTTAGTGGTGGGTCTGCAGCTGAGCGGCGCGGAGACTAAAGCCCTGCGCATGGGCCATGGCCAGCTGCGCGGCGCCTACGTGACCGAGAAAGACAGGGAGCTGTGGCTGATCAACGCCCAGATAAGCGGCAGCAGCGGCATCAATATCCCGGAAGATAACCAGACCCGCAGCCGCAAACTGCTCGCCAGACGCAAAGAGATAGACAGTATGATCGCCGCCCGCCAAGCCGGCAACGCTCTGGTGCCGACCGAATTGCTAACCGCTGGCCGCTATATTAAACTGCGCCTAGCGGTGGGGCGCGGCAAAAAACGCTACGATAAGCGCGAATCCATCAAACGCCGCCAACAGGAAAGGGAAGTAAAAAGGATTACAAGGTGAGAATTTACTCCTGGAACGTCAACGGTATAAGAGCAGTGGTGCGCAAAGGGGCCTTGCAGGAGTTCATGGCCAAAGAAAAGCCCGACATCCTGTGCATGCAAGAGACCAAAGCTAAACAGGGCCAAGCTGAAATCGAATTCCCAGGCTACGAAGAGTATTGGAATTCCGCCGAAAAACCAGGCTACTCGGGCACAGCTATCTTCACCAGAATCAAACCTCTCAAAGTTATTAACGGATTGCCCGAAGACATTGTTAGCGAATATAAAGTCCACGGTGACGTTTACGGCGACCCTAACAAAGAGGGACGGGTAATAACCGCTGAGTTCGATGAGTTCTTTGTGGTCGGTGTTTACACCATCAACATCAAGGACGATCTAAGCCGCCTGGGTATTCGGCAAGCCTGGGATAAAGCTTTTTTAGCCTGGTGCCAAGCGCTGGAAAAGAAAAAGCCAGTAATATTTTGTGGTGACTTAAATGTCGCCCATACCGAGGACGATTTGGCCCGGCCTAAGGAAAACGTCGGCAAGCGCGGGTTTACTGACGAAGAGCGTGCCGGGTTCCAAGCGTTGGTTGACCACGGATTCGTAGACAGTTTCCGAATGTTCAAGCAGGGGAATGGTTTTTATACCTGGTGGACACACTGGGCGAATGCCCGCGAACGCAACGTTGGCTGGCGGATCGACTATTTTTTGGTTTCGGCTAGCCTAAAGCCAAAAATTAAATCAGCTGCAATCCACGCCGATGTGATGGGCTCCGACCACTGCCCAATTAGCCTCGAATTAGATATATGAGAACGGTAGCGGTCATCGAAGGTTTCAGCGGCGGACCGATGCACACCCGGCGTTTCCGGCAGGCGCTGGCTGAAGCCGGATACCAGCTTATAAAAAACCGCCGGGAAGCGGATATCATCATCGCCCACTCGGCGGGGATCTATGGCATTCCGGCGGCCGCCAAGGCTGATTTATTAATCTTGATAGGTCCGACCTACTGGCCCGGTCAGAAGCTAATCAAGCGGCTTGTCCGCCATACCCGCTCCAGCCGGCGGTACCATGTAGCGAAATTCGGCTGGCGCTATTATCTATGGAAGAAACTGCTGGAGCTATATTATTTCTTCCGCCGCCACCGCTACCTATGGCTCGGTATTATCCATAACAACC
Source organism: Candidatus Saccharimonadales bacterium (assembly GCA_025450575.1). Taxonomy (GTDB): domain Bacteria; phylum Patescibacteriota; class Saccharimonadia; order Saccharimonadales; family UBA10212; genus JAIFWC01. Next base: position 33,695 of record JANWHE010000016.1, read on the forward strand.
GCTTAGACCGCCTAAACAAGCTTATTGAAAAACCCGGCCGCAGAACCATTATTATCCGCAATCAGGACGACCCCTTCAGCAGCCCGGCGCTGCGTAATGAGCTTAGGAGCCGGAACGTCCAATTCCAGCAAATGCCCGGGGTACACGATGACTACGTAACTAACCCGCGGCCCTACATCGATTTGCTCCGCGCGGCTGAAAGTAAGGAAATGCCATGATTTGGCTGAAGCAGAAGACCGAGCCCTTATTCCCAGATGTTATGTGGAGCCGGCCCGAGAACCGGCGCCAGGCCGGCAAGCTGCTAATCATCGGCGGCCATGGCCAAAGTTTCAGCGCCGTCTCGGAGGCGTACTCGGCAGCTACCAAAGCCGGTATCGGCACGGCGAGAGTAATCGTGCCCGACAGCCTGCGTAAGACGCTCAGCCAGGTTTTCCCAGAGGCCGAGTACGCCATCAGCACGCCAATCGGCAGTCTCAGCCGTAAAGCCTTGGCGGAGCTGGTAGACGCCGCCTTATGGGCCGACGGCGTGCTTTTAGCCGGCGATTTCGGCCGTAATTCCGAAACTGCCGTCTTGCTTGAAAATTTTCTCGAAAGATACACCGGCATATTGAGCCTGGCCGGCGATTCCATCGACTATTTCCTAGCCCATCCGGCTAAGCTCATGCGAAGAGGTAATACGTCGCTGGTCGCCAGTCTGGGACAACTGCAAAAACTGGCGTCACCGGTCTTAATTCAGCAGCAAGCTGATCTTATAAAGGTTGCGGAACAGATATCAGGCTGGGTTAGCCAGACGGCTGTGGCGGCCATGACGGTCCGCTCCAGCCAGATAATCGTCGCTTTCGGGGACCGGCTATCCACCACCCCGGCCAAAATCGACGCCCCGAACCCTGCTTTAGCGGCCTGCGCTAGCGTCTGGCGCCTCCAGCAGCCAGAGAAAACCTTCGAAGCCCTGACTTCTTCGACTTTGTGTCTTTGACCTGATGCTCATATTCGTATATCGGCGCCCACAGCATGCCCAACGATAGGGCATATAGACATTCCTCCAGGGGTATGCCCGCGATTAAGATATGCGTGGTGCGCTGTAAGTGATAATAATCAGCCACAAAAGACGGGAATACTCGGTTAAACAACGAGTATAACGTGAAATAAACAATCAGGAAGAACAAACCGCCTGTTAACGAATTAGTAAGTAGATCTCGCCGCTGGACGACCAGAACGGACGCGCTGACGAACTGCAGGATTATTAAGAAGTACATGGCGTTGATCGGCGTGAGCGCGAACACCGCGAATCCAACAGCCGCGCCTATCAATAAGGCATGTCCGCGCTTCATTTTTTTGTCCGTTCTTCTATTTACTCTGACCCTAAAGAAATAATCGTATAGCCCGGCTACGACCGCGCTGGCAAAAAAGATGAACAGCTCGTCTTCGATAGCCAAGCCGCCGGTCCTTTGGCCGATATTGAATAGTGTCGGGGGCGACCAGTAGCCCGGCGTTACCGACTTGGCGGCATCAGAACTTAAAAGCTTAAGTATGAAAAAGCAGGGTGTAGTAAGAGCTAAATACAAAGTGCCGCTGTAAACCATTACTTTTCGCAGATCTTTTCTAACCAGGAATAAGAAAGCGAATATCACGACTGCGGCCAAGTCCCCAGCTAGATAAGCATACATTCTTAAGCCCTGCGCTTATTGGCTACAGTTTTACGGACGGCTATGTTTATGGGCACATAGCCGAACTCAAAATCACGCCAGGGGGCTACCAAAGCAGCAAAAGCGGCGCCCCACAAAAATTCGGTCAAGGGCACGATGCCGAATATCAGTGGAGCTTTGCCATACAAAAAATAATATTGCTTAAGGTAATTAGGCGCCAAAATAAGAAGTACCATTTCCATGAAAGCTAATATTGAGCCGCCTAGCAGAGCCGACAGGAGAGTCTCGGGTATCAGGTCTCGGCGCATGATGATTATGACCGCGGCCGGCAGCAAGAAGCCTATGGCGCTGGCGTAGATACTGTTCATGAAAGGGGTGAGCGTTTCTACGGCCAGTACTTCTGAAATTATCAGCAGGGAGGTAATCCAGTAATGAGGGTGTTTTTTTCTGCGCAGCCGTTTATGGAAAAACACGTCATATATGCATACGCATATGCCGCCGAAAGCAACGCCAAAGAAAAAATCCTCTATGCCTCCATAGTGGCCCAGTCTGAATAGAAGCGGGGGATGCCAGTAGTCTCGGAAGAAGACACCCTCCGACAAAACGCCGGCGAGGCCGACGGCTATGCCGGTCCTAAGCATCCGGCGCCTCAGGTCTTTACGGGCATGATAAAAAATCCCGAATACACCTAAGCCTCCAAGCGAACCCCAGAAATAAAGATATCGTGTAAAAATTTCTGACATTTCAAATACCCGGCGTCCCGTTACGGTTGCGGATTATTCTTATAGCAGCGAAAGGCATTTTTTGTTTTAGTCTTAACAATTTAATAATATCATCAATCGGTTTTTATTAAATAGGGGTCGCGCAGCCGGGCGGCTGCGCGACCCCGAAGTGCCCTACTCGGCGGGCGCCGTCTCGGCGATCGTGAGATCGTCACGGCGTCCGTAGAGGTAGTTGACCGCGTCGCCGACGGTGAGAAGCGTGAGGGAGTCGTCATCGGAGATCTTGATCCCGAAGCCGTCCTCGAACTCCATGACCATCTCGACCAGGTCGAGCGAATCGAGGCCGAGGTTCTTCTCGTCCTTGTGCTTGTCGACGTTGAAGAACGCGTCCTCGACGATGTCGTCTCTGGCGACGCCTTGGGCGGTCAGGACGTCGACGAGCTTCTGGAGGATCACCGCGCGGGTGATTTCCTCTCCTGCCATCTGGTACCTCCGGAGTAGAGGGAACGTTCGCTGCCGGCGCTGTGGCACGGATAGCACTAATACTTTACAATAAAACTAATTATAAATCAATGTTATGTGGTGGGTGAGGAGGGAATCGAACCCTCAATCCGTAAGGAACACGATTTTGAGTCGTGCGCGTATACCAGTTCCGCCACTCACCCTCGAAAATAACAGATGTATTGTACAATAAAGCTAAGCTTATGCACAGTAGCGACGACGGTAAGACCGATCAGTTTGACGCTTCTTTACAACTGCCCATCCGGGGCTCATCGAATGATAGCCGCTTAAAGGAAGAACGGGAGGCGGCGGCTGATCTAATCCGCAAGAAAGTGGAGGCCGCTTACGCGGCCGAGCCGGACGCCGCCGAGGAAACCCAGGAAGCCGAGCAGGAGCCCGCCCGCCGGCGATCCAAGCACCAGCGGTTCATTCTCGAGCTGACCAACTCCGGCCGGCCGCTGCACGAAATCCAGGTCGCCTGGCACGAGTACTACGCCGGCCTGACTGATAAAGAGAAGCACGAAGTCTGGCAGGAGTTCTACAACGCCCACGCCCAGGCGGCCCAGCATCCGGCTATCGCCAAAACCGAGAGCCAACCGCGGCCGAGAGCCAGCCGGGCTAGAAAAACGTCCTCCCAGCTCGCCAAAACTGCATCGGAGAAGATCTCACGGGTCCGAGCCTCTACCCGGCCGGCCGGCCGGAAGCCGGCCAAGCGCGCCAACCCGCTACATTCTCTGCTTTTCGGCTTGGGTGTCGGCTCGATAACCATCCTTATCTTTCTGTTCAGTTTTTTTAATGATCGGATTATCGCGCCGTTCATCCAGCCCAGCCGCCACGCGATCAATATACCTTTGATCAGCGGCGCGGCCGTTAGCCCCGATCCGGAAGTCATTATCCCCAAAATCAACGCCGAGGTGCCGGTCGTCTATGATGTCAATTCCACCGATAATGAAGCCATCCAGCAGGGCCTGACCGAAGGCGTCGTGCACTACCCCAGCAGCCCAGCTCCCGGACAGGACGGCAATGTCGTGATAGTAGGCCACAGTTCCGGCAACATCTTCAATCTGGGAAATTACAAATTCGCTTTTTCGTTACTGAGGGAAATGAACGATGGCGATACGTTCTTTTTACAGAAAGATAGCCAGCGCTACACTTATCAAATTTACCGTAAAGAGGTCGTCAAACCGACGGACGTCAGCGTGCTGGGGCCGGCCGATAAACCGGCCACCGCCACGCTGATAACCTGCGATCCGCCCGGCCTCAGCACTAACCGCCTGGTACTGGTCGCCGAGCAGATCAGTCCAGACCCTGTGGCTAACGCCTCAGCCTCAGCCGCCAGTACCGTACCGCCCACAGCCACGATTATACCCGGCAACTCACCGTCGCTATGGTCGCGCATCGTCAAGTGGTTTAAGAGCTAGTCCGTAGCTTCTTGGGGAGGTCGGCACCGGCCTGCATATCGATATCTTGCAGGATGACACCCGAGCCGTCACTGGCCGGCACGGTGGTCAGCAGATGATGATAGTTGGCGTTGAACAAGCCGCCATTGATAAAATTCGTATCAGTCACCAGCTGCTTATTGGTGCCATCATAATCCATCACGAAAACTTTGCCGCCCGATTCGCCGATAAACCGGTGGCCGTCCATCCAGGTCATTTCGCCGCTTAAAGTCTGGCTGATAGGATACTGGTAGATACTGTCGGTCTCGATATCGTAAACCGCGAAGCGCTGGCCGCTTTCGGCTCCTATGAAACGGGCGTTGTTTGAAAATCCGATCTTATCAGCGCCGTCATCGCGCAGCGCCAAAAGCGGCAAAGCCTCGCCGTTGGACGGATTTTTGATGCTATCCAGCGGGTTCTTAAAAACGCTGATTCTGTCGGACTTATCGCTGCCGGCCGCGTAGTAAAAATTTCCCTGGAATTGGGCGGCATCGATAAGGTAGGTAGTACCGGCGCTGAATTCATCGAGTTTATAACTCGAGCCGCTTTCCCAGATGCGAGCAGCCACTTTCCCGACGGGCTCGTTGGCGGCCGTGACGTAAGTAATAAGGTCTTTGCCGTAGGGTTTATAAGCGAGGATATTCTTGAGCAGCGCCGGACCGACCGTCTTGTCGCCGACGTTGCCTAAGCTCAGGTTGCCATCGGTTTGGCTGAAGAGATAAAGCTGATCGGCCTTTTTGTTGTATAGGCTAACCTGGGAAGGGCTGACGCCAAACAGCTTATTGACATTGAAAGATTGGTCCGGATGCGCCCGGTTGAAAACAACAAACTCCATGCCGCCGGTATAATCGTGCCTCAGCAAGACGTTGTTGTTGTCGGTCGACCATTCTACCTCTGTTAATTTAGAGTCGCTAGTATAACCTGTAAGGACGCTGGCCGGCAGGCGGACCTGCTGCACGGCCGGCGTGGCGCCATCAAGGGTGGTCGTGTCGTATTCGTCAAAAAGGGGAGACGCCGCGCTGGCCTGATTATCTTCGACTAGCAGCCACTGCTGGTTAGGGGATTCGGTGATCAGCCCGGGTTCAGAGGTGTATGTCTTGAGGTTGGTAGCGACCGGCTTGACTGGAAACATCATCGGATAGACGTAGCGGGCCACGCTTTGCTCGCTAAGGACAAATTGGCGGGTCCAGTCGCGGTAGCCGTCCTTCTTGAGCGTCAGGGTATAGTTGCCGGCCGGCAGGATTAACCGGGCGGCGGTAGTCGTATTCTTATCGACCCCGTTCAGATATATTTCGGCGCCTCCCGGATTAGAGTCAGCGAACAGTAGGCCGTTCTGGACGATCTGGCCGGTTTTGGTGTTGATACCGTAACCGTTGGCGCCATAAACGATAATAACCGTCGCCAGACCGATGACTATGGCTACTAGGACATAGCCGATAATCAACCGGATGGTGTGGGCACGGCGTTTCCGAGGGTCTAAAAAGTCCATATCTTTAATCTATTTTGGCACATATTCGACGCCCGTCACAGAAAGATAATGGTTTTTTTGGCCGGAACCTCCTTGATAAGCGTAGGCGTCTTATGTAATATTAAACCTGTAATATAAATGTAACTTATAGTGGACGCGCGGTATCGTTTTTATTAACGGGATCGACTACGGCGCCACTACGGGACAGATTATTAGCGCATTCAGATCGGCCAACCAGAACGCCCATTCTCAAGTCATCGACGGCTTTGTATCAAGACCCTCAAAAAATAAACCGACAGATAGCTCCAGCCGTCACCACCTAAAATCCACCCAGATCCATAAGCGGACGGAAAAAACCCGTACTTTGATGCGCGGCGGCCTCAAGAAACCAGAAGGCCGTGCCCACGACCTGGCTCACGGATCCGCCTTGCCGCGCATCGGCACCCAGTTGCGGGCCAAGACTATCCACCGGCATTCGCGGGTAGAGCACTTCGGTAACCCGCTTAAGTCCGGCGGCCACGCCAGCCAAGCCGTCAGCGGCGAAATCGTCAGCCGCGGGGCGGCTGTTTCGACCGGCGGCGCCAGTGCTATGGCGGCGCCGCTGCCCAGCATGATGGTCAGCGCCTCCCACCAGAAGCTGGAAAGATTATTAGACGAAGCCCTGGCTAAAGCCGACTCCCATAAGCAAGCTTTGCGCTATCATGCCGCCCGGCATTTCTGGCAGCGGCGCTGGTTCAACGGGCCGGCCAGATGGGCGGTGGGCGGCGCCGTATTGCTAGTGATTATTGGCGCGTTTTTATACAGCTGGCGGAGCATACCTCAACTCTCCATGAAAATCGCCGGCATTAGAGCCCATGTCGCCACAGTCATCCCGACCTATAAACCCGACGGGTATAAGATAGCCGGGCCGGCCAAAGCCGTCAGCGGCGCCGTGGTGGTCCAATATAAATCAGCTTCCGACCAGAGTAAGACTTATGACATCACCGAGCAGCCCTCGGCCTTCACCAGCTCGATGGTTTCGCAGAACGTAGTACCTAAAGGCTCGCCCGTCCAGACCTCCCAGGTAGAAGGTAATACCGTCTATATTTATGGTAGCTCCAATGATGCCTCCTGGGTCAATAACGGGGTATTGTATACCATCAAGAACCGCTCCAGCTTGGGCTCCGACCAGCTCATCCAAATCGTCTCCGGCCTCAACCCTTAGCAAACTCCGCTTTTATCAATTACAATTAATCTGATGAAGATAAGAACCAGGTTTGCGCCCAGTCCGACCGGCTATGTCCATGTCGGCGGCATCCGCACCGCGCTGTTCGCTTGGCTGTTAGCCCGCCAAGCCGGCGGCCAGTTTATCCTGCGCCTGGAAGATACCGATAGGAAACGCGAGGTCGAAGGGACGGGGAAGCACATCGAAACCAGCCTTAGAACCTTGGGTCTAAATTACGACGAAGGACCGGATATCGGCGGTCCGTTCGCACCCTACCGTCAGAGCCAGCGCCTAAAAAGCTATGAGGAATGGGCGCGGAAACTTATTAATTCCGGCCGAGCTTATGCCGACCCTTATACGCCGCGGGAGCTCGAGCAATTCAGACAGAAAGCCAAAGACGAAAAAAAACCGTTTTTATTCCGCGACCACCGACCCCAAAATCCTCCGGCTTGGGACGGTAGCCAGCCGCTGCGGTTCCGCTCCGACCCCAAAGCCTATGCCTGGAAAGACGAAGTGATGGGCGAGCTTAGGACCGGTCCGGAGGTGATAGATGACTTTATCCTTATAAAATCCGATGGCTTTCCGACGTATAACTTCGCCCATATCATAGACGACGCCGAAATGGAGATATCGCATGTTATCCGCGGCCAGGAGTTCTTAGCCAGCGTGCCTAATTACCTGAATCTCTACGAAGCTCTGGAGATAGACCGGCCGCTGCTGGCCACCGTGCCGCACATCCTGGTGCCGGCCGGCAACAAGAAATTGTCTAAACGTGATGGGGCCAAAGACATCTTAGATTACGTGAAAGACGGCTTCCTGCCGGAAGCGCTGGTCAGTTTTATCGCAACCATGGGCTGGAACGACGGTACCCAGCAGGAAATATACAGCGTCCAGGAACTGATAGAAAAATTCAGCCTGGAGAGGGTGCAGCGTAGCGGCGCCCGCTTCGATGAAAAACGGCTAGAGTGGGTCAACGGCCATTTTATCCGAGAGTTGCCACCGGATGAACTTTATAAAAGGGCGGAGGGCTTCTGGCCGCCCGAAGCGGACGCCGCCGATGCAAGCCATAAGAAAGCGGCCTTGGCTCTGGTCCAGGAACGCCTGAAATATCTTGGCGAGCTGTCGCAATTAACGAAATTCTTCTTCGCGGCGCCAGCCGACGGCGATATCCGGTCCCTATTCGAAAACCCGGTCGACAAACAGCTTAAAAATCTCGATAGGGCGGCGATTATAGAGTTGCTCCAAAAAGCCCGTAACGAATTATCCGAAAGCGACTTTTCGGAAGACGACCTGGCGGAGCGGCTGAATGGCTTATTGGAGAAACTCGATACCAAACCCGGGATATTATTCGCGGCTATCCGCATCGCGGTTACCGGCGCGCCGGCCTCACCGCAGCTTTTCGGCACGCTGCATGCGCTGGGCAAAGAAGAAAGCCTGGGCCGCCTGGATAAAGTACCGGCGTTACTAAAAACTTAAGCTTTAACCTGTTAGAATAGTATGGATGCAAGGCGACATAATGCTGCCACGGCCTCGTCGGCCGAAGACGGCGCTAAAACCAAAACCGACGCTAAAAATCCAGGCCCCGCAGCCGGACTTTATTATCGACGAGACGGCGCCGGCGCCGAGCGGTAAACAGCGGCGGCTGCTAGTCGCTCCTCATAAACACTTTATCCGTTTCTGGAAGTTTTGGCTCGACCTGGGCCGGAACGAGCGTTTCGCTATCATCGCCGCCATGCTCCTGGTCTTTGGCGCCGGCGCCATCGGCTGGTTCTATTTCATCCAGCCAAACTCCAACCCGTCGCTCACCATAATCCGGCACCCCAAATCCAAACCTGTCGCACCGGTCACCGTACCGTCGCCGCTGACCGGCCTGCAGGTTTTACCGGACTTAGCCAAACGCCCGGTTACCGGCGTCATGATTGAAAACAGTGACGCCGCCCGGCCGCAATCCGGTCTCCAGGCCGCCGGCGTGGTCTACGAAGCTATCGCCGAAGCCGGTATCACCCGTTTCTTAGCCTTATTCCAGGATGCCCAGCCCCAATACATCGGCCCGGTCCGCTCACTGCGGCCTTATTACATCGATTATGCCGCGCCGTTCCAGGCCAGTATCGTCCACGTCGGGGGCAGCCCCGACGCGCTAGCCAAAGTTACCAGTGGCGGCTACCGTAACTTAGACGAGTTCGCCAATGGTGGCTCGTTTTGGAGGACTACCACGCGCTACGCGCCGCATAATGTCTACACCAGCTTCGCCAAATTGGACGCTCTTAACCAGCAGAGAGGTTACACCAGCAGCCTATTCACCAGCTGGCCGCGCAAAGCCGATAAAAAACTGGCTGCCCCGACGGCCAAAACCATCGACCTCGCGATATCCAGCTCCGATTTTTACGCCCACTACGACTATGACGCCGCCAGCAATTCATACTTACGCAGCGAAGGCGGAGCGCCACATCTGGACTTTGTCAGCGCTGACGACAAGACCGGCGTGCAGCTTGACCCCAAAGTGGTCATCGCCATGGTGGTGCCCCAGTCCCAGGGCGCCTTAGACGCTTCTGGCGCCTATTACACCGATTATGACGACACTGGCGGCGGCCCGGCATATGTCTTTCAGGATGGCGGCGTGACAGTCGGCAGCTGGACTAAATCCAGCGGCACCAGCCAGATCACCTTTACGGACTCGGCTGGCGCGCCAATCGCCCTCAATGCCGGCCAGACCTGGATAACGCTGGTCGGCGACACCAGCAAGGTCACTTATAAACCCTGATTAGACGCAATTGGTGACCCCAAGGGGAATCGAACCCCTGTTGCTGGGATGAGAACCCAGTGTCCTAACCGCTAGACGATGGGGCCATCAGCTGTCCCTAATCATCAAAAAGAATACCATAACGGTGGTACCAGTAACAGGGGCTAATGATCATAAAAAGAGGCCCCTGGGGCCTCTTTTCTAGTCGACGTTAGTCGTACGCCGCGAACGGCTACCGCCTAAACGGCCGGCCGCTTTAGTGCGGGCGTCGCCTTTTTTGAATTTCATCGGACTTTTTTTACCGCCCATGCTCCGGATGCGGTCGGCCTGCTCCTTGGGCATGGCCGCGAACCCGCGCGGGCTGCTTGCGTTATCCGCCATAGATACCTCCTGACCTTATAGCATTACCAACTTAGCGCATATCAAAGATATCGGCTATAAGATTATTAACCGGTCCTTCGTATAAATTCTAATAACGGGCTTCGCGGCTTAAAACGTCTATCAAGCGGGTAATCACGCTGATGAACACCAGGCCGAATACGATTTCGAGAGTATTGGCGTTGGAGAAATGATGCCGATGGGGCGCCGACCGGATAAAACCGGGGATGCGCAAGTATTTATTTTGGCTCAAGACCATCCCATTTTAGCATAACCGTATCAGCGTACAAGCGTCCGCTTAAATCTATCAGAAGGTCTCTATATTAAGAGAAAAAGCTTATGCACAGCTTTGTGGGAAATCCCATATTGCTAAGCGGGCTAAAGCGCTTATAATTGGATTCAGCCATACGCGGGCTGGTGATTATCTCATCTTCCTCCGCGTAGACTACTACACTCTCGGGACGACAAACCTAGGTCACTGCCGCTCCCTTAAACGCCATCAGTTACTGGTCACGGAACTTTCTAGGAACGGTAGGTAAGTTCTTATCCAGCAGCTTTTTTCAAAAGCCGTTCACCGCAACTCTCAACAGATTGACGGACCTCTTTTTATAAACTTCAAACCCAGGAGAAAAAACCATGGACCAGGCAGAAATCATCAACAAAGACGTCAACATCGTGGCGTTTTACTTTAAGAACACCGCCCGGCGGCTGCGCTGCTTTCCTAAGTGTATGGAGTATGACGGCAAGCGGATTAAGTTCACCGAGACCGGACTAGTCCACCCCACCAAGAAAGGCCAGCGCATGATCCATGTCTTTGACATGACCGACGGCACGGCTGACTATCGGCTGGAGTTCGACGCCGCTGATTTAAGCTGGAAATTAATCGCCATAACGGACACCCAATATGCCTCGATATCTCCAAAATTTAGAACTGCCCATCAGTTCTGAACAGCCGCAGATACTGCATATCGACCTGAACAGCTGTTTCGCTACCGTAGAGCAACAAGCTCGGCCGTTGCTGCGCGGCCGGCCGGTAGCCGTCACCAACCGGCTGACCAAAAATGCCTGCGTGGTAGCCGCCAGCTACGAGGCCAAAGCGCTGGGCGTGAAAGTCGGCATGGGCTACGCCGACGCCAAAATATTGGCTCCCGATCTGATCATGGTCGAGACCGACCCCCCTAAGTACCACTACGTCTATAAGAAACTAATCAAGATTATGCGGTCCTACTCGCCGACCATCGGTATGAAGAGCATCGATGAGGGGATAATTGATTTCCATGGCACCCGCCAGAACGTCAACCAGCGGCCGCTGACGGTTATCGGTCACGAGATCAAGCGGCGGCTGCGCGATGAAGTAGGAAGTTGGATGAAGTGTAACGTCGGCATCGCCCCCAACCGTTTCTTAGCCAAGACGGCCGCCGGCCTGCACAAGCCGGACGGCCTGGACGTCATTACTCGCCATAACCTGCGGCAAACGCTGAGCGGCATGAAGCTGACCGATCTGACCGGCATCGCCGAACGTAACCAGGCCCGCCTGAACGCCGCCGGCATCCATACGCCGCTGCAGTTTCTAGACGCTCCGGCGGCGACTTTGAGCCGCCAGGTATTCCACAGCGTCTGCGGCGATGATTGGTACCGGCGGCTGCGCGGCTGGGAAGTAGATGATACCGAGCACGACACCAAGACCGTCGGCCGTCAGTTCGTCATGGACGAATGGCAGCCCAGCGAAGAGACGCTGCTTAGCCGCTTAAGCCACCTGAGCGAAACCACCGCCATGAAGCTGCGCCACCGCGGCTTGGCCGCCCGCGGCGTCTATATATACCTAATGTACGCCAACGGCGATGTCTGGTACGAGCGCCGGCTGTTCAAAATGCCGGTCTATACCGGCAGTGATGTCTACCGGCGGATGATGCTGCTGTTCAATAACCGGCCACGCTATGACTGGGTGCGGATGATGAGCGTCTCCTGCTACAAGCTGGAGGCGGCTCACACTAACCAGATCAGCCTGTTAGACGAAGTCAATAAGGAAGCTTGGCTGAGCGAAGCCGTAGATACTATCAATAGCCTATACGGCGAATTCACCGTCACCTACGCTTCCAGTCTGGCGGCCAAAGGGCTTATCAAACAAAAAATACCTTTCGGCACTACCCGTTATTTCGAACTTTTATGCAACCGGGCCTAGTTGCCAATCCGGCAGAAAAACCACATAATTAGAGCATTACCGAAATAAATCTTAAAAGATAGCCGAAAATGAATAGTATCGAAATGGTGGGAGTCCGGCGGGACTGGCGGCGGCCGGGTAATCCTTTATAGATGGGTCTTTTATCACGCCATAAAAGTACTGGCGGCGCGGCGGGCAGTCCGGCCGCCAAAAAAGTATCCAAGGTGGACCCGGAATTCATCCTGGAAGCCATCCAGGACGGCGTAGTCATGATTGCCGCGGACAACGTAATACAGCTATTCAATAACGCCGCCGCCGTTCTGACCGGCTGGCCAGTCAACGAAGCCCAAGGGCTGGATTATAAGAATGTCATCACGCTGGTAGACAATAAGGGCCAAGCCCTCATCGAACTGGATAACCCCTTCGCGCAAGCGCTGACAACCGGCCGACCGACCCGCGACAGCGGTGCCGCGCTAAAAACCAAAAGCGGTAAATCGCTCGCTTTATCGGTCATCGTCTCGCCGATCCTGGATGGCAATGGCCAGCCCAGCGGCGACGTCGTGGCCGTGATGCGCGATGTCTCGAAGGAAAAAGAGGAGGAGGCTCGCCGCTCCGATTTCATCAGCACGGCTTCCCACGAAATGCGCACCCCTTTAGCGGCTATCGAGGGATATTTGGCGCTGGCCCTCAATCCGAAGACCGCCCAGGTCGACGAGCGCGCCCGCAACCTGCTTCAAAAAGCCAGTATGGCCACCAATCATCTGGGAGAGCTTTTCCGTGATCTGCTGACCAGCTCCAAAGCCGACGACGGCCGGCTGGCTAGTTTCCCGGCGGTCGTGGAAATCGGCGACACCCTGGAGCAGGTATCAGAAGCCGCGCGCTTCAAAGCCAAGGAGAAAAATCTGGATATCCAATATATCATCAGCAGCCAGCAGACCGTCAACGGCGGCAAGGCCATTCGGCCGCTTTACTACGCCTACGCTGATCCTAACCGCATCCGGGAAGTTTTTCAGAATATCGTCGACAACGCCATCAAATATACTATGAGCGGCAACATAGAGGTCCGCCTGACCGGCGACAATAACACCGTGCAGGCACAGTTTACTGATACGGGCGGCGGTATCGCGGCCGAAGATATCCCGCATCTATTCCAAAAGTTCTACCGGGTGGATAATTCCACTACCCGGACCGTCAGCGGCACCGGTCTGGGACTATATATCTGCCGCAAGATAGTCGAGATGTACAACGGCCGCATTTGGGTGGAAAGCCAGGTCGGCAAGGGCAGCACTTTCTTCATCAACCTGCCGCGGATCAGCGCCCAGCAGGCCCAGGACCTCCAAAAGAAGCAGGAGAATACGGTCAGTCCGCTGGACGCATCCAGCCTAGACGGACAGACAAATAATGCTACAATTAATGTAAGGTAAGCTTAAGAAGAAACAATATGCCAAAAATACTTCTAGTCGAAGACGACAATAATCTGCGCGAAATATTCCAGATGCGCCTGCAGGCCGAAGGTTACCAGACGGTAGCCGCCGCTGACGGCGAAGAGGGCCTGGTAGTGGCCATGAAAGAGAAGCCGGATCTGATTATCGCCGATGTCATGATGCCCAAACTAAGCGGTTTTGAGATGGTTGAGAACCTGCGCTCGGCGCCCGAGATGAAGGATACTAAAGTAATTATGATGACGGCCTTAGGACAGGCCGAAGACCAGGCTCGCGGCGAAAAGCTGGGCGTGGTAAAGTATTTAGTGAAGTCCCAGGTTACTCTGGAAGACTTCGCAGAAGTGGTCAAAGGCGTGCTTGGACCGGGTAATCCGGCCGACGCCGCCGCTGCTTCGCAAGTCACAAGTTCAACAACTAATCCCCCAGAAAGCGAGGGTCAAATGCCAGAAGACAATACATCAACCAACCCGATGCCGGCTCCTAATGATAGCCCGGCCCCAGCCGCGGACAGCGGTATGCCAGCCGGCGGTACAGACGCCAGCCAGCCAAGTACGGCTCCAGAGCCGACCGTTATCCCGGAACCTACTGAAAGTCCTTCAGTTAGCGACGCCCCAGCCACGGACAGCGGTATGCCAGCCGGCGATTCAGGCGCCGCGGACACCGGCGCGAGCATGCCTCCCGCCGGCGATACTCCCGCCAGTGACGGCTCAACGCCTCCAACCAGCGGCGATCAACCCAGCGCTCCGACGGACGCTACCACCAACGCTCTCTAAATAAAACGGGCATTAAGAATTACCTCTGTTAAAACAGGGGTAATTCTTTTATAATATAAGGAATGAGCAGTAAAGTTCCCATCGTGGCGATCGTGGGGCGGGCCAACGTCGGCAAGTCCAGCTTGTTCAATGCTATCATTGGGCGCCGCGAAGCCATCACCTCCACCGAAGCCGGTACTACCCGCGACAGCCTGACCGCCAAAGCCAGCTGGGCGGCCAAGGACTTCTGGCTGGTAGATACGGCCGGGCTGAAAACTCCCGAGGACGACTTCGAATTAAGCATCCAGGACCAGATATCCGAAGCCGCCAACTCAGCCGACATGATCTTGGTAACGGTGGAGGCCGACGTGCCTATAACCGACGAGGACCGCCGGGTGGCCACTATGGCCTTGAAGAGCCGCCAGCCCGTCATCCTGCTTATAAATAAGGCCGACAAAGTCCGCCCGATAGATTTTGACGAGTGGCGGCGGCTGGGCATCAAAGATATACTCGCCACCAGCGCCACTCAAAAAGCCGGCTTAGACGAACTATTGGACCGCGTCGCCAAAATTTTGCCCCGGGTGCGCATTAATGATAGCCCGGAAGTCATAAAAGTATCCCTGCTGGGCAGGCCCAACGTCGGCAAATCCAGCCTCTTCAACTCTTTGGCTAAAAAACAACAGGCTTTAGTCGCCGACCGGGCCGGCACTACCCGCGACGTCAACCGCGCCACAGTACGCTACGAAGGCCAGGAAATCCAGCTGCTGGACACTGCCGGTATCCGGCGCTCCGGCAAGATTGCCAGGGGAGTGGAGCAATTCAGTGTACTGCGGGCTCTGGCAGCCATTGAGGAATCAGATATCTGCCTGTTGCTGATGGACGCCGGTGAGCTGAACGTCCAGCTGGACCAAAAGATCGCCGGCATCATCAAGGAGGCGGGCCGGGGGCTGGTATTAGTGGTCAGTAAGTGGGACAGCGCCGAAAAGGACGCTTTCACTCACGACCAGGTCAGTCCGCAGATCGCCGCCAATTTCGATTTCGTGCCATGGGCGCCTCTGATATTTACCAGCGCCATCACCGGCCAAAACGTCGCCAAACTTTACGAGCTGGTACTCGATATATACCGCCAGCGCCAATTAAGGATCAAAACGACAGAGCTCAACCGGTGGCTCCAGCAAGCCGTGACGGACCATCCGCCGGCCGGCTTGAAAGGCCGGACTCCCAAACTTAATTACATGGTCCAAGAAGAGAATGAGTTCCCGAACTTCAAGGTTTTCGGAGCCCACACCAAATTCCTACATTGGAGCTACAAACGCTACCTGGAACGTAAGTTCCGCGAAGTCTGGCCGCTGCCCGGCACGCCGCTCAAATTCTGGTTTATCGAGAAACATTAAGGTTAGAATTAAATATGGCTTTATTCCAAAAAAAACCGCAAGTCCAAAGCAGCGCGCCGCTCTATACCTTAGGGGCTAACAGGACGGTGCTGATAATCGGATTGGGGAATCCCGGCGACGAGCATGCCGCTGCCCGGCACAATATCGGCTTCGTGGCTTTGGATGATTTCGCCGCTAAGAACGGCTTTCCGGGCTGGGTGGCCAAAAGTGACCTCAAATGCCAGCTGGCAGTCCATAACCTAGGAGAAAACCGGGTTATCTTATGTAAGCCGACGACATTTATGAATAGTAGCGGCGAGGCCGCCCAGGCGGTCCAGCGGTTCTACCGGGTCTATAACCAGAATACACTGGCAGTTTACGACGAGTTGGCCCTTCCGTTCGGATCTTTGCGGACTCGCCTGGGCGGGTCTGACGCCGGCCATAACGGCATCAGGTCGCTCATCCAGCACATCGGCGAAGACTTCAGCCGCCTGCGTATCGGAGTCGGCTCAGACATGTCGGCCAAAGCCGAGGCCGCCAGCTTTGTCCTTGGTAAGTTCACCAAAGAAGAGCAGGCTAGCCTGCCGTTAATAATCCGCGAAGCGGCCGTCATCACTACCGAATTCATCTTCGGAGGCAATTTACCCCACGAAACCCGCGCCGTTTTATAAATTGGGACTCTCTAGCTGCGTCCTATCCGCTTAAACCTAAAAGCCACCGGAGGGGGTGGGCACCGCCGGTGGCTATTACACCCTTCAACCCCACCGTGAGCGAAGCGTACGATGTCCGCGAATTAAGCGATACGATCGAGCCAATCCACCCAAAAGATGGAAAATCCAATCAAGGACTCGCCGACCCACATTGATGGGTCCTACCGGGAAAAACCGATAGGGCTAGAGTTAAAGGGATTAGTTTGTTTAAGAGCTTTCCCTCACCACTTCCTGGCTTTTATAAACATGAGCAATTGTTTAAGCCCGCCGCGTCGTATTAGACTGGTTCTTAGGTGGGCTAAAAACCAAAAAGTGATGAGAGATCCCGGCCGGAAAGTGGAGGGTACTACTTGAACCGGCCGGAGCTCTTAAACAATCTAACAAAATGTTAGAAATGGGGGTATAAGGTACAGCAAATCGATGATTCGACTTACAGCTTGCAATTCTAGCAAAAAGGTGACTTAGTGTCAATACTAGAAAACCTATGAATGAAAATGTCAATACGCTTAAGGTTAGGGAGAAGGGCTTCCCGGGAATCTTACTCCATATACCATCGCCGCCGGCGCGGCTTTACTGGCTGGGACAGCCCTTTGACAGCTGGCTAAACAAGCCTAAGCTGGCAGTGGTCGGCAGCCGCCGAATGACGGCCTACGGCCAGGGCATCACCCAGAAGCTGGTATCCAAACTGGCCAAGGCCGGCGTAGTTATTATCGGCGGACTGGCCTACGGGATCGATATCACGGCTCACCGGGCAGCCCTGGAAGCCTTGATTATCGGACTGATGAAACAGGGCGTCACGGCCCAGGACCAGCTGGCGCTGACCGCCAAGCTGGACAGCCGGACGTTATCCAGCGCCCTGATCATGCTAGAGCTCTCCGGGTACATCCGGCTGGCTGGCGGGGGCCACTGGATCCTGGCCTAGCCGGGCCGGCTTGCCAAAATTTTTTATTGCCTGTAGCCTAATCGCTTAGTATTTGCATATAAAACATATGCCCGTTAATCTAAAGGAACACGTTAAGATGGCAAAAAATCTGGTTATAGTAGAGAGTCCCGCCAAAGCCAAGACCATTGGCGGCTTTTTAGGTGACGACTATCAGATCATGAGCAGTTTCGGCCATATCCGTGATCTGCCGAAGAAAGGTATCGGCGTCGACGTCAAAAAACATTTTGAGCCGACCTACGAAGTCAGTCCTGACAAACAAAAAGTAGCCAGCGAATTAAAAAAAGCCGCCAAAGGCAAGACCGTCTGGCTGGCCAGCGACGAGGACCGCGAAGGCGAGGCCATCGCCTGGCATATCACGAACGTTTTAGGCCTGGATCCCCAAAGGACTAAGCGCATCGTCTTCCACGAGATAACCAAACCGGCTATCACCGCGGCCATCGACAAACCGCGGACCATCGATATGAAGCTGGTCGACTCGCAGCAGGCGCGGCGCATCCTGGACCGGCTGGTCGGTTACGAGTTAAGCCCGGTACTCTGGAAAAAAGTCCGCACCGGTTTATCGGCCGGTCGCGTCCAAAGCGTCGCTGTCAGGCTGATAGTCGAGCGCGAGCGTCAGATCAAAGACCATTTATCAGAGAGCAGTTATAAAGTCACGGGCGTCTTTGACGCCAAGGGCCAGGAGTTAAGCGCCGAATTATCGCGAAGGTTGACCGACGATAAAGTTTCCAAGGAGTTCCTCGAAGCTCTTAAGGGCGCCGAATTTACTGTTAAGGCGGTCGACCGGAAGCCCGGCAGCCGCAGCCCCGGGCCGCCGTTCACTACCAGTACTCTGCAGCAGGAAGCCGCCCGGCGGCTGGGCTTTTCGGTCCGTCAGACCATGACATTGGCCCAGCGATTGTATGAGAGCGGCCATATCACCTATATGCGTACGGACAGCATGAATTTATCGCCGCTAGCTATCAACGCCGCCGCGAAGTATATAAAGTCCGAGTACGGAGAGAAGTACGTCAAGACCCGGCAGTTCAAGACAAAGTCCGCCGGCGCCCAAGAAGCCCACGAGGCCATTCGCCCGACCAACCCCTCCAAGGCCAGCGCCGGCGCCGACGCCAGCCAAAAGAAGCTTTACGAGCTCATCCGGCGGCGGATGTTGGCCAGCCAGATGGCGCCGGCCCAGATTCAAAAGACGGAAGTGGTAATTGACATAAGCGGGCGTTCGGAAGATTTTTTGGCTAGCGGCGAAGTTTTGCTCTTCGACGGCTTTCTGAAGGCTTACGGCGGCGGCAAAGAAGACAAGATCCTGCCACCGGTAGCAGTAAGTGATACGTTAAAGTTAAGTTCGGCCGCCGCGCTTCAGACTTTCAGCCGGCCGGCGGCCCGCTACTCGGAAGCCAGCCTGGTGCGCAAGCTAGAGGAGCTGGGAATCGGCCGGCCAAGCACTTACGCGCCGACCATCGGCACTATCCAGGACCGCGGCTATATCGAGAAAACCGATGTCCAGGGAGAAGAAAAACAGATCCGGGAGCTGACTTTGGTCAACGGCCAGGTCAGCGAAGGCGCTCAGACTATTACCGTCGGCGCTGACCGTAACAAGCTGTTGCCGACTCACTTGGCGGATATGGTCACCGATTTCCTGATGAAGTATTTCGGCAGCGTCATGGACTACGACTTCACGGCCCGCGCCGAAGAGGAGTTTGATGATATCGCCGCAGGCAAGACCGACTGGCGGGAAGCTTTAGAGCGTTTTTACGAACGTTTTCACCCCTTGGTCAAAAAATCAGAGGCCGCCGATCGCTCGGAAGCGGCCCAAGCCCGACAGCTAGGCCAAGACCCCAAGACCGGCCGCTTAATCTACGTCCGCTATGGCCGCTACGGACCGGTGCTGCAGCTGGGCGAGGCCGGCGAAGACGTCGCCAAAGACGCGCCGAAACCGGTCTTCGCGCCGCTGCCCGAGGGCGTGGACATGGATGAGGTAACCTTGGAGCAGGCCTTGCCGATGTTCAAACTGCCCAGAACAGTAGGGAAAACCGAAGACGGCAAGGATATAACCGCCAATATCGGCCGATTCGGTCCCTACGTCCAAGCCGAAAAGCTATTCGTCAGTATCAAAGGCCGGGATCCGATGGCGATATCCGAAGAAGAGGCCCGCGGACTTATCGCCGAGAAGCGTGAAAAAGAGCGGCAGCGCCTGATAGCCGACTTCGGTAAAATCAAAGTCTTAAATGGTCCTTACGGCCCCTATGTGACGGATGGCAAGACCAACGCCAAGATCCCAAAAGACGTAAAACCTGATTCCATAACCGCAGAAGCTGCCAAAAAAATGCTGGCCGACGCTCCTAAACGGCCCAAAAGGCGTTTCCGCCGTCCCGCCCAGACCAAGTAGCATCTCACAAATTGGCGGTTATCCACATTTATTGTAATGTAGTAAAACAAACATAAACGTATTCGTGCGTAAAGGTCTAATTCGTGATACAATAAACATATCTCAAATAGTGTTTGACATTTAAAAACTAAAGTTTTATAATTAACTTAAAGCGCAATTGTAAGATACGCATTCAACAGAGGTCAAATGGAAGAAGAGACTCCAAAAATCAATTCGCAACTGAATGTCGAGAGTGTCGTAAAGGACATCCTTGAGACCATTGAGCGCGAAAGGGAGCGCGAAATTATCTCGCGCCGTTTCGGCCTGTTTGACCGCCGTGAAACGCTGGAGCAAATCGGCGAACTCCTGGGAATCACTCGCGAGCGTGTCCGCCAGCTGGAAAAAGCCGTTATCACTCGTTTGAAAATGGCCGCCGAACGCGATCTGCCGCACATCAAGGATGTGGAACGCACCCTGGGCGAGCATCTGGGCGACATGGGGAAAGTCGCCCGCGTCAGTGACATTACCGCCCGCCTGACCAAAACCAATAGCAAGACCGACCAAGCTCGCGTAGCTTTCCTGGCTAATCTGAGCCCCGGCATCGCCGTAATAGACGATAATGACCACTTTTTCCACTCAATCGGCTTGGCCGCCGAGCACAGCGAAAAGAATATCCGCGACCACGTCGGTAAGATTATCGAAGCTATCAGCGCCATCGGCGAACCGACCGACATCAAGACGGTCGCCGATAAGGTGGGCAACAACGACGTCAAACATACCGAGGCGCTAGCCGGCATTTCCAAGAATATCGCCACCCTAAATGGCCGCTGGGGCCTGGTTAAATGGCCGATGGTCAACCCTAAGAATATCCGCGACAAAATTTACGTCATTCTCCATGATAATAAGAAGCCGATGCATTTCAACGAGATTTCCGAGGCTATCAAAAGCAGCAACCTGCGGCGCAAAGACGTCACTACCCAAGCTATTCATAACGAGTTGATCAAAGATCAGCGCTTCGTGCTGATCGGCCGGGGCATCTATGCTCTCAAAGAGTGGGGTTATAAGAAGGGTACTGTCGCCGATGTCATCGCCGAAGTCCTGCGCAAAGAAAACGGCCCGCTGCACCGCGATGAAATCGTCCGCCGGGTCTTAAAAAGCCGCCAGGTCAAAGAAACCACCATCCTCCTCAACCTCCAGGGTAAACCCCAGTTCAAGAGAGTCGCTAAGGCGACTTACGCTTTGGCCGAATAAGCCCTTCTTTTTACACCAATAGATAATCATGAGTTCTTGCAGAGGGGTTATCGGCGTATAATATAGGTAACGCTTATGGGATTGTTTATAAATTCGAACAAAAAGGTCGAGGCGGCTCATGACCACACGCTGCTGATGCTGGAGATTCCCCGGACCAACGATAAGAAAGAGCTTTCAGCCGAGCAGATGCTGGCTTCGCTGCACGGCATTCTGCGCACCAAACGCGAACTTAAATTATCCGGCACTTTACAGGAACATGTCAGCCTGGAAGTCGCGGCTATCGGCCAGCGTATCCGTTTTTATATCTGGACACCTAAGCACCTGCAGGCCTTCGTGGAGGGCCAGGTTTACGCCCAATATCCTACGGTCCAGATCTTTGAGCAAGAGGAAGATTACGCCGACCGGCGCATGAACCAGACCGTTATCCATACTACCGAGCTTAGTCTGACAGCCGACGAGACTATTCCTATCAAGACTTTTCCCAGTTTCGAAGTTGACCCGCTGGCGGCTATCACCGCCACTTTAGCCAAACTTGATAAAGAAGATGAGGAGATGTGGATCCAGATAATGGCCCGGCCGGTGCACGACGATTGGCATCGCAGAGGCTCCCGAATGGTCGCCAAAATCAAGCGGGGCGGGGGACTGTTCGGCGATGGCAGCGGCCGGCTGATGGGCTATACCGCCGAAGCTTTCGCCGCACTTATCAGGCCGCCGCAGGGCGGTGGCGAATCCAAGGAGCCAGTATTATCCGAGCGCGATAAATCACGCATCACCGCCATCCAAGAAAAAAGCAACAAGCTGGGATATCAGGTTAAGATCCGTCTGCTTTACGCCGGCCACGACCAGCACACCGCCAGACTGCGGATGCAGGCGTTGGTTGGCGCCTTCAAACAATATAACACTACCAACTTGAATGGCTTTGCCTCTAAGGCTCCAAGCTTCAACCGCGACAAACAGCTAGAGTACCAGACCCGGTTCTTCATAGACCATGGCTATATATTGAATATCGAAGAGCTGGCCAGCCTGTTCCACTTGCCGCATACTTCTGTGGAAACGCCTAATATCGTCTGGGCTACTACCAAGACGGCCGAGCCGCCGCCCAACGTGCCCATCCAGCTGCCCGGCAACGAGAAAGACATCAGCCTGCTGGGAGTCACTAATTTCAGGGGGACCAACACTATCTTCGGCCTGTTCCGGGAAGACCGCGGCCGGCATGTCTACATCTTGGGACAGACCGGCACTGGTAAATCGGGCGCCCTGGAGCTTCTGACTCTCTCCGATATCTACTACGATCAGGGGTTCGCGGTCATCGACCCCCACGGAGACTATGCCCAGCATGTGTTGTCTTTTATACCACAACACCGGCTGGACGACGTGGTTTACTTCAACCCGGCCGACACGGCTTATCCGATCGGCTTCAATCCGCTGGAAATCAACGATCCAAGCCTGAAAGGGCACATTAGCTCCGAGCTGGTAGGTGTTTTAAAGAGGCTGTTCGCCGAAAGCTGGGGACCTAGGCTGGAATACATCTTGCGCTACAGCCTGCTGGCGCTACTAGACTACCCGAATTCCACGATGCTGGACATTACCCGCCTGCTGACGGATAAGAAATTCCGGCAGAGTGTCATAACTTATATCGACGATCCGGTCGTCAAGAATTTCTGGGTGACGGAATTCGCCAGCTGGAACGATAAGTTCGCTTCCGAGGCCGTGGCGCCGGTTTTAAATAAGGTAGGCGCCTTTACCGCCAACCCGATGATCAGAAATATCATCGGCCAGCCCAAAAGTACCTTCAACCTGCGGCGAATCATGGACGATGGCAAGATACTGATCGTCAATCTCAGTCGCGGCCTGATGGGCGAGGACAACGCCGGTATCTTAGGCGCCATGATGGTCACAAAAATCCAGCTGGCGGCCATGGGACGGGCTGACATGCCCCAAAGCGAACGCCGGCCGTTCTACCTTTACGTTGATGAGTTCCAGAATTTCGCGACTGATTCGTTCGCCACTATTTTGAGCGAGGCCCGCAAATACGGCCTTAATTTGACTGTCGCCAACCAGTATATCGCCCAGATGAGCGAGGAAGTCCGCAGCGCCGTGTTTGGCAACGTAGGTACGATCGTATGTTTTAGGATAAGTCCCGACGACTCGCCATTCTTGCAAAAGTATTTCGAGCCCCAATTCGAGGCCGGCGACCTGATCCAGCAGCATTCGCGATTTTTCGTGACTTCCATGATGATCAGCGACGAAAAAGCGCCAGCTTTCTCGGCCAAAACCCTCAATCTGCCGGTACCCGGCGATGACCTGACTAGCCGGATAGTGACGCTATCGCGGGAACGTTACGCCCAGGACCGTTCAGTCGTCGAGGAGGTCGTCCGTAAGAACTCCGGCTTGGCGATGGACAATGCTCCGCAAGCTAGCCAGCCGGTCAAGCCGCGAGCCCAGGCTCAACTCAGCCATATCGACCAGATTGAAACTCAAACCGCCCAGAACGAGGACATCAAAAAGGCTATGGGCTCCAATATATTGCAGGCTTTGACATCACGCCAAAGTAGCACGGACTCCGAGGAGACACCTAAGAAACGGCGGCGCGGCAAGCGTGGCGGCAAGAAGAATCGCCGGGGCAACGATAGCGGCCAGCCAGCAGTCATCTCGCCGACCGGGCCCCAGCCCGACGATCAAGTCCTCCGGCTGCGATAGGGCAGATGCCTGCCGAATCCCGTCCATATTCGATCACGTTCATATATAGAACATTTTACGAACACGATATTAGTACCGGACAGACAGAGCATACGGCCACAAGCCAGAACCAGCCGCAGGGCAATGAGAGTGAAGATAGTTAAATAAAGTTAAATCAAAGATCAGAACCGAGAGCTGAGTGAGGCGCAGAGTAGAGCCATATCATCTCATACATATCACGTCGCACAATGTATATTTTGCGACTTTGTATATTAGTATAAGAGACGATAGCCAATACCTTTAATAACAGGGGCGTTTACAGTGCTTATCAAAAAACACTCATATTCTGCGCTGCTGGTCTATGTATTATTATGTTTATGTCGCGCTATTTATTAACCTGCACGCTCGTACGTCGCTTTTGTGAAAACTACATAGTTATCCACAGTTGATTTCACATATTTGACTTTTCATACTTTCGTATTCTTTTATAGTTTTTCCCCTGCCTTCCCTATTTTCAATTGATATTTGACTTTTGGTAAAATACTGCCCTGCTATATGTTTTTCGTAATATAAGATTTAATTAGTATATGAACAAAATCCGAACACGAGGCAGGGTATCAGGCCGAAACGACTGGGCTCGCCGGACTATTTCGGATGGTCAAAAAAGAGGCCAGCCCTGCTATAGCAGTCAGTATCGCGCATAGGATAAGGCTGAAGCGGTAAGTGTCCCCCGGCCAGACCTAGCAGAGCGATTACCACAAGACCGGCTAGCCGGGAGACGGCGTTGTTGATGCCGGAAGCGATACCTGAGCTTTCGCTCGATACCGAGGCCATAACGTAAACGTAGTATAATCTAATTCATTATCAAGCGGATAGTATGGTCTATATAAGGGAATTTGACCGCCAGGCAACGGCCGCCGTCAGGCTTATGCCGGATAGTTGGCGGCCGCTGATGCAAAGTCTGACTTTCCTAGGCGGACCGCTAGTAGTCATAGCGGCCGGCATAGCCGGCTATCTGGCAGCCGCCTGGCGCGGCCAGGCGGCCGATCAACGGGCGTTCATATACGCGCTGCTGGCTTTCGGAGCCGGTATAGCCTTGAAGCGTTTCATCCACCGGAGCCGACCGGGCCATCTGGAAATCGAGAATTTCGGCTTAAAGAGCTATAGTTTTCCGAGCGGCCATGCTTTCGGCAGCGTCATATTTTATGGGTTGTTCGCGATTATCGATGCCCGGCATCTGCTCTTCCCTTGGGATTTCTTGTCATCGCTAGTAATATGGACTGTTATCATTTTAATCGGCGTTTCACGGGTCTATCTTAAGTCGCATTACCCCAGTGACGTAATCGGCGGCTGGCTATTCGGGGCGGCGGCTCTGACTATAATCGTCCATATAACCCTTTAGAAGGATGTCTTACTTATAAAAGATCTTGCCGGCGACGCGCACGTCTAAATACTGGGCCGGCTGTTGGCCGGTCTGATTAAAATGATTGCGGGCCGCCAGATATTGGCCGGTCTGAATCAAGGCATCGCCGCCCAGATAAAACTTGACGAAGTACGGCCGGTCCGAAGTCCGCAGATCCAATTCTTGGGCGACCGGCGGCAGCGTCATCGCCGATATCGGGACCTTGGCAACTTTAGTCTCAGCTATGAGAGTCTTGATGAAGTCCACGGCGCCGACATTCAGCAGCGGCTGCCCGATTTTGGAGTTAAAACCGCTCTGGTCAGTAATCTGCGGTAGGTTCTTGGCGGCTGGCACCTGATTGGCGGGCGCGACTATGACGCCCTGGGAATCAACCACGTAATTACTACTGCCGCTTCTGACCCGCAGGCTGGCCTGGGAGACAGTGATGCGTAGCGTCGGCTGTTCGCTGAAAATGGGTAGCTCGGTATTTATAGAAGTTATCTCGGGAAATCGCTTTTCCATGGTCAGCGTCACGGCCTTCTCGTCATAAGTTATCTTGTTACGGTTCTTGATTTGCGAAAATAACCCGTCGGCATAAATCTGGTAATCGCTACGGTTGTGAAAAGCTTGGCTGCTGATAAGGACTTTCGGCTTAGAGCTGATGACCAGGCTGTAACCCAAGCCGGCCAGGATAACCAGTATCAGAACAATATCCAGAAAGCCGAAAAAGAACCGCCGAGCACTCTTGGGCGCCGGTTTTTTCTGAAATGGACTAGAACCGCCGAGCGCCGGTTCGCCCCGATAGTAAGTATTGACCTGGGGCCGCCGTCCACTGAGGCGGGGGCGGCGGGATTCGGATGGTTTACGCGAAGAGTTCATTGATTATTGGTGGCGACCTTGAGTATCAGCGAGGCGAGATCTTTGGAGGCGTTGTTTTTAGCGGTAGCGAATAGGTTGCGGGCCAGCTCGAAGCGCCGGCTGTCATCATTTAAAAGGCTGTTGATAAGTACCAACAGCTCATCCGGCTGGACATTGGGCGGCGCGATGACCGCGGCGTCGATATCGGCCAAAGCCTGGGAGTTTTTCAATTGGTGGCCCCCCGCCAGGTGCGGACTGGGCACAATGATAGATGTCTTGCCGGCAGCCGCCAGTTCGGCTATGGTCGTAGCCCCCGCCCTGGTCACTACCAGATCGGCGGCAGCCGTCAGCGTATAGAAATCCTGGCTATAACCCATCACTACGAGACGCTGCTGATCGTGCTTTGGCAGTTTTTTATAAGTCTCTTTGACTGGCTGCTCGTGCCGTTGGCCGGTAAGATGCAGGATGTGTAGAGATAAGTTGGCCTCCAGCAGCTCGGCGGCAATCCTGGTTATCAGATTATTAAGCTGTACCGAGCCGCTGCTGCCGCCAGAGACTAATAGCACCGTACTCTCCGGCGGCAGACCCAGTTGCGCTTTCGCGGCTTTCTGCAGTCTAGGAGTTACTTTTTTAATACGCGCATCAATTGGAATACCGACATAATAGGTAGAGCTTTTAGGATAGGGGTAATATTCGGCCGGCATGCCGGTGGCGTGAACCTTCGCCCAGCGGCCGACGATACGATTAGCCAGTCCCGGCACCGTATCGGAATCATGGGTGATAATCGGGATACCTAATAATTTCGCCGCCAGTGCTACCGGCAAAGCCACGAAACCGCCCTTGCTGAACACCGCTCCTGGCCGGAACTTACGCAGTATCCTAAAAGAAGCTATGATGCTGCCCGGCAGCCGCAGCATATCTATAAAGTTCTTAGCGAAGATATCCGGGTGCAGAAGCCCCGAGAAACGCAGCGTGCCGTAACGCCGAAGCTTCCCGGCCTTTATAAAAGCCGTGAAGTCAAAATCATGACTGCTTTGCTCGAACGTATCGAACTTATCACCCTTATGGCCGACGTAAACAATCTGGCAATCCGGCGACTGCGCTTTAAGTTCTTGGGCGAGCGACAAAAGCGGGGTTATGTGGCCGCCGGTACCGCCTCCCGTCAAAACTACCGTTGGAAAAGGCTGTTTCATTGACCTCCGTATTAGATTGAACGACGCTGTAACTAGTATAACGTGAAATTTGAAAAACAATCCCCAACGCGGCCGTCAGGAAAATCATACTGGTACCTCCCTGGCTGATTAGCGGCAAAGTTATTCCCTTCAGGGGCAGCAGCCCGGTCATGGCGCCGACATTGATAATCATCTGAACGCTCAGCCAAGTCATGACGCCGACGACTACTAGCCGCCGTGCCAAGTCGGGTGTCCGTTCGGCAATCCGTTTGAGCCTGGTGATCAAAGCCCCGTAAATCACCATAATGGATAGGGTGCCCACAAAGCCGAACTTTTCGGCCATGATAGCGAAAATAGAGTCGTTGGAGGCTTCGGGTAGATAACCGTAGGCTTGCACGCTGTAGCCCAGCCCCAAGCCTAAAGCGCCGCCGGAACCGACGGATATCAAGGCTTGGCAGGCTTGATAGCCGGTAGTCAGGCAGTTTGACTCCGGGTGCAGAAACGTCGCCAACCGCTCGCGCCGATAAGCGCTGGAGGAGACGGCTATGATTAGCAGGATGACTACCAGACCGGCTATCATGGCGGCTTTTTTCAGGGGAATACCGGCCGCATAAGCCATCACTATCAGCATGGCTATCATAACGCCCGAAGACCCTAGGTCGCTTTGGAATTTGGCGACGAAAATACCGACCAGGACTAACAGGACAATGAGCGGTTTGAGCGTCGCGTTAAAGTCCGCCAGTCGCCCTTCCCTGGCCCGCTGGGCCAAAAAGCCGGACAGCCCGATCAACAACGCCAGCTTAATGAGCTCGGCCACCTGAAAAGAGAACCCCCCCAACCTTATCCAGCGATGGGCTTGATAAACGGCGTCGACCGGCATCACCATGACCAGTATGGAGCCGCCCAGAGCCGCGAGAGCCAACGGTTTAGCGGCCTTGGGCCAAAAATTCAACGGCGCGTAGGATGCCAGACCGAAAGCACCAACGCCCAGGGCGATATCTATCAGCTGCTTCACCACGAAATAACTCTGGCTGGTGTTTTGATTGGCGCTTAGAGCCGGGCTTATCGAATAGACTACGACCAGCCCGATAATCATTAGTAAGGCGCCGATGACCAGCAGCCAGTGGTCCGGCTTATGCCGTCGGGCGGCGCTGCCGGGACCTGAGTACCTGGGCATATCGCCGCTGAGCCGGTCGCGGCGCTCCATGGCTTTAAGGGCCTCCTAAGATGAACATTACCACGCCCAGGATGGCAAAAACCTGGCCCAGCACCCAGAACCGCATAGTGACTTTGGTCTCGGGCCAGCCCAAAGCTTCGAAATGATGGTGGATAGGACTCGATAAGAAGATTTTTTTGCCGGCCCGCAGTTTCTTACTGATAATCTGCAGCGCTACCGAACCGATCTCGGCCACGAAGACCAGGCCGATTACCGGCAGAACGAAGACGGTGTCGGTCAGCATGGCTACCACGCCCAGGGCTGTGCCCAAAGCGAATGAACCGATATCCCCCATGAAAAACCGCGCCGGGAAAATATTGAACCATGTGTAAGACAGCAGAGCGCCGACGATGGTCATACAGAAGCCCGACAGTCCGTATTTTTTCTCAATCAGAGCTATTATGGCGTAGGCGCCGAAGGCCGTGGCCGCCAAGCCCCCGGCCAAGCCGTCGAGGCCGTCGGTCATGTTGACGGCATTAGCAGTCGAGAAAATAACCAGCACGAACAACGGGATAATCAGCCATCCCAGATGCCAGGCATGGAAAAACGGGATGTGGACGGCATGGACGCCGAGTTTGTCATAGAACCACCAGCCGCCAATCAGGGCTATGACGACCAGCAGCAAGGCTTTGACTCTGGCGCGCATACCGGCGATGCCGCCGCCGATGCCGCGGATATTTATAAAATCATCGAGTAAGCCGATGGCCCCGGCGCCAGCCATAGCCGCCAGCGGCAGCCAGGTCTGCGACCGGCTAAGATTACCGGCGAGCGTCACTATGATGGTAGCCGCTACGAAAATCATCCCGGCCATGGTCGGGATGTGGCGCTCATGCTTAGCGGCGTGCAATTTCTGATAGATTACCGCTTTCTCGCCTGTTATAGATGTACTGCGGGCTTTTTTCCACCACTTTCCGCTGAAAGCCGCTTCCGTATATAACGGGGTCAGGAGCATGCTGACTACGAACCCGAAAAAACCGAACAGAAATATCTGTTGGATGGTCTGGGAATCAATTACTATCGTCAGGTTGGTCATTTTATTTTTGGAAGCTCACGACTGATTATAACACCATAGAATGCCCCGTGCTATATTAATATCAACATCTTATGCACAGTAATTCCGAGCCCGCTAAATGGGATAAGCAGCAGTACGACCTGGGAGCCTCTTTCCTGCAATCGGCGCCGTGGGCGGATTTTCAGGACTCGATTGGCCATCGGCCGCATTTTATCTCTGGCAGCGGCTGGTCGTGTCTGCTTTTAGAACGCAGAGCCCCTATCGGACGCTATCTCTTCGCCCCTTACGGCCCGACGATCGCTAAACAGGCCGATCCGGCTGGAGTCTTGGATTCGCTCAAGGCTTACGGCAAATCCCAACGGATTGACTGGCTGCGCCTGGAACCGGTTTTTAAAGCCCGGAATCTGGACGAGCAGCGGCAGGTGCTAAAGGCCTCGGGCGGACAGCCGGTCCGGGAGGTCGAGCCCCATTTAACGCGCCTGGTCGATTTAAGCCGGCCGGATGAGGATATCTTAGCCAGCCTGTCGCAGACCACCCGCAATATCATCCGGCGCGACCAGCGGCAAAAGACGCTGACTTTTAAAACTTCACGCGATCCGACCGACATCAGCCTTTTCACTAAGATGCTGGACGCCGTCGCCAGCCGTAAGGGCATCGGCTTCTTTACGGCCGACTATTATCTCAAACAAGCCGAAGTGCTAATGCCGGCCGGTCTGCTGGTTTTAGAAATCGCCTATGAGAATAAGCGGCCTGTCGGCACGGCGATGATCCATGATTTCGGCGGCCTGGCGTCTTATACTTATGCCGCAGCCCTTCCCGAGGCACGGGATAAGAACGTCTCCGCCCTACTGCTCTGGCAGGCGATGCGCAACGCTAAGAACCGCGGTAACACAGCTATCGATCTGTTCGGTATCGCGCCCGACGATGCCGGTCCTGACCATCCTTGGTCTGGCTTCAGCAATTTCAAAAAAAAGTTCGGCGGCAAAATCGTGGAACGGGCCGGCACATGGGACATCCCTTTGACTGGTAAATATAAGTTATATCGCTTCGCTTTATCAGCGCTCAGGCTTACCCGTCGCCGCTAATGAGTTGCCGGCTCGACTCCGAAATCATTAATCAGCATATCGGCTACCTTGCCAAAGATGGGCGCGGCGCCCTGCGCGCCGGCTGATTCAAATCCCGGCAGATTCGGCGAGTTAACTAGCACGGCCACCACGTACTGCGGCTTATCTCCACCTACGAAACCTAAGAAGGTTCCATTATAAACCCCGGCCTTGTAACCGCCGTTCTCGGCGATCTGTCCGGTACCGGTCTTACCGCCTACTTTATAACCCGGATGGTCGTCAGCTTCATAAACACCGTGATTCTGCTCAAAGACATACTCCATCAGACTTTGTAACTCTTGGCTGACCGCCGGTTTGACGACGTTGCGCCGAACAACGGTCGGCGGCGTGTTAGTGACTTTGCCGGAACTTGAAGTCACACTGTCAATCACGTGAGGCTTATAGTAGGTGCCGCCGTTCAAAACTGATGATACCGCCGACGCCATCTGCAGCATGGTAGCCGTCAGACCCTGCCCAAAAGCCATGTTGGCGTACCGCAGATTAAGGGCGCTGCCTTTATCCGGCCCATAGATAGTACCTGGTTGCTCTGCCGGCTGCTCGACACCCGTCAGTTTACCCAGCTGGAAATGGTTGGTGAAATAGTCGTAGAGGATATCCCTGCCCTTTTGATTGAAGTCCCCGCCGCCCAGCTGCTTGAAGATATGCACGGCGCCAGTGTTCAATGAATACTTCAGTATCTCCTGAATGCTCACCGGGTTTTGCGGAATATCCTCGACATTTCTGATCGTCGAACCGTCGATTGTCACGTAGCCCGGGTCGTTATAAGTGCTGTCCAGCGTGATAGCTCCTTGGTCCAGCCCGGTTGATACCGTCAGCGTCTTCATAATCGAGCCGACCTCAAGCGGCGCTGAGACAGCCAAGTCGTTAAAGGCCGCTGGGTCCTTCACATCGTAAAATTTAGCGGGGTCGTAAGTCGGGTAGTTAGCCAGCGCTTTGATGCTGCCGTCGTTGGGGTCCATTATGACTAGGCTCCCGGATTGGCTGCCGATTTTCTGCAGACCTTGCTTTAAGATATCCTCAGCTTGGCGCTGCATGGCTAGATCGAGAGTCAGGACGTAATTGTCGCCAGGTGTCGGATTAATTTGAACATTGTCGCGGCTGGCTGCCAATGGCACACCGTTGACGTCAGTGATAGCCTTCAGCAGCCCGGGCTTGCCGGCCAGTTGGCTGTCAAACTGCTGTTCAAGGCCGTATTCGCCCTGGCCGTCATCATTGACGAATCCCAGAACTTGGGCCGCCACCTCTCCTTGCGGATAAACCCGGTAATCCTGAGCCTGCAGCCCAATGCCGGGCAATTTAAAAGCCAGGATTTTTTGATACTGACTTTGCGTCAGGCGTTTAGCCAGCACCTGGTAGCGGCTGTGCTTGGCGCGCATGGCGCTAGCGTA
This sequence comes from Candidatus Saccharimonadales bacterium, assembly GCA_025450575.1. GTDB lineage: Bacteria > Patescibacteriota > Saccharimonadia > Saccharimonadales > UBA10212 > JAIFWC01. The sequence goes on from JANWHE010000016.1 coordinate 65,635, forward strand.
AGCGGTCTTATCGCCCTGGATGACCGCCGCTATCTTAGCGGCGCTGGCGTCAGGGTCCTTGACCAGCGTCGGGTCGGCATAAAGAGTGTACAGCTTCTGGTTAAGGACCAGCGGTACGAGGTTGCCGCCCTGGTAGGCTTCGATCGTGCCGCGCTCCGGGGCGATGGTGTACTGCTTAAGTTGATCGCTAAGCGCCGCCCGCTGATAGTAATCGTGCCGGATTATCTGAAGGTAAAACAGACGGAAAATGATGACGCCGATAATAACCAGCACCGCCGTGTACCAGATGGTCAGACGGCGGTTGGTGTTGATAATCTGCCTGGTATTGCCAGGCCGGGTCGGTCGCGGTTGCATCGCTTGCTATCGTACTACTGGTTTATGGCGCCGGCCGGAGCCACGGATACCAGGTTCTTAGCGGCCTGACTGGCAGCCACCCTGTCGAGTGACTGTAAACGGGCTGATTGGACCTCTAGGTCGGCTTTCTGATCGTTAAGTGTCTGCTGTTGTTGCTGTAAATTACTGATGCCGTAGCCGTAACTGTTGGTCTTGGTCACCTGGGTAAGGTATAACAGCCCTACCAGGCAGGCCAGGATAATCAGGATGATGGTATTGCTGATAGGCCCCAAGGTGCGGGCCGACGATGAGAACCTGACCGAATTTTGATTGCGGCGGACATAGCCCCGGCGGGAGGCGGCGATTGAACTTGAGTATGTCATATCTTTGTCTTGGTGGCGGCGCCGAAGCTTTTTTGTAAGTGCCTGTTTAGCCGGCGCCGCCTATTTGATCTTGGATGCTGGCGGTCCTAGTGCAGTACTCTGACCGGCACTCTTTGCATCCTGGATCTATCCTTTACCTTAATAGGCATTTGGATTCCTTTTTATCCTTTCTATTTGTTTTTATTTTTGCTGCGCGGCTCGCAGTTTTGCGCTGCGGGCCCGCGGATTGGAAACTATTTCATCGTGGCTGGCGGTTATCGGCCGCTTGGTCAGTAATTTTAGCCTGGCGTCATAGGTATTGCCGGAATGTTCTGCTAAAAACCGTTTGACCAGTCGGTCTTCCAAGCTGTGGAAGCTGATGATGGCCAGCCGGCCGCCGGCGCTCAATCTATCGAGCATCAGCGGCAAACTTCGCTCCAGCTGCCCCAGTTCGTCATTTACGGCGATCCGGATAGCCTGGAAGGTCCTGGTGGCCGGGTGGGTCTTACCCCGCCTGGCCCGGAAACCGGCGGCTCGAGCGATTATAGTAGCGAGCTGACCGGTATCGGTGATGGGCCGGGCGCGGACGATGGCCCGGGCGATAGCGACGGCTTTCGGCTCCTCGCCGTAGCGGCGGATGATATCCGCCAGTTCGGCTTCCGAATAGCCATTCACTATCTGCCCGGCATCCATCGCCTGCCGGCGGTCCATACGCATGTCCAGCGGTCCCGGAGCGTTGAACGAAAACCCCCGTCCGCTGTCTTCAAGGTGCGGTGAACTTACACCCAGATCTGCCAATATCATGTCAAAACGCCGGCTCTCGCCTGCCAGGCGTTCCAAAGCGCTCAAAAACTCGGAATGGACTATCAGCGCGCCGCTTTTGCCGAACTTTCGGCGCAGCGTCTCGATAGCATTATCGTCGCGGTCCACTAAAGCGGCTTCTTCCGGCGCCTTGGTGGCGCTTAGAATGGCCGCGGCATGGCCGCCATAGCCGGCCGTCAAATCCAGGTAACTCTGCCCTGTTTTCGGGTCCAGATATTCTAAAACTTCCCGGATCAGTACCGGCTGGTGTGTGGGTTCAGATTTTGGCATTTTTGTTTTTGTTTTGGTTTTTGTTTTTGCAAGATCACCTAATTAGCAGTCAGCTTTTTGTTTTTTTGGGGTTTTTGTTTTTGTTTTCCCGCTTTAGGTTTGAAAACGGGATTTTTAGTGAAGCTTTGGGCGCGAATCGGTAAAGATTCTTGCTGGCAAGGCTTCAGAAAAGTTCTTTGTGAGAGACTTTTGTGAGGTGGAGTTTTGGGAGGTGTTACAAATGAAAAAGGTGCGAAGGTTTTGGTAACGATGGTTGCCTAATGGGTCCACCGGCTGACTGCCAATTAGCTGACCTCGAAGTTATCGAACGGGTTTAGTCTAATTACCAGTTGTTTGCTTGCTACTAAATTGTTAAGTTGCGTCTTTTAGCTGCCATATCCGAGCTATTTCATGTGCCCCTCGCCTGCAGGCGCCAATAGCGCCCGGCGCGCACCGCTACCACTTCCCGGCCAATGCCGGCATAGTCCAGCAGATGCTGTTCCAACGTGATCCTGCCCTGTTTGGCATCGATCTCGCTTTGCGTCTTGCCCATCCGGAACTGAACGTTGAGGTCGGCCGTACGCTCATCCAGGATGTCTCCTTGCAGCGCCGGCTCCATCAGCTCGTCCCAGACGGCTTTCGGATATAGATGTAGGTAGTTTTGAAAACCTCGGGTGATGACCGCTCCGGACGCGAATTCGGCACGAAGCTCGGTCGGCAATGTCAGCCGCCGCTTATCATCAAGCCTGCGTTCGAAGTAGTCTCCCATAGATTTTTATGTACCTGCTTAGTGGTTTTTTGTTTTTCAGTGGTGGTAACTATTTTGGTTACCCACTTTTACCCACTGAGTTGATGATACTACCCACCTCAACCCACTGCAATAGCATTTATATGCAAAGTGGCTCCTTATAAGAGCCACTTGTCCACAGAACTGCCTTATAGGCTTAAATTACACTAGATGTAGCGTTAGATACATGAGACTGTCCGCTAGGCAACCGATTACCTAGGCTGGGTGATTACACTCGGGCTATGGCCGTGATATCCGTAGCTATTGCTCTGGATATAAGCCCTAACTAGCAGCGGGGCTATCGCCACGCCGACAACGGCACCGGCTATCCGGCGGCGCCGGGCATAATTAGGCTGAGCGCCCGCGACGGCTTCGGGCTCCTGTGTTTCATAAGGGTTTTCGTACAGTTTTGGTATTTTTGCCATAGCAATACCTTATCATGGATTAGCAAAATGGTCAAGCTTATTTCGTACCGGAAAGCTGCTCTATCTTCTCGGCGAACCACTTGGCGCTGGGGCGGATAGTCCGCTTCATTCCGTGTGCCCTGTCCACTTCCACTAGGCCGAACTTCGGCCACCAGCCGTTCTCCCACTCGAAGTTATCCAGCAGGCTCCAATGAAAATAGCCAATCAGGTCCACCCCCTCGCTGATGGCCCGTTCCATAGCGATGATGGTCTCTTCTATCCACCAGCGGCGGTATTCGTCGGCGGCATCGGCCACGCCGTTCTCGGTAATTATGATGGGTTTACCTTTGAAACGCCGTGAGATGCTCAGTAGCAGCGGGTACAGACCTTCGGGCTCCATATACCAGCCCATGTTGCTTAGTGGTACCGCCGGGTCCTTGCGTACCCCCAGCTTGGTGTAGTAATCCGTAAAGTAGTAATTGAAACCGATGAAATCCATCTGCAGCCGTACCCGGCGCAAAAACAGCCAGTTCCAGAAATAGCGCATAAAACGGGTGGTAAACTCATCCAGCTCGTTATGAGGCCGCTTGGCCTGGATGTTGGCCAGCTGGGTAGCCAGGCTGATCTGGAGGGCCGGATTATAGGATTTAAGGATCTTGTAGGCCTGGCGGTGAGCCCGCATCAGGTTGATATAAACCTTGGAGAAACTCAGCAGGCTGGTTTCTCCGGGCGGCCAGTTGCCGCTGGTCGTCTCTTTGGTCAGGTAACCGAAGGTCGTGTAAACGTTAGGCTCGTTGAGGGTTAAGGCCCATTTGAGATCGGCGGCGTATTCCTGGCCGATCTTATCGATGAACCGGTAGAAATACTTAAGATTGCGCTTATATTTGAAAGCGCCTTTGTCGCAGAACCAGACCGGCATCGTCCAGTGCCAAAGGTTCATGACCGGCTCGATGCCGATGGCCTTCATATCCTTGATGTACTGGCGATAGTGTTCGACGGCTTCTTCGTCCCAGACGCCCTCTTCGGGTTCCAGGCGAGACCATTCGATACCGAAACGCAGACTGGTCAGGTTAAGCTCTTTAGCCAGCCGGAAATCTTCTTTATAACGGCGGTAGTGGTCGACGCCCTGGCCGCTGATGTAAGCCTCGGGTTTGGCGGCCTGGTGTTTTATCTTAGGCCATATCGGCAGGCGGCCCAGGCGTTTTTCGGCGGTTTTGGCCAGCTGAGCGGCGTGAGCCAGCTCCCAGACCGTCCATTGATCGTGGTTGCCGCCTTCCACCTGGTGGCCGGAAGTGCTAGCGCCCCAGATGAAGGCTTTTGGAAAACCGTATTTTATGTCTTCGGGCATCTTCGCCCCAATTGTAGCAGAAATAGGTAATCCGGTGGGCGGCGAAGGTTTACTGCGTCGGGGCGGACGGCTGCGGGCGAGCCGGCTTCTGGCCCGGTCGGCGGTCATGGTAGGCCAGTTCGCGGCGGTGGTTGTCCAGTCGCTCCACGTAATCTTCGAATTGCCTGAACAAGCTGGAATATTGGCCGGTGGGGGTCAGAATCTTCAGCAGCCGGCCTTGCTGGTGAAGGTATTCGACCAGCGCGAAAAAGTCGCCGTCGCCGGAAACGATAATGGCCTTATCGTAGTTGGCCATCTCTTTCATGGCCCACAGCACCATGTCGGCATCGACGTTGCCTTTCACCGGTTTCTCCGGCTTGCCGGCAGTTTCTTCCGGACGCGGGCGGCTCATATCGAACGTCGGTTTCAGTACCACGGCGTAGCCGGCGTCGTGCATCTTCTCGTAGATATCCTCGTGCTCCGGGACGTAGCCGATGAACATGTAGGCCATATCCACGCCGTATCTGTCCGTCAGGAACTTGCGGAATTTTTTCCAATTCATCTTCCAGCCGTACTTCTGAACGCTAACGTTCAGGTTCTGGCTGTCTATGAAAGCATAGATTTTTTCGGGCTTTTTGCCTCTTCGTCTCATCTCTTTGGTCTATTTTACCTTGTTTTAGGTGGTTTTCTTAGCCCGTAAACGGGGAGCACCTAGATTTCCACCCTATCGCCGATGGTCAGGCCGTGGACTTTGACGCCTTTCTTATTCAGATAACCGCCCAAAAAGTCCGGGTTGCCGCCAAGGAAATCGTAATGGATGGGAATGACCTGCTTGGCTTTGACCTGCATAGTGAAGGAATAAGCGTCTTTCAGCGAGATATCCGGACCGCTTAGAGGTACCGCTAGAGTGTCGACTTCCAGGCCTGCCAGCTCCTTGCCGTCGCCCGGATGGAACAATTTACCATTGAACAGGTAACCGGTGTTCTGGACGCTGGTACTGCCATCCACCATCAGACAGTGCGGCAGTTCGATGGCTCTGACCTTAAGGCCGTTAACCTCGTACTCCTTACCGTCTTCCACCACCGTTTTGGACGCCTCTATCTGTTGGGCGGTGCTGGCGTTAGCATAGACCGGCGCCACGCCTTGTTCCACGAATGTCTTTGCCATATCGGCATCGAAGTGGTCGCCGTGCTCGTGAGTGTAAAATACGGCGTCCAGCTTACCGAATTCGCCTAGGCGCTCTTTTTCCTGCCCGCTGGGGTCGACCAGTATCCTGGCGCCCACCTCCTCTATTAATAAACAGCTCTGAAAATACCTTGTTATCTTCATACGCGCCTCCTCGTACTTACATTGTACTACTTCGATCCTGAAGCACAGGACCTTGGGGCTCGACGATTATAAACAGCCGTTTTTCCGAATCGCCTATAATGATTACCGGTGACGAAATATTAGTGCCGACGCTGGCGAGCATTATCTCCACCTCGGTATCGGGCGTTCCGTTGATATATCCGGTGACTTTTCCCAGCGATTCATTGATATCGCCTTCGAAAATGTTATAGGTCGCCGCCCTTTCTTGCTCCGTGAGGTCGTGCCCCAGCACATGCCGATATAGGGCGTTTACGTCCTCGCCGCGGCGCTCCGGACTGTAAGTTTCGTTTTCCATAATGCCGGCAGATATCTAGCCGATCTAAGCCTAATAGTACGCTGACCGCCCAATAATGAAAGCATGAGAGAAAAACAGGTAATCGCCTGTGATTACTCCGCTAGGTCAGACTCAGCGCTATTTTGCCAATTTTGGCATTCGGGCGACGCGGCGGTTCGGGCGGCCGGATGTCTTTGATTTCTTCTTCTTTGATAAAATCTTTTACGGCCTCATGCTCTTGACGGTAGGCAGGAGAAATGAATACGCCACTTCCCATCCCCAGGTAAAACAGCGCGTTGATTATTTTAGCCTCAGCTAAAGACCGTTTGTGATAAGTGGGTTTTTCTCCGGTCATAACTCTCATTTACGCATTAAGATACTTAACTTGTTAAGTATTCCTTTCTTCTTTCTGTCTATCTAATTCATCTAGTTCATCTACCCGATGGCCTTCGCCTTTTAATCTTCGGCTATTACGGGCTTCAAATTCCTCGGGCGTAAGACTCCTGAATCCCTCTACCAGGCCGGTGTCGATCATAAACCGCTCAGGGTCATCAACCCCTGCCTCTAGTAGTGTTTGAAGAAAGTATTCTTTCCTCTCATCTTCGTCCATTGGAGCAATGTGCTCAAGATCGTCTTCCACGAAGTCGCAGCCATGCTCTTGGAGCACGCTAATCGCTAATAGAATCTCATCAGGGTGTTGTTGCTGTGCTCTTTCGTCTTCGTCGGGAGTGCCTTCGCCCATGGTATTATTTTACGCTGGATTTAAGTTTATCAAGGCTAATTTCAATCCGGATATCATGGAGGAATTTCCCTGATGCGTCGCTTTTGTCGCTGTTCATCCAGACTTGAGCCGGTACGGCTTTGTAAATATTTCGGGGTTTATCATCCCCGATATATTCCCGACCATCTGAAGGATTGTACTTATCATTACGAAAAACCCTTGCGGCTGATAGAGCCTCTTGCTCATCGTTAATCTCGTAGGTGTTTGCCAAGAAGTAGACGCCTTCGGCAGTTTCCGCGTCAAAAACCACGATAAAAACTTTATTGTTTTCGCGAATATTTCGGGAGTGTTGGTTCTCCCGCCAGGATGTCCAATAAAAAATCAGTTCCCCGGGGAACCTGAATCCGGCGACAGGTGAATTCCACGGTTGACCGTCTTTCCCTGTCGTAGCTACCACAATAATTTTTTTACTATCTAGGACTTGCGCCGCTCTTTTCACTAAATCTTCATTCATGTGATTTTTTCAAATCTCCATGCGCCTTCTTTTAGCTGAAAACGATTTCGTGGCTCCGGTTCATCTCGGTAAAAAACGCACTTCCTTGTCGTGAACTCTCTGTTATATATATCTTGATAACGAATTTCCATAGCAATATCGTTATTCCTTTGATTCGCGGTTATCCTGCTAATTTCGTCTAGGTGAAACTCACGGGTAATGCCATCGCCACCGAAAATTGAAAGACCACTGATTATACTTCTGTCGTTTAGCTTTATCTCCACATTTTTTGCCAACCCGCGGCCAGCGTTCCGGAGATTAATTCTGAGCATTTTATTTTGGAGCATTCCGTCAAATGGGGCCACAATCGGCAGAAATTCATTCATCATAATTTCTTCTTGAACTCTTACCTCTTTTTCAGTTGTGACTCTTAAGTCATAGGTCTCAATAGTATATTTAATTATTACGATTGCGGTCAGCCACAATATTATTGAGCTAACCTTTGTGTTAGCGGAAAGATCAAACCACAAGAAATAATCGCAAGTCGCTATAAAAATCGTTCCCACTAATGCGACGACGATTAGAACCTTGTCGAGGTTCTTTATTCGATATTTAAGCTTTGGGGGTGAGGTCATTCGTTTTGACCCTCTCCTGTTCGGTGGTGTCGCGGTCGCGGATGGTGACGGTGTCGTCTTCCAGGGTCTGGAAGTCGATGGTTATGGTGTGGGGCGTGCCGATTTCGTCCTGGCGGCGGTAGCGCTTGCCGATATTGCCGTTGTCGTCGAACATCACTTCGCCGATGCCCTGTTTGCGGAGCAGTTTGTGGACTTCTTTGGCTTTGCTGACCAGCTCCGGCTTATTTTTAAGCAGCGGGAAAACAGCGGCTTTGACCGGGGCTAAGTGTAATGGCAGCTTTAGGAAAACGCGTTTTTCGCCGCCCTGCTCGTCTTCCGAATAAGCACTAGATAGAACGGCCAGGAAGTTGCGGTCAACGCCGAAGGTCGGCTCTATGACGTGCGGGATGAACGGTTCACTACCGTCCTTCGGACGGTAGCTCATATCTTTGCCGGAATGCTCCTGGTGATTCTTGAGGTCAAAATCGGTGCGGTAAGCCAGGCCGCCGACTTCGTCGAAGCCCAGGCTTGGGAAATCATAATGAAAATCGATTGTACGCTTGCTGTAGTGGGCGCGGTCGGCTTCCGGGACTTCGATTTCCTTGATCTTATCTTCTGGCAAGCCGAGGTGTTTGAACCAGCTATGCATATCCTTGCGCCATTTTTCGAACTTGGCTTCCCACAGATTTTCCGGCAGGAAATATTCGAATTCCATGATTTCGAACTCGCGGACCCGGAACAGAAAGTCGCGCGGGCTGATTTCGTTGCGGAAGGCTTTGCCCACCTGGGCGACGCCGAACGGCAGGTCTGGGTAGAACGTGTCCAGGATGTTTTTGTAATTAGTGAACATACCCTGGGCGGTTTCCGGCCGCAGATAAGCTATGTTCTTTTCGTCCTCTATCGGACCGACAGTGGTTTTGAACATCAGGTTGAATTGCCGGGCTTCGCCTAACGTGCCGGTTTTGCCGCAGACCGGGCACTTGGCGGATTTGAGATCTTCTTCCGTTAAATTGACGGCGTCTTCTAGGATATGGTCGGCCCGCAGGCGGTTATGGCAGTTGCTGCACTCCACGAGAGGGTCGGTAAAGGTATCTACGTGGCCGCTGGCCTGCCAGACTTTGGGGTTCATCAAAATCGCCGAATCTATCTGGTACATGTCGTCCCAGCTGTCGACGAAGAATTTAAGCCACTCGCTGACGATATTGCGCTTTAAGAGCGTGCCCAGCGGGCCGTAATCCCACGTGCCGGCCAAGCCGCCGTAAATCTCGCTGCCCTGATAAACGAAACCGCGACGCTTGGCCAGGCTGACAATATCCTCAAGTGTTGGCTTAGACTCCATCTTAACTACAGATTATAGCGGGTGTGTTTAAATTTCGTAAGTAGCTACTGCGCGCTTATTGACTTAAGCGATTTTTGTTATAATTGCGCTTACAATGTCTTCAGAATCCCATGAGGGATACCCTGGGAGCGACTCCCTGCCTAGCGACACGGAAGAGTTTCTGCGCTCACGACGAGAAAACCAAATTATGCTGGAAGCATTCGGCGATAATTTCGGTCCAAGGCAAAGCGCCAGGTACGCGAACGGCTACCGCGATTTATATTTCGAGCATGGGCGGTCGGAGGATATGGATACGGCGCTTATTTTTTATGAATCTTCTCTGGCGGGCCTGGAAAAAGAAAGAGCTCTGAAGTCCTGGGTCCTGTGCAACAGGCTAAACCTTTATATCCATGAATATAGGCATGATAGGTTTGACCGGCAGTGGTTACTCGATGAGATTGAGGCCGCGATGGAGGCCGCGAGACGTATTCCGTTTCGGGAGCGCAAGCAAGGCCATGCTGACCTTTGGTGGCTGCTGGCAAAACGAGCGGCGATACGCGATGAGGCGGTGAAAGAGGCTGGCGGCCTAGGCGGTGAAATTCCTCGCGGGCGGCGGCTCGAACTGGTAGGACGAGTTGCCGTGGTGCCGGCCGCTTTTGAACCGGAACCGATAGTTATTCCTAAGCCGCAGCCCGGAGCTGCCTGACTACTTTTTTGATCAGGTACGGATGTGGGTCTGGAGCATAGATTGGACCGCCGGCAGGCTCGCGGCGGCTAGGACCGGCGACTTGGCCACTTTGTTAAGTACCGATGGCTGGTTGGCGCTGAAAAGCAGGCGCAGGAACTTGATGTGGTCGGCGCCGAAGCCCTGCCCGACCGCGAAACACATCTTTTCAAAGTCGAAGTCGTACTTAGCGCCGGATTGCAGCATTTGGCCGGCGGCATCGGTCCGCAGATTAGGGGTATGGCCGGCCAAACGCAGCAGCTGGGCGCTGAACCAAACTTCGATTAAAACTAGGTTTATCGTATTGTCGTCTAAAGCTTGGAAGGCCTGATTTAACAGATCAAAATACGCGCTTTCGGCGGCATCCTCCGTAGCTTTATTGAGCTTTTTTATAAATTCATAACCGGCATTGGTGCGGTCCAAAGCTTTGACGATGCACCCGTAATGCTTGATTAGACGAGTAGATACGATAGTGTCGATATCGCGACGCCCTGGGATGAAAATGATGTCGCTGACGCTGAACAGTTCGATACCGCCGGCCAGCTTGCTTTTTTGCTTGCGCACCCCCTTGGCAATGGCCGTGACTTTACCATGGTCCGGAGTAATAAAGGTGATGATGCGGTCGGCTTCGCCGTAGTCGGTACGAGCCAGGATGATGGCCTGGGTGCGAAAGGTCTTCATACCGTGGCGGGCTGCAGCAGGTTTCGGATTTCCTGTTCTAGCTGAGGAAGTGATGTCAGCGGCGCCGGCAAATAGCTGGAAACATTAAGCTGGTCGAAAGCCGGTTTGAACGGCCGGATGTCGTCGAGGTGTTGGTGGCCGGTGATAATCACCGGGATATCCTGCCATTCCGGGTAACTGCGCAGCTCATAAAGGAATTCCACGCCGGACCGTCCGGCCAGCAGTAAGTCGATGACGGCCAGCGCCGGCGGCTGGTTGTCGGCCGCAGTTATGGCGTGCTGTGGGTCGGTATGAGCGGTAACCCGATAGCCTTTCAGTCTTAGGTAGTCGGCGGTGCGGCCGGCCAGCTGCCGGTCTCCGCAAAGTATTAAGATGTGGTTCATACGAATTTAAGCTGTTTGCTGACCGGCAGGCTGGTAGCCAGCCCGGCGAGGTTATCATGGGCAGCTGCCCGCAGCGGCTGCCACAGCGCAGCGCAAAGCATGTCGGCCACCAGAACGCCAGCGGCGGCGCCGGCCGGCACGGCCGGCAGCGGCTGGCGGGCTTTGCCTATTAAGCCGCGGGCGGCCCGTAGAGTACGGTCGCTTAAGCCGCGGGTGTCGCTGAAAACGCCGGCGGCGATAGATTTATCCGGCGCCGCGTGGGCGCCTAATACCAGCCGGTAGGATTTCTTATCGGACTGGGCGGCTTGGGCCCGGATAATGCTGGAACTTAAGACTTCCAGTGCCGACGCCAAACTAGCAGGGTTGGCCAGCACCAGCGACAAGCGGTGCTGGATACTTACTTCGATGTTGGTGTCGTACTGTTTGGCGTAAGAGGCCAGACGATGGGCGATGTCATCCATCAGAGCGCCGATGGCCAGTGGTTCCATGGGCAATTTACTAAGGTCGTCCGAGGCCAGCAACAGCCGGTAGGCTTCTATTTGTTGTAAGCCGGCGGCGATGTTTAAGGTAGTCTCTTGGGCGTGCTGGCGGGCGGCCGGTTTGGCGAAACTCTTACCTTCCAACAGATCGACCGACGTCTTTATCTGCAGTAGCGGCAATGTTAAATCCTCGCTGAGCGTCATCAATAGCGCCCGCTGCCGGGCGAGCACTTCGTGCTGGTGCGAAAATGCCGACCTTTTCAGAAGTTGACCCCCTTTTATAGCCTATAATTATAGCACTGTTCAGGCGCCGCCAGTTGTTGTAAAAGAGCGCGAATACCTAAGGCGCGAAGCTTAAACTGCCCAGCACGGTGTTATTGAAGTCGTTCTGGTAATCGGTACTGTCGGTGTAGATTTCGAGCGTTTTATCACGGACCTTGATAACCACCATCAGGCCGTTCTGGGTCTGGTCCTGCGAATTGACGTGGCCGGTCAGGTATACACCCGGCGTCATGTTAGCCACGCCTTTGAGCTTGGGCGGCAGATAGGCCTTGGAGGTCAAGGTGCCTTGGCTGATATACGTGGCGAGCTGTGAAATTAACTGGGTGTAGTCGGTAGTTAAAAGCTCCACTCGGAGAGCGTAAGCCGTCTTACCCTCGATACCCGGAACTTCGTCGGGGTTGAAGTAGGCGTTGATAGGTTCGCTGGAGTTGGTGGTATCGACGTAGGCGCTCCAGGTCTTAGGGTATTTGAAGGTGATGCTGCCATAGGTCGGCGAGCCGGTGAATGTCTTATCCGGCGACTTGCTCTGCTCGTTGAACTGGGCCTGCAGCTGGATCTTCTGGTTAGCTTCAGCCTGAGCCACCGCCAGGGCGGTCTTTTGGTCGGTATTTTTCTTATAATCCTGCATCTTGGAATACGCCCAGCCGCCGAAAATCAAGGCGCCCACCAGCAATAAGACCAGAGCGGCGATAATGATAGTTCTGCGGCTGCCGCCAGTGTTCGGTAAATCCGGGATTGTCGGCACGACCGGCTGTGAATCCATAAAGCTTATGTTAAAGCAGTTTCAGCCGGCCGGCAAGCCGGCTTAGTACTTATATAGGAAGACGCCGTAGTCTTTGGCGATGATTTTCCGGCCGGGAATCTTAAAGGCATGGCTGGCCACCTTGACGCCTTTCGGGGCCCTGGTCTCGACCAGCTCGTCGAACCGCTCCATGTATTTGGTCAACAGAAAGATAAAGATAGCGTCGGCGCGGGATAGGTCGGCGTGCCAGAAATTGCCGTAACACACTTTGACCTGCTTACGATATTTGCGGGTTGTGAACCAGGCGTAGGCGAACATGAAAGGATTAAGCTCGTAACCGACGGCGTTCAAGCCGCGTTTGGCGGCGGCTTTTAAGAACCGACCGTCGCCGCAGCCCAGATCATAGACCGTCTGGCCTTTCTTTAGGTCTAAAAGGTCCAGGCCGGCTTTGACGTGGGGACTGAGGCTGGGAAAATACGGCGCGCCGAAAAGCAGCACCGCGCTATAGGCCATAATCAGTAGGATGGCGATGCCCCAGACTACCCAGAACAAGATATATAGCTCATTCACTGTCGAATCTTACGGCTATTCTTCTCACTTTGTTTTCGGCGGTCTTTAAAAAGTCTTCCATACGCGCCAGCAGCCCCATGGCCTGTTCGTACTTGCCGACGGCTTCGTCTAAATTGACCGAGTCGCTTTCGAACCAGTCTATTAGGCCGCTCAGTTCGTCGGCCATCTGCTGGTAAGTCTTAGTTTTTTTGGACGTCGCCATAATTTTACTGTACCTTCGCGCCTATTTTACCATCGGCCAGCTGGATGTTAAGGTTATCGCCCGACTTCAGGCCTTTGACGGATGAGATGTTCCGCCCTGCCCGGCTAACTATGGCATAACCGCGCCGAAGGGCCCTTCGCGGATCAAATACGGCTACCAGTTTGCGGTGCGAATGTATCAATTTGAGACGGTCTGTAAGTAGTGAATTTACTTGACTAGTTAGGTATTTCCGGCCTTCTTGAGCCTCACGGGCCGCGGCCTGCAGCTGCTGGGAGGCCAGTTCGGTCAGAGATTTGCGAGCCGCGGCCAGTCCGGCTATAGTCTCGGCGCGGTTAGGTACTATCAGCTGGGCGGCGTTGGTCGGCGTACTGGCTCTAAGGTCGGCCGCCAACTCGGCCAAGCTTATATCGACTTCGTGGCCGACAGCCACCAAAGTCGGGATGCGGCTGGCGGCCACGGCCCGCACCACCCGCTCGTCACTAAAGGCCGCCAGATCTTCGGCGCTGCCGCCGCCGCGGGTCACTACCAGCACGTCGGCTAAAGCCGACAGTTCGTTAAAGTATTCGATAGCCCGGACAATCTGGCCCGGCGCCTGGGTGCCCTGGACGTAAACGTCGGCTAATTGTATGTCTACCCCGCCCCATCGCTCGTTCAGAATCTTCATAAAATCAGCGTAAGCCGCTGAACTGGCGGCGGTGATCAGGCCGATGGTCCTAGGAACCGGCGGCAGCGGGCGTTTGCGGGCCGGGTCGAACAGGCCTTCGGCCTCCAGTTTGGCGGCCAGCAGGTCGGCGGCTTTCTTGATGGAGCCGGCGCCGGCCGGAGTGATGGATCGGACGTTGATACTGAAGCCGAAGCGCGGGTGTAGGCGCGGCGAGCCGACGACCCGCACCTTAAGCCCGTCTTGCAGGGGCCCAGGCAGCATATACACCGTGCCGAAGAATTTGACGCTGGCCAGTTCGTCCTGAAGGTCAAAATAGACCCAGCGGCTCTTAGAGACCCGGAAGCCGCTTAATTCTCCCTCGATAACCACAGAAGGATAAGCGATTTCCAGCGTCTGGTTCAAAAGCCCGACGAAGTCTGAAGGGCTTAGGACTATATCTTCCACTATTTAGCCCTGTCTAAACCCGACCTTAAGGCTTTTTGATAGAGATAGTAACCGGGTATCAGCTGGATGCCCATGTTAAGTACCCGGTACATGATGGTCACCGGGATGCTTAAGCCGGCGGAAATGCCGGTAGCCGCTAAAACGGCGGTCATCAAGCCTTCGTAGACGCCGATGCCGGCGGGCAGCACGGAGATAAGTCCGGCGAAGTTAGCCACGGCGTAAGCTAAGATGACCGCGCCGACATTCACTAAACGCCCGAAAGCGATGTAAACCACGTAAACCGCCGCGACTTCGGTGATATTGGCAATCAGCATATAGATGAACGGTATCTTCAGTTCCCGCCAGCGTTCTTTGAACAGCTTGTAATTATCGTGTAGCTCGCCGAAAGCCGACTGGGCGCCTTGGATATCGATCGTCTCGCTTTTACGCCTGAACAAGCTCAGTACTTTGTTCAGAATCCTAGTGACCGCCGTTAAGAACGTATTGATGCGGCTGCGGCTTTCAATCATATAAATGAGGCCGAAGGTGCCGACTACCAGCAGCGTGACGAGCGAGCTCACCAGCACCATAATAAGGTTATTGGTGTGGCCACGCAGCGCCAGCAGGAATACGCCGAGTATCAGTAGCGGCTGGAAACTTACATAAAGCAGCAGCAGCTTCATCAGCTGCGACAGCGTGGATTTGGGACCGCCGACACCGAAAGCCCGCATCCGGACCGTAAAGTACGATATGCCGCTGACCCCGCCGCTGGGCAGGATGTGGTTGACGAAATTCAGCTCCAGGTTCAGCTTGTACATATCCCGGTACTTGACGTCTTTATCAAGGATCTTAAAGAGGCGCACGTACAGCCGGGCGTAAGCGTCGTAATTCAAAAACTCGATGGGTATTAGCAGCAGCAGCGCCAGGGCGTTGACCTTGCCGAGATTATCGATTACTCCGCCGATATCCTTACGGACGCCGTATATCAGAATACCCAACGCGACGAACGTCACGGCAGTCAGAGCTAGCCGCCACTTGGAACGTTTTACGCGGGCAGGTGTCTCATCCATTCTGATTAGATTATACTTTAAAGCGATGAGTAGTTTCGAGGCAAAGACGGTTTGTATCTTAGGCCGCCAGCCGGCGCTGGGATTGGCGGAGCTGGAAAGCATCTACGGCGCCGAGCATGTGCAGCCGCTGGGCGAACACGCCCTGTTGGATGTCCCAGCCGAGGAAATCAATTTCAAAAACTTGGGTGGCACCATCAAAGTCGCCCGGCTGTTAAGTATCGTTGAATCCGACAAGTGGCCGGCGCTCGCCGGATACCTGATCAAAGAGGTGCCGGGCCATATGCGCTACCAGCCTGAAGGCAAGTTCACCTTCGGTCTGAGCGTCTACGGCCTGAATGTCACGATCAAACAGATCCAAAGGACGACGCTGGAAATCAAAAAGCTTATAAGAAATACCGGCAAGCCGGTCCGGGTGGTGCCCAACAAGGCCCCGGCCTTAAACAGCGCCCAGGTGCTGCACAACCAGCTGACCCATAAGGGCGCGTGGGAACTGATATTCGTGCGCGACGGCCAGCGGTCGCTGCTGGCCCAGACGCTGTTCGTCCAGGACATAGAGGCTTACGGCGCCCGCGACCAGGCCCGGCCGGCCCGCGACGCGCGCGTCGGCATGCTGCCGCCCAAACTGGCCCAGATCCTGCTGAACCTGGCGGCCGGGCCGCTGCTGGCCCAGACCGAGGACCTGGCCCGCGTACGCGTTCTCGATCCTTTCTGCGGCACCGGCGTCGTCTTGCAGGAAGCATTACTGATGGGTTATAGCGTCCTGGGCACCGATATAGACCAGCGGATGGTCGATTACAGTCGCCGCAATATAAAATGGCTGTTCGAAAAATACCCCAGCCTGGAAGGCGGGGTTGATATCGAGCTGGCTGACGCCACGGCCTATCAATGGCCTGGTTTCAGTACCGTCGCCAGCGAGGTTTTTTTGGGCCGGCCGCTGGCCAAACTGCCATCCGAAGCCGACTTAAAACAGATAGTATCCGACGCCAACACCATCACCAAGAAGTTCCTGCAGAACCTGGCGCCGCAGCTGCGGACCGGCCAAGCCCTTTGTATCGCCGTACCGGCTTGGCGCAAAGCCGGCGGCCAAACGATAACCTTGCCGCTTATTGACCATTTAACAGATATGGGCTATACTTATTGGGACTTAAAACACGTGCGGCGGGAAGAGCTGGTCTACTTCCGGGAAGACCAAGTCGTCGCGCGCCAATTATTAAGGTTAAAGAAAGCGTAAGATTTAAAGTATGAGTCATGTCAAGGCGGGCGGATCCGCCAAAAACGTCCACGATAGCCCCGGCCAGCGCCTGGGTATCAAAGCCTGGGGCGGCCAGACCGTCAAAGCCGGCGATATCATCGTCCGGCAGGTCGGCATGACCAAACGCGCCGGAGCCGGCACTTTCTTATCACGCAATTTCACGATCCACGCCGCCAAAGACGGGGTCGTGCAGTTCAAACAGCGCCGCGTCAAGAAATTCAGCGGCCGCAGCATGCCGCGCACCGAAGTCATCGTCGAATAGTTATCCTCTGGATAATCTGGTGCTTGACTGAGACGCCGCATTCTTTTCTATCACGACGTGCCGAGCGCCGACATCAATTGACGCTTGATTCCTGGAAATTGAAGGATTGTCGTCGAACGGGGTCCATTGATTGATATCTCCCCCGACCACTCCGTACTTGAACCAGCCCACATTCCCTTCCCGTCCCACCACATATTCGACGCCCGGGAACAAAAGAGCGCTGGCGGCTATATTGCCTTGGGGGTCGAGAGCTACCAAAACGGTCCGGCCTCCGGACATTTCATCCGTCTTATTCCACTTTAGAAGATTCTGATAATCAAGGTCGGCGGGTGAATGAACCGACAGCACGTGAACTTCCTGAGCGGGTAATGGTTGGCCCGAGTTATCGGCGCCTCCTAGTTCCAGCTTCGCGACTACCTGTCCGCCCATGACATCCGGCCGCCCTTCATGATCAAGACTGACCGTCTCAGGACGTTCAGCTGCGAGCTCGATCCAGTCGGCCGGCTTCTCTTGCTCGGCGCCGCTTTCTATGGTTGTCGTCTCGGGCATTTTTTATTCCTTCTTTAGATAATTATATCTTACCAATCCTTTACTTCTTGGCAAGGGAAGCGCGGACGAAGGCTGTGTACAGCGGGTGCGGGCGGTTCGGCCGGCTGCGGAACTCCGGATGGGCCTGGGTGCCGACAAAAAATGGGTGGTCGGCGGCTTCGACCATCTCTACCAGCGTACCGTCCGGCGACGTGCCGCTGATTCTCAGCCCCCAGTCTTCGTATTGGTCGCGGTAGCGGTTATTAGCTTCATAGCGGTGGCGATGGCGTTCGACGATTTCGGCTTGGCCGTAGATTTTGCGGGCCTTGGTGCCGGATTCCAGCACGCAGGTCCAGTCGCCCAGGCGCATGGTGCCGCCGGTGTTCTCTTTGCCGACTTGCTCGGCCATGGTGCTGATGACCGGATCGGGCGTACTGGCGTCGAACTCCGTGGAGTTAGCTTTAGCCAAGCCGGCGCGCCGGGCCATCGCGATGATGGATATCTGCATACCCAGGCAAATGCCCAGATACGGCAATTTGTTTTCGTAGGCGTAATTGGCCGCCCAGATCTTGCCTTCGCTGCCCCGGCTGCCAAAGCCCGGCAGACCGACTATGCCGTCCATGTCTTTTAGCCCTTCACGGTATTGCTTATCTTTTTCCAATTGCTCGGCGTCTATCCAGGTTATATCTACGTTGACATCGCTGGCCCAGCCGGAAGCTTTTAAGGCTTCGGTCAAAGACATGTAGGTGTCCTGGTTATCCAGGTATTTGGCAATGACGCCGATTTTCACGGATTTGTGGTACTTAGTCTGGGCGCTCTTGACGACCCGCCGCCAGGACGTCAAGTTGGCCGGCACCCGTCGGATGCCCAGCCGGCCGGTTATGACGTCGCCGAGGCCGCTGCCTTCCAGCGTCAAGGGCACCTGGTAGATAGTCGAGGCATTGGGCAGCAGGACGATAGCTTCTTTATCGACGCCGGAGAATAAGCTCAGTTTGGCCACCGTGGATTTCGGCGGCTTGACTTCGGAGCGGACAGCCAGGATGTCCGGCACTATCCCCAGGCCGCGTAGCTCGCGCACGGCGTTCTGGGCCGGCTTGGTCTTAAACTCGCCGCTGGCACCCAGGTATGGCACGTAAACGACGTGCGCGAACAAGCAGTTGTCCAAGCCGACGCGCATCGACATTTCGCGGATGGCCTCGATGAAACTAAGCGATTCGTAGTCGCCGACGGTACCGCCGACTTCGACGATATGGACGTCAAAACCTTTGGCCGTCTTGATGATCGTATCCTGGATATGGTTGGTGACGTGCGGGATGATCTGGACGGTTTTGCCCAGGTACTTACCACCCCGCTCGGCGTCTATTACCTCGCGCAGTACGCGGCCGGACATCAGGCTGCTGGCCTGAGTCAGTTCTATATCTAAGAATCTCTCGTAATGCCCGAGGTCTAGGTCGGTTTCAGCGCCGTCGAAAGTCACAAAGCACTCGCCGTGTTCGGCCGGATTAAGCGTTCCGGCGTCGACGTTCAGATAGGGGTCGCATTTTTGGATGCTTACGGATAGGCCGCGGGCTTTTAAGATAGTGCCGAGGGAGGCGGCGGTGATACCTTTGCCGACGCCCGATAAGACGCCGCCCGTCACAAACACATATTTGGTATCAGCCTTGGCTCTGGCCACGGTTTTTAACTCCGCTCTCCCCCGTTAGATTAACTTATAATAGGTTACCTTACCGACCGGCCTAGCACAACCCTGACACTTATTGGATCTTGGAAGCTACCAGCTGCAGGGCTTTGTCTTTTTGAGGATCTTGCCCGGCCGCGGCCTGCTGGTCGGAAACAGTGACCGTCACGTCGGGAGCAATCCCCTGTTTATCTATATTCTTACCATCAGGCGTATACCAGCGGGCAATGGTGACTTTCAGTTCCGAACCGTCCGAGAAGTTTTCGACCTGCTGGACGCTACCCTTGCCGAAGCTTTTAACACCGACTAACTGGGCGATGCCGTTATCATGCAGAGCGCCGGCGGTTATTTCGCTGGCGCTGGCACTGCCGCCGTCAATCAATACGACTGTCGGCAAGCCCTTTAAGATATTGCCGCCGCGGGCCGCCGCGCTGCCGACCACGGTAGTGCCGCGACGTTCCTGGACCACGGTCTGGCCTTGGTCGAGCCAAAGGCTGGAAACGCCGACGGCGGCATCCAGATAGCCTCCCGGGTCACCCCGCAGGTCCAGAACCACGCCCTTGACATTCTTGGATTTGAACTCCTGAGCGCCCTTTTGAGCAAGATTCACCGTGTCGTTAGTAAACTGGCTGATTTTCATATAACCGATGTCACCGTCTTCCTCGTATTTGACGCTAGGGATGGTTATCTTCTGGCGCGTGATTGTGACATCGAACGGCTTAGCCGCGCCGCGGATAATGGTCAGGGTGACTTTGGTATTCGGATTGCCGCGGATCTTGGAAACCGCCCCGTCGACGCTCAAGCCTTGGGTGGTCTTGCCGTCGATGGCCGCCACTACATCCTCGGGCTTTAAGCCGGCTTTTTCGGCCGGATAACCGCTTAGCGGCGAGATGATGACGATTTCGTTCTGGTCGTTTGTGCCCAGTTCAGCGCCGATGCCGGTGATACTGCCGGATAGTTCGTTATTGAATACTTTGGCGTCGGCCGGACTGAAATATTCGGTATAGGGGTCGGCGGCGGCGCTGACCAAGCCAGACTTTAATCCGTCGGTCAGTTTCTGCTGGTTCAGGCTGCCGTCAAAATCCTTCTTTAAGACGCTGTAGACCTGGTTGACGGACGAGTAATTAAGCTGCCCGGCCGTGGCCTGGGCCGACTTAGCATTGCCCCGCCCTACGGCCACGCCGGCCGCGAATACCAATATCACGAAGATGAGAAGGCTGACGATTTTGGCGGGCGACCAATGCTGGCGCGTATGATGCGCGTGGTGCCCTTCCGGCTCCCGATGGACCCTCTTTTTTCCACTAAACATTAACACTTATTATAGCGTACCTAGTTGAACGAAGCTTCAAACTATTGGCCGAAGTAGATGTAAGTTAAGCCGGAGGCGCTGATACTCATTTCCGAGTAATGCCCCTGGTAGTCGTAATTGTACTGGCTAACGTAAATGGTATTGCCGTTGACGGCTTCGACCCACATGGCGTGGCCGAACGCGCCGACGTTCCAGATGGCCACGGAGTGGACCCGGGGAGTAGCACTGATGGTAATGCCTGCCCGCTGGGCGTTGCCGGGCCACTGGTTGGCGTTACCGAACCCGAATTGCGTGTTGATACCGAATGTCTGATAGACTTTCCAGGCGGTGTAGCTGACGCACTCCCGGTTATACATATCCCAAGAGTCAAGCATCGTATCCTGCCCCGCGTTATTCCAAACCGCCGGATAGCCACCGTGGCCCGGGTCGCCGGCTGACGGCACGCCGCCAAGCTGACGGTTCAAGGCGGCCTGCTGGGCGCGCAGGCTCATGATCTGGGAGTTGTTGGCGCTGATCTGCTGGTCGTAAGTAGCTTTCTGCTCTTCAGTGTAGGCTAGCAGCGAGGCTTGCTGGGCCTGTTGGGCCTGCAGCTGGTTCTGCTGGGCCTGCAAGTTGCCAAGCAATGTCTGCTGGTCGCGCTGCTGTTTCTGCAGCTGAGCCTTCAGGCTATTGATCTTATCGACCGAATCCTTCACCTTGTTGGCTACCGAATTACGGTACTCCTGCTTGTTAACGAAATCGCTCAGGTCCTTGCTGCTGGCTAAGACTTCCAGCGTGGAGATATTGCCCTCCAAATACATCGTCTTGATGTTCTCGCTTAAGATGGCTTTCTGCTGGGCCAGCTGGGCCTCGGCCTGGGTTATCTGCTGCTGCAGGCTGTCGATCTGGTTCTGGGTGTTGACGATGTTCTGCTGCAGGCTGTCGATCTGGGAAGCCAAGGCGTCAATGGCTTGCTGATAAGAAGAGGCGGTGGCCGCCAGGGAGTCGGATTGGGTCTGCAAACCGGAGTTCTGCTGCTGCAGGGCGTTGATCTGAGCATCGAACTGGTCGGCTTTCACCTGGCCGCCAATCAAAGTGCCGCCGGCCAAGAGAGTGCCGAGCAACAGCGTTACGATTAGGAATTTGATACGGACCATTTTTTGACTGATTTTTTGTTTTAGCGTTAGCAAGTTAATAATAACATACCCCTCATGTTTTCAAGCAAACTTATCCACAAGGATATACCCTCTTATAAAGAATGCCCGGACCGTTAAATTAATATTTCTCTTAAGTTGAGATTTTTATTGTCTGTTGAATTTGAGATACCGCCTGGTCGCTATCAATGAGGAAGCGGCACCAATCAGTATACCAACCATAAGCTGGATGGTCAAAATCGAAACTGAATGGCGGCTGAAATAATTATTGGAATAGCCGATATCCAGAAGACCCAGGCTGCTGGCCTGCAACGTGGAGCTGGCGATTTTGAACAGCGACCAGACCACTATCAAAGAAATCGCCGCGGCGGCGGCGCCGTAAAGCATGGTCTCGACCACGAACGGCCCGCGAATATAGGAGGTGCTGGCGCCTAAAAGCCGCATGATTATCAACTCGTCACGGCGGTTGAAGATAGCCATTCTGATGGTGTTGAAGATAATCAGCATCGAAATCACGATAAAAATGATGATGCCGATGATGCCGGCCTGCTGGAAAAAGTGCGTCGCCGCCGTAATGTTGTCGATAGCCGCCTTACGGTCGCCGGAATAACTGGTGGGGTCGGATTGCAGCGCCTTCTGGTTGGGCTTATTCAGAAAGTCCTGGATATCCTGCAGCTTGTCGGGGTCGACCGGCTTGATGGTGATGGATGCCGGCAGCGGGTTGTCAGTCTCGGAGATGGCCGCCAACAGCGTGGGATTATTGGCGTTCTGCTGTTCATAGGTCTTAAGAGCGTCGACTTTCGAGGTGTAGGCGGCGGAAGCCACGTTGGGCAAAGCCTTAAGCTGCTTTAATTGGGTGTTCACCTGCTGTTGGGTAGTACTGTCTTTCAGATACTCGACCACGTCTATATGGCTGGTCAGGTCGCTGATAGTATGCGTAAAGGTGGAGTTGGCGATGATGGCGAACAGCAGGATGGTCAGAGTTATGGCCATCATGGCGATGGCGGCGATCGCCAGCCAGACATTCCGACCGAAATTTATAAAGCCATTCTTTATAATCCGCTCGAGAGTGATGTATTTATGGTCTTTCATCAGGTGTTCTTATACTGCCCTACCGCCCTGTCAGACACGATGTGCCCGTCGCGGATAGTCACCACCCGGCGCTTCAGGGCATTGACGATTTCCTGATTGTGGGTGGTCAGTAGCACGGTGGTACCGAATTTGTTGATTTTTTCCAGGACTTTTATAACGTCCCAGGCGTGCTTGGGGTCCAAGTTGCCGGTCGGTTCGTCGGCGATAAGTATTTTTGGCTGACGGATGATGGCCCGGGCGATAGCCACCCGCTGGCGCTCGCCGCCGGACAGCTCCAGCGGATAATTACTCTCTTTGCCTTTCAGGCCGACAACGTCCAGCACTTTAGGGACGGTGTGTTTGATTTCGGCGTTGGTGATACCGGCGATCTCCAGGGCGAAAGCTACGTTCTCGTAGACGGTCTTGTTATTCAACAGTTTGAAGTCTTGGAAAACCACGCCAATCTTACGGCGCAGCAGCGGCACGTCGCGGTCCTGCAAGTGTTCGTAATCGATACCGCCGACTATTATCTTGCCGCTGGTCGGCTTTTCTTCGCGGGTCAGTAATTTGAATAGAGTGGATTTGCCGGCGCCGCTCGGCCCGACGATAATCACGAACTCTTTAGGCTCGACGTGCAAAGATATGCGCTCTAATGCCGGTCCTCGGCGGTTATAGGTTTTGGATACCCTATCCAATAAAATCACGACAATATTATATCAGATAGAGCTAAAGCTTTTTGCTCCTTGGAGCTTTAGATTTTTTCAAGCCAGGCGTCGATGAGCGGGTCTAAGTCGCCGTCTAAAACTTTCTGCGGATCGGAAGTCTCATAGCCGGTACGGGTATCTTTGACCTGCTTATAGGGATGAAGTACGTAATTTCTGATCTGGTTACCGAACTCGGCCGACTGGTTGGGGCCTTTGACGTCGGCTAAAGTTTCGGCGTGCTGTTCCAGCTGTAATTGGGCCAGCCGGGAGCGCAGGATGGTCAACGCCGTCTCTTTGTTCTGCAGTTGGCTGCGCTCGTTCTGAATAGCCACCGAAATACCGGTCGGGATATGGGTGACGCGGACCGCCGAATCGGTGGTATTCACGGATTGGCCGCCATGACCCCCAGCCCGATAGACATCGATTTTCAAATCCTTTTCGTCCAGCTGGACTTCGTCTGGCTTATCGATTACCGGCAGTATATCGACTTTGGCGAAGCTGGTCTCGCGGCTGGCCGCCGAGTTGAACGGACTTTGACGCACCAGCCGGTGCACGCCGTGCTCGCCGGCCAATTTCCCATATAAATAACTGCCGCCGGCAATCTCGATGGTCGCGCTTTTGATACCGGCCTCGTCGCCGGCCGATTGTTCGACGGTAGTTACTTTCAGGCCATGGGCCTCGGCCCAGCGAACATACATGCGTAGCAGCATCTGGGCCCAGTCCTGAGCATCGGTACCGCCAGCGCCGGCGTAGATGCTTAAGATCACGTCATGGTCATCGTATGGGCCCTGGAAACGCAGTTCTTTTTTGAGTTCTTCAAACTGTGATTCGATGCCTTTGATCTGCGATTCGATTTCGGCGCTCATCGATTCATCGCCCATATCGGCCAGCTCTTTTATCTCATCAGCGGACTTTTTGAGTTTCATCCATGGCCCCACCCTTTTGGCGAGAGCGGCTTCGTCCTTGGAAATCCGCTGGGCTGCTTGATTGTCCTGCCAGAAATCCGGCCGCTCCATATGCTCGCGCAATCGATCAAGTTCGGCCTGGTGTTGAGCGATATCCATCCTGGCCAGAGCCTCGCTGATCCGGCTGTCTAAATCGTTGATCCGGTTCTTTAGCTGTTCCATAGAGGCTGGACCTGTTCGTTCAGCTGGTTAGCCAGCTCTTTGCTGCGGCCGCCGCCGCCTAAGACGCCCAGGCCGCCGATGCCGTCGGTAAACATTCGCTGGGCGGCGTCCTGAATACGCCCCGCTGTCACGGCCCGGATACGCTCGGGGATGGCTTCGTAATCGTTAACGATCTCGTCAAAGTAATAACGGCCGGTGTAGCCGGCCATGGTTCCGGCGACGGTCTGGGCGCTGCGCTGGTGGCGGCCCAGCCAATACTGCTTGGCGGCTTCTAGGTCTTCGGGGCCGATGTCGCCGTCTTTGACCCGCGTCAGCTCGCGGGTGATTATCTCAAAGAGAGCCGGCGCGTTCTTATTGATGACTTGAGCGGAGAACCACCAGCCGGTGACGTTCTTCATAATATCTATGCCCGATCCCATACTGTAAACCAGGCCGCGCTCGCGGGCTTCACCCAGGATGCGCGAATAAAGCGTGGCGGTCAGCATGCCGTTGACCAGTTCCAGGGCATCCATGTCCGAGTCTTCGAACCGCTTCAGCGCGAAGGTCTCCATCTCGAAATAAACGTTTTTCACGGATGGCCGGGCGATAAAAATCGGCTGGTCCAGGCAGATGGGCTGTTCGTCCGGCAAGTCTATGAAACTGCGGCCTTTGGGCAGCTCGAAACCCTCTAGCATTTTTTTGATGGCGGTTGTCCGGCCCTGCATATTGCCGGCGATAACAAAACGCAGGTTCTTGGTGGTGTGGGTTTTTTGATAATGTTCGACCAGGTCCTTGCGGCGGACATTCTTAATCTGTCTCAGACGTTCCCGGTCAGTCATGGCTAGCAGGCCGTGGGCCTCGCGGACGGTCAGGCTTAAGGTGCGAAAATGGTTATTGGAACGGGCGGTCAGCTCGTCTTTGACGTTGCCGTACTCGGCCTTGAATTCCTCCATTAAAAACAGCGGTTGGCCGATGGCCGTGACCATCAGTTCTAAGATCCGCCGCCATTCGAAATCGGCGCACTCGGCTTCGTAAGTGATGTGATAAAGACCGGTGCTGGCGTTGTTGCCGGCGCCGTTCTTTTCGAATTCGGCCTGGAATAATCGGGCTTTTGGAATGAATTTGTTAGCGCCCAGCAGGACGTGCTCCATCAGATGCGGCACTTCCCATTTTTCCCGGTCGACCAAATATTCGCCGGCCCGGAAATTAAATTCAAAATCCATCACGGTGGCGCCGGGGACGTTGACTAAGAGGCCTTTGGCGCCATTGTTAAGCTCGATTTCGGTGACGGTATGCTTCATTTTGGAATCTACTTGCGCTTCTTCTTTTTGGCGGTTTTGCGTTTGCGCTGGCGCTCCTGCTTGCGGGCTTTTTTACGCTTGGCGTGGGCCCGGGCTTCCTCTTCCTGTTCTTGGGCCTCAGACTTAAAGTCGCCAGCGTCATATTGTTCGGCGGTGGTAATCTGACTGGCGTTATCCACCGACCCGCGGGCGGCCCGTGTCAGCTCGGTTTCCACGGTCTGGGTCAGCGCGCTATCGACCGGCTGAGCATGGGCGATGGCCCGGACGATCTCGTGGCGCAGTTCGGCTTGCATCTCGTCAAAAATGCGGCCGCCCTGGCGGCGGTACTCGACCAGCGGGTCGCGCTGGCCGACGCTGATCCAATGGATGCCCTCGCGCAGATGGTCCATGTTTTCCAAATGCTGCATCCAAAGATTGTCCAATACCTGTAAGAAGATATCGCGTTCCACTTTGCGCATATTCTCCGGAGTGAATAATCCTTCTTGGTCCTTATAAAGCTTGATGGCGGCTTTTTCCAGTTCGGCCTGGAATTTATCGGCCGGACTGTCGAACAGCTTATCTAAAGTCTTATCGTCAAACGGGAAGCTCTCGGTCAGTACGGACTCGTACATCTCGCTGGTTGACTCCGGATGATTGGTCAGGTATTCGGCTTCTTCTTCGATCATCTTTCTGATGCGGGCGCTGATGTCTTCGGCCCGCAGAACCTCGCGGCGCATGGCGTAAATGGCCCGCCGATGGCGGTTCATGACGTCGTCGTACTGGACGACGTTCTTGCGCTGATCGAAGTTAAAGCCTTCTACTTTCTTTTGGGCGCCTTCCAAGCTTTTGGTGATCATCTTGCTTTCGATCGGGGTTTCTTCGTCGACTTTCAGACGGTCCATGATAGAGGCGATGCGGTCGCCGCCGTAAACGCGCATTAGGTCGTCTTCGGTGCTGACGTAAAACTGGCTTTTACCGGGGTCGCCTTGGCGGCCGGAGCGGCCGCGCAGCTGGTTATCTATGCGGCGCGATTCGTGGCGTTCGCTGCCCAACACGAACAATCCGCCCAATTTGGCGATGCCTTCGCCCAAGACGATGTCCGTGCCGCGGCCAGCAATATTAGTGGCCAGCGTGACCGAGCCCTTTTCGCCGGCTTTGGATACGATCATGGCTTCGCGCTCGTTGTTCTTGGCGTTTAAGACCTCGTGCGATACCTTGGCGGCTTTAAGCATATTGGACAGTTTTTCGTTCTTCTCGATGCTGACCGTACCAATCAATACCGGCTGGCCCTTTTTCTGGTGTTCCTTGACCTCGTTGACGATGGCTTTCATTTTTCCGTTTTCGCTGCGGTAAATCCTGTCCGGCAGGTCTTCGCGGATAACTTTACGGTTCGGCGGGATCTCAACGACATCCAGTTTATAGATCTGGTGGAATTCTTCGCTTTCGGTCAGGGCCGTGCCGGTCATGCCGGCCAGCTTCTTATATAGACGGAAGTAGTTTTGGAAGGAGATGGTGGCCAGGGTCATTGATTCTTCCTGGACCTCCACGCCCTCTTTGGCTTCGATGGCCTGGTGCAGGCCTTCGTTATAACGCCGGCCGCGCAGCAGGCGCCCGGTGAAGTCGTCGACGATGACGATCTCGCCCTCACGGGTGACCACGTAATCCTTATCGCGGTGGAATAGCGCGTGGGCCTTTAACGCCTGCTCCAAGTGGTAAATGGTCCTCAGATTCTCGGTGGCGTACAGATTCTGGATGCCCAGGATTTTTTCCACCAGCTCGATGCCGGCGTCGGTCAGAATCACGCTGCGGCGCTTCTCGTCTTTTTCGTAATGGTCGGTCTCTTTCAAGTTGCGGACGATTTTGGCGAACTGGGCGTAGGCCGCGCCGCTGGCCGTCGCCGGGGCGCTGATAATCAATGGCGTGCGGGCCTCGTCAATCAAGATGGAGTCGACTTCGTCGACGATGGCGTAGTGCAAGTCGCGCTGGCGCAGCTGGTCGACCTCGCGGACCATATTGTCGCGTAAATAATCAAAACCGAACTCATTATTAGTACCGTAAGTGATGTCGGCGGCGTAAGCATCTTGGCGGGTAGTCGGGCGCAGGTGGCTGAGGCGCTTATCAAAGTGCTCCTTATTCTCATAGGCGGTATCATATATATAAGACTCGTCCGGGATTATCACGCCGACGCTCAGGCCTAAGAAATCATAAATCTGCCCCATCCAGCCGGCGTCGCGTTGGGCCAGGTAGTCGTTGACGGTCACCAGATGGGCGCCCTTTCCTTCCAGGGCATTCAGATAAAGCGCCAGCGTGGCCACCAAAGTTTTTCCCTCGCCGGTTTTCATCTCGGCGACGTTGCCTTCGTGCAGTACCATACCGCCGATCAGCTGGACGTCGAAGTGCCGCTGTTTCAGGGTGCGAGTGGCGGCTTCGCGTACCACGGCGAAAGCATCGGGCAAGATATCATCCACGCTCTCTTTTTCCAGCCGTTTTTTAAGCAGGTCTGTCTGCCCGCGCAGCTGCTTGTCGGTCATTTTTTGGTATTTAGCAGCTAGGTCATTGATTTTGACAACACGCTTACGCAGCCGCTTGATAGTCGCGGCCTGCGGATCTCCCAAAACACGTTTTAAAACTTTAGTATTTATTATTGCCAATCAAAACCTCCAAAAGTCGTAATAACTTCTTATCTATTCTAACGCAAGCCGGCACGAAACTCTATAAGCTAGTTTGGCCGGACATGTAGGGCTGTAGGGCGGCCGGGATTGAAACGTTGCCCTGCGCGTCCTGGCGGTTTTCGATCAACGCGATAGGTATGCGGCTCATGGCGGCCATCGTACCATTAAGAGTGTGGACGAATTCGCTGCCGGCGTCCTTCTTATACCTTATATTCAGCCGCCGGGCCTGGTAGTCCGTCACGTTACTGACGCTCATCAGTTCGCGGTAAGAATTATCGACCGGCGTCCAATATTCCACGTCGTATTTTTTGTAGGCCGGCGCGCCCAGGTCGCCGGCGGCGATGCGGACCACCCGGTACGGGATCTCCAGCTGCTGGCAGAGACTCTCTTCCAGCGCCAGTAATTTCTGGTGCCATTCTTCGCTTTGTTCCGGTTTACAAAACACGTAGAGTTCGAGCTTATTGAACTGGTGGACTCGGTAAAGGCCGCGGCTGTGCTTGCCGTAGGCGCCGGCTTCCAGGCGGTAAGCCGGGCTGTAGCCGGCGTAAAGCTTAGGCAGGTCGGCCTCGGCTAAGGTTTCGTCGGCGTGGTAGCCGGTCATCGGAATCTCGGCGGTAGCGATCAGATGTAAATCCTCGCCCTCAATCTTATAAATCTGCTTTTCCTCATCGCTTTTGGCGGTGAAGCCGGCGCCGTCGATTATCCGGCCGGTGACCATGTGCGGCACCAGCATCGGCATAAAGCCCTGCTCGCGGGCGAGCTTTAACCCTAGCTGCAGCACGGCGAATTCCAGCTCAACCAGCGAATCTTTGGTGAAATAAAATTTGTTGCCGGCGACTTTGGCGCCGCGCTCAAAATCCAGCAATCCTCGCTCCTCAGCCCAGGTCATATGATCCTTGGCTGGACGCTGATTGGTATCGCCCCAGGTCTTTTCCTGGCGATTATTTTCTTCGCCGCCCTGCGGCGTATCATCCGGAATGACGTTGGGAATGTCGCGCATCAGCTTATCGAACTCGTCGTTCACCGGGCCGAGCTGGTCTTCCAACTTGGCCAAGGATTCTTTAAGCTGTTTACCTTTTTCTATTTTTGCCGGTGACGGCTGCTCGCCAGCTATGAAGGCCGAAGCCTCGTTGCGTTCGGCCCGCAGGCCCTCTATCTCAGCTATCAATTTGCGGCGGTTATCATCCACCTCCAGCAGCTTGGCGACATCCACTTTATATCCTTTGGCGCCGGCGCTTTTTTCAACCAGCTCTCTGTTGTCTCTGATAAATCGGATATCTAACATATGTATAGGATATAACGCCCACCGCTTTTTTTGTATTTGTTTATAGACCGTTTATAATTCTGCTTAAGCTAACCCGAAAAGGAAAAAAATGAAAAGACTGAAAATCGGGCACCCGTCAAACCGGATGCTCGTTCTGATATTGACCCTGATAATCGCCCTGAACGTGGCGGTGCTTTGGTTCTACGGCGACCGCTTGAATACGCTATGGCAGCAGAACGGCAACGGCAGTCTATATAACAATGGGTCCGGTTACCAGAACCAACCGGTCTCCACGGACATCAAGTTTTATATCCAGACGGCCATGAAGTCCTTATATAACTCGCAGCCGGCGACCGATGCCGCGCAGCAGCGCCTTTATCTTCCGGAAGCCAAGATTTATCTGCCCCTGACCGCCTACTCCCGGACTTTGGTTTATAGGTACCAGCCGGCCGGCGACGGGATCCCCGAGACGCTTACCGTGACATCTAGCGCCAATACTAACGCCCTGCCCTCGACTTTCGATGACGTGCCCTGTTTGCAGCGCCACGCCACAGTTCTGATTAACAGCGAGGATAAGACATTCGCCGACGGCAGTTTCGTGTCTGATATCAAACTGGCGGACGGCCGAAACTTGAGTCTATACGACCACGATAGTTCTGCCTGTGGCAGCGCCATATGGAGCCAGGGAGCACCCGCCAAGGTCGTCAGCCTGCTTAAGCAGGCTCAGTCTTACTAGTCGCCTTGATAGCGTCAAGCGTCAGCTGGGTGCGGGCCCGGGCGTAGGCGCAGTATTCACAATCGGGATTTTCTTTAGGCATGTCGCCCTCTAGCGTTTCTTTGATTTTTGCCAATGTCGGCTCCACCCATTTATCGCTGCCCTTATACGGGAAGATGTTCGTCCGAAACTCCACTTTGTTGAAAAAGCCCTTGCCGCTGGCGATGCCGTTGGCGTAAACGAAATAGCCGGTATCGCTGACTTTATGGCCTTCGCCGCGCAGTAGCCACTGGTAGACTTCCATCTGGCGGCGGTAGCTATCATGCCACTTAGAGTCCTCTAGGTCGGTGATTTCCTTATTCTTGGCGGTGGCTTTATAGTCGACCACCACCAGTTCGTCGTCCGGCGTCACCCAGACGTCGTCCACGCCGCCGAAAATCAGCAGGTTGGTCGGTTCGTGCAGGTGCTGCACGCCCGTGAAAGTGTGCCGCCAGCGCTCCAGGTCCTTGTGGGCGAAAGGCTTGGCGTCGACCTTGAACTCAATCTGCCAGGGGTGGGGCTCGCCTTTCTCGCGGTAAACGTCGAATTCGGCTTTCAGCAGCGTGTCGATGGCGCTGTTGATTAAAAACGGCGGAGAGCTGGGCTGGTCGATCTTAAGGCGCTGAGCCAGCCAGAAACAGCGCGGACAGCGGATAAAATTCTCAATTCGGCTGCGGCTGAGCTTATACGCTCCTTTTTGTCCCGGCACGTAAGCCGGGCTTCTTTCATATCCCATTGCTCCTATTGTATCAGTCCGTCGAGCCTAAGAATCAGAACGCGTCGACCCGGGCGACACTGTTGTCGGCCGCCGAATCAAGGTATATCTGTACCGTGCTGCCGGGCTGTACCGCGGCAATCGTGGATTTGTTATAGCTCTGATCGCAGAACAAGGTCGTGGCCGTGTAGTTTTTGGATGCGATAGGCGCCACGGCATTGCCCGTACTATCAAAGACATATTGGTTATCGGGCGAGAAAGTGATTTTGGAAGTGGCTTGGTCGACGCTGGCAACGGTTAAGCTGCCGCTGACTTGGTAGCCGCTAGTATCGCCCAGACAGACCGAGGAAGCGCCGGTAGCAGCGCTTGACTGCAGGCTGGCATAAGATCCCGGATTAGTGTTCAGATAGGACGAGCTGACAGTCTGGCAGTTGTTCCCCTTCTTATGCGACGTTTCGACGCTGCTATCAAAGTAGCTCCCGTTAGGAGAAACCGTCGTCTGCTGGCTGCCGCCGGTTATCCCGCCGGTAAGTAGGCTGGCCCAGCCGGCGTCAAAGCCACTGCTGGCGCTATGATAATCAAAACATATCTTATATTTGGACGCTCCCATGGTCTGATAGCTTACCGTCTTAGGCGCATCTTTGACGCCCAGGGCATCCAAAGACTGTGGGATGCTCCCACCGTGATTAGCCGAATATTCATCCAGCTTGGTGCCAATCTGCTCCACGGCTTGGTCCGTGGCTTTATCGGCCTTGGCCGCGCCGGCCTGGCCAAGCGCGTAACCTAAAGACGCCAGAGTTATAGCCATCAGTACTATGAAACCGATGTAATACTTCTTCATATTGATGCCGCCGCCATGACCCTACTTGATCAGGCGGTGTTCGTCCCTCCAGTAGTAGGCTAGGACGCCGCCGGCAATCACCAGGACGACCGCCAGGTTGGCCAGGGCTTTGGGTATGGACGAGCCGTGGCTGCTGCTGGCGTGCTGCAGCAGCACGTAGACGAAATAAATCAGGTTGACCAGTACCGCGGTGTAGGCGATTATCTGGGTAATCTGCGACCAGCGCCGCTTAGAGGGGTCGAACCGCAGCCCCGGGTCGGCCAGTTCGGCTTTTTTAAGCCTTAAGAAAAACCAGCCGAAAATCGGCACGCAGATTACCAGCGCCGAAGTCGGAACTACTACGTAGTTGAAGCCGCGGCTGCCGTTGAGCATATTTAAAATCACCCAGCCCAGCGTTAAGGCGCCTATCCAAAGGACGATTGTCATCATCCCGTACTCCACGCCCCGGACGCTTAATACCTCCAGCACCGGAATGGGCTTATCGGTTCCCGGATCGGTAAGAGGCGCAGCCGCCGGAGGTTCTGGAATAATCACTGGCTGAACCGGGCTGGGAACGGCGCTATGCTGGACCGCGGGCGAGAACACCTGGGCCGCCGCCTGCGGCGGAAGGGGCGTGTAAGCGGCCGCCTGCCCCGCAGCGTTATCGGGAGCAGCAGGATAAATAGTTTCTGTTTGCATTTTTTGTCCTGATTATTAACTTAAGCGCAGATTAGCATATGCGTTTATAATTTACAACGGACAATAAAAAACGGGCCCCACCGGCCCGTTTTTGTTTTTGGAACTAACTCTAAAGACTTATTTGCGGCCGGACGGGGTCCAGAGCAAAGCTACGTTGTAGAGCAAGTAGCCGGCGGCCATGTAGACGGCCATCGCGAACAGGGCTACCCAGTCTATATACCAGTTGCCCGGAGTGGCAGTAGCGTGCGGGAACACGACGCGGAACGGTGCCAACAGCACGTCCGTAGTCGCGAATGCCCAGTGCACGAATCCGCCGCCGGCGCTAGTGAAGAAGAATTTCAGCACTACGCGCAGCGTCAGCAATAGCACCGCCAGATTGACGAACAAGTCAATCATACGAGCCACCATCGGCTTGGTTAGTTTATAGAAGTCCAACATTGGGTCCTCCTTAGTTAATGAGCCAATAATATGCCCGTTTCAGCGAATTTTCAATAACATATCCACAATTTCAGGTGAATCGCCACCCTCACCCCTATTGATTGTTGTTTTGTTTACTGTCCGTTTAAGGTTTACGGCGGCTGTCCAGCTCCTGGATTCTATCGTGATCCAGGCCGAAATAGTGGGCGACTTCGTGCCAGACCGTATGGCCGATATTCTGCCTAAGCTGGTCCTGGTCGCGGCTGACGGCCATCAGCGGGTTCCTAAAGATGGTAATCTTATCGGGCAGCAGCTTGGTGCGCCCGCCGCGCTTGGGCAGCGGCAGGCCTTCATATAGCCCTAGCAAAGTCTGGTACGGCGCCAGCTTCTGCTGCTGTCTCTGCTCCGGCGTAGGGTCATCTTCCAATATAAAAGCCACGTTCTCCAAACGAGACCGGTATGGTTCGGGCACGTTATCGATGGCCTCGGCCAGATACTTTTCAAACTCCTCATCGCTCGCCTGCATCCCCTAATTCTACCAACTTTCTCCTCATTATTTTTCAGGGAAAGGTAGTGTTTCGGTTCATTGTGCCCTTTTTTTTCCGGAAGAGCCGGACCGTTTCCGCTTGCGGAATTGGGCTTTGCCCAAAGGCCCGATGAGAAACCGCGAAGGGGTTTCTCATATAAAAAGAGGCACCCTCACAATCTAGCGCCTCTCTCCCCAAAACCCCTCGATTACGTATTATCTGCTCTTTATATATAGGGCGCTGTAAGAAAACCCTTGTAGCCGGTCGTGAGATTTCTCACTAAAAGAACGTGATTTTACAAACGGTCAAAAAGTTTTTGTTCGTATATATTGATAAGCGTTATGGGAGTGAGGGATGATAACAAAATTCATAAGCTTAGCTACGGCCATCGTTACTCTGGATGTATACCTGCAAAGTCAGCTATCTTCCAACGACCCGCTATTCTCGTTCATATCTAATAACCTGGCGGTAAATATGCTGATGGTGACACTGGCGGCAGTCGCTGTGGCGGTAAGTTTCCGAAAGCACTTTGACAGCTGGTACAGCTACGCCGCGGCTTCAGCCGGGGCGGCTATGTTGATAATTGTCGGCGGCGCCGGCTTTTTCTTCAGCGGCTTCTTACCTTCGCTGTGGATGGTAGCCTTGCCGCTTAACTACCTACTGATGTTAGAGTTCGGCGTCATCCTAGGCGCCTGCGCCTTATCTTATAAGCACGCGCCTCGGCCGGCTTCTGTCCGCCTGCCGCGTCTGGTTACTGCCTTCAAGCTCGCTTTTCCGGTTCCCAAGATCCCTCACTTCCCCCTCGTCGGCCGGCCTACCGCCCATGACCCCGGGTAACTTGAGATTTTTTTCACTAGAAATAAAAAAGGGGCCGCAAGGGTCCCTTTTTTATGCTGTAACTAGCCCGAAGGTTCGTTACGGCCCGGAAAGCTCATTGCTGGACTTTCCGCGATCACCTCACGATGACTATCCATTAGTTTATAGGACTGTGTTTTATTGTCAAAGGCTTATGTTTATGTTGTTAAAGCTTGTGTTTTATCTACAGATATGGCCTTGTGTACAACCTGTGGACAGCTTCTGGGCCGGGAACGAGTAAGGACGGTCCGCGAGGAACCGTCCTTAAGTTTTGTGAGGTGTACTTTTGGCCTTTTGCTTAGCCAATTTAAGCATAAACCCGATAATCCCTAAAAACAACAACTATTTTCAGGGTTTTTTTACCCACCTGTGAATAATTTCATATCCTTACGGGTTTTTAGCCTCGGCGGCCTGCCGCAGCAGGTCGTCCAGAGATACGTAATTACCTAGCTTTTCGGCGAACGGCGCCAGGCTAAGGCGTACCGTACCCTCGTTCTTGCCGGCCAGGGCGGCGATTTTAGGAACCCCATGGCCTTGTAACCACAGATCCATATACCCTACGGCGGCGGGTGTAACATGGCGCTTCCTGGGCTTCCTTAAGCTGTCGTCATATTTCTTAGTCGCTACTCTGACCGCGTCAGCGATAGCCGCTATCTCTTCGTTGCTTAGCTTATCCATGTCATCTAAATTCTCCTTGGGATACATCCAGGCCAGGTATTCCTGTGTCTGTTGGCGAGCGATGGGCGACAACTCCCCCCGCTCCGGCTCCATAACAACGGCTTCTCCCGTTTCCGGCTGCTGCTCTGCCTCATCTTCAGCCGGCGTTGCGTCTTCTTCGGCCGGGATTTCGACTTCCGGGAAGGGCTGGGCGGCCTCTTCGGGCACCGGAATTTCTTCGCCAAACTCTTGGGGTACCGGCGCTTCAATCAAGCCATCCCCTATCAGTAAATCAGCTAGCTCCGACAGTGGCAGTCCCGTCTGCCGCCTTATGTTTCCAATCGCCAGCTCAATCTGCTCAGACTGGGTGCTGCGGTACTTAGCGATATCTTTAATATCGTAATTTCTGAAAAGTTCGCTGACTATCAACACTTGCTCCCGGGTTAGTGAGCCTAAGATTCCCGGGTCAAACAACTCGCCGTCATCCACGGACCGCAGGTCTGATGGTTCTTCTTCGCCGCTAACTGGTTCTTCGTAAGCACATTCCATAAGTACAGATAAGGTATCTTTTTTTAACCCCTTTCGCAAGCATAGGCCTTATGGTCGGCCTAACAAGAAAGGAACCTTTTTAGGGGTTCCTTCCTTGCGAAGCGGTGCCACCCTAAGTGGTGTCGCTTCTGACCACCTCACAGTGGTCAATTTAATAATATGCCAGCCTATTAC
Organism: Candidatus Saccharimonadales bacterium; assembly: GCA_025450575.1. Taxonomy (GTDB): domain Bacteria; phylum Patescibacteriota; class Saccharimonadia; order Saccharimonadales; family UBA10212; genus JAIFWC01. The sequence continues at coordinate 101,353 of JANWHE010000016.1, forward strand.
GCCTCGCTGTGACCGGCGTCACACGCCGCCGGCTCTTTTAGAGGGCTGTTCAAAGTGTGCTAAATATCACTTTACAAACTGGGCGTTAAGCGTATTCTTCGCTTATAACCAAACTAAACAAAAAGGTTAAAAAATGGAAAGCGATCCCCAGGAAGAATTATTTGACGACTTATATCTGGCCCAGCTTCTCCCGGCGCCCGTGTCCGCCGAACGCGGTCCGGTCAGGACCGTCTTATTCGAAGCCCGGGATATAGTCATGGGCGGCATCGACCTGCTGCGCAATCACCCTGTAGGCTCCATCGAAGTCGGGGCCAGCTTAGCCGCCACCGGCGTAGCCTTAGGCGCGGTCATCGTCCCCCGTTTGCGCCACGCCCACTAGGGGTCTAGGTTCTGCTAATTTATCAGCGGCGGTTTATGTATTAATAGGGCTGCTTGTGCCATAATTATGCTTATGCAAAATGATAATCAAAACGCCCAACCCGGCCCCGAACCGCCACCTCAGATTAATCCGTCGCCCCAAGCATCGCCAGCACCCTCCCCTTCTGTAATTCCTCCAGACACAACGTCTCCCGCGCCTAAGCCCGGCTCTCGAAAAAAATTATTACTTTTATTCGTACTTGTACTGGTGGTAGCCGGAGCCGCCGCGATTTATTTCCTGGTTTTGCATAAGACCAAATCGCCGGCGCCCGTCGCATCAACGCCCCCTAGCGGCTCGGTTCTGCAAAGCGCCAAGAAACAATATTTTCTAAACGATTCGGTAGCCGGTTATATCAATTACGACCCCTCGGCTTTCAAAGAGGTGGATACCACCAAACTACCGACCATCCCGGCGGCCGACCCTAACGTCAATACTATAATCGTCCAGGCTAATGTCGTCGGTTTCAGCGACAGCGGTCTTTACCTCTACGATCTCAAAGCCAATAAGACTTACCGGCTGACGGATGGCGGCGGTTCGCCGCGCATCATGAGCGATCATTACTTGCTTTATGGTTTCGACACTGGCAGCGGTACTACTAAACGCCTGGGCGGAAAACTGCTCAACCTGCAGACCGGGCAAACACAGACCGTCTTTTCCGACACGCCCGAAAATGTTCCGGGGACCATCTGCTGCAGCGTCTCGCCGGACGGTTTTAGAGCGGCTTTCGTCCAAAAGAACAAAATAAGCGTCTGGGATATCCGCACCCAGAAATTTACCGACTACGCCGCGACCGTCAATCCCATAGACCCTAACTTCAGCCGCACGTCCACCAACGACTACAATACCGAAAACAGTTACGCCACTCCGGCGTGGTTGGATAACGACACAATCATTTACACCGACAAACCGGCCGACTCCCCAGTCGCCAACCAGCCGGCCCAGATTGTTGATGACACTCTTTACAAACTGACCCTCAGCGACGACAAAAACACCGAGATAACCACCAATACCAGCGGCATCTATAACATTTACACAGCTGCCGGCTCGACTTTCGTCGATGAAGTCCCGGTATCAAGCCCGGGCAACTCTCAGATCTCCCTGGTACTTCTGGACGGCACGGCGCCCAGGACTATCGGTTCTAACCCGGGCTTCGCCTTGGTTTCGCCGAGCGCCCTTGGCGTGTACATGTTCAGTACTCAAGACAGCGGCGGATATACCATGTTAAAAACTGATGCCAACGATCCTAACCAAGCACCCTCAGCTTTCGACCCGCATATCAGCGGCATCAAAGTCAGCCAGATATTACCGCGAGGTTGGATAGACAATGACCGGATGCTACTGGCCGAACTCGACACAGCCGGCACGCAGAATCATGAGTACATAGCCGTCTATAACTCTACTACCAATAAAGTCGAGCAATATCTCAAGATAAACTAGCAATGCCTGCGCCCCGCCCACTGGGAAAACCGCGCCTCTCTACTCCTAGGCATGTGATTCGGATCACATCGTACTCTATGCTAAAAGCCCACAATCAGATGATTACCATACTAAAACGCAAATGACTAAACACCCCTTAAAGTCCGGCCTGCAATCGTTGATGATCAGTGACGTGCCGGCTTATGCTAACAAGTTCTTCTACTCTCTTGGCTTCTTATCGATGACCTCATTTATGCTGCTGCTGGTTAGCGGCGTCATAATGGCCGTATTCGGTCCGGACTGGTGGCTGACCAGCTCGCCGGGTAGGTATCTGCGCAGTGTTCATCTGTGGGCTACTCAAGCATTCGTACTATTCATAATCCTCCATCTGCTTATCGTCTTTTTAACTTCGGGGTTTAAAAAACCGCGCCGGCTGACTTGGGTCATCGGGGTTTTTATGTTCTTGTTCGTCCTGATGGAGGCGGAGTTCGGCTACGTACTGCGCGGTGACTACTCCAGCCAGTGGCGGGCGCTCCAGGGGGCCGACCTATATAACGGCACCGGTCTGGGATATTGGCTGCACAACATAAACTACCGGCAGATATTCGGTCTGCACGTGGTAGTTATCCCGGCGGTTATAATCGGGCTGTTGTTCTTCCACTATCTGTTAGTCAGAGTTCTGGGCATAGCCAAACCGCACCGCAAAGACGTGCATGTACCGACCGTCAAAGCCAACCATACCGTCCTATTCGTGCGCGGCGGCGCGCTTATAGCGTTAATTTTAGGCCTGGCGGCGTTCTTACCTTCGCCCTACATAAAACCCGATACCGCCCAAAGCATCGCCCAGTCCGATCCCAAAATCATCGCCCAGACCCTTGTAAAGGAATTCGACCACTCATCCGACACCGCCACCTATATGGACAGTATTAATCCGTACAATTTCGATACCAGGAAGGTGTACATAAATGACCCTTACGCCCAGTACGTGGTGCTGACGCGGTCGCCGGATATGCTAAGCCGCTTCAACGCCCTGCCGCCGGCGGTCCAGCAGGCCCAGACCCAGGCCGCCGCCGACTTCTTCGACAATTCCTATCCGGCCCAGCGGCCGGGCTCCGCTAATCCTCTGGAAAGCGTGGTGGTGTCTCTCACGGATATGGCGGCCGCTGGATTGTACGAACCGGCCCTTGATTCCGCGCCGTCCGGAGGCGACCAATCCACTTATTCACTGCGCTTTTTGGCGGATACCGGGGTATTGGAAGATAACGCTACTTCACTCGGCATAACCACCGACCAATACGGCATGCTGCGCGAAGAAAAAGGAACTATACCGCCCGGCGCGTGGTGGCTGGCGCCAATTGGACTGATGAACCATACCATTCTTGCCAACGACGATAATGGCGACCGCGACGGCGCCATCATTTTGGGCTGTTTTCTGCTGCTGCTTATGGCTTTCCCGTTCATACCGGGGCTTAACCGCCTCCCGGAATGGCTGAAAGTCTACAAACTTATCTGGCGGTGATCCCAACTGGGCTTATAATAGGTACGCATGGGCCATGAGGACGACTTACCGCAGATAATCGGCGAGGTGCCGGGCGACGAGGCTTTGATGTACGAGCCGGCACTTGAATTCTTCCAACGAAGGTCCCAGCCGCACGGCGGCCGCATGGCCGACGGCCACGAACTGGCTACTAAGATAGAGGATGACATCGTAGGGTTAGACGACCTCATTATTGAACGTAACGGCGATAACCGCACTTTCACCGCCCGCCACAAAAAAGGCTTAGAAATCGTCGCCGTAACCCTTACCGTGGCCGGCGTCCTGGCCGCCACCCACCAAATCCGCACCCGCCGCCGGCATGGCACGTGAGCCATGTCACTACCATCCCGGCCGGTTAGTGCGATGCTAAAGCTGTAACAGGAGACAGCTATGGCATTAGTAAATAACATTACCGGACAAGCAAAGGCCAACGATTATTTCCGGCAAGTATTGGCAACCGGCAAGCATACCCAGGTAGTAATTATGAGCATTCCGGCCGGCGACGATATCGGCGAAGAGGTCCACAAGGATAACGACCAGGTCTTATATCTGATAAGTGGCAGCGGCCAGGTCGTGCTGGATGGTCAAACTTCGGATTTCAATACCGGCGACTTAGTGTTGGTGCCGGCCGGCACCAAACACAACTTCATCACAAAAGGCGACCAGCCCATGAAAATAATCACTACTTACTCCCCGCCCCACCACCCTGATGGCACGATCCATAAGTCCAAACAAGACGCCCAAAACGCCGAGGATAAAGCCAAGAAAATCGCCACCACAGCCGCTATCACCGCTTCCACCTTCCAAGTCCTTTAGCTTTTAATAAGCGAAGAGGGGCCGTTTTTTCGGCCCCTCTTGGTACCCTGCTCCGTCGTCACGAACCAGCGCATTTTTTTTCAGCCATTTTTGTGGATGACTACCAAAATGATAATCCTTACTTACTACAGCTTCCAGTGATTTCCATCACACCAGAAAATTATTGAATAATCCGCGTCATAAAAAAGGAGCTTGTTTAGGGCTCCTTTCTCCGCAGCTTCCCCACCGAAGCAGTTCGCTGCTAGCCGCTCTCACGATTGGTTACAAAAATCATAAACCCACCCAGCAATCACGCACAGTGATTTCCCTCACATTTTTTAAATTTTTATACCTTGGACGATTTGTTGCTCACGTATTTTAGCAGCCTCGGCAAGAGCCTTAGCGATCTTTCCTAAATCAGAGTGAATGTATGCGTTAGGGATATGTACAGTTTCGTACCCTAACTTGTCCGAATAATAGGTGCGAGCCATATCGCTAATAATCTGATGCGGGTTTGTAAGGTGCTGTTTCCCGTCAACTTCAATATTTATTTTGGCGTCCGGAATAGTTAAGTCTATCTTTTTAAACCCGTCTCTAACTTGAGCCAAGACCCGAAGCCCATGTTCTTCTAATGCTTCTTTCAGCATTTTCTCTTCAGGGGTGGGCCTTCTTCGCCAGTATTTCATCTATTTATCATATTAAGTTTGATTTTCATGGGATCAAATTTACTGACGTCTGAACTCCCTATGCGAGCGCTTCTTTGAGTATTATTTCTTCCCGTTCTTTATCATAGTGATAATGGATTATCTCACCATTAATGATTAAACTAATTGCTCTATCTCTTATTCCAAGCGGAGCAATATTCTCCTCAACTGCATTTAATGTAATTCTCACTTCTAGCTTATTTTACCCCTGTTTCGGGGAATTTTATAGGCCGGTTAGAGCTCGGTGTATTTGGCGTGGGAGCCTTTGGCTTTAGAGACAGGATACTTGGCTTCGTTTTGTTTCATCTTGCTATCAAAAGCTTTGGCTAAATCTATATCCATATCGTGGGCGATTAAAAGGACCCAGTATAAGACGTCTATCAGCTCGTCGCTGACATCGGTGTGCTTGACTTTGAGATGCTTTTTAACTTCGTCGGACGATTTCCACTGGAAATGCTCCAGAAATTCGGCGGCTTCTAAAAGCATAGACACCGCCAGGTCCTTGGGATTATGGAACTGTTCCCAATCGCGGGCATCACGGAAGGCCACCACCTGTTTTTGCAGATCATCCAAACTAGCCATGCACTATCCCTTTCTACCAGAATTATACTTCTGTTTCCGGCAAGAATACAGCCGTCATGCGCGGCAAGCCGCCTTAGCCGGCCGCCGCCAGCAGACCGGTGAGAAACTGGATGTTTTCCGGCTGGCAGCTGAACAGGTAGCGGGCTTCGTCGGTGTAATATCGATGGTTGCCGACTATTTGGATCTGGTTTGCTAGGAAAGCCAGAAGAACTTCGCCGGTCAGCTGGATTCCCGGATAAGTTTCGGCGAAGAACCGGCGTGCTGACTCCCAATACTCGGTTTCGGGCAGACCGAATGACGACAGATCGGCATCGGCCATCAGCATGGTAAGATAATCGTCCGGCGAAGCGGATTGCTCTATGCGCTGGTTAGCAACCGCTTTGACCTTAGTGGCGGCGATGATGTTTTTGACGCGGTCGGTTTCGGCCTGAGGAAAGATGCCTAGCATGTTCATATGCCGGGCGGCCAGTTCGGCGCTGAGTTCTTCGCTGTCACTTCTTTGGACGTCGTAGACGGCATCGTGATAAGCGGCGGCGATCATCAGCAGATCGTGCTGGGCGCGGTCTATCCTGCCGGCCGCCATAGCGGCATCGGCCAGCCGGCCGGCCGAGGTTATGACCATCAAAGTGTGTTCCGGCCCATGGTACGGCTTAGGATCGGGGCTGCTGGGCCCATAATTTCTGGTGGCGGTATCCAAACCTCTGGATATCAAAGCTTTTACGGCAAGCTCGCGCGGGGATTCGGGCCGGTGGGAGGTCTCCATTTATAATATTTTAACATTTTATCAACACTTTGTCGATTAATAACTCTCGGGATGATCGCCGCCATCCCTTTTTGTAAGGTTTAGAGCATTACGGTTATAATAGAGGCATGAACCCCGGGCAAAACGACGTGAACCTGCGCTACACCTCGCCAATAGTGGTATCCGACGGCCACGTAGTAGCTATCAGCGACGAAGGCGTGCCCAGCCTGATGTTTTTCCAGGCCCGCGAACAGCACGAAGGCCATCTGCACGCCGACGTGGTGGCCGCCGTACGCTTAAACAAGATAGACGACCTTAAGGCGCTAGCCAAAGCCATCAACGACACCATCAAACAACACCAGAGCCGCGAACCTTAGGCTATTGCGCTCACGCTTATTTTATGTTGTGAAATTGTTTTAAACTATTGACCGCCCGTCTTCCCCGGCGATAGTATCAATTTAGGCGCCAGCCATGCCCGCAAGGTATGACTGACAGCTTATGAAATTTGTGAGTCGCAGTAAGTTCCGATTCCATAGACAGCCTGCCGTTCTAGACAGCCGGCTTCACTAGGGAGACGAAGGTCTTCTGACGAAACAGTGCGCCGACCGCGGACGTTCCATAAACGACCGCGGACAGCGTGCCTTCGCCGGGGCAAAGGAGACAGGTCATACAGCGTCCGGCCGGATGTTACAATTCCGAGAGATATCTAGGAAGTATGGCTGAAAATGCAATCGGCGCTTTAAATCCCGCACCTAGGCAGTGCCGGGATTTTTTGTATATAAGACACCCCGCGACTCTGTTAACTAAGTAACATACCTTTGTGTCCGTTTAGGCTATATTTATCGGGTGGAGGAGACTGAATCCGATTATCTGAAGCAGATTAACCAGCTGTTCGCCAGCGGGCGTTCTAAGACATACCCCAAAAGCCAGCTGATCCACTACCAGGGTGACCCTTTGACTCAGATATACCTGGTGAAAAGCGGTTTCGTCAAAGCCTATACCATCCTGGAGTCCGGCGATACCCGGACCATCCTGCTGCTGGGCGCCGGCGATATCTTTCCACTGGCTTTCGCCTCGACCATGGACTGGAGCGACTACAACATCCACTATTTTTACCAATCGCTGGTCGATACCGAGCTGGCGGCTCTGCCGGCCAAAGAGCTGATGGAGCATCTGCGCTCCGACCCGGCGGCCATGAACACTTATATGGCCTACTTATCAGCCAGCAACGAGATAATTATGAACCAGCTGGAAGTGATGAAGAATAAAAAGGCCATCGACAAAGTCTGCCTGCTGCTGCCTTACCTGATATCCAAGTCCGGCAAACAGATCAAACCCGATATTTATGAGCTGCAGCTGAAACTATCGCACCAGGAGCTGGCCGACTTATCCGGCGTCACCCGCGAGACTACCACGACGCTTCTCAAGCAGCTGGAAAACCTCGGCATCATCGACCAAAAGCACGGCAAGTGGCAGGTCAATACCATCGCCCTGAATAAGATGCTGGAGGGTAAGCGCTAAAGGGTTGTTGTAACAAACTTTACTGTTTCTTGGATATGATGGGGTCATAGTGGGATTCACCGGCTTTTTAGAGAGAAAAATGGAGATTTATAATGGCAGCCGAAGATAATCAGGGACTTGATATCATCAGCCCGGTTTTCCGTAACGGGTCGCCTATACCGCCGCAATATACTTGCCGAGGCCAGAACGTCAACCCGCCCTTAAACATCTTTAACGTGCCGGACGGCGCCCAAAGCCTGACGCTTATCATGCACGACCCAGACGCTGTAAGCGGCGACTATCTGCACTGGCTGATGTGGGATATCCCGCCGGGGACCGATTCGATCCCGGTCAACAGCGTGCCAGTGGGCGCCGTCCAGGGACCAAACGGCGGCGGCTCATCTGGCTATAGCGGCCCCTGCCCGCCCAAGGGCACCGGCACCCATCATTACGTTTTTGATTTTTACGCCTTGGACACCACGCTGGATCTGCCTAGCGGTTCCGGCATCCAGGATGTTATCAAGGCCCAGGCCGGCCACGTGCTAGATCATTGCGAGCTGGTCGGATTATTCGCCGCCGAAGAAGATTAATCTACCGGCGCATAGTTGACGTGGCAGGCGCCGTAGCCGTTCTTTTGGGAGAATTTCTGGTGGTATTCTTCGGCCGGCCACCATTTGCTGGCCGGCTCCAGCGTGGTAACTATCGGTTTTTTGAAATCGCCGGATTCATCCAGCTCTTTTATTAAAGTTTGAGCGGCCCGCTTCTGTTCGTCGTCTTTATAAAAAACGGCTGAGCGGTAATTATCACCGACATCCGGGCCCTGGCGGTTCAGCTGCGTCGGATCGTGCATATGGAAAAATTGTTTCAGAAGAGTTTGGTAGCTGACTTTTGCGGGGTCGTAGACCACTTTCGTGGCTTCGGCGTGGCCGGTGCCGTGAGCGCTGACCTGTTCGTAAGTGGGGTTATCCAGGTGGCCGCCGATGTAGCCGACTTCCGTCTCCAGTACGCCCGGGACTTGGTCGAAATAGTCCTGTACTCCCCAGAAACACCCGGCCGCGAATATGGCTTCTTCTCTGCTCATACTCCTATTATATCCCGGCTAGCTGGCGAGGTCGCGGCGGCGGAAAGCCAGCCAGGCGGCCCCCAGGCAGACGGCGGTTAGTCCGGCGAAATAAATCAGATTGGCAAAATTGTACTGTCCGGTCAGCAGCTGCGCCGCATGATAATAATTGAACGGGAACGCTTTGGCCGGCCAGCGCAGCCAGCTGACGGAGGGCACCAGCGAAACGATTATGTAGCCACCCAGGCCAAAGGCGGCCGCCGCGGCTATGCTGGCGGTCCGGCCCACCCGGCCCATAGCCGTCAGCATAAAGGCCACCGCTCCGAAACAAAGAGCTAGGAGCATGCATACGGCCGCTGTCTCGGCGACGTATAGCGACGATATATCCAGTTTTACTAACCGGCACATCACCACTACGAAGGCTATCGACACGCCGCCAACGATGACCAGCGCCTCCAGGCCGGCCAAAGCCTTACCCAGCAGCAGCCGGGCACGGGATATCGGCCGGGCCAGCAGCATTTCTATGGTGTTATCCCTCTCTTCCCTGCCAATCAGCGACATGCCCAGATTGATAGCGAAAATAGATAGCAGCAGCGGCAGCAACAGGTAGAATATCTGGCTGCTTAAATAGCCGACCGGCGAAAAGATATTGCTGGTATCGGTGAATAGCTGCTTGGCGGTCTGCGGAATTTGATTGAACGATTTATCCAGCTGAGCCGCTTGATCTTTAAGCGTCGGATAAAAAATCAATGTCAAAAAGATAAAGAAGATAATGCCGGCCGCCCACCAGAAAATCGACCAGCGGCGCTGCCAGAGAGCCCATTTGGCTATCGTCTTCATCGCTTCCCCTTATAAAAGCTTAGGAATTCTTCTTCCAAATCGATCTCGCGGCGGTCTATGGCGTGGACGTTGCGCCTAGCCAAGAGACTGAAAAACGGCTTTAAGTCGCCTTTTAACTTAACGGTGGCGTGGTGGGCCGAGTTAGAAATGACCTTGGCACCTTTTAGCCGCTTAAGCTCGCCGACCGGCACCGGCTCGGCGAAGGAGATATCGTAGGTCTGGACGGCGCTTTGGGACAGCTGGCCGATAGTCTGCTGAGCGACCAGCTTGCCGTCGCGGATAAAACCAGCCCGGTCGCAGATTTTCTGGACCTCGGTAAGATTATGGCTGCTAAAGAAAACCGTACCGCCTTTATCTTTGACATCGCGGACCAGTTGGAAGAAAGCTTCCTGCATCAGCGGATCCAGGCCGCTGGTTGGCTCGTCCAATATGAGGATTTCGGGCTCGGCGGCGAAAGCCTGGATAATGGCGATTTTCTGGCGGTTGCCTTTGGATAAGGTGTTGATCTTGCGGCTGAGCGGGACGTCGAAAGTAGCCGCCAATTTAGATACGTTGTTCTTATGCTTTAGCGGCAGAAGATCGGTCACATATTCCAGCAGCTGGCGGCCGGTCATATTGGGATATAAGGCTATTTCCCCCGGCAGGTAGCCGATATGGCGTTTGATTTCGGTGGATTCGCTGACGATATTCCTGCCCAGGATGCAAGCGTGGCCCTCGGTGGGCTGGATGAAATTCATCAGTAGCCTGATGGTGGTGCTTTTACCGGCGCCGTTGGGCCCCAAAAAGCCGTAAATCTCGCCCGGCATGATAGTGATATTAAGATTATGCAGGGCCGGCTTATCGGTTTTGCGATACTGCTTGCCCAGGCCGAAGGTCTCTATCGCCGGCATGCTGGCTGTATTCATTGACCTAATTATAACCTTGGCTGAGCTTTAGAGACAAAACGATTATCCTTGATGTAAAACCGCCAGGGCTGGTCGGCGGCTTTGGTAATACCGATACGCTGCCCGACTACGATTTCTTCGCCTGGCGCCACTTTGCCCGGTTCTAATATAATACTTGACTTGTTAAGTATTTTGCCGGAGAGGGAGGTATCGGTTATGCCCAATGCCTGAGCCAATCGGCCGGGACCACTAGCCAGTTTATATATGTCACGGATACCTCTGTTAGTTTGCATTATTTCTACACCATCTAGCGGTTCGGCGGCCCGGATCAGCACGGCTTCTCCCCTGCCCGCCGAACCGGTGACAATGTTCAGCGCGTAGTGCATCCCGTAAGTGAAATAAACGTACAACCGGCCGCCGGCCTGGAACATCGGCGCCGTCCGCGGCGTCAAGCCGCGGAAACTATGGCTAGCCGGGTCGTCCTGATGGTAGGCTTCGGTCTCGACAATCCGGACTTTGATTATTCCTTCTGGCGTTTGGCGTACCAAGCAACAGCCCAGTAACCGCGGCGCCGCTTCCAGTGAGCTACGGCTAAGGACTTCCCGCAGATCCATAGTTGTCGTCCACGTCTAAAGCCAGCTGATTAGGGTCGCTAAGCTCCATGCCGCGGACGATATGATTGAAGACGGCGTCTACCCCGAAACTGGCGAGCGTGGCGTTAAAATAGGGGTCGCCGGGACGGTAATCCGGAGTTTTGCCGGGTACTTGGTCTATCAGGTACTCCATCAGGCGGTGCTGGGCGAACGGCGACAGCAGGCTTTTTATGTCAGTAAGGCTGGCCTGCAAAGCCAGTTCGACGGCAGCTGCCGAATTTACCGGCTGTTTTGATGAGGCCAGGCGCGAAGCCATCTGATGCCCTAGGGCCCGGAAAACATCCGGAGTCCGGTCTTTTACGCGGCCGCCCTTGGCAAACTCTTCGAAATCCCAGGCTAGCTGCTGGTGCTTATCCGGCTGGGATTCGGGCATATTCTAAGCCTCCAGCATCAACCGTTTAAGCAGCCAGTCGCGCGGCAGGATTGATAAGAACCAGCCGGCGCGCGGACCGGATTCCTGATTGATCAACACTTTATAAAGCGCGCTGAAAAGCTGTTTGGGCGCCAGGCCGGCGCTGTCTTTGAACTCGTAGATGGCCTTATGGAACCATTCGCCGTCGGCGTCCGGCGGCGCGGCTTCGACCTTTTCGGCCAGCGCCAGCAGATATTCCCGCTCCGGCTCGGATATGAGTTTCGGCGGCTTTTGGGCCAGCTCGAACTTGATATCATCCGGCGCCCAGTTCTTAAGCCACTGGTCGATGAATTTCAGTTCTTTTTTGATGGTTTCTTCTTGGGCGTCTACGGTCTCCTTGTGTTCGGTGCGCCGGATGATTTCCAAGGTGTTGGCCGGGTCCTTTAAGGCCGCTTGATAACTGGCTACCAGGTGCGAGAACGGGATATTGCTGATGGTGCTTTGCTCGATATTGCCCATCGATATCTGAATAAGCTGCTCGTCGTCGGCTGTTTTATCGGGTTTGGCCAGCAGGGCCGCGAAATCGTCGAACAGTTTGATAAGCCCGTCGTTCTCATCGAAAAACAACGTTTTGTCCGGCGAGTGACGCAGCACGAAGTAGCGTAGGACTTCTGGCGGCAGGATCTGCAGCATGTCGCTGATAGCCAAGGTGTCGCCGGAGCTTTTGCTCATCTTTTTGGTCTGGCCGGTGCGGTTTATGAAATTATAAGGTACCGGCAGCGGCGGCTTGTCTTTGAAGACGCTTTTCATTAAGGCCACTCCGGTGTCGTAGCTGCCGCCTTTGGTGGCGTGGTCGCGGCCGAAAGGTTCGACGTCCACCCCCAGCAGCCACCAGCGGGCCGGCCAATCCAGCCGCCAGTACAGTTTGACCTCGCCGCCGGCGTAGCTGACCTCTTTTTGGCGGCCGTTCTTATCTTCGTAACTTACCACTTTGCGGGCGGTATCGACATCTAGGAATCGGCGGCTTTTAAGATAGGAGTCTTCTTTGATCTGAATAGGCGACCAGTTTTCGTCCAATGAGCGGCCGGCAACCGAGGTCAAGACGTCCCGGGCTTTATCAATCTTGCTTAAAACAACTTCGATAGCCGGAACGAAAAAACCGGCGCGGTATTTTTTGTGAGAGCGCATGATCTCCATATCCAGACCCAGCTTTTTGACGCTGCGGGCAAAATCTTTGAAGTAATAATCGGCCCAGCTGGAACCGGCTTTGCCATCGGGCGCCGGCACGTCGCACAGCGACATGCCCATATATTTTTCGAAGCTGTCATCAACGCCGGCCGGGATCTTGCGCAGCGGGTCCAGGTCGTCCACGACATGGATATGCCGGGCGTCCCGTCCCCGGCGGCGCAGAGCCAGCAGAATGGCGTCGGCAGTCAGTACTTCGCGCAAGGTGCCTACGTGATAAACGCCGGACGGCGAGACTCCCGAAGATACCAGGATCTCCCCTTCCGGATGGGCGGCAATCACCTCATCGACTACCTTATCGAGCCACTGCATAAACTAAATTATATAGTGAATCGCCCTTAAGCGGGTTAAGAAATCTCTATGACTTTGTACAAGTGGGCGCCGGCCGGAGTCTTGATCTCTACCTTGTCGCCGACTTTCTTGCCTAAAAGCGCTTTGCCGATCGGCGATTCGTCGCTGATCTTGCCGGCCGCCGGGTCGGCCTCTATGGTCCCGACCACCTGATAACCGATCGGTTTGCCGCCGTCTTTAAGCTTGACGGTCGAGCCCAGGCGCACCTGGCCGTCGTTTTTGGGTTTTTTGATAATCTGGGAGTTCTGTATGACATGTTCCAGTTCGGAAATGCGGGTTTCTAAGCGGTCCTGCTCTTCGCGGGCCGTCTGGTATTCGGCGTTTTCGCTTAAATCGCCCAGTTCGCGGGCATGCTTAATACGGTCCGCGACGTGCGGCCGCTGGGCAACCAAACCGGCAAGTTCGTCCTTAAGCGCTAGGACGCCTTCCTGGGTCAGGCGATATGTCTTTTTTATCATGAAAAAACCTTTCTTTATCTCAGTTTGTGCCCTCAAATCTGTGATTCCAATTATTATATCAGGCTTGTAAAGGATTTTTTAACCGATTTGCCAACTGGTCCTTTTGGACTATCTCGACCTCTGTCGAGGCTCGTTTTTTTAGCTCTAACCCGCCGGCCGCCAAGCTTTTGTCGCTGACAACCAGCCGGTACGGGATGCCAAACAGGTCGGCGTCGGCGAACTTCTCGCCGGGGCGCTCGTCGCGGTCATCATACAACACTTTGATATGGTTTTCTGTTAGATAATCGTAAGCGGCATCGGCGGCTTGCCGGGCGGCCTCTGAATCGCCCAGGCCGGCCAAGTACACCATGTACGGTGCAATGTTTTCGGGCCACACCAGCCCCTTATCGTCGGCAAAGTGCTCGGTCACGACGCCCATCAGGCGGGTGACGCCGATGCCGTAACTGCCCAGGACCGCTGGCTTTTGGCTGCCATCTTCATCTGTAAAATATAACCCCAGTTGCTCGGACTTATGGGTACCGAAGCTAAATATGTTGCCGACTTCGGCGGCCTGGACTTTATCTAGCTTGTCGCGGTTGACGCCGGCCTGGGCGACGACCTCGTCACTCATGACTTCCTCGTTGATAGCGATGCCTTTCTCGCGGTCCAGATATATGGTGTCTTCGCCGTTGCCAGTGACGGTCTGGAATTCGTGGCTGAACTGAGTGAAAGCGCCGCCGGAGGCGTAAGTTAAGTAAGTATCGCCGCCCAAGCCGATTTCTTTGAATATCCGAAGGTAAGCCTGGGTCATCGAGTCGTAGAACTTCTGGTGTTCCTCGTCGCTGCGGGTGAAGGAATAGAGGTCCTTCATGATGAATTCGCGGCTGCGCATAACGCCGCTTTTGGCCCGGACTTCGTTGCGCAACTTGGTCTGGAACTGATAGACATAGGCTGGCAGGTCGCGGTAGGACGCGATGAACTCGCGCATCATGTCGCTGATCGGCTCCTCGTGGCTCCAGGCCAGGCCGACTTCGCTGCCGTTGGCTAAATGCGACTTGAACCAGATGTCCACCTTGGCGTCGTCCCAGCGGTCGGTGTGCTCCCATAATTCTTTGCGCTGCAAAGACGTCATCAGCAGTTCGTTGCCGCCCTGTTTATTCATTTCGTGGCGGACTATCCGCTTGATGTTCTCGATGACCGCTAGACCCATCGGCAATAGAGCGTAAACGCCGGCGGAGTCCTTATAGATAAAGCCGGCCCTTATCAGCAGCTGAGCATTTTTGCTTTCTTCGTCGGCCGGCGCCTCTTTGCGGGTTTTTATAAACAGTTGTGAGCGTCTCATAATTGCTGGCTTAATTCTATCAGATTGCTAAATCATTCCGAAAATTGTACAAATTTTTTATTCGCCACTATCGGTTCAGTGGAGCGAGCATTATTTGAAATGGACGCCGAAGGCAATCAGATTGTTGAGCATATGGACCAGCATACCGGCGTACAGCGCCCCTGTCCGGTCACGGAGGAAACACAGGACGATGGATAGCATGAAAGTATCGATGGCGGCCGCCCAGACCAGCGGGCCGCCGCTGCCGAATTCCAGATGGGCAGCGCCGAAAATCAGGCTAGTAACCAGTACCGCCGGCCAGAAGCGCCAGGCTTTGCGCAGGCCGGAGAACAGATAGCCGCGCACTAGCGTCTCTTCGCCCAGCGGCGGCAGCAGCACCAAAGAGATGAAGGCCAGCAGGTTCTCGGTGCCGTTATTGATATTGTTGAAGCCGAGGTTCTGCTGCTGGTTGTTGATATCCGGCGAAATAAGATTGATGATGACCCCGGCGACAATCAGTAGCGCGTAGAAAGCCGCGAAACCGATGGCGCCTTTCCATAAATCGTTCATTTTTGGGCGCCGCCCCAGGCCGATAACGGATAGTTTGAGCCCTTGGCGGCGAACCAGCATGACAGCCAGCCACGCGG
Source organism: Candidatus Saccharimonadales bacterium (assembly GCA_025450575.1). Lineage (GTDB taxonomy): Bacteria > Patescibacteriota > Saccharimonadia > Saccharimonadales > UBA10212 > JAIFWC01. The sequence goes on from JANWHE010000016.1 coordinate 116,837, forward strand.
CCAGGCCTTCGGCGATCAGTATATAAAAGAATTGTCCGGTGATGGAATTGTTAAGGTCGGGGCTGGCGCCCGGCCGGACCAATCCGTAAATTATATCGACTACGAAGAATCCGGCGGCCTGGCTGATGATGAATATCAGGACTGTTCGGAAAATTACGGTCAGCGGCCGGCCTAAGGTCCCCTTAGACTGCTGCGGACCGGCGGCTGCTTCTTCCATTGCTTAGAAGAACCGCTTAACGTCAACGATAGTGATCAGGACGACCAGCGCCATTATCAGCGCGAAGCTGGCGCCGACGATACGTTCTTCGGACGCCCGGCTTAAGGGGCGGCGCAAGACGCCGCGGCTGATTATCATCATGGATAGCCGGCCGCCGTCCAGCGCCGGTATCGGCAAGACGTTCATGATGGCCAGCGTCAAAGATATCAGCGCGATAAGCAGCAGCATGAAATTGATGCCCAGGCTGCCGGAATTCCATAGCGCTACGCCGATGGCGACCGGGCCGCCGACCTGGGCGCTGGCATTATTCTGGCCGTTCTCCCTGGCCTGATGGTTATTAGTGACCAAGCCGGCGATAGCCGAGCCTAATCCGCCCAGGGCGTGGCCCAGCCCCTGGAAAGTCAGCACGGTTATCTGTTTAGCGAGCCCTAGGGCGACGATCGGCGCGCTCCAGGTACTGCGTTGGATAGTGACGTTAGTCGGGATGACGCCCAGATTGCCTTGGGGGTTATCGGTTTTAAGGCTGGCGTCGACCTGGGCTTTGCTGAGCAGCCGGGTGCTGCCAGTCAGCGTCTGGCCGCCACGCTTATAAAAGATAGTCACCTTTTGGCCGGCGAAAGCCGAAGTGGCGTCGTGGAGCTGGGGTACCGTAGTAATAGTTCTGGCCTGGGAGCCGTCGCTGATGCTGTAAATCTGATCCGAGCTGCGCAGGCCGATTTTCTGAGCCGGCGAACCGGCCAACACGGAACCGGCCAGGACGGCTTGGCGGATGACGCGCGTATCGCTGGCCACCGTGAACTGGTCTTGGCCGACATTGTCCTTGGTAATAAGTTTGGGCATGCCGATGAGAGCTAGGACTGTTAGCAAGACCAGCCCGGCGATCAGATTCATGGTGACGCCGGCCAGCATGATCTTGGTCTTGGTGCCCAGACTGGCCGCACCCAGGCTGCCCTTGCGCTCATCGCTGTCGTGCTCGCCTTTTAATTTCACGAAGCCTCCCAAAGGCAGGATATTGAGGCTGAGAATCATGCCGGATCTGAGTTTACGGCTCCAGGCCCGAGGCGGAAAACCAAGACCGAACTCTTCGACGTCCACGCCGCTATGGCGGGCCATGATGAAATGCCCCCACTCATGGACTAGTATCAAGCCGATGAACAGCAGAAGGCCAAGCCCGAAAACTAAGAACTGCATACGTTTATTCTAACAGTTTGAAGCTGAGACTAAACTGTTAAAATTTCCTGTTCCTTGGTTTTGGCTAAAACTTCGGCGTCGGTTTTCTGTTTGGCTAGTAAATCATCAATCTGTTTTTCCAGGCCGAAGCGTTCGTCTTTGCCAATATCTTTGTCCTTTTCGGCCTGGTCGGCGGCCCGCATGGCCTCGTGTCGGGCATTGCGGCCGGCAATCATGCAGTCTTCTAATTTCTGGTGTAGGACCTTGACCATGGCCTGCCGGGTCTCTTCGGTCAGCGGCGGGATCTGGATGCGCACCACCCGGCCGTCATCAGCCGGATTGAGGCCCAGGGATTCATCCTTGGAGATAGCATCAGATATGGCCTGCAGATTGGACGGATCGAAAGGCGTGACCTGCAACAACTGGGGTTCCGGCGTGACGATGCTGGCCACGGCTTTGAGCGGCATACTTTGGCCGTAGGCTTCGACGGTCACGTTATCCAGCATGCCCGGGTGGGCCCGGCCGGTGCGGATCTTGCCGATTTCCTGGCGGAAATGTTCGGTGGCGGCATCAAGTTTACCTTTGGTCTGCTGGATCAATTGGTCTTTGTTCATCAACCATAATTATATAACATTTAGCAGTTGTTGAAAAATAAGCGGTTCGGTTGTATAATCTTATGTCTGGCAAGCGGGCCACAACGCTTGGTATCTACTAAGATAAAGCGGGCCCGGGCCCGCACATCGACTCCCAGGAGGGGTGAATGGCACTGCATCTTGAAGTCACATCGACGGCACTGCTCGTCATGAGCCTGTTCTTATACGGCCTGGCGGTGCGGATGGGCAACCGCCATGACGCGCGTCGAGCGAAGCGGACAGCCCTGCTCTTCGGGGCTCTCAGCTTGGCGCTGGCGTTCCCCGTCGGTGCCTTGGGCTGGCAGGACCTCTGCCTGGTCACAGGCCTGGTCCTGTGCGCGGCGGCGGTCCGGGTCCGCGAGGACGTGGAACTGATGATCGTGTACGTCGGGCTGGGAGCGGTAGCTTTCGGCCTATGGGTGCTTCTCTACCCGATGACCTCGGCGGAGTACGGCTTCGGGTTCGGGTTCGCCGTTCTGGACGCGGCCCTCCTGGCCGTGATCCTGCGGATGGACCGACCGAAGAAGGACCCCGCCCCCGAAGCCGGAGCGTCAACGCTGGCGTTCTGAAGAAGGGAGAGTCCGTGTTTTTCGCGGCCAACCTGACGGAGTCAAAGCTGCTTGGGCTCTGCGCCCGACTGAAGTCAGCCTGGTGGACAATCAGCGACAACCTCGCTGAAGTCCGCGGTTTCATCGGCTGGCTCGGGGGCGGCGCGGAGTAAGCGGCCCAACAAGCGCAAGGAGCAAGCATGAGTCTGACCGAAAAGCTCGGCCTAACGCTGGGCGTATACGCCGCCGTCATGGCGGCGGTCGCCTGGAAGTTCCGGCTACCCGTGGCCTTCAACCGGGCCCGTAGCAACACCGGCGACCCGTACTACGACTAGTTCCAGACAGAGGACGCGGGGTGAGCGCGGCAAGTCAGCGCTCCCCCGCCCCAGCGGCACGAGCCGCTGCTCGAGATTTTTATCTCGCGGCAGTTCCTGCCGCTTTTTTAGTTGATTTCGCCCAGAGCCAGGCGACTGAAGCGGCGGACCACGATGTTCTCGCCCAGCTGGGCGTTGGCTTCTTTGACGATATCGCCGACGGTTTTAGAGGGATCCTTGACGAACTCCTGCTTGAGCAGATCCTCGACGCCTTCCGGCTCACTGGCGGCAATATGCAAGCATAAATCTTTGACTAATTCTTTGAATTCATCGGTTTTAGCCACGAAATCGGTCTCGCAGTTAACTTCCACTAAGACGCCGATGCGGCCGTCGTGGATGTAGCCGCCTATCAGTCCGGCCCGGGCTTCGCGCTCGCCGCGCTTTTCGGCCTTAGTCAGGCCTTTGGCGCGCATCTCGCTTAAGGCCTTGTCGAAATCGCCGGCGCTGTCCTGCAGGGCTTTTTTGGCGTCGGTAATGCCGACGCCGGTCAGCTGGCGCAGGCGCTTGATGTCATCGATCGATATATCGGCCATGGTTATTTTTCCTCCTTGGTTTCGGCTGCGGCCTCGGCTTTCGGTTCTTCGGCCGGTTTGTCGGCCTTGTCGGCGGCTTTGGGCTTATCGGCTTGTTTTTTGCCGGCCTCAATAGCGGCTTGAACGTAATCCAGGATAAGATTAATGGCTTTGGTGGCATCGTCGTTGGCCGGAATCGGGTAATCGGCGACGGTCGGGTCGGCGTTGGTATCAATCAGCGCTACGACCGGTACGCCCAGTTTGCGGGCTTCTTTGATGGCGATAGAGTCCTGCAAGGCGTCAACTACGAACACGGCGCCGGGCTTGGCGGCCAGTTCCTTGATGCCGCCGTATAAGTGGTTCATCTCGTCGATTTCTTCCTGGAAGCGCTGGACTTCCAGCTTGGAGTAGCGGTTAGCCAGCTCGCCGCTGATCATCCGGCTTTCCAAATCCTTAAGGTGTTTGATGCGGCCGCCGATAGTGGCGCCGTTGGTCAGCATGCCGCCCAGCCAGCGCTCGGTGACATAGGGCATGTTGGTAGCCAAAGCTACTTCTTTGACCTTGTCTTTGGCTTGGCGTTTGGTGCTGACCAGCAGGATCTGCTTGCCCTGGCCGGTGGTTTTGGTAATGAATTCCAAAGCCCGGTCCAGCGCCTCGACGGTCTTGGTCAGATCGATGATGTGATTGCCCTCGCGTTTGCTATGAATATAGGGCGCCATTTTGGGGTGCCAGCGGCTGGTCTGGTGGCCAAAGTGGGCGCCGGCCTCTAATAACTGTTTGATATCTACCTGAGCGGTAGCCATGATGAATCCTTTCTCTTCGGAAAGCGCTTGCCCTGACGGACCCTGCACGAGTCTCGCCGGGAGGATTGATATGCTCCCCTGCTTAATGTTTACCGGGTTATTCTACCTCTGTTAGGCTTTTTTTGCAAGCCTTGCGGGGTTCTTTGAACCGAATTTAGTCGGCGTGCTGATAGAAGGTCTCGTTGACCCGCTCGGCATATTGTGGATTAAGCCGCGGGTCTCTGGCGGCGATCAATAGTTCATCATATGTTCTTTGTACGCGGTCCATGTCTTCTAGAAGCCGTTCGGCTTCGTCATCTGTAAAGTCGCCGGCGCCCAGACGGGTTTCGGCTTCCCGGTCCAAAGGTTGGGCCGCTTCCACTCTGCCATAGCCACCACTTCCATAATTAGCTCCATAAAAGACGCTGAAGGCTACGGCTTCTTCGGGATATCGGGTGGCGTACGGAGTGTACTGTTGACCCGAGGCTTCGCCGCCTTTGGCTGCCGGGAACCCATATACCAGAGCATATTCCTCCTTCCATCCCTCTTTTGAGGTCACGATTCTGACCGATGGCGGGGCGTAGGGTAGCGGTACATCCGGACCGGCTATAAGCGTCTGCAGGTACCGAGACAAGCTGGGGCCAACATTATATTGCATGGCTAGTTCCGCCCCCAAACCACGTATGTCGTCTATCTTCGCGCCCTCTTCTTCCGCCCAGTCGTTATCAAGCGCGAATTCTCCTAATCTTACGTGGCGCATAGCATCTCCTCTTTGGAGATTAAGATAGCATCAGCTAAATCGGCGCGCAAGAGGGATTGACCAACAGGGGTAAATCGATTACAATATCCAAGTTATGAAAAAAGGTGTTCACCCTGATAATTATCGGCCTGTGGTTTTTCAGGACAGTAACGATAATTCGACCATCATCACCCGCTCGACGGTAACTACCGACGAGGTTATTACTATTGACGGCGTGGAATACCCGCTGGTCAAGATCCATATCAGCAGCTCTTCGCACCCGTTCTTTACCGGCGAGGAGCGCATCGTCGACGTCGAAGGCCGGGTTGATAAGTTCAAGGCCCGCCAGGAGGTTGCCAAGAAAGCCCGCGAGGCCCGGGCGGCCGCCAAGCCCAAAGCTGCCAAGAAGATGCGCGTCGACGAGACCCAGAAACTGGGCGTCAGCGCCGCTCCCAAGGCCAAAGTCGCCGAAGGCAAGAATTTTTCCGAAGGCAAGCCAGTCGCCAGCGTCGAGTAACTGAATAATACCGAGCTTCCCTGACCGCTTAGGCTAAAGGGGAGTTTTTATATAAACTAGGACTAGCATGAACCAGGAGCAATCTTTACGCGAAGAATATGACGGTCTGAAGCAACGGCTGCAGGACCCGGCTGTCTATTCGTCCAAAGATTATCCCAAATTGGCTCGCCGGATGGCCGAACTGGAAAAAATCCTGAATTTATTCGATGAACGCCAGAACCTCCAAAACGATATGAAACAAACCCGGGAGATGCTGGGCGGCGGTGACCCGGACCTGGCCATACTAGCCCATGATGAGATAGACGCTCTGGAGGCTAAAATAGCCAACAACGAAGCTTTGCTGAACGAAACGCTGCTGCCTAAGGATCCTAACGACGACCGTGACTGCATCGTGGAGATCCGAGCGGCCGCCGGCGGCGACGAGGCCTCGCTTTTCGCCGGCGATTTATACCGTATGTACAGCCGCTGGTGCGAGACCCATGGCTATAAGACCGAGCTGATCAGCGAAAGCCCTTCCGAGGCCGGCGGTTTCAAAGAAATCATTTTTATGGTCCGCGGCGAAAACGCCTACAAGATGCTTAAATTCGAGGCCGGCGTCCACCGCGTCCAGCGCATCCCGGTTACCGAAAGCCAGGGCCGCATCCACACCAGCACCGTCACCGTGGCGGTGCTGCCGGAAGCCGAAGAGACCGACGTTGAAATCCGGCCGGAAGACATTCGCATTGATGTCTTTAGAGCCAGCGGCCACGGCGGCCAGTCAGTCAACACTACCGACAGCGCCGTGCGCATCACCCATCTGCCCTCCGGTGTCGTAGTGTCCCAGCAGGACGAAAAAAGTCAGATCAAAAACCGAGATAAGGCCATGGGCGTCTTGCGCTCGCGGCTGCTGGCCGCCAAGATAGAAGAAGAGCAAAAACAGCTGGGCGACGCCCGCCGGTCGCTTATCGGCAGCGGCGACCGCAGCGAAAAGATCCGGACTTATAATTTTCCGCAGGACCGTATCACCGACCACCGTATAAATTACAGCCGCTCCAACCTGCCCGGCGCCCTGGACGGCAACATCGACGATCTTATAGAACAGCTGGCCGCCAAGGAGCTGGAGCTGCTGAAATCCGGCGGCTAAGATGCGGTTAAAGAGTTTACTGGCCCATGGCCAGAAAAAGCTGGAGGCCGCCGGGATATCTTCGGCCCGATTGGACGTTCTGATATTGCTTGAGGATATGCTGCACAGAGATCGCAGCTGGATTCTGGCCCACCCTGAACATGAGCTAAACAATCTGCAGGTCCGACGATTACTGCGCAAGGCAGAAAGACGCGCCGGCCACGTGCCCCTGGCTTATATCCGCGGCCATACCGAATTTTACGGCCGGCATTTCAAAGTCAACCGGCATGTTTTAGAGCCGCGGCCGGAAAGCGAGACGATGATCGAGCTGCTGCTTAAGCTTAAACTGCCGCCCAAACCGTCCATCGCCGATATCGGCACCGGCAACGGCGCCATCGGCATCACGGCGGCCCTGGAAATCACCGGCAGCCGGGTCGATTTATACGAGATAAGCTCCGGCGCGCTGGCCGTCGCCAAACATAATGTCCATCTGCACGAACTGCGCCTGCACGCCCGCAAGATGAACCTGCTTAGCCGGCCGCTTAGGCCTTATGACGCGCTGCTGTGCAACCTGCCTTACGTACCGGACCATTGGCAGATAAACCAAGCGGCGCTGGCCGAACCCAAAATCGCCATTTTTGGCGGCCCTGACGGTCTGGACTTGTACCGCAAATTATTCAAACAGCTGCAGCGCTTCACCTGGAAACCGCGCTATGTTCTGACCGAAGCCTTGCCGCCTCAACACGAACAACTGGCCGCAATTGCCGCCGCCCATGGCTTTGCCCTGCAGTCCTCGCAGGATTTCATCCAAATTTTCACTCCTGTTAAAAATACTTGACAAGTCAAGTATTTAACTTGTCGGGGCGTTGCCGATGGTGGCGTGCAGAGTAATCGTCTTGCCGCCGCGGACGACAGTCAAAGCCACTTTGTCGCCTACCTTGAATTTGGCCAAGGCGGCCGTCAGGCTGGTCTTATCATCGATGGAAATATTATTAAGCTTGGTAATAACGTCGTGGTCTTTGACTCCGGCTTTGTCGGCCGGGCTGCCAGCCACGACCGCCGGCTCGGTGTCGCTGCTGAACACGTAGGCGCCGCGGCTTACCTTGAGATTGAACTCGCTGGCGATGTCGTTGGTCAGCGATATGTAGCGGACGCCCAGGTAGGGCTGCTGCAGCTGGCCGCTACTAAGGACGCTGGATATCAGGGCTTTAAGGTCATTGACCGGCTGGGCAAAGCCTATATTCTGGGCATTGGCGGCCACGGCGGTATTGACGCCGATGACTTCGCCGTTGATGTTGACTAGCGGGCCGCCGGAATTGCCTTCGTTGATGGCGGCATCGGTCTGGAACAGATCCGTCAGGCTCTCGCTAGTCTCAAGACCGCTGCTGTCGCCGGCCGTAACGTCCCGTCCGTAACCGGAAATTATGCCGGTGGTAACGGTGTTTTGGAACTGGCCTAGAGCGTTGCCGATAGCGATGACCCGATCGCCGACCTGGACTTTTGAAGAGTCGCCCAAAGTGACCGGCGTCAGGGTTTTGCCGTTAAGGTTGGTGATTTTCAAAAACGCGATATCCTGCGGACTGCTATCGCTGGTGCGGCCGATAACTTGGACGTTATCGTACTTGGTCCCATCGGCCAAAGTCACGCTGACCGATGTCGTGCCAGCCGGCACGACGTGCCGGTTAGTGACAATGATGCCGTCGGGACTGATTATGAAGCCTGTACCGGCGGCCGCCGTCTGCTGAGTCTGAGGGAAGCCGAAGAAATCGGTGGCGGTGTCCTGCCCCGTCACATCGACGGACACGACGCTTTGGCCGACATTCTTGGCGATCGATCCGATAAGCTGGCTTTCATTAGAGATATATTGCTGCTTGGCGGCGGTACTGGTACCGATAGCGGTTTTGCCATGGTTTTCGGCCCAGGCGCCTAAGAAACCGCCACCGAAACCGAATAATAAGCAGGCTAGCAGGAGCACAGCGATAGTTTTGGATAATCTGAAGGCCGGGCGCCTGGGCCGCAGATTCTGGGTGCGGGCTTTCAAGGCATCGAGGTTGATGACCGGCTGCGGCCGGGTCGAGTAACTACCGCCCCGGGCCGGCTTCTTTGTCTTTGTATCATCGTCCATATTTAATATTCTAGTCGTTAAACTGAATTAAACCTGAAAATCTATAAAGTCGCGCCGGTCCAGTTGGAGAAAACTATGATTATGAACAGAATCGCCAGCATGATGCCCAGCATCTGCCGCCTCAGTAGTCCGGACAGCCTTTCGGTGGCGTCCAAGTAATAAAGAGCGGCCAAGCCGTAGCCAATAGTCGTTAGGATCACGATGATCTGGGCGACCGTGCCGTAAAACAGCAGCCAGTGGGCCAATACAAAAGCCAAGCTGGCCGAAAAATAAGCCCAGATGTGGGCTAACAGCGCGCTATGCGGCTCCTCGAACGAAGTCAGGTAATGGCGGGCGGATAAATAGGTTACCAGCCAGGTACCGGCCACTAGGCCGACGATGGAACTGTCGCCGAATTTCAGATAAAGCAAGCTTAATCCCAACAACTGGCCGATCATCGCCTGCGCCGAGACGCTTAGAACGTCATAGCGCGGCTTCAGCCATAGCAGCCAGCCGCCGTAAAGCACCATCCAAAACAGTTGCCACCAGCCACCGGTAGTGCTGGCCATGAATAGCACCAGCGACACGGCCACCATGATATCCACGCCGTTACCGATAAGATTAGCCATCCAATAACGCGGCCGGACGGCGAACATCCGCCATTTGCTTAAGACAATCAGCAGGATAGCAATGCTGACGAAGTCTATGCGCACTAAGATGTAGGCCAGTATCGGCAGCAGTAAGTTCAAGCCCAGATAAAAGATATGGGAAAAGCCGCGGCTGGGCTTGATTCTAGCGGGTAGAGCTCGCATCTTCACCTAAGATTATAACAAATTTGGTCCCCGACGGCGGCGTGACCCCGAACTGCGCGGGCACTTTACCGACAGAGGTGACTCCCAACCGGCCTTCCAGGTAATGAGCCGTGTATTTATCGGCGCCCTTACTTAAGTCCACCAAAGTGCTGGCCGACGGATCGGTGGCGTTGCCGGCGTTCTGGACAGTAGTGACGTTATAACCATACGATTTCAGCAGCTTGGATTCGGCCGTCGCCACACCGGCCGTGCCGGTGGCGTTATATATCGCGACCGAAGCGTTCTCGCGGGTTATCAGGCCGTCTTTCAGCGCGCCATGCAGGAATGTATGGATGTCGGTGTAATCATACAGCCCGGCCCGCGGCTCAACGATGGATAAGCCGCCCATGTTACCGGTAGTCAGCAGGGCGTTGGGCGGCGTGACCATATCCAGCGATTGGATTGAGGCGCTAGGAATAGTGGACATTTGCTTATATAAGCATTTGATATCGGTGACCGAAAAGTCGGTGTAAACGTTGGCACCCAGGCTGTCCAGCAAGCTGGAGATCCTCAGCGGATTGGCGAAAGTACCGGCGCTGAAGGTCTTATCTTTGATGGCGGCGATCAGCAGGCGCTGCCGCTGGCCGCGGGCGAAGTCGCTGGATGTCTCGCGCGAGCGGGCATACAGTAATGCTTGGGCGCCATTAAAAGTCTGGACGCCTTTTTTAGCAATTACCGGATTGTTATGGTTCTCCCAAGCGATAGTCGGGTCGTACACAGTTTCGGGCACGTTAACCGTTACCCCGCCTAAGGCATCAACCATCTCTTTGAAGGCCGAGAAGTCCAACAGCACGTGATAGTTGATATGTACTCCGTCCAATATGGGCTGCAATGTCTTATCCAGTTCGGCGATGCCGGCCTCTTCTTGGCCGGCCTGCGACTTGGAATTCGATTCGTCGACGGCATCGGCGTAAGCGGCATTGATCTTTTGAGTGCCATTATTAGGGATATGGACCCATAGGTCGCGCGGGATAGACAACAAGACGGCTTTGTCGTTAATGGGGTCGATGCTGGCCAGTAGGATGGTATCCGTCAGATTAGGGCCGTCATGTCCCGGGCCGCCGATCCCCAGCAGCAATATATTGATGCGGCTGTCGCCCTCCTTGTTGACCTGTGAGACATCGACATTATCCGTACAGACGGTCACCGATTTGCCGCCACCAGCCAAGACTTTCTTCTGAGTATGATAAAGCTTGTATCCGAAGTAGGCGCCGCCGGCCAGAATAAGGATCATAAAAGTCATAGCCGTGCGCTTGATCCGCCGCTTCAGTTTGGCATGGCGCTGCCAGAACCGCAGTTTACGCTGGCGGCTCTGGATGTCATCTAAAACTATCGGTTCTTCTAATAGGTGGGCGGCTTCTTCGGATTCGGAATAATCCAGCGGCCGCGACGGCATGGCCTCGCGGGCCGAATAAAAACCGTCGGTCCGTCCAGTAAAGTTGCCAAGGGTCGGCGTCGGAGCCGGCCGCGACGGCTGGTAAGAGGACGTCTTGGGAAAGCCTATCTGCCTTCCGCTCTGAACAATTCCATCAATCGAAGCCGGTTGGTTACGGCCCCTACGGCCCTTATGTTTTTCCATTTCGCACGTACCAGTATAACAAGAAGCCGGTTACGCTCAAACTCGCCAGCCGGCCGTACCGTCTGAGCTTACGGCGAATCGCAGCGTTGCCGGCTGTGCTACTACTTCGAAGTATATTTAGATACATCTCAGTGCATTGCTCGCCGCCTTGCGTTTCATCCGTAAATCGGCTTCTTACTGCCGTGAACTTAAAACCTAATGTTTATGAATATCAAGACCGAATATATATAATAGGAGGCTGACATGGAGATAATCCCACCTAAAAAACAGGTCGGCCATAAGGCTTACCACCGGTCCCATGAGCCCGCGGCCGGGCCGGCGGCGTCCACCGAGCCGGCCGGACAGCCGACCGAAAGCCGTTTAAGAAACACTCTGTCAACTGTCGGCCTGTTCGCCTCGGCCCTGCTGATAGCCGTCCTTTTGAACACCTTCGTCATCCAAAGCTACCAGGTGGACGGCCAGAGCATGGAAAGCACCCTGCACAACGGCGACCGGCTGATCGTTAATAAACTTCCGCGCACCCTTTCCCGTCTGGACGGCCACCAGTACGTACCCGAACGGGGCGATATCATAATCTTCAACGAGCAAGGCCTGCCGGGCTTTATCGGCGAAAAACAGTTAATCAAAAGGGTGGTCGGCCTGCCAGGCGACCATGTGGTGGTGGCCGGGAGCAAAATCACCATCTATAACTCTCAGCATCCGGACGGCTTCAATCCTGACACATCCGGCGATTACCGGATCAGCCAGCCGACCGGCATTCCCTTTGACGGCGTGCTTAAAAGCGACGAGTTATTCGTCTGCGGCGATAACCGCGGCAACTCCGAAGACTCACGGTCGTTCGGGCCGATCAAAACCAGCCAGGTCGTGGCCAAACTAGTGCTGAGAATCCTGCCACTCAATGAAACCCAGAGTTTCTAGCCAGTCTGTCCGCCAAAATACAATATAGGCTTAAGCGGACTGTATAACTTTTTTGAACGATTAACTAAGAACTTAGATTTAATTTCTGACTGATATCGTTTAAGTGTTCGTCGTTATCGAACCGGATTATCAGCTGGCCGCCCTTGGCGGTATGCTTTATCTGCACCTTAGTACCCAGTTTCCGGCCGATAGACTTAGTCAGTTCGGTCTCGCTGGCCGTCCGAGTGCGAGCCGATTTGGCGTCGGCTCCGGCTTTGGCGGCGGTAGCGAACTGTTCGGCTTGGCGGACGGTCCAGCCGTTGTTTTCGATACTACGTAAAAGTTCTCCTTGTTTTTCGGGCCAAGCCTTCAGCGACAGTATGGCGCGGGCGTGTCCTTCACTTATCCGGCCTTGACGCAGAGCCTCGCGGGCACTGTCCGGTAACTGTAGTAGGCGGGTCAAGTTACTGATAGTACTGGTGGCTTTGCCGAGTTTTTTAGCGATTTCATCAAGCCCCAGATTAAACTGCTGTTGTAATTTATAAACACTCAGCGCTTGCTCTAACGGAGACAAGTCTACTCTTTGAATGTTCTCTATCAGAGACAGCTCTATTTCTTCCAGTTCGCGCATTGAACGGACGATAGCCGGAATTGTGTTCAGCTGGGCGGCTTGAGCTGCCCGCCAGCGGCGCTCGCCGGCAACGATTCGGTAGCCATCTTTGTGCCTGATGACGATGATCGGCTGCACGACGCCGTGCTGCTTGATACTGGCAGCCAGTTCGGCGAGCGACGACTCCTCGAACACCCGGCGCGGCTGGTCGGGGTTAGGCACGATGTCCTGTATAAGTAATTTCTGCACCCGCTCGTTATCTTCTTGCAAGATAGATTGGTCCAGGTCGGTGGAAATCAAAGCCCCTAGCCCTCGCCCTAACGATTGATTCTGTGCGCTCATGACTTAATTATACGATATTTCAGAGAGTTCTTTTCTCGACTTCACGAGCCAGGGCTTTGTAAGCCCGGGCGCCCTTGCTCCATTTATCATGTTCAATGATGGTCCGGCCGAAACTGGGCGCCTCGGCCAAGCGCACATTGCGCGGCACCACCGTCTCAAACAGTTTGGCGCCGAAGTAATCCTCTAATTCCTTCTTGACTTGAGCCGATAAGGAGTTGCGACTGTCAAATAACGTAATCAAAACCCCCAGGATCTCTAGTCCTGGGTTGAGGGCCTGGCGGACCTGCTGGATGACACTCAGCAGCTGGCTCAAGCCTTCCAACGCGTAATATTCGGCCTGGACCGGGATTAACACCGAGTTAGCCGCCGATAAGGCGTTAACAGTCAGCAGCCCCAGGCTGGGAGGACAGTCTATGAAGATATAGTCATAGTTCAGCTCGGCCAGGGCCTGGCGCAGTTTGAGCTCCCGGTCGGTTTCGCTGACTAGCTCCACCTCGGCGCCGGCTAAATCGGCGTTGGATGGGATGATGTGCAGTTTGGAATTGACTTTCTGGATGGTCTGGGATGCTCCGGCCCGCGAAAACAGGACGTCGTACAATGTCGAAGCCTGGGCCTGCTTGTCTATACCAAGGCCGCTGGTGGAGTTACCTTGCGGATCGGCGTCGACCAGCAGCACGGAGTGCCCGGCCTTGGCCAGATAAGCCGCCAGGTTGATGGAGGTGGTGGTTTTGCCAACGCCGCCCTTCTGGTTCAGTACCGCGATTATATTTTTAGCCATTTTTATGTCTTCCCTGTCTGTTTAAGATTAGCATAAGCAGGGCTAGTGGGCTAGATGTCAATACTTGTTAAGCTTTATGTTTTAAGGTAAATTAACACCTATATGGACGATATCCGCCGCCCTCATCACCAGCGACGCGATTTCGCTATGCGCCATCGCCCTCACCAGCCCCCGCCCAGTCCTAACTCTCCGGCTCCCGGTCCCGCGCCGGCGCCGGCCATTCCCCATCATACACCGGCCGCGGTCCCTCAGGACGGCCTGGCGCCGGCAGCCGCCTCCGAAACCGGTTATGAACATTACGGCCGGCCGGCGCCGCGGCCTAATCTCCAGCCGGCCGCCAAAAAAAAGCTGCTGCCCAAGATCCGGCCCAGATACGCCGCGGCCGGTTTAGCCGCCGTCTTATTGATAGCCGCCGGCGCTTATCTGCTCACCCGGCCGGCCCAAAAATCCGGGTTTTCGGTAGCCCAGCTGGCCAAAAAGTCGGCTTTCAGCTTTTATTATCCCCAGCCGCTACCCAACGGCTACGCTTACGTGACGAAAATCAACGCCTTCCAGGGCGGCCAGGCGTACTTTATGCTGGCCAACGGGTCCAAACATATTATCTTCCGCGAACAAGCGGCCGGCGGCCAAACGACCGGGGGCCTGAGCGGCTCCCATAATATCCGTTCGGCGGCCGGCACGGCGGCCATTGGCACCCAAGCCGGCCAGCCGGCCGCCAAAGTGCTGGCCGGGTCCACGCTGATATCTATTAATACCACCGGCTCGGTGCCGTCCGCCGATCTCACCTGGGTTATCGATTCTCTGAAAACTGACCGTTAATGTTGCTAAGCGTAAGCGATTTAAGGTAAATTATCAGATATGGATGAGATGAGAGACCGCTACCGTATGCCGCGGCGGGATTACGCCGCACCGGTCCGCCGGCCAATGGCGCCTGCTCCTTCGTCTGCGCCGCCTAACCCAGCGGCTCCCGCCCCTGTCAGCCAAGCCCCGCAGCCTCAGCACGAGCCAAGCCCGTACCAAGCGCCGGCCAGACCGCCCCGCCGGGCTAAAAAACGCCGGCTACTGAAGTTATTTATCATCTTACTGATCTTGGCGGCGCTGGCTGGTGGCGTCTTTTTGGCTTACCGTAAGTATTACGTCAAAAATCCCTTCCCGGCCGATATCCGCCAAAACGCCGGCCTTGACCTGCTGTATCCCACTAAATTGCCGACAGGTTATACGATCGACCCCACCTCTATGCAGCAGACCAACGGCATATTACTGTACGATGCCACCAGCGGCAGCAACCGGCTGGTCTTCACTCTGCAAAAAACCCCTTCGACGTTCGATTTCGCCACTTTTTACAAACAGCAGCTGCAGGATAACCAGCAGTTCTCCACTCCTTACGGACAGGCGGCAGTCGGCAAGAACAGTAACCGTTATCTGGGCAGCTTAGTAGACGGTAATACTTGGCTGCTGCTCAGCACCAACACCTCCAGCTTAAGCGCCAGCGACTTCACCCAGACGCTTAATAGCCTCAAAAATTATTAGTTTACAGATTCTAAAGGTATAATGGAGCTAGCTTTCACGGAATAAACAAACATGCGAAAAAACCCACTACCCAAAACTAAGGTAGCCAAAAGAGCTGTCAGTATGCTGGTCTTACTGATTTTCATATCGACCTTGATGTTTGTCTTCTATCGGCCGAGGGTACATGCCCAGGTCTTCCTGACAAGTGGAAATACCTGGACGGTACCCTCGGACTGGTCGAATGGCAATAATATTATCGAGGTCATAGGAGGCGGAGGCGGAGGCGGTGGTGGTTCTTCGGCTGGTCCTGGCAATGGCTGGGGTGGTGGTGGTGGTGGTGGTTATTCTAAGATTCTGAACACCAGCTTCACGCCCGGTACGGTTGTGACTATAGCCATTGGGGTGGCCGGCACGGCCGGAGCAGCCGGGGGTAATGACGGCGGCGCCGGCGGCGACACTTACCTATGCAGCGCGACGACCAGCTGCTCGAGCATAACTGATACGAACGTGATCGTTGGCGCCAAAGGCGGCGGGGCCGGTACATCAACGGGTGGCGGCGCGGGCGGAGCAGCCGCTAGCGGCGTAGGCTTGAGCAGCTTCAGCGGTGGTACTGGTGGAGCCGGCGCCGGCGGAGCTGGTAACGCCGGAGGCGCCGGCGGATCGGCGGGCGGCGCGGGCGGACCTAGCGCCGATGGCAACGCAGGCGCTAACGGTTCAGGTGGTAGCGGTAACAGCGGCGGGGCTGGAGCTGCTGGTGGCCGGGCTGACGGCAGCGCCGGAGGCGCGGGCGGAACGGCCGGAACAGCCGGCGGCGGGGCCGGCGGAGCGGCTGGAAATGGGACTGAATATGATTCTACCCATGGTTCAGGTGGGGGTGGCGGCAGTGGTGGAGGCGGTGACCGTAGCGCTAACGGCGGGGCCGGCGGAGCTTCCGGTAATTACGGTGGAGGCGGTGGAGGCGGTGGAGGCGGCGGTCGTAGCGCCGTTGGTAGCGCTGGTGCTGTTGGCAAACAAGGCATCATCCGGATAAGCTATACTCAGGTAAGCCAGGCAGATTACCGTTGGCGGTCCGATGACGGCAACGAAACCACTGGCTCTTCCCTGGCGGCTCAGGATACACCGGCCTCGATTAACAGTAGTTCCGCCGTACGATTAAGATTCCTGATTACTGACAATGGTGAAAGCACCACTAACACCTATCGTTTAGAGTACGCTCCACACTTAGCAGGCTGTTACACCTGGACTACCGTACCGAATGTAGCTACCACCGAGCACTTTAATATGTATAGCACTAGCAATTATACGGACCAGGCGGCCTCGACCAACGTATTATCGGGCCCGGCAGTCATCACCGACCCGTCCGGTTTCAGTTTCACGGCCGGCAAGCTCGTCAAATCGACCTCCAACTCCGCGACGGTCACAATCGGCGGCGGCCAGTTCACAGAGATAGAGTATGCTTTCCAGGCCAATTCTAACGCCACTTATTCATCCTACTGTTTCCGGGTGACCAACGCCGGCACGCCTTTGGATATTTATAATAATTACCCCATCCTGAATGTCCAGTACACACCTTCGGCACCGATGGTTTATAGCCCGGCCAGCAGTGCCACCGGAGTGTCGCGGCTGCCGATTTTCCAGATGAGGAGTACCGACCTTAATAATGACTATCTGCAGTACGTAGTCGAAGTTTGCTCGGCGAACAGCTTCCCTTGCGGCGCGGCTTACAACAAGACATACAATGAGACCAACGCCTGCTGGAGCCAGCAGGATCTGCAGTCTGGCACGGCTTTCACCGGCTCCAGCGATTTGAACGTCTCGGCGATGGCCTATTGCCAGATCCCGGCCGCCGATTTACTCAGCCCCAATACTACGTATTATATGCGCGCCAAAGCCATCGACCCCGGCGGCAGCAACACCTACAGCGCCTATTCATCGGTAGTCAGTTTTACCACATCGACCCTAGACGTCCAGATAAACGGCGGCTCGACAATCAAAGGTGGCACTAAAATCGGCGGTTAAAGCCGCTTGTGGTTTAAACCACCAATACGTTATCTTATCTATAGATGGATGAAGAGTTACGTAGCCGACACCGGCGCGATTTTCGGAACGAGGTGATTGGGCGGCGCCCAGCTCGGGCCCAAAAGCCCTTAAGGGCAGAGCCGGCCGAAGTTATCAATTTTAGGCCCGTTGAAATGCATAAACCGTCTACCAGGCCCCGCCACGGCCGCCGCAAAGGGATTTTAATTGGCTTGATGGTTCTTTTATTGGCCAGCGCCGGCATTGTCCTATACTTGTGGTGTCCCTGGCATAAGAACCTCCAGGCTACCCAAAAAATCCCAGTCGTACCCGCAGCTATTTCAAATGGTGTCAGCTATAAGGTTTACTACCCTGACCCGGCTAAATTGCCGGCTGGCTACACGTTGGTCCGCAGTTCATTCACTATGCCGGTTAAGAACGGCGTGGCTTACTGGGTGAGCTATGATAATGGCAAACATATAGTCTTTTCGGTGCAAAGCAAGCCCTCCGATACCGAACTCCAGACTTTCAATAGCAACTACATCCCCCTGCGCAACGATTACCAGACAGGGGTGGGCCAGGCCGAGATTGGCGCCTACCATAACCAAACCCTGGTCAGCCTGCCGGCTACCAACGGCCCTTGGATAGTCATATCCGCCCCCCAGGACATCAGCCAGGACAAGCTAAAACAAGTCCTCAGCTCGATTACTAAATAGTCTAATTGCCGGTCACTACGTATTGGTCGGTGGTTATTGTATTGGACGCGCTATTGGCGCTCCAGACCGGGAAGAGATAAAGGTTAGCCGCCGAAGACGTAGTGAGGCCGGTAGTGCTGGCCGTGGATACCATGTTGAATACACCGAACTGACCGGTGGCGGTAGTGGTGGTGACAGTCTGCAGGTAGAACAGCCCCTGGCCGTCCATGCTGGTAGTCGAGAAGCAGACTATCTTGTAATCGATTATCCATTGGGCGTTGCTTATCGTTGAGCCGGCAGTGGCCGTCGGCGATGCCGCGCCGATAAGCGTATCGCTGGTACGGGTGGTGTTGGTGCCATAGCGGACTTCCATCTGCAGGGTCGGGGCGCTGGTCGTACCATAGTGGCCGCGGGCATAGATATGTATCACCCGTCCGGCCTGGCAGTAGTTGGCCGGAATCGATGCCGCGCCCAGATTGCCGCAAGCCGTCGTACAGGTGTTGATGGCCGATCCAATGGAAGTATTAGAGTAAAGCAAGCCGTTACAGGTAGTCCAGGCGCCGGCCACGCCGCACATGAAGTTATGGTCGGTTGAACTGTAGAACATGGCGCCGTTTATCTCGGTGGCAGCGTTGGAAATCGTACCCTGGTTGAAGGTTGAATCGCTGTCGGTGTCGAGCACTAGCAGCGTACCGGTAGTGTCGGATGTGCCGATGTTCACAGTGCCGGTGCTGGTGTTAACGTTCAAGAGGCTGGTGCCAAGACCGCCGGCGTTGGTGCCGCGAACCGCGAATATTATACCCGCCAGGCTGGTATCGGCGTCCTGGATGTCGAACGCACCGGTATCAGTGCCGCCGGCATTCAGTTTAATTTCCGGAGTAGTGCTACCTGTCGAGGAGTTATATGTAGTCTGCAATGTAGGCGTGCTGATGGAACCCATCGACGACCAGGTGCCGTTCAGGCAGCCGCGGAAAGTATTAGAGGTAGTGTTATAGTAGAAGGCCCCGTTGATACAAGTCGGATCGGCGCTGGCCGAACCGAATTTTACTACCGCTGAACCATTGACCTGCACCTGGCCAGAGCCGCCGGAGTTAAGTATCAAGTAATCCGATGAACCGCTGCCGCTCTGCAGAGTCAGCGTACCGGCGGTAGTCTGCCAGCTAGAGGCAGCGTGGCCGGTAATATTAACTGCTGCCCCGCTACCAGAATTGACCGTTATGGCACCGCTGCCGGTACCGACCGCTACCGTACCGCTGCTGGCCGTGTAGTTAGCTGTGCTGGTAGCTGTATCGTAATAAATCAAGGCGTAATTGGTTGAGCCGCCGTTTTCCATAACCCGCAGGGCCCGGCCGCTGGTATCAACCGACAAGACGGTGGCGTTACCGGAGTTCTGGACGACGAAACCAGCGGTCGAATCAGTGTTGGTATGGAAAGTGGTCTGCCCGGAGCTATTGACCGTTATGGAGTTAGCCGCGTTGGCGTTAACCTGCAGCTCAAACCCCTTGCCGGAAGCCGCCTTGACCGAGGCCGCGCCGTTAGCGCCGTCATAGCCAAACTGCGCGCGGCTATTATTGGCCCCGTAGTAAAAGGAGTTGCTGGAGCTATCGGTGGTAGCCAGCAAATCAACGGCTGAATTGGTACCAGCGCCGGCGTAAATTTTTACCCCTTGGGTGGCGGTCAGAGCCTGTGAGGTCGAGCCCAGCGTAATGTAATCGCTGGTAGTGTCGATATTAAACAGGCTGTTGTTGCTGCTGTTCTGTACTTGGAGAGCCGCCGTTGAATTGGTGGTCACGCTTTGAATCAAGACGCCGTTGTTGGTCGACGAATTCGTTTTTAGGTTTATGCCGGCATCAGATTTCAAGTTGACCACGCTGCTGCCGCTGTTAGAACCGATATTGACCGTCTGCGTAGTGGTGCTGGCGCCATTGCCGATATTAAAGGTGTGGGTGACGTCGGTGTTGCCCAGATTGATACCGCCGGTGTTACCGCCCTCGATATTGACGGCGTTGGTCGTGTTACCATTGCTGCCGATAGTTATAGTGTTGGTCGCCGAAGCGTTGGCGTTAGTAGCGATATTGATAGTCGAGTTACTGGCGTTGCTGGCCGTCAGGCCGATGTTGACCGTCTGGGCGTGGCCGCCGACGTTGCCGATCTTGACGGTACCGGCGGCGCCGGTATCGCTATCGATGGTCACGCTGTTGCCGCCGGAAGTAGTGTCGACCGCTATAAAGTTATTGTTGCTGGCGTCTTGGACCACGAAAGCCGTGGTGCTGCCGCTGCCGGTGGTGTGAACCTTGGTGGCGCCGGTATTGCCAACGCCGAAGACTACTGTTCCCAGGCCTCCCCCGCCGCCGTTACTGGCGTTGATATCCAGGATATCGGCACCTACCGTACTATCGGCGTCTTGGATATTAAGAGTACTGCGCGTGCTATCAAGTTTGATTTCCGGTGTCGTGCCGCCAATTGAGTTAGTGTAGCCGAGCTGAAGCGTACTGGCGTCAATACCGGCGATTGTCCAGGCTGAACCTATGTATATGAGCGTCGCCGAACTGCCCGGTGCCAGATTATAGCTGCCCGCCCCCGTATTCAGCGTGAAAGCATTGGTGCCGCCGTTACCTACATAAAGCAGCCGGCCAGTGGTCGCCGTCGTCGGCGCCGGGACCGTGAAAGTCAGGCCTGTAGCCGTAGCCGTGGCGCTGATGGTGGTATTGTTATCGACCAAAGACTGGGTGATGGTGCTGTTAGCGCCACTGGTGTAGGTGTTAGATGCGAAAACCGTGCCGCCGGCCACAGTTACGGTCGGCGTGGAGGTATTGACGCTGAAGACAGCGGCGCTACCAGTGGTCTGAACCTGGAAGGCCGACGTGGAGTTGGCGGCGTTCTTGACGGTCACGTTACCGGCGGCGCCGACGCCGGTATTCAGTCCGGCGACCAGAGTGATATTGCCACCGGCGTTGTCACCGGATCCGCCGGCGGCGCCGCCATTGATGCTCACGTTGCCACCGGCGGATCCGGTGCTGCTGCCGTTGCCGGCGCCCCCATAGAGGTTCAAGTTGCCGCCGGCCGTCCCGGTCGCCGATGAACCCGTACCCTTGACGTTGAAGTTATTCGGTGCGGCATTCGTTCCGCTGCCATCGGCGTTGCCTAAGTACAAGTTATTGCTCTGATCAAAAGTAGCTCGCCCCGTGTTGTTAGTTATAATCTGCAAGCTGTTGGCGTCTTTGGTTCCCAAGCTGGCTAAGCTGCCGGTCAGGCTGCCTAAGGTGTTGCCGCCGTTCACGAAAGCCACGCCGGTTCCGGTAGTGATACAAGCCGCCAGTTTGTTGGAGCTATTCCGGCACAGGTAAGAGGTGTTATCAGCTGTGCCTAGGGCTCCGGCGGCCACAATGATGCCGCCGCCCGGCTGCAAGGTTAGGCTGCCGCCGATGGTCGAACCGATAGTAATCGTGCTGGCGCTGCTGGCCGTAGTATTGGTCGAACCGATGTTTATCGTCTGGGTTACGGCCACGCCGGTAGAGTTACCTATCTGGACAGTCGAACCGGTCTGAGTATTGCCAAGATATAGAGTGCCACCGTTGGTGTCGGCCTGTATGTAAGTATGGCTGCCAGCGGCGTCCTGCACCTGGAAGCCGTTAGTGTTGGTTACTTGGAAAGAGTTAGTGCTAGAGAAAGTGTTAGCCGCGTTATTCAGGACGATGTGGGAGCTATCGCTAAGGTTAGTGCTAGCGATTTGCGAGCCGCCGACTTCGTAGAATTTAGTGGCCGGAATATTGACATTACCATCCTTATCAACGCTGAATTTCTCAGCGCCCCCATTTTGCAAGCTCAACAGCTTAGCTCCGGCTGTAGAATAGGTATTGGCAGTATTGAGCGTAAAGCCGACAGCGCTGGCGCCGTCGGCCAGATTGCTGAATAGCTTGTTGGTGGTGGCGTCAACGCCCAGCACCGTGACGCTAGAGGAGTTCTGAACCTGGAAAGCCGTGCTTGAGGTGTTGGTTATCAGCAACGGCGCCGGCTCGTTGGCTTTCTTCAGATAAAAATCATCGAAGTAGAACGTGCCGGTGGTTGCCGTAGCTTTGACGCTAGCCGCCAGCCGCAGGAAGTAAGAACCGGC
The DNA here is from genome assembly GCA_025450575.1 of Candidatus Saccharimonadales bacterium. Classification (GTDB taxonomy): domain Bacteria; phylum Patescibacteriota; class Saccharimonadia; order Saccharimonadales; family UBA10212; genus JAIFWC01. The sequence goes on from JANWHE010000016.1 coordinate 138,925, forward strand.
CGGGACAGTGGCGGTTATCGTCTTCTTGACATAGCTGGTGCCTGGCAGTCCGGTGTCGGCGTTGCTGAAGGTCGTGCTGGCTTTGTCTTTGTCGTCAAATTCTATGTAGATTCCGGCATCACCGGTAGCGCCAGCGCTGTTCTTGACCCAGGCTTCGGCGTAGATAGTATCGCCCGGATGTACTGCGAAGTACGGTGTCGTTACGGCGTGAGTCGTGGAGTTGCCGGTTACCTGCAGTTCGTAATTGCCGCTGTGGGCATTGGCCGAGCTGTTGGTTATCACCTGCGTGGCGCTAGGCGTATACCAGCCGGTGGCATCGGTTGTCCCGCTGGATTCAAAACTAGGATTTTGGATTTCATTGCCCAGGTTATCTACCCCGTTATTAATCACGTAACCGTCGCTGGTGTTGGCATTAAGCAAAGCCGAAGCCGTTGAGGTCTGGATTCGAAAAGCGGTGTTTGAATCACTGAAGTTTTCAAAAGCGGCGGCGCCGGTAGTGGACAGACTTTGAACCACGTGATTATTAGTTATGATATTCAGACCATTCGAATCAATGGTGCCCAAGACTCCAGTACCTCCAAAGCCGCTATTTCCGCCGTTGACAAAGGCGGTGCCCGTCCCAGAAATAAACCCGCAGCTGGAACTGGCCTGAATACACAGCGTTCCATTTTCGGCCGGTAAATGGATAGTGTAGCCGGTACTGCTTGGGTTAGTGGCATCAAGCGTTATGGACCCAGTCTGGGCGGCGAAATTAAACTTTAATTTGCCGGTAATGCCACTGGCGCCGGAGTTGCCCAGAATCACCGTATCACCCGCGGTATCGACAGTTAAGACAGACTTGCTTGAGGCCGAATCGTTTATTACTAGACCGGCGGCATTATTGTTGGCTAAGGTGGTCAATCCGCCATTAGCGATCGTCAGTACCGGCGTGGCATTATTCTTAAAGACGGCGATATTCCCAGTCGAGGTTGAATTAGACACATTCAGGGCGTCGCCGCTGGTCGAGCCGGTCAATGAAGTCAGCGCCGATGTTACCGTCAAGGTTTTACTGGCCGCCACCGTCGTGTTGCCGCCCAGGCTGATGCCGCCGGAACCGGAGTTCAGACTCAGCGCCCCGCCATTAACGCTATTGCCGATCGTGACGTTGGTCAACCCGGTACCAGCCGGCGTGCCGGCGCCGATATTAATGGTCTGGGTCTTGCCGGTAGCGGTATTGGCGTTGCCGATGTTAATGGTATTGGTATCCGTTGATTGGCCGAAGGTCAGGCCGCCGGTTTCGGATGTCGAACCAATTGTGATAGTACTGGCAGCCGTATCCGGGTTGATATTAAGGCCGCCGCCATCGCTTATAGTAAGAACGGGGGTAGAATTATCATTGAATACGGCGATATTGCCGGTCGAGGTGGAGTTGCTGACGTTTAGAGCGTCGCCGCTGGTCGCGCCGGTCAGCGATGTTAAGGCCGATGTGACAGACAGAGTCTTGCCGGCCGCCACGGTCGTATTATTGCCCAGAGTTATCCCGCCTCCGCCATCTATGGCCGTCACCGCCGAACCACCGGTCTGGCCGATAGTTATGCCGCTGGCGCTAGTCGTACCGATTGATATGGTGCCGGTAGTCCCGGTGCCGGATTTCGTGCCCGAGTCGATGGTGATATTGCCGCTGCTGCTGTTGGTGCCGCCGGCGGCATCGCCGGACTTGATAGTCACGCTGCCGGAACTTAAGCTGCTGCCGGTCTCGTTGCCGCTGCGCAAGGTTATGGCCGCGGTATTGGCGGCCGCCGAATCAGTGGTCTGGACCAGCGGCGTCTGCAGCGCCGTGCCAATAATCCCCGTTCCGCTGATGTTAAAGCCGGCCGTCTGGACGGCCGCTGTCTGGTTCTGAATAAAATCCGTACCCGTGGTTGTTTCGAACCCGCAGGCACTAGACGTCTGCAGACAAATCGTACCAGATGCGTCCGGCAGCAGAATATTTGGATCGTTGGCCACCGTGTTAAAGCCCAGCGTTCCGCGGTGGGCGCCGCTGGTCAGTGCCAGCTGGCCAGCCGTGAAGGCGTAGGGTAAAGCCGTCAGCGCGATGCTGTGGCCGCTGTTCTGCATCTCCCCGTCCCAACTCGGTGTACCCGTACCGCCGATTCTCATAGTCAGCCACAGCTGTTGATCCCAGTTAATACTACCGAAGGCCGTAACACTGCCCAGATTGACACTGAAATAACCGTTTATCACAGGAATGACATTAGCGCCGGTTCGGGTTTCCATCCACAGACAAGCGCCGCTACAACTACCCTGAGACCCAGTGGTACTGTCGGCATTATAAATCTTAAACTCAATGTTGTAGTTGCCGTCCGGCACGATGCCCCCGGCGCTGTTCAGTAGCCGGGCCTGGAAATTAAGGGTCGAAGAGGTGGTTGCCGCTTGCGCCACCGGAGCGGCTACCGACATGAAAACGCCCACAAACAAAGCGAACCCCAATAGGGGGGCCATTAGCCATATATTGACCGCGCGCGTACGCGCAAGTAGGCGTCGATGCATTTTTGTAAGGTGTTTTTGTGTTTATTTTGGCTTTTGGTTTTTGTAAAGCCTAGTAACAGGTTACGCTTATCTGTTAGGCGCGTCAACGAAAAAACGGCCTTTCGGGCCGTCACTTATCCACACCTTGACTACAGTTTAAGAAATCCTGGTGATTTTGATTTTGGCGTGGCGCTGCCGGTGGCCGCGGACCTTGCGGACGCGTTTCTTGGCCTTATAGCGGATAGCCACCACTTTGTCGTCTTTGATGGATTGTTCAAGGATATCGGCAGTCACTTTCACCCCTGATACGGTAGGGGTACCAACGGCTATGGTGTCGCCGTCAATGACCAGCAAGGCCTCGAAAGCGGTAGTCTCTTGGGCCGGGTCTAAAAGCTCGATCAAAAGCTCATCGCCGACAGATACCAGGAATTGGTGTCCGCCGGTTGAGATAACGGCTTTCTTGGCGCTTTTAGTCGCTGCCTTAGGAGCGGCCTGGGCCCTTGGTTTCTGAGCTGTTGCTTCTGCCATAACCTAAGGAGTTTAACAGATACGAAAATATCTGTCAAAACAGAGGGGTCAAACGAGCCCATCATTGAAGAACCATGTGCAGTTAACCTGAAGCCGGTGCTGTAAAACAGTCTGTCCTTGGGTACGAGGGTATGGACCGACTGTTTGGAGGTCTATTACCGACGTAAAGACTGGTTTCACTAGCTATAGGCATCAAACGGGCGGAGCGGGTTTGAAAAGGGTTGGGCGAGTGATAACTAGCCGTGTAGGACTAGCCTTTTATGGCTAGTTATATCTGTTAACTCTTAGAGAGTTTGATTTCGGCAGCCTGACCGTCCAGCTCCACCTGCTCGCCGTGCCGCGGTTCGCCCTTTAAATCACCGGTGGCTAGCGTCTCCCGGTAAACCTCATCTTTGTGGGCCTTAAATGCCTCGTTTACTTCTTTGGAGTCAGATTTAACAACCAGTTCTATACGGTCGTCGACATTTAGGCCGGCGTTCTTGCGGGCCTGCTGGATGTGGCGAATCAGCTCACGAGCTAACCCTTCCCTTTTAAGCTCATCTGTTATTTCTAGATTCATCTCCGTTTTAGCGGGCTGTCCTTCAGCCAGCTTTTCAAAGTTGACTTCTTTAACGTTCAGCTCCTCTTTGATAATTTCCAGCAGTTCCGGTTTCAGATCCAGGCCGGCCGCAATTTTAACTGATGACAGCGGCTGGCGGACCTTGATGCTAGCGGCCGCCCGCTGGGCCAAGCCCAAGGTGATAGCCTCTCTAACAACGGCCATCTCACCAACGATGAGGCCGTTGGCCTGCCCGGCGGGCGGCCAATCGCACAAGTGCACGCTCTCGCGGCCGGTGAGCTTGATATACAGCTCTTCGGCCAAAAACGGCGTGAACGGCGCTAAGACCAAGCTTAGACGTACCAAGACGTAGTGCAGCGTCTTATAAGCCATGTCCTTGTCTTTATCGTTGTCGCTCTTCCAAAAACGCTTGCGGGAGCGGCGGATATACCAGTTGCTGGCGTCATCTATGAACGGCAGCACGCCTTTTAAGGCATTGGGCAGGTCGTAGCGGTCCATGTGCTCGCCGACCTCGGCAGTCAGCTGGTGTACCCGGCTGACGATCCACTGGTCCAGCGGGTGTTCCAGCTCAGGATACGGATCATCCAAACTGCCGTCCCATTCCCAGCCATCGACGCTGGCGTACAGCGTGAAGAAGTCGTACATATTCCAGACCATCGCCAGCTTGCGGTTGACATCGTTGACGTCCTTGTCCTGCAGGGCGAAATCCTCGCCGTTCAACAGGGGCGAACTTAGGAATAAGAAGCGCAGGGCGTCGGCGCTGTAGCGGTCCATCAGCTCGTTGGGATCGGTAAAGTTATTGTAGCTTTTGCTCATCTTGCGGCCGTCATTGCCGGCGATGGTGCCGGTAACGACGACGTTCTTAAAGGAGTTAGTGCCAAACAATCCGACGCTCAAAGTATGCAGGTAGTAAAACCAGGCCCGTACCTGGCCGACGTATTCGGCGATAAAGTCGCCTGGGAAGTTCTGCTCGAACTTCTGCTGGTTTTCAAAGGGGTAATGGAACTGGGCGAACGGCATGGAGCCAGCCTCGAACCAGCTGTCCATCACCTTGTCGACGCGCTTGTATTCCACGCCGTCGATTACGAAAGTAACCTCATCTATCCAAGGCCGGTGGTAATCGTCTAATTCTTGGCCGGACAACTCCTTAAGTTCCGCGTAGCTGCCGACAACTTTGACTAGTTCATTGCCGACCTCATCAATTCCCTTCCAGACCGGCAAAGCTGTCGCCCAGAAACGGTCGCGGCTTAGGTTCCAGTCCGGCGCTTGCTGGATGTTCTTGGCGAACCGCCCCCGTTTGAAGTGGGTCGGAAACCAGTTGATGTCGCCGTTTTTCTCCAGCATCAGCTCGCGCTGGTCGCCGACGTTCATGAACCAGCTGGGGTGGGCCCGGTACATCAGCCGGGTGCCGCAGCGGTGGCAGTGCGGATAAGAGTGGGTGATGTAGGTGATTTTCCAGACTTCGCCACGCTCGTGCAGGGCTTTGGCGATGTCCTTGTTGACGTCCCAGACCAGCTGGCCTTGCCACTCGTCTTCGGTGTAAAAGCCGTTATCGTCAATGACGCTGACGGCCGGGAAATCTTTTTCCTTAGCCAGTTCATAGTCCTCTTCGCCGTAAGCCGGCGCCAGATGGACGATGCCGGTACCTTCCTCGGTAGTGACGTACGGCGCGGCCCACACCTTGTGGGCGTTATGGCCACGGTCCTTAAATAGCGGCTCATATTCCTTGCCGACCAGCTCACTACCCTTGAAGGTCTTTTCAACCGTATAATCCAAGATTTGATGCTTCTCGTCGGTCAAGACCTTATCCAGCAGGTCACGAGCCAGGATAAAACGCTGACCGTCGACGATGACCTGGGCGTATTCTATATCGGTATTAACCGCGGCGGCGGTGTTGGCCGGCAGGGTCCACGGAGTGGTCGTCCAGGCTAGTAAGAACGCGTCTTCGTCTTTGAGCTTCAGCTTAACGTAGACCGACGGGTCGGTGACGTCCTGGTAGCTGTTGTCCATGGCCACTTCGGCCTTGGCGATAGGCGTGGCGTCGCGGGTGCAGTACAGCAGGACTTTCTCGCCCTCGTAAATCTTGCCATCATCATATAACTTCTTAAAAGCCCACCAGACGCTCTCCATGTAGGGTTTGTCCATGGTCTTATAGGCGCCTTTGAAGTCGACCCAGCGGCCGATACGGGCGATGGTCGCTTCCCATTCGTCGCCGGTCTGGACCATATTCTCCCGGCAAGTGGTGATATATTCTTCCAAGGATATTTTGGTACCGATGTCTCGGCGGTCTTTGATGCCCAGCTTGCGCTCGGTGAATACTTCGGCCGGCAGGCCGTGGCAGTCCCAGCCCCAGACCCGCTCCACCCGCTTGCCTTTCATGGCCTGGTAGCGCGGCACGGCGTCCTTAACCACACTGCTTAGCAGTGTACCGTGGTGCGGCACCCCCGTTATGAACGGCGGCCCGTCGTAAAACACGTAGCTGTCGGCGGCCGGTCGCTGGTCGACGGATTTTTCGAATATCTTCTTATCTTGCCAGTAGGCGACCAGATCGTTTTCATATTCAATCGGTTTACGGCGTTTGCCAGGCTGGAACTTCATAAGACCGCCCCGACCACATCAAATAAATCCACGTTTTCGCTCTCACTCATCTAAGAAGTAATTATATCTCACTCAGCGGCCGGATGAATAGGAAAAGACTTCCTCGGCGGCCGGCCAGGGCTGGTCTTGCCACATCTGCTGGAAACTGCCGTCGGTATTGATGACCAGGATTGCCGGGTAGCGCACTATGTCGTAGGTGCGGGCCAGGTCGGCGCCTTCCAGGGTCTCCAGGCTGATAAGTTCGATTTTGAAACCGTAGTGCCGGGCTTCGTAATCATGCTTGAAAGTCTCGGCTAAACCGGCTTGTTCACTTTGAGGATGATAAAGAATAATCGTCCGCATAAAGCTATTCTAACAGTATGCGGGACTCGGGATATAGCTCCCTGGTTCGATAGCCGGTCGCAATACGCCGTTTGGAAATTATTTCTTGTTGTCGCCGGCGGACTTACCGTACCACCCCCAGGCATTGGAACGGGCCTCTTCCTTGGACATACCGGAGTGCTTACCGGCATCATAAATGCTCAAGACAGCCAAAAGGCCCAGTGAATCACCGATGCTCATGCCTTCTTTGATGCGACCGAACATTTCGCGACGCCGGTCTTTACTGACTACTGCTTTGGACACGGAGGCCATGAGTTTCCAAGGATTTACCGGTGGGAGATCCGCGTCATCTGGCAATTCTTCTTCGGGCGTGCCGATGGCGCAATGGCCTAGGCATCGGAGTATGCCCCTCACGAACGACACTTCCCCCTCCTCGCCCGTAGAAAAGACCTCATTGAGGCCGCGGACCATGTCTACGGCGTTAGGCAAGGTGCCATCGGGCCTGGCCACGGGGCCGGTATATCTTTCTTCGGTTTCTGTCTGAGGTGCTTGCGCTTCTAAAGTTGCCATTTTTTGTTTTTTTGATTAACTCTTTTACATTAGCATAAACACCTTAAAAAGTCAACCAATTCCCTCTGGTTGAGTGAGTATCCGGCACCAAAGAACGTGCTCTTAAGGCCGGGTACGAGTGGTTTTAGCTGCAGCCGGTAGTCGAACCGCAAGCAGTGCAGACGTAGCACGTCCCCGCCCTCTGCGTCTGGTTGCCGCAGTTATAGCACAGCGGTGCGTTATCGTCCTGGCGGGCTTCGGTCTTCTTGACTTCGACCGGTTCATCTACTGAAAAGCTGGTGCTGGCGGTGATTATTTCGGCCGGCATCGTAATCGTGGTTTCGGTGGTCGGTTCGCTGGCGATGCTCTGTTCGGCGACGGCGATCTCTTCGGCGACCTCCACCGCGTCTAGCAGGCTGGCTTGGCCGGCGGGGATATCGTCTAAAGTGGCAAGACCGACTTCCAGCTGGTCGTCAAAGCTTAGGTAGGTCTTACCCAGGCGTTTGAAAATATAGTCGATGATGGAGCTGGCGGTCCGGATATCCGGATCGTCGGTGACGCCGGCCGGCGCGAAGCTGGTGTGCGTAAAGGAACGGACCAGTTTTTTGAGCGGTACGCCGTACTGTAGCGCGAAGCTGACCGACGTAGCGAAAGCATCCATCACGCCGCGCAAGGTCGAGCCTTGCTTGGAGATACTGATGAACAGCTCGCCGGGGCGGCCGTCGTCGTACTGGCCGACGGTAAAGTAGCCGCGGGTTCCGGAAAGCGTAAAGCGGAAGGTCTTGGAATTACGGACCCGGGGCAATTGTTCGCGGGCACCCAGCTGTCGGCCGGCCGGGCCGGCCTGAGGTACCATGTGTTCGGCGGCGATGGCCATAACTTGCTCGGGCGTTTCGGCCACGGTGGCGTTCACCGAAGGCGAGTCCTCTTCCTTGGTCTCTTTTTTGGCCATACTTAGCGGCTGGGCCACCTTGCAGTTGTCGCGGTAGATAGCCACGGCTTTTAAGCCCAGTTTCCAGGCTTCGGTGTGTAGCTGTTCGACCTCTTCGACGGTGACTTCTTCGGGCATGTTGACGGTTTTACTTATCGCGCCGGACAAGAACGGCTGGACGGCGCTCATCATTTTGACGTGGCCCATGTAGTGGATGGCGTTATCGCCCATGCTGCAGGAGAACACCGGCAGGTGCTCGTCTTTGAGGTGCGGCGCGCCGATGATGGTTTTTTCTAAATCGATGTAGTTGACGATATCTTCTATCTGGGCGCGGTTGTAGCCCAGAGCCTTAAGAGCCCGCGGCACGGTCTGGTTGACGATGAACATCGTCCCGCCGCCGACTAACTTCTTGACCTTCGTCAGGCCCAGATCCGGCTCGATGCCGGTGGTATCACAGTCCATCATCAGGCCGATGGTGCCGGTCGGGGCCAGTAAGGTAGCTTGGGAGTTGCGGACGCCGTAGCGTTCGCCCAGCTCCACGGCTTCGTCCCACGACGCCGCGGCGGCGCTCAATAATTCTTCCGAGACCATCGACGGGTCGATTTTTTTGACTTCGTCGCGGTGCATGCGTAGCACTTTGTTCATACCGTCGCGGTCCTTATGGTAGCCGGCGAACGGCCCCACGACCTTGGCGATACGGGCGCTGGTAGCGTAAGCGTGGCCGGTCATCAGCGCCGTGATGGCGGCCGCCTGGGCGCGTCCTTCGTCGCTGTCGTAAGGCAGGCCTTGGGCCATCAATAGCGCGCCGAGATTAGCGTAGCCCAGACCTAGTTCGCGGTAGGCACGAGCGGTCTTGGTGATGTTCTTAGTCGGATATTCGCTGTAGCCGACCAGTATTTCCTGGGCGGTGAACATGATTTCCACGGTATGGCGGAAAGCCTCGACGTCGAAACTGAAATCATCGTTCAGGTACTCAAGCAGGTTGATGGACGATAAGTTGCAGGCCGAGTTATTGAGATGCATATACTCGCTGCAGGGGTTGCTACCTTCAATGCGGCCGGCGTTGGGCGTGGTGTGCCAGCGGTTGATGGTGGTGTCGAACTGCATGCCGGGGTCGGCACACTCCCAGGCAGCTTCGGCGATCTGGCGGAAGATACCGCGAGCTTTGACCGTCTCGACGGTCTGGCCGGTGGTGACGGCTTTTAGGTCCCAATCGTCGTCATTCTGGACGGCCTTCATGAAATCGTCGGTGACGCGCACCGAGTTGTTAGCGTTCTGATACTGGACGCTGTGGCTGTCCTTGCCATCTAAGCTCATATCGAAACCGGCAGTCTCCAGCACCCGGGCTTTGCGCTCCTCGAGCGCCTTGCACCAGATGAAATCCTCTACGTCGGGGTGATCGACATTCATGATCACCATCTTGGCGGCTCGCCTTGTCTTACCGCCGGACTTGATAGCGCCAGCAGAGGCGTCGGCGCCGCGCATGAAGCTCAAAGGCCCGCTGGCGGTGCCGGCGGACTTGCCTAGGGCTTCTTTACTGGAACGCAGGCTGGAAACGTTGATACCGCTGCCCGACCCGCCCTTGAAGATCATGCCTTCTTCGGCGTACCAATTGAGGATGGCCGGCATGGTGTCTTCGACGGCCAGGATAAAACAGGCGCTGGCCTGCTGGCTACGTTCCTTGACGCCGATATTGAACCAGACTGGCGAATTAAAGGCCGCCCGCTGGGTGGCCAAGATGAACTTCAGCTCTTCGCGGAAATCCTCGGCTTCGGCCTGGGATACGAAATAACCCTCCTGCAGGCCGGTGCGGGTAATGGTGTCGGCCACCCGGTTGATAAGTTTCTTAAGTGAATCTTCGCGCTCTGGAGTGCCGGGCGTACCGGAAAAATACTTCTGGGCGACGATGTTGATAGCGTTCAAGCTCCAGCTATCCGGAAACTCCACGCCTTTTTGTTCAAAGACGGCTTTGGCAGTCATCGGGTTGATGATGGCGCTGTCGCGCTTCACCCAATTAAGAGCTTCATAAGCCTTGGTTTTGGGCTTAGTGAACACCCTTTTGACATTTTGTTTGGTAGCTTGCGCCATGATTCGTTACCCCTCTCTTACTTTCTTTTTTATTGTTTTTGGATTTTTTATTTACTGAGCTCGCTGATGGTTTGCCGTCTCTCACGGCCGGCAAAACACCACCCTTTGCTCCCATTGGTACTTATTATCATAGTGCGAATAAGTGTCCATGGCAACAAATAAGCTGCTTTTTTCGAAACTTCCGCCGCTCTACGAAGGAAAGGAGAGCAGGAACGGTTCGCTGACGAGCGAATGCGAATTTATTTCGCAAGTTCCGATGAGGGGACAACCTTGGTTTGCCTCTCGTTGAATTTATTTGGCGGGTTGTTTCTTGGGTGCCGGGCGGGCTTCTTTGCTTTCGCGGATACGCGACAGTTCGCGCTCGAAACTGCTGATATCGCGGAACTTGCGGTAAACGCTGGCGAAGCGCACGTAGGCGACTTCGTTTAGTTTAGGCAGGCCGGCCATCACCAGTTCGCCGATGTCGGTGCTGGATACTTCCGGTTCGCCGCGGCCGTAGAGGTCGCGTTCTATCTGGGCCACGAAGCTTTCCAGCTGCAGGTTGGTGACGGATGTCTTTTCGGTGGCGTGCTGCAGGCCCTGCAAGAGCTTCTCGCGGGAAAACAGCTGGCGGTTGCCATTACGCTTTATGACTACCAAGCTGGGCCGTTCCAGGCGCTCGTAGGTCGTGAAGCGGTAGCCGCAGTTCAGGCATTCGCGGCGGCGGCGAATAGCGTCGTTGTCGGCGACGTCTCTTGATTCCACTACCTTATTATCTAAACTTCCGCATCTCTGGCACTTCATCGATTTTACCCCTTAAAACAACTTTTTGTTTAATGTACGGCCACTATATGTGGTGTTCGTAGACTTTATATTACCCCCACTCATAGCGCCTATGCAAGCGGAAATCTGGTGTAGTTTTAACAAGGCTTTTACCCTTTTCGGCGGTTTATTTCTTAGTGGATTTGGAAGATTTGCCGGCTTTTTTGTCGTCGGGTTTTTGGTCATCGTCGGCGTCGGCGGGCGTGTCGTCAGCCGGACTGTCATCATCCGTAGAATCATCATGGGCGAACGGATAATCCGGTTCGTCGCTGCCGGCTGGCGTGTCGTCGGCTGGCTTGCGGCCGCGCAGGCGCCGCAAGAACGACGGCCGCTCAAGCTCGTCCTCGGTCGTCTCTTCGCTGGCGATATTCTCTTCGTCCGGCAATGCCCAGATATTAGGCGTCTCGTCACTATGGAAATCCTCGGCCGGATGGGTCTCGTCTGTGATATTCATATCTAGATCTTTAAGCGTTTCGGCGTCTATCTTATTTTCGGTAGCCGGTTCTTCTTGGGCCCGGCGGATCAGATCGGCGGTCTTATTGTCGCGGGTGGCGAAGTAGCTGTCGTCGAAGCCGGTAGCCACCACGGTGACGATGATTTCGCCTTCCAGGTCCGGATTGATGGTAGCGCCGAAGATGATGTTGGCTTCGGGGTCGGCGGCGGTGGTAATTGTCTCGGCGACGGTGTTGATTTCGTGCATGCTCATGTCTAAGCCGCCAATGACGTTGAACAGAATGCCGCGGGCTCCGTCGATGGAAACCTCCAGCAGCGGGCTGGAGATAGCTTGCTGGGCGGCGTCCATAGCCCGGTTGTCCCCACTGGCCCGGCCGATACCCATCAGGGCGGAGCCGGCGTTGGCCATGACGGTTTTGACATCGGCGAAGTCCAGGTTAACTAAGCCGTGGACGGTAATCAGATCCGAAATGCCTTGCACCCCTTGGCGCAGAACGTCATCGGCCACTTTGAAGGCTTCTAACAGCGGCGTGCGGCGGTCGATGGTCTGCAGCAGGCGGTCATTAGGGACGGTAATGAGCGTATCGACGTTGCCGCGCAGCCGCTCGATGGAAGCGTCGGCGTTACGGCGCCGTTTTTCGCCTTCGAAAGCGAACGGTTTGGTGACGAAGCCGATGACTAAGGCGCCGGCTTCTTTGGCGGCTTTGGCGACCAGCGGGCCGGCGCCGCTGCCGGTACCGCCGCCTCCGCCGAAGGTTACGAATATCATATCCGAACCGGTGACGGCCTGCTTGATGTCTTCGGCGGATTCCTCGGCGGCTTTGGTGCCTACGCCCGGATCGGCGCCGGCGCCCAGGCCGCGGGTGGCCTCGTTGCCGATATGGACCTTTTGATTGGCTTTGGAATGATGGAGCGCCTGGGCGTCAGTATTGATCGCCACGAAATCTACCCCCGTTATGCCGGCATCCACCATCCGGTTGACGGCGGCGCCGCCGGCGCCGCCGACCCCCACTACTTTTATACGGGCAAAGGTTTCAACGGCGGGGTCGACTTTAGGCATTCTTATTCCACTCCATTAACTAGTGTCTTAATTATATTGGCTTTATAAATTGAATGCAATTAATACTCAGAGTAAAGTTGTGGATTCTCAGCTGGACGGACCGGCGGCAAAAATTATTGTCGGCTCCGGAAAGGTTTAGCCGCGCTTCTTAAAGCGACCAATAATTGTGTTCAATGATGAATTAACAGATGATAACATACCGTGATTCTGCTCTACGTAGCTGACTTCGGCCGCCGGCCCAAGGTACATATCCAGCAGCATCAGCCCAACGGCCGGCGCGAATTCGTTCTCGTCCATACCGTCCACGACGCGTTTAATGTGCTTCCAATTGCCTACCCGAGCCGGCAATTCCATGGCTTCTTTGGCGAAATCCGCCAAGCCGGGCAGCTTGCTGGTGCCGCCGGTCAGGACTACGCCACCCGGCAGCTTGCGCGATTTTCTGATTTTCTTCAGCTCATGATCAGCGAACTCCAAGATCTCTTCTACCCGGGCCTCGATGATCAGCCGCATCATCTCGCGGTCGAACCGCAGTTCCTCGCCCTTGACTACGAAACTGGTCTCGCCGCTCACGCTTTTGGCTAAGGTGGCGTGTTTGACCTTGATCAGCTCGGCGATGTGCAGCTCGGTCTTTAAGCCGATAGCCAGGTCGTTGGTGATATGGGTGCCGCCCATCGGAATGACGGCGATGTGTTCCACTTCCCCGTCTTCGATAACTAACAGATTAGTGGTGGCCGCGCCGATGTCCAGCACGCAGACGCCGCTGTCCTTCATCTGGCGGTCCAAAACCGCCTCGCCGGCCGCCAGCGAAGTCACGGTCCGGTGGCTGGCCTGCAGCTCGGCCCGGTGTAGTACTTGCTCCAAACTCTTTAGGGCCGGGGTACTGGCCACTAATATATGGGTGTCGACTTCCAGACGCACGCCGTGCATGCCGACCGGGTCCTTGATGTTCTCCTGCCCATCTAATCTGTAATTCTTGGCGAAAACCTGGATGATTTCCTTGTTGGCCGGCAGCTGGACGACGGTAGCGGCTTCTTCGACGCGCATCCGGTCTTCGACCCCGATGATCCGGTCGGCCGAACTAATGGCTACCACGCCTTTAGAATTGACGCCTTCGACATGCGAGCCGTTGACGTTGACGGTGGCGTGGCGGACTTCCCGGCCGCTCATCCGTTCGGCTTCCTGCACGGCGTTCACCACGGCTTGGGCGACTTCTTCGATGTGGGCGACATTACCCTTGCGCATGCCGCTGTTAGAGGCGCTGGAAAAGCCGATGACCGTCGGTATCTGGGCGTCGCCGGCCAATTCTCCGACCACGCAGCGCACGGCGGTGGTACCTATATCCAGGCCTACGAAATATTGGAGTTGCTGTTCAGACATTTTGTGTTTTTATTATAGTCTACTGCCCATAACTATACTGCTAGAGGCAATAAGAAACAAGTGAGCAGTGAGTAGTTGATAGCGGGTAGTAAGGCCAAATAAAAAAACCGCCTGAAGGGCGGTTAGAGTTTAGAGCTGCTAGGGGATTAGCGAGGCGAGCGTTCCATCTCTTCTCTGGCTTGAGCTTCGAGAACATCTTGGTTTTCCAGCTGCCAAGTGTGCGCATCCTGTAGGTGTTTGGCACCCCGGCTTTTGCGGGTTTCAGCCAGTCCGATATCACCTCTGGCTAAGGCAGAGTCGACGCTATCTGAGACAACCTTATGAAGTACATATTCGCCTACGGCGCGTTGATCGGCATGTGAGGCTTTGGTGTCGGGAGAGGCTTCTAAAAGCATTTTTGGGTTTTCCTTTCGGACTTTTTGTTTTTGAAGAACTTAAGTAATACCTTATCACACTTACGCTTATTTTGCAAGTATTTATCTGGCGCGTAGGTTGATGTTACCTCCCAGTGCGACATCTTGCCGGTCCAGCTCGAACATCATACTCATAAATCTATGTCTTTGCTCGGAGTTTTGAAACCTAAGACTGACATGGCTCATGAAGTCGTTAGGCGATCGGCTGGGTCTTTCTTGAAGCTCTATACCGGTGGAATCCCGAACCAATTTTCTAACTATCGCCTGCCGGCCTTTGGTGGCCAGGAAACTCTGACGGCGGTCTTCGGGTGATTTTTCCACACTTTATATTCTATACCAGGGTCAGGATCTCGGCGCCGTCTTCTGTAACTAAGACCGTGTGTTCGAAATGGGCGCCTAAGCTGCCGTCTTTCATGATGATGGTGTTCTTGTCCTTAGCGACAGCGATATGCCAGTCGCCGAGAGCGGCCATCGGTTCGATGGCGATGGTCATGCCGGCATGCAAGGTCGGGCCGGTGCCGGCCACGCCGTAGTTAGGGATGTTGGGCGCCTCGTGTATCTGGTAGCCGACGCCATGGCCGACCAGTTCGCGGATGACGCTGAGCCTATATTCTTTTTCTAGGACGTCCTGGACGGCTTGGCTGATGTCGCCGACCCGCGTGCCTTCGCCTTTGACGGCGGCTATGCCGGCGTCCAGTGCGGCTTTGGTGCCGTCCAGCAGGCGCTGGACGCCGGCCGAGCCATGGCCGCCGGCGATCACCGACACCGCTGAATCGTTGATCATGCCTTTATAACCGAGAGTCAGATCCAGTTTGACCAGGTCGCCCTGGCGGATCGGCTGGTTGCCGGGAATACCGTGGACGATGGCGTTGTTGATTGAAATGCAGATGACGTCCGGGAAACCGTCGTAGCCCAAGACCACCGGCTGCATGTTACGTTTTTTAATCTGTTCGGCGGCATCGGCCGCCAGGTCTTTGGGCGTGATGCCGGCTTCGACTTTGCCGGCCAGATCTTTTAAGATGGCGGCTAACAGTTTGCCGCCTTCGCGCATGTTCTTCAGGTCGGCCGGTGTTTTGGCGCGCATACTAAACTCCCAGCGCCTTTTCGATGTCGGTTTCGACCTGGTGCGGCGGCTGGTCGGCGTCGATTTCGTGAACTTTATACCCTTCTTTTGTCAAATAATCGATAATCGGCACGATGGCTTCGTCGTACTCACGGAAGCGCTCGGCGATGGCTTGGTCGTGGTCGTCGGGGCGCTGGCGGGCCAGCAAGCGGTCTTTGGCTTTCGGCTGGTCGATATTAAGATGGATTATCCCTGTTATTTTGAGCTCGCCGGCTTGGTCCTTATCGGCCAGCCACTTGGCCTGGCGCATGGTGCGCGGCGTGCCGTCTAAGACGAATTGGTGCGAGTCGGCGCCGATGCGGCGAAATTCCTCGTCTAGCACGGCCAGGGCGTGGTTGTCGTTGACTATTTCGCCGCGAAGCATCTGTTTCTGGGTGTCCGCGTCCATACTTTGGCGCAGCAGGCTGCCGGTGGAAACCCATGGACAATGTAGATGGGCGGCTAACAGCTGGCCCATGGTGCTTTTACCGGAGCCGGCCAGGCCCATGAATATGATCATCGGCTAAAGTTTTTCCTTTACCAACCGGGCTATCAGGGCTCCATCGGCCGCTCCGCCGGCGCGGCCGCGCACGGCGCCGATAATCTGCCCCATGTTCTGCATCGACGCCCCGTCTACTTTGGCGATCTCTTCGTCGACAATCTTAGCCAGTTCGTCCTCGCTCATCTGCTCCGGCAAGTAGGCATCGATGGTAGCTTTTTCGTCCAGTTCTTTGGCGGCCCGGTCAGCGGCCCCGCCCTGCTTGTATAAATCGGCGGCTTCCTGGCGTTTTTTGGATTCACGGACTAGGATCTTTTGGATCTGTTCGTCGGACAGGCCGCTGTCGCGGGCGCCGGCGCTGATGGCTTCGTTCAATAAGGCGCTTTTGATGCCCCGCAGGGTTTCAGCTTTAGCTTTATCACCAGCTAACATGGCCTCTTTGAGGTCTTTATCTATCTGTTGCTGCATCCGGCTATCTCCCTAGCTTGAGCTTCTTAATCTTATCGGCTTTGCGTTCGCGGCGGACGATGGCCTTCAAACGGCGGTCGCGGCGGCTCTCGGACCGCTCGAAATACTGGCCCGATTTGGCCGTCGCCAAAACGCCGGATTGCTGGACCTTGCGGTTGAACCGGCGCAGCAGGTTTTCCACCGATTCCTTGGAATCTTTGCGTGTAACTTGAATCATCCCAGTTATTGTACACTATTAACCTCTTAGAATCTAGGGGGCGCGATCACCTCGGCTTGGTTATTGCTGCGGGGGGCGAGGCGGCTGGTTGGCCTGGGCGCGTTTGTTGGCAGCTACCCGTTGTGATTTGAGCACGATGCTTTGGAGCTCTTTGAAGATGGGGAACTGCTTGTTGGTGTAGTAAATCTTGGTGTTGCTTTGGCGTTCGCTGATCAGAAAACCGATTTTTTCCAGACGCTTGAGCTCGCGTTGGATGTTGCCGGCGTCTTCTTTGATAAGCTTGGCTAAACCTCTTACGTGGGTCTTGAAATCCGGATATTTAGCATAGACCACGATGATTTTGCGGCGGACCCTGGACGTAATGAATGTATCAAGCATAAGCCCCTTTGTTGTTTCCCTTACTACGGATAGTATATACAAAAGTCCACAACATTTGCAATAAAGTGTCCGTTTGGGAAAAGCCGTCTTTATTTACAGGGTACAATATAGATGATGAGGTATTACGAGGTGCTGTTGGCTGATACGAAGTATAAGAGCGGCGCGCCGCTGACTTATTCTTCGGAGGACGCGCTGGAGGTCTTGAACGTGGTCAGCGTGCCGCTGAGAGCCCGCACCGCCACCGGCTTCGTCTTGGGCGAAACCGGCAAGCCGGGGTTCGCCGTCAAGCCGGTCAAAAGCTTGGTCAGCGCCCATCCCCTCCCCTATCACTGCTTGCAGCTGGCCCAGTGGATGGAGGTTTATTACGCTATCAATCTAAGCGAATCTTTGCGGCAGTTCGCGCCCAGCAAGCCGGCCATCAGAAATATTAAAACCGATTCCCTGTCCAATGCCGGGCCCGCGCCCCAAGAGATCCAGCTGCAGATGCACGCACCGCTGACTGCCGATCAGAAACGGGCCATAACTGAGATAAAACAAAGCCCTAGCACCACCGTCCTGCTGCATGGCGAGACCGGCACCGGCAAGACCCGAGTTTACCTGGAGCTGGCGAAAGAGACTTTGGCGGCCGGTAAATCGGTGATTTTGCTGACGCCGGAAATCTCACTGACTACCCAGCTGGCGGCGGCGGCCCAAGCCTATTTACAGATCAAACCGATAGTCATGCACTCGCAGCTGAGCGCGGCCAAGCGCAAACAGCTGTGGCTGAGAAGCCTGGAAGCCGAGCAGCCGCAGCTGATTATCGGGCCGCGCTCGGCCCTGTTCTCGGCGGTGCCCAGCATCGGCCTGATAGTCGTGGACGAAGCCCACGAACCGGCTTACAAGCAGGAGCAGACGCCCCGCTACAGCGCGTTGCGGGTTGCCAGCCAGTTGGGCGCGCTGACCGGCGCAAAAGTCATCTATGGCACGGCGACGCCTAACGCCGCCGACTATTATGTAGCCGATGAGCGGTCGGCGGTAGTCCGGATGACCGAGATGGCGATGGGCAGCACCGAAGGCGACGTCAGCATCGAAGTCATCGATCTGAAAGACCGGCGCAATTTCGGCTCGAACCACTATTTATCAAGAAAGATGATCGAGGCTATCAGCACTACGCTGGCGGCCAAAAAACAGGTGATCGTTTATCTTAACCGGCGCGGGTCGGCCCGGGTAATCCTGTGCGATAACTGCGGCTGGCGCGACCTATGCCCCAACTGCGACGTTTCGCTGGTCTACCATGCCGACCAGCACCTAGCCAAATGCCATATCTGCGGCTATGCCCACCAGCCGCCGGTCCAGTGTCCGAACTGCGGCAACACCGACGTCATATATAAGACGATCGGCACTAAGGCTTTAGCCGACCAGGTCGAAAAGCTGTTCCCCGACCGGGCCGTAGCCCGCTTTGACAGTGATAATAAGACCGATGAAAGCTTAAACGAGGTTTATCAGGACCTGTTGGGCGGTAAGATCGATATCTTAGTCGGCACCCAGTTGCTGGCCAAAGGCCTGGACCTGCCCAAGCTAGGGCTGGTGGCGGTAGTATCGGCCGAATCGTCGCTGACGCTGCCCGATTTTACCGCCGAAGAGCGGACTTTCCAGCTACTGTACCAGATTATCGGCCGGGTCGGCCGGGGCCACTCCAAAGGCCAGGTAGTAGTCCAGACTTACGAACCGGACAGCGTGGTTATCCGGGCGGCTGTCGGCCGCGACTATCGGCTATTTTACGAACATACGCTCAAAGAGCGCCAAGCCTTCCGATTCCCGCCATTCAGTTATCTTATGAAGCTGACGGTCCGGCGAGCGACCGTCAACGGCGTCCAGAACGCTTCGCAAAAACTCAAGGACGAGCTGGCCGCCCAAGGCCGACCGGTCGAAGTCATCGGCCCGACACCGGCTTTTTACGCCCGCCGCGGCAAATATTTCTATTACCAGCTGGTGTGCAAAAGCAAAGACCGCGACCACCTGTTGGCACTGGCTCAAATCGTGCCCGCCGACTGGCAAATCGACCTGGATCCAGCCGACCTGCTTTGAAGCCCTAGGCGAAATAACAGAGGTAGGTTATACTATTTCAGATGTCCGCTAAAGATAATTTGATCGCCCTGCCCAATGGCCGACTGCGCCAAAAATCCCGCCGCCTGCCGGTCATAACGCCGGAAGCTTTGGGCGTCATCAAAGAGATGATCGAGGCCACGGTGGACTGGGAAGAATCCCGTGAGCACGAGGTCGGCGTCGCCCTGGCCGCTATCCAGATTGACAAGCCCTATCGGATTATCATCGTCCGCAACGATTTCGAAAATAAAGCCGACAAGTCATTCAGCGTTTTCATAAACCCCGAAATCGTCAAAACCGAGGGCGAGCTGAAAGAAGATTACGAAGGCTGCCTGAGCGTCAGCGACGTCTACGGCAAGGTGCCGCGCTACGACAAGGTGCGAGTGCGGGCTCTGGACGAGACCGGCAAACTGGTACGTGTCAAAGCCGAGGGCTTCTTAGCTCGGATCTTCCAGCACGAGGTCGACCACACCAACGGCATCATGTTCGTCGACCACCTTAAGAATCATAAAGACGCCTTTTATAAACTGACCGATGACGGCAAGTTAGAGCCGCTGGCTTACGAGGAAGTCGAGAAATCCGGTGTCTTTGAAGACTAAACTGGTATTTTTCGGCAACGAACGGCTGGCGACGGCAGTCACTACCAGCGCGCCGACTCTGAGAGCCTTGGTAGAGGCCGGCTACGAAATAGAGGCGGTCATTACCAGCCATAAGGAAATGGTTTCGCGCCAAAAGCGCGATTTGGAAATCGGCCAGGTGGCTCACGCCTACCATATCCCTGTGCTACTGCCCGGCAGCAAGGCCGATCTAATATCCAAGGTCCGAAAACATGACGCCGAAGCGGCGGTTCTGGTGGCTTTCGGCCAGATTATCCCACAAGAAGTCCTGGATTTATTCCCCAAAAGCATTATCAATGTCCACCCTTCGCTGCTACCCAAGCTGCGCGGCTCCACCCCTGTGGAAACCGCTATCTTAAATGGCTTGGAAGAGACCGGAGTGTCGCTGATGAAGCTGGTAGCCGAGATGGATGCCGGACCGGTCTACGCCCAGAAGAGGATTGCGCTGAACGGTGGTGAAACCAAGTACGAGTTGGCCGAAAAGCTACTCCAAGAGGGCGCCCAGCTGCTGATTGAAAACTTAGAAGACATACTTAACGGCCAGTTAGAGCCTAAGGTCCAGGACGAGACCGGAGCCACCTACTCGCGCCTGCTGACCAAAACCGACGGGCATATCGACTTTAACGAACCGGCCGAGGATATTGAACGCAAAGTGAGGGCTTTTTTGGGATTTCCGAAAACCAGGGCCACCATACACGGGCGGCACGTAGTTATTACCAAAGCCAGGGTCGCCCAATCCGAAAATGACGGCGACTTAGTCATAAAGTGCCAGCCCGGCCACTTAGAAATACAAGAACTGACCGCGCCGAGCGGCCGCGCCATGAGCGGCGCTGATTTTATTAGGGGTTATCGGAAGTAGGCGGCGCGGCCGGTTCGTCAGCCGGCGGCTGTGGGGCAGGCTGGGCGGAGTCCTCGGCCTCGGCCATGGTGGCCTGCATGATGGCCGGGGCCTGCTCTTTGATCTCGGCCTTGAGCTTACCCAGTTCGTCGGCCACCACCTGTTTATAATCCGGGAAGTTGGTCTCCAGCCACTTCAGGGCGCCGGATTCATCGTTTCTGTCTATGAAACCTTCGAATTCGTCCAGCTGGGCATCGGTCATCTGTTCGGCCAGCTTCATGCCGACGCGCAGCTCCAGTGTCTCGTAGATATGGGCCAGCATCTTGTTCTTTTCGGCGGCTGGCAGGTCGCCTAAGCCCAGTTCACGTAATAAATTATCGTCTAATTGGAACATCAGCTTAATTTTAACAGCTTGATTAAGAAGCCGTCGAGTAGTTTTGCAAAATGCCAGTTACTTGCGGGCCGATTTCGGCTTTGACGCGTTCTACTTCCGCCTGAATCAGCTGAGGATAATTTGGCAAGTTGGCCGAAAACCAGTTTTGAACGGTAGCCTGATCGGTATTGCTAGTTAGTAAATTGTCTAATTCCTGACGTTTTTCATCTGTTAAAGCTTCGTCGGCTCTGGCGCCGATCCGCTCTTGCAGAATCTGGTTGATGTCCTGGATCATCAGATCCTTCTGATCGTCAGGCACACTAGCCAGTCCTAGGTCGTCTAAGAATTTATAGTCGATGTTCATTGCGGCGTGCCCCCCGGCCGGGCGGCTTGGACGTCCGCTTGGGCCTCGTCTTTCATCTTCTGGGCTTCTTCCTCGATAATCTGCTGATAATTATGCACATTTTGGGACATCCACTGAGAAATCTGCTCTTCCGTGCCGCTATCTAAGAGCTGGTCGAACTGGCCCAGCTGTTCTTCTGTAAGCTGGTCTGATACACGCTGCGCGACGCTCATGTCTAAAGTCCTTAAGATGGTGGCCACCATCTCTTCTTTCTGATCCTCTGGAAGTCCATCCAGGCCCATGGCCGATAAAAATTGGTCATCTACTTGGGGCTGCATTATTTAGTCCTTTCAAAGTGGATGCCAACTTTTTCGGCGTGGCGGATCCATTCGTCCATAGCCTGCCGGCCAGAGCCGTCGGCTCCTATCCTGAAACCTTCCGCGGCTGAGACGTGGGCGTTAGTGAATTCTTGTCCGGTTCCGGGGAAGTTGGTCAGGTTTTGTTCTAAGCCGCCATTGCCGGCCCGCATCCCGGAAGCTATCTCATGGGATTGCATCCACTGATTCATCTCGGCCAGTTTGTGGGGAGTCACGCCATGCGCTTCAACCCCTTGTCGACGCAATAGGCTCAATACTCCGTGCTGAAAGGTTGTCGGATTTTGGGAGTGAATAGTATCGGGGCTGATGCCGTGCAGGTCAAGCGGCGTGTATTGGTTCGGTCCGCCATGTAGCGGCATGCCCGGTCCAGTTTCCGGATGGTTACCGCCGCCCCCGAACGGCCAGAGGTTGAAGTCCGGATTTCCAGCGCCGGCCAGATGAGCGACGCCGTAGGCGGCGCTGGCCCCGCCAAGCAGCATGATCGCGTTACCTATACGGTTGCGCCACTGGGCGCGGCTGACATCTTTGTCTAAGTCGCCTTCTATACCGCCGGCCTGATCGTCTATATGGCTTTCGCGGCCCAAAGTGACCCCGGTGGGCATCGAGCCGGCTTCCCGATTGAACCTTAATAAGGATTGCTCCATTTCCCGTTCGACTCGGGCGACTTCGTGCTCAAAACTCTTTTGGCTGACGTTGCGGGCACTGGCGCTCCTATTCAATAGCCCGAGCGAGAACTTAGCGGCGCTGCCGGCAACGATAGCGGCTAAACCGAGACCCAAGGTGCCGGAGGCCAAGGCCGCTCCGGCCCCGACGCCTAATCCGATCAGAAGCTTTTTCTTAGTCGAATAATTAGCCCATTTTCGCAACACGTTGGCTTTGAGCTTGCGCCAGCCGCCGGCTTCTATCTCTTGGTCTAACAGTTCATTGTTCTTATTGAATTCGGCCTCTTTGAACTTAAGCTGTTCGGCGTATCTGGCCTGCAGCATTTGGCGCTGGATTTCCACCTCGGTGAGGGCAGCCTCGGGACTGTCAGGATCAGTGGCATCCAGCTTCTCGCCTAGAGCCTGTAAATAGCCTTGGATCGCTTCTTTATAAGCCGCCATCGCTTGATCGTAGCTTTCTTTGTCTTCGCGGCGGTTATCGGTCAGGCCGTCGCCGGCTCGACCACGGCGACGGATGGTATAAATTACCAGCTCGTCGCGAGCAGTATTCAGCGCGGCTTCGGCGGATTGGAGTTTTTGTTCGTGTTCGGGAACTGGCAGCACTTCCGTTGGCTCGTCATCTTTTTTATCGCCATCATCAGATTCTTCGCCGTCTAGCATACTGAAGTGGGTGCGCATGCGCTCCATGCCTTCATCTTCATCGGACGGCTTCTTACCCTGATTCTGTTCGACTAAAGCTTGAAGTACGGCCATCATCTCCTGGTGACGGCGCTCGTTACTGGCTTCCATCTGCCGCATCAGCTCGAGCATTTCACTGCGTAAAGCGTCGATTTCTGGTGTCGTAGGAGGTTTCTCAGCAGGTGCTATTGTGGTTTCGGGGGGTTTTAAGGCGTAATTAGCGGCCGAATCAGCGGGATCATATCCTCTGTCGGTCAGTACTTGATCTTCACTAATGTGGGTCTTTTTGCCAGTCGCGGGATCAACATCATAAACTTGGATTCTATTAATAGAATCTTTGATCACGTCAACGTTTTCGCTACTCGCCAGTGTTTCGGGCATTTTATTTTAGAGTTTTATTTTTTATAACGCTCAAGTTAACGGTATCAGTCCGTAGTAACAAATACAAGAAAATTATTGTCTACTTATACACAGGGCTCTTAACGGCTACAGATATTGCAATTATTGAGTTAATATGGTAGAATTAGCTTGATTCTGAGAGATGGAGGGTTTTCTTAGGATTACCCTTTTGACTCTCGCCTTGTCCCCCGAGCAGGAGGTAACACGAGGTGTTCAAGAAGATGCTGCTGCTGACAACCACCGTCGCGGTGGCGGCCCTTGCTGCTTCGGCAGCTTTGGCTTCACCACCACAGCCGCCAAGCCCGCACAACCCGCAGACCGCGGCCGCGCCCAGCAAGGCGCACCACGGGATGACCATCCGGCTGAAGCTGAACTCGACCGTCAGCGACGGGCAGAACGCCCAGTTCTCGCTGACGATCGCCAAGCACGCCGGCCAGTCCGCGCAGTACGTCATCGCCGGCATCGGCTGGTCGTTCGACGGGCGCGAACCGGAGTCCTTCCAGTACGCCTCGCTCGACAACCTGACCTCGTCTCAAGGCGCGGTGCAGTACGTCGACCAGGCGAAGCACTGGATGCGGGTCGGCAGCCTGAACGTCGGCAACGTGTATCACGTCGATGGCCAGGTGGCCGTACCGGACCGCGGCCAGATGAAGGCCACGAGCGCGCAGTTCTTCTGCGTCACGGCCTACGTCTACTCGTCGGTTCCCGGTCACGCCAACGCCCGCTGGGGCGAGCAAAGCAACATGGCCTGCTCGCAGTACAGTGTGTCGTGAGCGCCGCTGGGCGCCGGCAACAACGAGGGCGGCTCACCCGAGCCGCCCTCCCCTACACCCTACAAGGGTGTTTTTTGTTACCTAAAATTATAAGGTGCGGACTTTAGTCTGGCGGGAAAACAGTTCGATACGGTCGTTTTCCAGGACCTCCACGCGGCTGTCGCTTTGGAAGCTTAAGCCGCACATCTCGCCTTCCGGCACTTCGGTGACTTCGGTCGGGCCGCGCTGCAGCTTGGTGACGGCCAAGTTGTCGGCCACGATCTGTTTATCGCGCAGCACCCGGGCCAGCGACGGCACGCGTAGCGTGCCCTTGGTGACCAGGCCGCCGCAGATGACCTCGGTCTTAGTAATCTTGAAGATGCCTTTGACTTGCAGGGTACCTAGCTCCTCTTCGACGATTTCCGGCGCCAGCAAGGACTCCAGTTCTTTTTTGACGTCGTCAATCAGTTCATAAATCACGGTGAACAAGCGGACCGGCACCTTATCGCGGCTGGCCAGACGCTTGACGTGCGGCGGCAGGCTGGTGTGGAAACCGTAAATTATAGCGCCAGCGGAATGGGCGGTATGGACATCGCTTTCGTTGATGACGCCGACGCCAGAACTGACTACGCGGACGGCGACTTCTTCGTTATCCAAAGTTTTTAGACTGTCAATAACAGAGGTGATGGAGCCCTGGACGTCGGCTTTAATGACCACGTTGAACTCCTGCAGTTTATTACTGCGGCTGATGATGCGCAGCAGTTCGGAGCCGCTGGTAGCCGCCGAATTACTGTCAGCCCGGCGGCCGGTGGCGGTCGCGGCGGCCGTGGCGCGGGCCTCTTTTTCGTTCTTGACGGCCTGGAACTCGTCGCCGAATTCCGGCAGGCTTTTTAAGCCGGTGATATTGACCGGCGTGGACGGTCCGGCTTCTTTGATCGGTTTGCCGTCGGTGGTTTCCAGGTTGCGGATCTTGCCATACGTGCCGCCCAGCACTATGAAGTCGCCGGCCCGCAGCGTCCCCTGCTCTACCAAAGCTTCGGCAACCGGACCGCGGCCGGTTTCCATGTGGGCTTCGATGACCAAGCCGGTGGCCGGGACGTTCTTGTCGGCCTTATGTTCCTCCACGTCGGACACCAGCAGAACCATGTCTAATAGCTCGTTGATACCGGTGCCTTCTTTGGCCGACACCGGCATGACGATGGTCTCGCCGCCGTAATCTTCGGGCACCAACTCATTCTCGGCTAGCTGGCCTTTCAGCACGTTCAGCTGGGCCTCGGTAGCTTTATCCATCTTGTTGGCGACGACTATCATGCGCACGCCGGCCTGGCGGGCGAAACGGATGGCCTCGATGGTCTGGGGCTTGATGCCGTCATCGGCGGCCACGACTAAGATGACCAGGTCGGTCAGGCGGGCGCCGTGCTCGCGCAGGGCGGCGAAAGCCTCGTGGCCGGGCGTATCCAAGAATGTTATAAGCCGGCCGTTATGCTCTACCTGATAAGCCGCTAGGTGCTGGGTAATGCCGCCGGCTTCGCCTTTGGCAGTCGAGCCGCCGCGGATGGCGTCCAAAAGCGACGTCTTGCCGTGGTCGACGTGGCCCATCATGGCCACCACCGGCGGCCGCGGCTCGGCGGCGGCCGAAGCTTCGCGCTTGACGCGCGACGCGGCCGGCGCATGCTCTTTGTGGGCCAGCTCCACCTCTAGATCAGGTAGTTCTCCGACAATTATCTGGGCGGTGTCAAAATCGATCTTTTCGTTGACGGTCGCCGGCACGCCGTTTTTGAAAAGCTCGCCGATTAACTGAGAGACAGGAATTGAAAGGAGCTCGGCCAAAGCGCCGACGGTGACTTGGTCGTCAATTTCGATGGTTCTTGCCATAGAGCCGCTCCTTTCATTTTCTTATTTGACGTCTTTTAGGGACAATGCGATCTTGCGGTTATCGGTGTCGACGTCGATAACTTTGAACTTCTTGGTCTCGTTGAGCTTGAACACGGCTTCGGGGTCGACGCTCTCATCGTCGCTCATCTCCGAGACGTGCACCAGG
Source organism: Candidatus Saccharimonadales bacterium (assembly GCA_025450575.1). Taxonomy (GTDB): domain Bacteria; phylum Patescibacteriota; class Saccharimonadia; order Saccharimonadales; family UBA10212; genus JAIFWC01. The sequence goes on from JANWHE010000016.1 coordinate 164,940, forward strand.
GCCTCAACGCTGGGCGATAACTGCACGAAGGCGCCGAACGGCGTGATACGGGTTATCTTACCTTCGACTAAGTCGCCTTTTTTGAACTGCTCAACTTCGGAAAGCCACGGGTCTTCGCTCATCTGCTTGATGGACAGGCTCAGCCGGTCCTTGTCGATGGCGATTATCTTGGCTTTGACGCGGTCGCCGACCTGGATGTACTTGCGCGGGTCTTCGACGCGCTCCCACGATATCTCACTGATGTGGATCAGGCCTTCGATACCGTCGACGTTAATGAACGCCCCGAAGTCGATAACCCCTGTGACTACGCCTTCCACGACGTCGCCGATCTTCAGTTCGGCCAGCCGCGAAGCCATGTCGTCGCGGACGGCTTCCTTTTCGGAAAATATCAGTTTGTTGTCCTTGCGTGATACGTCTAAGATGCGGACCCGCAGAGTCTTATTGACCAGGCTGTTCAGCTTGGTCAGGATCTCGTCCTTGTCGCTGTCGGATACCCGAGGATAGTGCTCGGCGCTCAGCTGTGACACCGGCAGAAAGCCACGGATGCCTTCCAGTTCTATTAGTAGCCCGCCCCGGTTAGCGTCGTAGGGGCTGACCTCGACGATTTCCTGGGCTTCGAACATCCTCTGCAGCTCGCCCCAGCCGCGGTCTTTGACAGCCCGCTTCATGGAAAGCAGGGCGTAGCCTTCGTCCAGTTCCGGGTCGACCACGCTGGCGCTGATGGTCTCGCCTTCGGCTAAGGTGTTAGAACCGACTTCGCGGCGGAAAATCACGCCCAGGCCGTTAGGCCCCAAGTCTATCCAGACCTCGTGCTTCTTGACGGACATCACTGTGCCTTCCACCATATCCCCGGTCTTAAGCTGCTTAAGGTCGCTGGCGGCCAGCAGGTCGTCCATAGTTAAAGTTGATGATTTAGCCAATTTGAAATTGTTCCCTTCTTATAAGTATTTCTAAGAGAGTCAGGCTTATCCGCCCCGGTAAGCTCCGAGACATACATAGCACCGGCACTCGTAGATTACCTATTATTATAAGGGGTAATTCAACTTCTGTAAACCCGCTGGCCGGCGCATGCTAGAATTAAAAGCAAATGGGACAAGACCACTATCTGGCGATTGACGTGGGCGGTACCAAGACTCTGTTCGCGGTATTCAGCCCCGGCGGAGAAATTGTCCGCGAGGAAAAAATCGCCACCAGCCATGACTACGAGCAGTTCAAAGCCGATTTGGCGGACGGCGTGGATAAGCTGGGGGAATTCAAGATAAGCCGCTGCTGCGCGGCTTTTCCGGGCCGGATTGACTTCGATAAAGGGGTTGGCATCGGTTTCGGCAACCTCCCATGGCATAATCTGCCGGTCCGCGGTGACCTGCAGCAGATCCTAAAAGACGCGCGGGTATTAATCCATAACGACGCTAAATTAGCTGGCCTTAGCGAGGCCTTGCTGCTAAACGGCCATTACCGAAAGGTGCTTTACCTGACCATCAGCACGGGTATTGGCGGTGGCGTAATCTTGGGTGGCCGGATCGATCCTGACTTTGTCAACTTTGAGCCGGGAGCCATGATTTTCGAACACGACGGCCAGCAGACACGCTGGGAAACTTTTGCTTCGGGTAAAGCCCTGCACGAAAAATACGGCCGGCTGGCATCCGAAATCAACGACCCGGGTATATGGCAAGCCTACGTCAAAAACCTAGTGCCGGGCTTTGAGAACCTGCTGGCCACCGTCCAGCCGGACGCCGTCGTAATCGGCGGCGGCGTGGGCGGCCATTTTGAAAAGTTCAAACCCTATTTAGAGGCGGAATTAGCCAAAATCAACAATCCTTTGGTGCCAATCCCGCCCCTGTTGAAAGCCCAACGCCCGGAAGAGGCGGTAATATATGGATGCTATGACTACATCAAACAAAATATTGAATAACTTTATTGCTCAAATCGCCCGAGATTATCCCCAGTTCAAATTCCAGCCGGGCGCCCAGGAGCACTGGTCGCCGCGCACCAATACCATCACTTATAAAGACTCCGAGCCGGCCGAGGAGCTGCGCTACGGCTTGCTGCACGAGCTGGCCCATGCCCTGCTGGACCATAACAATTACCAAAGCGATTTCGAGCTGCTGAAAATGGAAGCTGAAGCCTGGCGACTGGCTGCTAAGATCGGCCGCAAGTACAAAATCAAGCTGGATGACGGCCATATCCAAGATTGCCTGGATACCTACCGCGACTGGCTGCACCGCCGCAGCAAGTGTCCGGCCTGCGAGATGCATGTCCTGCAGGTCAACCCGGTTACTTATAAGTGTTTCAACTGCGGCACGGAGTGGCAGGTTTCGGCCCGCCGCTTCGCCCGCCCCTATAGACTAAAAACCACCTAAAACCAAAAACCGAGGGGTTAACCTCGGTTTTTCGCAAGTCTCTCTTTAAAGACTGTTTAGGCACTCTTACGAGTAGCGCCGCGGCGACTGATGCGGCCACCTTTGCGGCCGGCTTCGCGGGCCAGCTCGCGGTCGGCATAAAAACCGCCGGTGCGGCCTAACTTGCCGCCCATCTGACCGATGCGGGCGTAAAAGTCTTTGCCGTACTTAGCTTTGTTGGTAGCAGCCGCTTTGCGGCCACCGTCTTTTGTTCCAGCCATAGCTAAAACTCCTTTAATTAATGCTTTCCACCCGTTCTTGAGAAAATCAAAAAGGTCCCCGGAAGGACCCTCAATCTTCTCTGAAACTATGCTTATGTTAGCATTTTATCCTGCTAATGTCAACAAAAAGCCGGATGCTCCATTCGTGACATGCCTAACCTGTTAAGTGTGACATCAACCACAGATCGTTCCCTTTTAGGGCAGGCGTTAGGAACTTATTTCTTGGTCGTAGTCGTAGTTTGGCTGGTACCAGTGCTGGTCTGGTTGGCGCCCAGATTGACCGGGGCTATATTGATAAGCTTATTGGTCGAGGGGCGGTAAAGGTAGGCCTCTTTAGCCTGGGTGTATATCAGCACCTTGTCACCGTTCTTGGCGTTAGCGAAGAAAGGCTGGTCCTTAAGTTTAGTAATATCGGTAACCGTGGCGATGGTAGGAGTCTCGTTGGCAGGCAGAGGCGTCAGTTTACCTACAGCGTTTATCAGCTGCTGGTTCTGGTCCTGGGCGGCCTGCTGCGAGTTGGCAGAGAGTTTCTTAACCTGCGCTTGAGAATCCCGATAACGCTTGACATAGTAAGCGGCGGTACCGATGGCGGCGATAAATAGTATCACTATTATCAACCATAGGATCATTTGTTTTTGGCGTTTAATCATATTCCCTCTTTTTTTAGATGACAGCGCGGCCTGGGCAGGCTGATGCGGCGGAACGTGCGTCGCCTGGTTTGAACCGATATCTGGCCTAAAGTCCATTTAACTCCTTAAGTGCTTATGTTTTAGTTTATAGAAATTCTGGCGGCCGCGCAACAGCAAAAACTGACAGTCTCACAGCTTCACGTTCCCTTGTATCTTAAGATTGCCCTGCAGGTGGGTCTCGGTGGGAGCGGTGGTGAAGGATTGGATGGCGCTGGAACTACTCCAGGTATTAGAGCCGCCGGGGTCAATGGCGTA
>JANWHE010000017.1 GCA_025450575.1 Candidatus Saccharimonadales bacterium
AAAAAACCGGACTGAAGCTTGTGAGCTGCAGTCCGGTTTGTCGTTTTCTTGTTTGTTACGCGCGCAAGTTTACCAAACTACAGCATCATCTCGCTTGACGAGAATAATGTTCCAGCTTGTAAACATGTTTGTACGCACGATGTTATCTGTTATACACGTTGTCAAAAGTATAAGCAAGTTTTTTTATTTATCGAATATACTTAGATGGCATGCACAACATCCTTAGCCCCTCTCACCTGGTCAAAGATTTCGGCTATCTAGGCGTCTTTATCGCCTTATTCTTAGAGTCCGGCGTCATTTTCGGTTTTTTCTTGCCCGGCGACAGCCTGCTCTTCACCGCCGGCTTGCTGGCCTCTCAGCATTACATGAATATCGTCAGCCTGATAATCGTCAGCGTTATGGCCGCTATCTTAGGCAACAGTGCCGGATACTACACCGGTAAAGTCTTCGGAGCAGCGCTTTTCAACAAGCCCAAGTCGCTCTGGTTCTCGCCCAAAAGAGTTGCCGAGGCCCACGTCTTTTTTGAAAAAGAAGGGCCGCAGTCGCTGGTCCTGGCCCGTTTCATACCGGCGGTGCGGACCTTCGTGCCGATAGTCGCCGGCATCGGCAAAATGCCTTACCGGTCATTTCTGACCTTCAACGCCCTAGGCGGCCTGCTGTGGGGTATCGCTTTGCCGCTGCTGGGCTATACGCTGGGCAAAACCGTGCCGAACATCGATAAGTATCTGCTGCCGGCCGTCTTCGTAATCATCGTCGCTTCGGCTCTTCCCGTAGTTTTGCCCTATCTCAAAAAACGACGGAAAATCTGAAAGATTATATAAGGTAAGCGGACTGTCCAAAGCCCATCGAGCTATTGCTTATCTCTCTTCAACATGCTATAATAAACGCAGGCTAAATACCTTCGGGCGGCCGCTCCAAGCACATAAAGCTTGTGTCCTTTGAGGGGCTGAATATATTCTTGACGGTTGAACCTTAACAACTCTGAATGGCAGGCCGGTCTGATCTGCACGTTAGCCGGATCAAACCAACAAATGCAATTTCGAAAGCATTTAATCGCGTCGCAGTAGCGCTCTTCGGAACGCCTGTTCGCGTATCAGCCACGGCTTAATTACCGTGACCGCGTTATCTTCGACTCCAGATAGAGGATAAACGCGCCATATTTTCTGGACGCTCCGGGCTTTTAGTAATCCGCTGAAGTCTGGCTAAGATTTCCTGGGTTGCGCCAAGTGTTTTTTGGCCGTTTAAATCACTCGGTTAAGATACCAAATGGCCTAAGCCTGTAGTCATCAGAGGAGTTAACAATCGGACGTGGGGGCAGTACCCACCAGCTCCACCAAAGCATAAGCACTATGGATTAGTGCTTATTTTTTGTGCATAATGTTGGTTAATAACTTAAAGGAAAAATATGAAAAACAATCAAAAAGGCTTTGGGGCAGTTGAAGGCTTGCTCCTGGTTATAATTGTGCTACTAGTTGGGTTTATAGGCTATTATGTCTATCACGCTCAGAAAAATACAAATACTACCCTTAACAATGCCGCCAATACATCTAACGCTTCAACTACGAGTGATCCGACTTCGGGGTGGAAAACTTTTTCTGACAATGACCCAACGAACGCGGCATATAAACAAATCGGGCAAGAAGTTAGCACTTCGGACGCGGTGCCTATCTCTTTTAAATATCCCAATGCATGGACTACTATCCCGCAAGGGACTGATTTAAGTCCTTATGGTGGAAGTGGCACAACAGCTAATAACCAAGTAGTTTCAAAGAGTGCAGCCGCCAGCCTATCATTTAGAAGCATTCAGACAGACTTAAGTGCTAGCGATTATGCGAAGCAAGTGGCTGGTTCAACTGGTAGCTTTGCCTCTTCTTGGAAGGTTACGAGTAGCTCCACAACTAAGCTGGGCTATACCACAGTAACCAGCAAACTAGACACTGCTACCGGAGCATCGTATGAGACAATCGTCTCTAATAAAAAGAGTGCAGCAGTTTTTGATTACGCAAATGGTCCGAATCTTGCCACATACAATCAAATAATTGGCACAGTTACACTCCTATAACCCAGTAATTCTAAACCATAGTGTTTAGCCCTTTAGGCACATAATTACTCTTAGTCCTCATCCGAGGGATAGCTAAAATCTCCATCCACCGCCCCAGTTCTAGGTAGATTTGGTGCCAATTATTTTGGATAAGCTCCACCACAAAAGCATCAGTATGCGCTGGTGCTTTTTTGTTTGCGCGATGATAATTTTCTTACATTTTCTTTTTCGACAATAATGATAAAATCCGCTCATGAGCGAGCAGCCGGTAGTGGGGGAAGTTGATAAAACCGCGCCAGAAAAATCTATCGCCAGCCTGTTCAACGGACTTCCGTATCGACATTTCCCGCCCAAGCATATGATTATTTATCAAGGGGACAAAGCCGAACGCGTTTATTACATCATCTCCGGTTACGCCAGGATGTACAACATAACCGAAAAGGGCAATGAACGTACGATGGTAATCTTCGGGCCGGGAGAAGCGCTGCCGCTGATCCAGTCAGAGATCGCGCAGTATTTTTACGACGCCATGACTGAAGTGGAGGTAACCTACGGAACCTACGACGAAATCGTCAGCCGATTCATGTCGGATAAGGACTATATGGAAGCGGCTCGCAACTCCAGCGTCCATCTGATGCAGCGGATGATTGAACAAATGGAGATACTTTCCTACGACAACTCCGCGGATAAGGTGAGGTTAGCCCTGCGATTTTTGGCCAAATACTACGGAGAGGAACGAGGCGATTACAGACGCATTAAATTTAGGATAACCCATCAAGAGCTGGCGAACTTAGTCAACCTGACGCGCGAAACGGTTTCGCAGGCTATTAATAAATTCGAGCGCAAGCAGTTTATAAAAACCGGGGACAACGGACATTTCCTTGTTTTGGACGTTGAAACTGAAAACGAAGATAAAAAGGATAGCAAAGACGCGGCTAAACTCTTGAAGCTAGGCAAGACGCTGCGTCCCTACCGCCCTGTTAGCGATAAAGCTATCTAAAATAACCTTACCTCGCGTAGGGGCAATCCGCGCTTTTTTATTCGTCCTGGAGGACGGACAGGATATTGCCGGCCGGGTCTTTAAACCAGGCGATGTCCGGGCCTTGGCCGGCAGCCAGGCCACGGAGTATGCCCTTCGCGTCCGGCTTGGCGGGCAGGTTGTCGTAGCTTTCGATCCTGACTCCCGCCGCCGTCAGGTTATCAACCGCTTCGTCAATGTTAGCCACCACGAAATTAAGGGCCGTGTAAGTAGCCGGCTGGTGGTCCGGTTTGTCGTAAATGAACAGCCCTCCGCCGCCCGGCAGTTCGAAATTAAGCCCCATCTTGTCGTCGGCCAGTTTCAGGCCGAGTGTTTTCGTATAGAATTCTTTGGCTTCAGCCAGGTCGTTAACCGATAACCCCGCGAAAGCCGCTGCCGCTTTAAACATTACTGTCCCCTTTCTTAGGCTGGCTTATATTCATATTCCAGTCGACGCCGAATTTATCGCTCAGGCTGCCATAGATATCTCCCCAGAACTGCTTTTCCAAAGGCATCTTTATGACGCCGCCGGCTGCCAGCCCATAGAATATCTTGTTCATCTTAGCCTCGTCCGTGCCGCCTAAACTAAGTTCGACCTTAGCGGCCCGGCTGCTGGCTTTGGGCGTATCGGCGGCCATCAGCTTGATATCCCCGCCCTCCAGGTTGGCGTGCATGACCCAGTCCTTATCAATGTCCGGCATACCCGGCACCGGCGGCGATTCGCCGACCGTGGATATATGCAACTCGCCCCCGAAGATACTTTTATAAAATTCCATAGCCTCGCGGCAATTGCCCTTAAAGTACAGATAGACCTCTAGATTCACGCCTGCCATAAAAACCTCCCTTTCTAAACTTATTATAGCTCTAAAGTATCCGTTTTGATTTTTTGGGTGCGGACAGGACTGCTTAGTGAGAAGCGGTCAGCTTATCAATCGCCGTGCTGACATTCCAGCTGAATAGGTCCGTGTTCTTACCGACGCCAGCGGCAATTATCGCGGCGCCGTATTTGACATAAAACCCCCGGGCACTCTCGCGCTCCGGGTTATTGGGGTTAGACGTGAACTTCACTTCCTCAATCCCTTGCTCGACGCACCAGCTCATTCCTTCCAGTGACACTTTCTTAATAATACCCTTACCGCGCTCGCTGGGGAGCGTTGAGACAAAACCCAGCCAGGCGAATCCATCCGGATCATCATCCTCGCCTTCCATAACCGGCACCCTAACTAAGGTTTCCCCTCCGACAATCCGTCCCGTTGCCCTTGAACGTGCTGCCACCAGCAGCCTATCCGGATAGTCCGTGAACATACGGGTTTTCTCGCCGGTCAGTGGGGCGCTGGAGCGGTTAGAGCTTAAAGCGTTGCGCAGCAGGCCCAAATCGACTGCGTCCCGTTCGGTGTAAGTTTCTAAACGCTCGACATATATCTGACATATAGACCAACACTAAACATCCAGCGGTGCCAATGCAAGCTCAAGCGGGTTTAAGATTCGACGAGTTTGGCGATGCGCTCGATGCCGGCGGTGGCGCCGCTCTCCATGCCGCTTTGGACCATGCCTTCCAGGTCGGCCAGGTTCTCGTACTTGGAGGTGGTTACCATCAGGGTTTTGCCGTCCTGCGGTGTCAAACTGACGGTCTCGACCAGCACATGCCCGGCCCACGGTTCGTACTCGAACGTTCTGACGATTTTGTTAGGCTCTTGGATTTCTTTGAACTCCCCGTTAAAGGCATGGTTCTCTTCGCCATTTTTGCCATGGTCTATGAAGCGCCACTTGCCGCCGACTCTAAAGTCGTGGGTTTCTATAGTAGTGTTGCGCCACCATCGGGCTATCAGCTTCGGATCGGTGTAGGCCTGCCACAGTTTCTCGATCGGGGCATAAAACAGCCGGGTAATCCGGACTTCTAATTTTTCTTTATCGACTACAAACTTCGTCTGGCTCATATTTACTCCTTTACAAACCCTTTTAGTTTATCCAATTGCTGTTTCCAGCCTTGCTTCATGCCAGCCAATGCGCCGGCGGCTTGCGGCGTAACGTTGCTGACTTCTATGTGAATTGTCAGGTGGGTTTTGCCGTCCTGTTCCTCGAATGTCACAGTAGTCAAAGTGTCCATAACCGGCTTACCGTCCATGATTGGACTGGATTCGAAGGCTATTTTCCCTGGCGGCGTAACCTCTTTAAACTGGCCGGTCATGGGCCATTCTTGGCCGGCCATCGGACCAAGCCCGGGTCCGGCTAGCATGACGACATTGATTGTGCCGCCGGTTTTAAAATCCCATTCAAAAGTCGGGTTGGTAACGCCGGCCGGCCCCCACCATTTTTGGGCTTGGGCCGGGTCCGCCCATGCCCGCCAGACTTTTTCCAGCGGCGCGTCATATACGCGGTTAATTGTCAGGTTATGATTATTGTCGGCCATTTTGATCCTCCTTTAAATAAATCTCTAAAGCGTCCAGCCGGCTTTCCATGAACTGCTTGTACCATTCGATGTACTGAGCGGCGTCGGCCATCGCTTGCGGTGCTAAACTCACTAATTGCTCCTTTCCGTTGCGTCGTTTAATTACCAATTTGGCCCTTTCTAGCACTTTGAGATGCTTGGATACGGCCGCGAACGTCAGATCATAGTTTTTGGCGAGCTGGCTGACGGACAGTTCAGCCTCGGAAACACGGCGCAGGATGTCGCGCCGGGTGTTATCCGCCAATGCGCCAAAAGTGTTATCTAGAGTAAATGTATATTCAACCATTTGGTTGAATGATAGTCCATGATAAAAGCTTTGTCAATGGCTTTTTAAATTGGTTGCAATTAGATAAATATTGTGCTAATGTATAGCTATTGTTCAAAGTGAATCCGGGTTTGTCAGCTATTACTCGTCTTCATCGCCAACAAGAGTAATAACTAAACCGCAAGGATTCATTTTTTTATGCCTTACAGGAAAAACTACGCTTACAAAAGCTCTAACTACCGCAAGCCCCGCCCTAAGGCCGGCCGCGGCGTCTATATAGACCCCGCCCGTTTCGTGCAGCCGGCCACGGCCGCCGATAACGCGGTCTACGAACCGACTCACACGTTCGCGGATTTCGCCATCCACCCCCATATCAAAGCCAATCTGGCTGGCTTGGGCTACAGCGTTCCCACCCCTATCCAGGACCAGGCTATTCCGCCGGCCCTGGCCGGCCGGGACGTTATCGGACTGGCTAACACCGGCACCGGCAAGACGGCGGCCTTTGGCGTGCCTATAATCAACCGGCTGGCCGCCGAACCCATGGCCAAAGCCATCATAATCGCGCCGACCCGCGAGCTGGCCCAGCAGATCGAAGCCGAGTTCCGCCAGATCGCTTTAGGCAGCGGCATCCGCGGCGCCGTGCTGATTGGAGGCACCTCTATGGGGCCGCAGACACGCGACCTGCGGGCTAACCCGCGGATCGTCATCGGCACCCCGGGCCGCATCAAAGACCACATGGAGCGCCGCAACTTGAACATAGCTACTTTCAATATCGTAGTCTTAGACGAAGTAGACCGGATGCTGGACATGGGCTTTATTAACGATATCCGGACCATCTTCGGCCAGACCGCCCATGACCGCCAATCGTACTTCTTCTCGGCGACTATGGACGCCAGGGTGAACGGCTTGATCCGGGACTTCTCGGCTGACGCCGTGACCATATCGGTAAAGTCCGGTATCACCGCCGACAATATCAACCAGGACATGGTGCGCTACGGGTCGCCGAGCGAAAAGATGGATAAGCTGCACGACGCGCTTTTAAAGAGCGAGAAAGTGATAATTTTCGACGAGACCAAGCGCAACGTTGAAAAACTCGGTAAAGAATTGATAGCCCGCGGCTTTAAGGCCGATTCCATCCACGGCGGCAAGAACCAGAGCCAGCGCCAGCGCGCCCTGAAGCGGTTCAAAGACAACGAGGTCAATGTGCTGGTAGCCACCAACGTGGCCGCCCGCGGCATAGATGTCATCGACGTCACCCACGTCATCAACTATTCTCTGCCCCAGACCTATGATGATTATATTCACCGCATCGGCCGGGCCGGCCGGGCCGGCCGGGCCGGGCACGCCCTGACCTTCGTGCCCCATTAGACCGCCGGGCGGTATAAGCGTACACTGAAAGAGAAAGAAGGGTCGTTCCATGTCCAAGGGTAGAGGACCGCAGCGCAAGGAGTCCAAGAAGCCGAAGAAATCCAAGCCGGTGAAGCTGGCGCTATGACGGCTGATGATATAAAACAGGCCCTGGCCGAGATGGAACGGGACGACAACCTAATAACCAAGCCGAATTACCTGCGAACACTGATGGACGTCCGGCTTTTATCCTTTGAGGAATGGCACTTGGCGTATCTGGCACTGCACCCGAAAGTCAACGCCGAGAATTACCTGACCAACCTGCGCGTCATGATTAAAGCCAGGCCCTAAGCCTAAGCCAGTTTCTGGGCGGCTTGTTCGATGGCCGCAGACTCGCCGGCGTTCAGGATCCTCAGAAACTGGCGCTGCTGTTTCTTCAGCACCTTGCCGGCATCCTGGTATTTCTTCGAGCCTTTGGCCGTCAGTGTCACGTCGCGCTGGCGGCTGTCTTTCTTGTTGCGCGCGATACTGACCAGTCCTTGCTTTTTCATGGACTGTAGCTGACGGCTGACGTTGGACTCGGTCTGGCGCAGCTCCATGGCAACAACGCGCTGCGAGACAGCGGCGGACTTATCCAACACGCTCATTATCCGAGCGGCCGACAGGCCGATCCCCGCTTCGGCCTCCAGCATTTCTTCAGCGGAGTGTTGTAAAACATACGATAAGTGGAGCAGGGGAGGAAACTTGCTTTTGGCCATAGCGATAATCCTTATTTACGCCTCTAGCATAGCCTAGAAATACTTAACAAGTCAAGTATTTAGGGCAGGGGAGCGCTCGTATCTGTCTTGAAAAAGCCCGTTCCGCGCGGCGTCAGTGAGCTGACTCCGGCTGCACCGAGCAAACCTACACTTTTTCAAGGCAGGTACTTGGCTCGACCGGCTCTTTACTGGAGCGAGGAAACGTCCTGGTCGAAGGATGACGGATTCAGGTCGCCGTCAATATTTTGGCTATTAAGCGTTGATTCGGCGGTATTAAGATCAGCCTTGGAGGTAATCGTTGGGATGTTCTGCGCCGCCTGAGCAACGTTAGTGGTACTAGCCGTAGGCGAATTAGTTTGGCGGCTCTGTTCTAGCTTATAGCCGACAAAAGCGATGACCGCGACCACGAGTATTAAGAGCAGCAGCCCGAGGTGGGCGATACCTGATTGGGAAGTCTTTTTCATGTGCCCTCTCCTACTGATTAGAGCTGTTAGTTGATGAATTAGTGGTACTCGTAGAAGCCCCCTTGATGGCGGTGATTAGATTGACAATGGAAGCGCGGTAGGCTTTGAGCGAATCGCGGCTGGATTTGACGGCAGTCTGGAAAGCGTCAACGCTGGCACCGACTGTCTGAGAGGTACAATCGACATTGACGTCCAGCGAAGACAAGGCGTCGATGCTGGTTTGGGCGGCGGCCGAAGCGGCGTCAGCTTTGGCGGTCAGATCGGCGTAATTAGCAACGCTCAACTTTTTAGTGGTATAGAAATCTTTGACGTGGGCGTAAATCTTGTCGAAGACAGCTTTGTGCTTTTTGGCTTGGGAGACGGCATTGGCCATCCTTTTAGTAAGCGCCGTCTTACGGGCAGTGCAGGCTTTTTCTCTTAGGGCCTCGGTCTTAGCCTGATGATTTTCTTTGGCTTGCTGCAGTTTCGCCTGAGCTTGCTGCCGGAACTGTTCGGCCAGCTGGCTGGGTTTTTGAGAGTCAGACGATGAAGTCGTTGTCGAATCGCTGGTCGCGGCGTCCTGGGCGGCCGCCGGCGCGGTTAACGCTAAACTGCTGGCTAAAAGTAATGCCGCTAAACTGAACGCGAACCTTTGGAGTGATTTCATTGCAGTTTTATTTTAATACTCTCAAATGTTTTGTAAAGCTTATGCCAATCTTCAAGACTGAGATTCTGGGCGCGCAGGCCGCCGTTGATACCGGCGTTTTTTAGGAGCTTGTCAGCTTCATCTTTGCCGATTCCCAGACCGGCCGCCAGACTGCCGCGCAGTTTCTTGCGCCGGCCGGCAAAGCCGGCTTTGACCAGCCTGAAGAATTCTTTGGAATCCAGGTTACTAAAAAGCGGCTTGGCCCGCTGTTCCAAGATGACGACCTGCGAGTCGACCTTGGGCGGCGGCTCGAACAGCTCGGCGGCCACGACCGGGCCCAGAAAAGACTGGTAATAAAGCTGAACGCTGACCGACAGCAGACTCATCTGCCCCGGGCGGGCCGCCACCCGCTCGGCCACCTCTTTTTGGACCAGCAATACGATTTTTACTGGCGGATTAGAAGACTCACTTAAGACCCGCAACAGATTGCTTGTTAGGTAGTATGGGATGTTAGCGACGACTTTGTAGGCGGCCGGCATAGTGGTAAGGTCGAATTTCAAGATGTCCTGATAAACGATTTCCAGATTATCAGCATCGACCTCTGAGGATAAATCCTTAGCTAAGTTAGCATCGAATTCCACGGCCACGACCTTGCCAGCCCGTTTTACCAGCTGGCGGGTTAGATTCCCGAGGCCGGGGCCGACTTCTAAAACGATGTCTGATTTTCGCAGATCGGCGGCCTCGCAGATAGCTTCTAGGGTCGCTTCGTCTTTCAGCCAGTGCTGGCCGAGCGATTTCTTAGGTCCGGGCACTACTAAGAACCTTTATAGACACTATCGCGCCTACGAACTGGATGGCCGCCATCATCACGAAAAGTCCTTTAAAGCTGCCGAGCGCCGCCAGCAGAAAGCCGCTGATAATCGCGCCCGTAGCCGAAAAAATCCTGTTACCGCCCTCCCAAAAAGCCCACTCCTGGGTTTCCCTGCCTTTATCTTCCAGCTTGGCGTAGGTGCTGCGCAGCGCCGGGACCAGCAGCCCGGTGCCTATGGCATTGAAAATCTGGACGGCGAACAACTGCCATATCTGATGGACCAGGACGTAGCCGAGCGCTCCTATGGACAGCCAGAAGAATCCCAGGACGACCAGTTTTTCCTGATGTTTTTGACTGTTCTCCCATTTACCGAAGAAAAGTATCATCAGAGCCGCGGCGTAAGTCCCCAGCCCCGATGTCAGACCGACGGTTTTAGCGTCACCCCCCAAGCGCAGGACGAAAATCGCGTAAAGCGGAGTGAAAAAAGCGAAAGCGAATAAATTCAGATAGTTGGCGAACAACAGGTACCGGACCTTGAGATTCATTCCTCTTAGTTTACCAGTTGTGGTGGCTCAGCCAGTGATAATAGGCGTTGGCCCAGCCGCCGTAGGCCCGGTCGGCGTAGCTGGAGCACCAATGCAGCTGGGTGATCGGGTTGGTGGTCCAGTCGGCGCCGGCGGTGGCCATCTTGGTGCCCGGAGTTGATTGGCAAAGCCCATAGCCGCCGCTGGTGTAGGGATTATCCGGCGTGGCCGGGCAGACGTGTTCTCCCTGAGCTTTGGTGGCGCACCAGCCGGATTCGTGACTGACTATGTAGTTGACGTAGGCGTAATCACCGCTGCTGATACCGGCTTGGGCCATCACGGCGCTGGTATCGCCATTGATGTCGATGGTCGCGCCGATAGCCTCGATCTGCGGCACGGCGGCCTGGATTAGCGCCTGCTGGATGATTTTCTTAACAATGTTGCCCTTATTATCCGTCACCAGGTAAGTGACCGCCTGTTTGCCGTCCGCTCCCTTTTGGCGGACAACTTTGGTACCGAAGCTCAGACTGAAGTCGTTGACCTGCTGGACTGGGAACGGCACCGCTTCCTCGTCGGTTTCCACCCGGCTGCCTTTAGCCAAAATGAAGACCTGCATGCCTGGCGTGACTGGCGTCTTAAGATCCGGGTCGACCGACTCGCCGTTATCCAGGACGATGTGTTTCTCGGTGAGGATCTGAGCCACCGTATGCGCTTGGGTATAGGAAGGGACTTGGGTGCCGTAAAGGTTCAGCTGAATAGGCGTGGCGCGCGATATGATTACCTGTTCGCCGATGACATTATCTTTGATGTCGCCCTGGCTGAAAGTGGCCAGGTCCTCGGGTTTAACCTGTAGACCGGCCTGTTCGGCTACCGTCCGGGCGCTTTTTTGGGCCGTTAACGTCACTATTTTGGTGCCGCCATCGACGATTGTGACCGGACGGGCGTGGTAGATATTCACCCGGAAGTTATCTTCGACGATCGGCGTGTCTAGGGACGGCTCGACGACATCTTGAGGAATAAGATGGAGGTTCAGGCGGCTGATCAGCTCGCCGACAGTTGGCGCTTTGGTGTCGATGGTCTGCTTGTGGCCGCTGTCAAAGACGAAGACGACGTGCGAATCGCTGGGGCGATAAGTATGGCCGCCGCCCCGGCCGTAGACTATCGCTATGACGATAACAATACCCAGAATGAGCCCGAATATCGGTACGAGATAAGGCCGCTGTCGTATATGATGGCGGCCGGAGTGATGGACCTTATGAAAATGTTTAGTTAAAGTCTTGGGTATTAATCTCATGAAAATTTAAGCGCTTGCCCGCCCTCCATAACGCGCTAAAACAGATTACATTATACCAAAAAGTCGCTCGCGCCTTTGTCAAAGACCCCGCGGCGTTCTCTTTTCTGAATACTTGACTAGTCAAGTATTTTTTCCAGAGGCGCGAAAGCGATATTCAGCTTGCGGGTACCTTTGCCCTTGAAGTAAATGGTGGCATTGTCGCCCTGCAATTCCACTACGGTACCGACGCCGAACAGTTTGTGACGGACACCGTCGCCTTCTTCCAGCTCCGGTACGTAACGCGGCTCGCCGAGCGGCTGGGCTTCCAGCTGAAAACCATAGATTGGCTCCGGCGCTCCGGCGGCCGGACCGATATCCGATATAAAACGGCTGGGCGGATTATGCTGGCGGCCGCCGTACAGCGTCCGCTCGGTGGCGTAGGTCAGGTAAAGCTCCTGCTTGGCGCGCGTCATACCGACGTACATTAGGCGGCGCTCTTCTTCCATCTCCGAGGGATCATAAAGCGCCCGGCTGTGCGGCAGGACGGTCTCCTCTAGACCGGTGATGAAAACTACCGGGAATTCCAGGCCCTTGGCGGCGTGCAGAGTCATCAGGATTACTGCGTCATTGCCGAAGTCAGTGTTATCCAGATCGCTGACTAAAGCCACCTCTTCTAAGAATCCGGCTAAGCCGGCGTCCTGATATTCGGCGGCCACGCTTAAAAGCTCCTTGACGTTCTCTACCCTGGCGTCGCCCTGCGGCGAGCCGTCTTTTAGAAAGTTCAGGTAGTCCAGGCGCCGTAGCAAGCTGTCCACCAAAGCGGCCGGCAGCAGTTCGTCCGCCTGGGCCCTGAAACTGGCGATTATATCCGATAAATCCATAAAGCCGGCCCGCGCCTTGGGGGTGATATCGGCGCAACCGGCCGCCCGGGCCAAGGCCTGCTCCAGCCCGTAATCGTTGCGCAGGCGCCAGTCATAGAAGTTCTGCAGCGATTTACTACCGATGCCACGGGCCGGCACGTTGACTACCCGTTCGAAACTGACAATGTCCTCCGGCTGGTAGATTAAGCGCAGGTAAGCCAGGATGTCTTTGACTTCTTTACGGTCGTAAAAACGCACGCCGCCGACTATCCGGTACGGCAGGCCGTAGTGTACAAAGACTTCTTCCAGCGCCCGGCTCTGGGCGTTGGTCCGATACAGCACGGCGAAATCCTTATAAGCGCGGGCCCGGATGTCCACGGCGCCTCGGATCCGCCGGACAATCACTTCGGCTTCAGCCCGCTCGGAAGTTACCTGCAGTACTTGGATGGGCGAGCCGGCGCCGGCCGCCGTCCAGAGCTTCTTATCGCTGCGCACGCTGTTCTTAGCTATCACTTCATGGGCGGCTTCCAAGATATTCTTGGTGCTGCGGTAGTTCTGCTCCAATTTAATAACCACGCAGTCGGGATAGTCTTTCTCGAAGTTCAGGATATTACGAAAATCGGCGCCGCGCCAGGAATAAATGCTTTGCCAGTCGTCGCCCACCACGGCTATGTTCTTATGCTGCCCCGTCAGAAGCTTGACCAGGCGGTACTGCGCGGCATTGGTGTCCTGATACTCGTCAATCATCACGTATTTGAATTGGGCCCGCCATTTATCACGGATATCTTTTTGATTGGCCAGCAAACCGACCGTCCGGCTGATAAGGTCGTCAAAATCCAGCGCGCCGGCGTCTTTGAGTGATTTTTCATAGAGCGGATAGACTTTGGCGGCGGCCCGCGTCGCCGGGCTGTATTCGGCATTAGCGCCATATTCCGTCGGCCCCACCATCTCGTTCTTGGCGCTGCTGATAAGGGAGGATAGCAGGCGGGCGGGGAAACTTTTCTCATCGACGCCGGCCAGCCGCGAGGCTTGTTTGACGGCCGCTTGGCGGTCGCCTTCGTCCCAAATCACGAAATTGCGGGGAACACCGATATGCGCGCCGTCCTGCCGCAGTATCCGGACGCAGACGCCGTGGAAAGTCCCCATGTAGGGCATGAACGAGCGGCTGTCGGCGGCCTGGCCCAGCAATCTGGCGACCCGTTCGCGCATCTCGCCGGCGGCTTTGTTGGTGAAAGTCACGGCCAATATGTTATACGGCGTCGCCTTACGGTTGGCTAAGATGTAGGCGATGCGATGAGTCAGGGTCTTGGTCTTACCGCTGCCGGCGCCGGCCAAGATAAGCAGCGGTCCATCGAAGCATTCGACGGCCCGGCGCTGTTCGCCGTTCAGACCCTCAAGCAATTGCCGGCCGGTGCCGGTGCCAAAACCCTCACTAGACATACATTAATTTTAACAGAGGTTTTGATTAGCCGGAGGTACCGGTTTTGAGGGTACTGAGGAGTTGCTTGATCTGGTCGCCGTTGGTCATGGCGGCGTCCTTGACCCGGAAAACTACCAGCGAAGGGTCGTTCAGGTTCTTGGTGTAGATGTCGCCCAAAACCTTATTCTGGGAATCGGTAGCTCTGGCCTGGACGATGGTCGTGGCGTCCAGCTTGACGGCGCCGGCAACCGGTCCTTGATCGCAGGTTATAGTAGCCGGCGTATCGACTTTGTCGACGGTCGTGAAGTGAAGAATGGACTCATAGTACTTCCCGTCGTTCGTACCGGTGCACCACTGCAGATAATCATAATAAACGGCGGTGCGGCTAACTGGCAGATATTTGTCCGACGTGACGGCTATCTCCACGTCCTTGTTGGTCGCGAAATCCACCAGGTAAGCGTAGGTGCCGTCCGACTGATTGGTCCCTCCTCTTTTGGAGTAGCCGGGGTCGACGGTCGATGTCGGGTCGCCCCAAGCTATGGGCGCCGCGAAAGTGATATCGGTCTGAGCCAGTTTATATTCTTTGAAGCCCGCCGGCACCAGTGACGCGGCGACTTTATTCTGATTGGCGGCCGGCGGAGTAGTGGTGTTGGCCGCGGCCGGCGGTTTATGCTTTAAGATATGGAAAGGCACGCCCACTCCTGCGGCATCTAGACCTAGGTATATAAGGACAATGATTATCAGACCGGCCAGGATGAATACCGGAAGACGTTTTTTCGGTTTTGAATTCTCTAGATGCAGGCCTTCGATGTGGCCGCCGCTGGGCGGGACGGTATCCGGAGTATCCTGGGCGGGGTGAGGGGCCGGGGGTTGGGCATTCGCCGGCAGACCGGCGGCCTCGTTATTGTCCGGCTGACCGAAACTGTTCTCTTCGGAAAGTGGCATTACGGCCGGTCCTTCATAGTGCGGCACCGGTTCGGGCGGGAGATCCTCGTGCGCCGGCGGTTCAATGATAGCCGGAGCCGATGTATTGAACGCCGGTTTGGATGGAACTGGCGGTTTATCAGCATCGCTATTAACCATTATTTTGGTAGCCGCTGGGCTTTCGCCCCTGACCATCGGGTCGCTGACCCGCGGATGGTGGCCGACGATTACCGGCCGGCTGGTAGCCGACGGGCTGACGTTCTTAGGTTTGGTAACGTCGAATACCCGGTCTTCGTCAGGCATCAGCATCCTCCTTGCCGCCGCGCTGCCACCGGTGGCAGGCTTGGATTATCGACGAGAACGTATGGTAATTAAGGCTGGCGCCGCCGACTAAGAAACCGTCCACGCCCGGCACGTCTAAAAAACCCTGGACGATATCCGGCACGGCGCTGCCGCCGTATAATATCCGCACTTCGCGCGAGGCCTTATCGTTGAATACGTCTTTTATATACCGCCGGATGTAATCGACCGCCTCCGCGACCTGTTGCGGCTTGGCGATGAAGTGGTCCGCGAAATTCGTGCCGTCGCTTATGGCCCATACCGGCTCGTAGGCCACGACTATATTCCCGACCTCCGCCGGAGTGAGATTGGATAAACCGCTCAGCAGCTGATCGTGCAGAACCTGCTTGGTTTCGCCGTCGTCCCTCTCCGTTTTAGTCTCGCCGACGCATAAGATAGGCGTTATGTCATTGCGGACGCTAGCCGCCACTTTCTGCTTGACCATATCCAGGTCTTCATGGAAATACCGCCGGCGCTCGCTGTGGCCGACTATGACGTAGTGGACCAGCTCGCGCAGCATCGTAAAACTCACTTCGCCGGTAAAGGCCCCCTCGTCCACGAAATAAGCGTTCTGGGCGGCCAGCCGGAATTTTCGCCGGTCAAGCTGGACGCTTAAAGGCTGCAGAGTCAGCATGCTGGGCGACAGCACCACTTCGACGTCTTTATAAATCGGGATCCGTTCCTGAAGACGATGCAGCAAAAGGCTCGCCTGGCTGGCGTTTAAATGCATCTTCCAGTTACCGACTACCAGTATCTTACCCAAGGTATAGCCCCTCTAATTGCTTACGCTTATTGTACATTAAACGGACTGCCCATAAAATCAGTTTTTACTCTCTAAAGCCTCGACGCCGGGCAGTTTGTGGCCGCTGATAAGCTCCAGCGTGGCGCCCCCGCCCGTAGACACAAAGCTGAAATCATCCGTTAAACCTTGTTCTTCCACATAGCTGACAGTATCGCCGCCGCCGACTAGCGAAAAGGGCTTGTTGGCGTGGCGGTTGGAGGGGCCAATCATCGCCTCCATGACAGTGTGTGTCCCATGGGCGAACGGATCATGGGCGCCGGCGATGCCTTTAATCTCTGTTATGCCACAGGTGCCGTTCCAAATAACCGTGTTCGCCAGCTTGATAGCCCCGGCGATACGGGCGGCGCTGGCTGGCCCGATGTCTAAAATAAGCTCGTCGCGTCCCACTGTATATGCCTGAGGCTTGGGTTGCTTCGGGTAAGCTTGGATATCGGCGATATTATCGGCCGATATATCCACTATCCGGGTCGGCCCGCGGCCGTCCGGATGTTTGGAAACGACGACGTCAACCGGGACAAAGAAGTTGAAATTACGGCTTTTCTCCTCTTCGCGGGCCTGGCGCAGAATGTCGCGGGTGGTGCCTAAAACCTCCTTTTCGACCAAGCTTTTACCGACAGGGGTGCTTTCGGCCAGCAGAAAATCATTGGCCATGGCGCCGACCACTGCCACGCAGTCCGATATCTTAATCAGTTTGTTCAACACCTCGATCTTGTCACTGATTTTAGCGCCGCCGACTACCGATACCAACGGCTTGACCGGCTCACTTACTACCTTCTCGATTGTGCCAACCTCTTCGGCCAGGAGCAGTCCGGCCACCGCAGGCAGCAGATGGGTGATAGCCTCGGTCGAAGCATGCGCCCGGTGCACCACGCCGAAACCGTCCTGCACGAAAACATCCGCCTTAGTAGTTTCCACTAATTCCTTGGCATAATCTTTGCTGTTCTTTTCCTCGCGGCTATCGAACCGGACATTTTCCAGCAATAGTATCTGCCCAGGCTTTAATTGGTCGCAAGCGGCTTTAGCCGCCGGTCCCGTGGTATCGGCCGCGAAAATGACTTTCTTGCCAAGTAATTCGCTCAGTCTTTCGGCCACCGGCTTTAGGCTGAACAGCGGATCCGGTTTGCCATCTGGGCGCCCAAGGTGCGAGATTATAACGATGCTGGATTCGTACTGCTCCCAGATATATTGGATTGTCTGTACGGACCGTCTGATGCGGTAATCGTCCGATATCTTGCCTTTGCTGACCGGCACATTGTAATCGGCGCGCATCAGTACGCGTTTGTGCTTCAGATCAACATCTCTGACCGTTTTCTTATCAAATCCCACCGAGGCCATATCTTACGTTAGTATCGCAGAAACATAAGCCAAATGCCACACCTTTGTAACAGATAGGTTGACATGATAAAATACCCCTGTTTGAAAGATGATGCCGGTCCCATCGTCTAGCGGTTAGGACACCGGGTTTTCATCCCGGCAACAGGGGTTCGATTCCCCTTGGGATCACCATTGTTTTTTAAATACTAAAATAATCCCTCGAGGTAGAATTTAGTTTTTATTTTTAAGAGCGGTCAGTCACGATACTCTTTGAACTGTTTAAACACTAGCATAAATTTGCGTTTTACTCAAGCTTTATCCACAAGTTTTGCAAAGCAACGTCATCAAAAAACCCTCGCTTTTTACGGCGAGGGAATTTTGATCGTCCAAAGGACGAACGAACGGCCAGTCACTGCTTTGTTGTCATGGCAGATAACTGCCTTTTTGAAATTTTTATTATCTGCGGCGGCGGGTAATTACCGCGTGGGCGGCAGTACCAGCAGCCGACGCGCCGGCAAAAACGCCAACTACGTCACCGGCACCGGTATTCGGTAAAGTGGTGGATTTGGGGGTAGGGGTCGGTGTGGGGGTCGGCGTAGGAGTTGGGCAGTTAAGCTTAGCTTGGAACTGGACCTCCTCTGTATCGGAAGTCAGCGGTCCAAGGCTGCCAATATTTACGCCACCGCTCAGAATGCCGTCAGACAGGGTTCTGAGCACGCTCCCACCGTAGTCTAACAGTTGGGTAGAACCGCTGACATAATCAGCGGTCGTAGCCTGACTGGTGTTGACGCCGGCGTTAGCCGTAACGATCATGTTATCGATGTTGTTGTCAGCGCTCAGGCTAACCTGCGAACCATGGCTAGTCGAAGAAGCGCTGTTTAAGGTAGCTGAAACCTTCACGTTAGTAAGAGTTTCAGGACCGGTATTGTGGACACGGACACGGAAAGCGACAGTGTCGCCACAAGCCACGGTGATATTATCGGCGAACGCACTATTGGTAGTGACGTCTTTGACGCGATAAATATCTCCCTGCTCGATCTGTCCATAGCCGGCAGCCATCGCGACAGAAGGAAATACAACTGCGGATACGGCGGCTAGGGCGACAGCAAGTTTAGTGAATCGAATCATTCGAATCTCCTTTCACTTGTTGGGAATTAATTATTGTTACTGATGTCGCAAACTAGATAGTTATCGGGCTTTAAATTGAGGATCCGGGTCCCGCGCGGTTACCCGCGCGGGACCCTTCTCCGACTACCCGCCGAATCCGCCGCTAGACGGATCGACGTTGAACGTCATGGTCTGGGTATTGCTGTTGACGCCGTTGGCGGTCGCGTAGACCTTCACGGTCGTCGTCACGACGTTGCTCGTGCTGTTGAACCCGTTGACCCGGAACTCGAACTGCCCGTTGCCCTGGCAGGACGGCGAGCCGCCCTGCGAGTAGCAGTTGATGCCCGTCACCTGGCTGTTGGAGTCCTGGCTCTGGGCATTGAGCGAGATCGGAGCCCCGTTGTCATCGGAGGCGTCGCACTTCACGATGACGCTGCCGCCGCCGGTGATTTCCTGCGGTCCGGTGCACGCCACGTTCGTGGAGTGCGTTACCGGAGTCGTGGTCGTCGTCGGGGTGGTTGGGGTCGTCACCGTGGTCGTGGTGTGGACCGTGGTGGTCGTACCGGTCGTCGTCGGAGTCGTGGGCGTCACCGGCACCTGAGTGGCGATGAAGCACACGGCCTGCCCGTTGACGTACGTCAGCGTGAACGGCGGAGTACAGGTGTAGACCGTCGACGTTGTGCTGGTCGCCCAGCGCTCGTACGTCGACTCGAAGGTCTTCACCGAACTGAAGACCAGCACCTGCTTCGTCGGCTTCGGCAGCTTGTGCCGCACCGGAATCATAATGTTCCGGTTGTGGCAGTTCGCCTTGGTGCCGACGATCCAGTACTGGCCGCCGATCTTGACCATGTGCCAGCCGCACACCTCCCAGCCCGCCTGCCAGCGGTCGAGGAAGTAGCGGTGGTAGCGGTCGGTGTTCTTGAAGGTGTCGCCGGCGTGGAACTTCCACGAAGCGATCGTCGTCGGGTCGATACAGCCGGCGCCGCTTGTCGGCGGGCCTTCGTTGATCGACGCGATGACGTGATTCACCGTCTCGAACTGCTTGATCTGCTCCTCGACCGTCTTCTTGACGACGATCTTGGTGTGGCTCGTCGTCGTAACCGTCGCCGGCTCGAACGTGCAGGAATAACCCGGCACGTTGAATGGCGAGGGGCAGTTGTCCAGCGACTTGTTCTGTGTCGCACCGGCCTTCGGCGCGATTGTCGCGGCGGTCATCAGACCGAACGCGAGCAGGACCAGAAGGCCACCCACGAGGGTGGCCCGCTTGCGCATGTTACGCATCTCCCATCCCTCCTTAGGGTGGTCGACGTTTGTCGGCGAGGCCTTGTAGGGCCCTACGCAGCCCCGCCGCCCTGTCCGTCGGACAGAGAACGCTACTGATGAAATTCACCAATATCGTACCCTGCCCGACTAAAACCAGCAGCGAAGCATGAATGTGAAGGTAGTCGGAATGGGTTTAGCAGCCTGCGAGCAAACGAATGCTCAAGCGGCTATTAAAGACCCATAACTATCTAGTTCGCTTTTATTGAAAAACAACAAAAGCCGGAATCCTTGCGGATTCCATCTGTGACTGATTTTTAAGGTTACACCTCACCCGCCACAGCTGAGAGGAGTTACGTATCTGTTACTCCCCCTTAAGAGATTTCCACCTCATCGCATGTGTTGCGAGGATGTCAATACTCTACCACAAGATATCGCTAATGTCAATAGTCCTTATAATGTTTCGAGCTTAAGCACAATAGGTATTAATAAAATGAAAAGCCGCCCGAAGGCGGATGCCTAAGAGCGGCGGAAAGAACCGAGCGTTAATCGTTGGATGTGTGGGCCAGAGCCCGGAAGACAGGATTCGGCTCCTGTGACCTTCCGGGCTCCGGCGGGGAGGCTCGATGCGATGTGTAGGCACGCAGCCCATCGCACCCAGCTGGGTGGTTCTGGCGAAGCGAGCGCGAAGCCGTTTGCCGTTTTGCCGGCCGGGCTCGCGGGCGCACGAGTTCGCGCTCCTCTGCAGAGAAGCCGACACAGAGTCCGCCGCAGAGAGACTCTCAACTCTCCGTTACGGAAACTTCGCCAGAACGCTTATAGCGGCATGACGCCGCGAACTTTGGGAACCGACTCGGTATCGTATCCGCCTCTTAGTCCTTTGTATTATCAACGTTAGGGACTGCAGAGGTTAGACGATACCCGTCCTGCCGCCATGATGCGTACACGACAGTACTGACGCCTCGCGTGAGAAAAGAGCGGCTTCTCGGCTTCTCTTGTCACTGGTGGCGATGCGGTTCCCTGGGTGTGCATCCTGTTTCGCTATCACTAAACAGGAGCGGACCCGAGCTTTTCCAAGAATCAGCGCGCCACAGACAATCTGTTATCTATACCGCGCTGACCCTTGGACAATTTTGTCCAACTATAATCTCAAGGTTCAAAAAGCGAGGGAGTCCGTTGCCAGTCTCGACCTCGTTACAACCATTATAACTCATCTATAGGACAAAAGCAATCCCGCTATTTGTCAAATTTCTCCGAGAACTCTGCTCTTTCCTACTTTAGACAAGGCATCAGCGTGAGCGTCTTCTATAAGTTTCCGAGTTTCAGCTTGGTGTCTCTCTGTTACGCTGGGGTGATTATCAAGCAGCGCCAGCCCTCTAAGGGCTAGGTCTTGAAAGCGGGCTACCGTCAGCTCTTCTTCTGAGGGCCGCTGGACCGGCATACTGTCTCTTCTGGCTTCGGCTCCCGCGCTGGAATTAGCCAGCTCTGGCTGTCCCATTATATATTCCTCTTAGTCTTTGACACGAAGAGCAATTATAGGCTGTAGGTTTAGGGATGGCAATAGCCGAAATCACACTTTATGCGGATTTGATCTCAACCTTGGCCCGGGGAAAACTGAAACCGAAGGTGCTACCCTTGCCTTCCGTACTCTGAAAGATGATGGCCCCACCCTGGGCAGCTATCACCTTCTTGGCCATGAACAGGCCCAATCCCGTACCGTCTGGCCGCATCTTCCTAGCATTACCCGCTCGATAGAACTTGGCGAACAGATGGTGCTGCTCAGCTTTAGGCACCCCTAGCCCCGTATCTGTTACGGTGTAGCGGATTTCCTTGTCTGATGCCTCCAGGGCGACCTCTATAGAACCCCCGGCCGGCGTGTAGTAGATGGCGTTATCCATAAAGTTCATCACTACCTGCTGAATCTTGGTTTCATCGAGGTTGAGAGTTGGGAATTTATCGGGTTTTTTAAAGGCCAGCGTCAGATGATGGTTGGCGGCAGTATCCTGCAGCTGATCTACCTGGGCCTGTACCATCTTGGCCAGGTCCGTAGGCTTATTTTCGATAACGAACTTACCGCTTTGCAGCCGTGAGATATTCAGCAGATCAGCTATCAAAAAGACCATTCGCTCGGAACTGTCGAAGGCCTGCTGGATCATCTTACGCTCGTCCTTGGTCACCGGCCCAACGTCGCCTTCGAGTACCATACTTAAGTAGCCCTTGATGGTCGTCAGCGGCGTCCGTAGCTGATGGCTGGCCATGCTTATGAATTCGTCCTTGGTCTGATCCAATTCCTTAAGCCGCGTGTTGGCCTGCCTAAGCTGCTTGGTGGCTTCATCCACTTTTTCCTGCAGCGTAATGTTGAAGCGTGATATCTGTTCGAACCGCAGCGCGTTTTCTATGGCGATCGCCAGTTCGTCAGCCATAATGCCCAGCAGGCGAGTATCCAGACTGTTTAACATATCGCCGCTTTTCTTATGGCCGACCATGAGGTAGCCGACCCGTGAATTGTGGGTGGATAGACGGATAAGGCCGGCGCAGCTGATGGCATCCAGGTAATCTTTCAGCCCTTGACGGTTAGCCGATAGGTCATCCGTGATCAGCAGCGGTTCACGCAACGATTTTATCTGGCCGACAATTTCATCGGGGATCTCAGCGGCGAATGAAGCCGTACCGATCTGCTTCACCTCTTTATCCGGATAAAAGGCCAGGAAACGGCAGCCGGACAGTTTCATATTTTTAGTCAGCGATCGCGACGATTCCGTCAATAACGGCTCCAAGCGGATGTTCCCCACCAGTATGTTGCTAAGATCATCCAATAGGACCTGAGGCTCGTAAGCATCCTTGAAAAAAATACGGTTAGTGGCCTTATCGAAAAACTTCTTGACCGGCTGGAAGGCGACCGCCGTGATGACGGCCAGAGCCACGTAAAAAATCCGCTGGGAGTTGGTTATCGGCCCGCTATTGAAAGAGAATATTTGGCCGACGAAGAACGCCAGCCCCGAGTAAATCACTATCACTAGAGAGAAAGTCAGAAGGTAGGCTACAGCCCGCGCCACGGTCAGCCGGATATCGAACAGCCGGTGCTTTAAGATCGCGTAAGCCATCGAGCCGGTCAGGATAAGCGTCAGCAAGGGAGCGAAACTGATAAATGACGTGTTCTTGAACACGGATACCAAGACGAAGTTAGTGAAAACGATGGCCGCGAAACAAGTCACCACCCCGGCAATAACTACTCTTAGCTGGTTTTTCATCTGGCCGGTGGCCCGTTTGAAGCGTTTGACGAGCAGGTAAATAGCGGTGCCCAGATATCCCAGGATTAAAATTATGAAGAATAAGATACCGGGAGCCACTATCGGCTGAGAGTGGTTATTTAAGCCTTTGAATACTAGCGGCGTCTGGGTCAGCGCCATTACGAATAAAAGATAATAAAGCGCCGGACGGGCGAATCTTACGGACCGGAAGCTGCCGTTGGGGAATATGGCGAAACTGCTTAAGACGAAGTAATCCTGCAGGGCCGCCGAGGCCAGGACGAGTCTTACCCAAGTAATCTGGGCCGGCCCTGCCGGGTGGAGTGATAGGTAGGTTATCGTCGCCCACAGGCCCATGCTTAGCGACAGATAGAAAAACCGCTTATTCATATCTTTCTGCGGGTTATTCAGCAACACCGTCAGCCCCAAGATGGAGTTTACGACAACTGATAGAATAAGGATTATTACTTCGAGCATTATTTATGTCTGATTATTTGTCTGAAAGCATAAACGATATCTTGAGTATATCTCGCCTGGCTCCTTCCGTACATAACTCCCAGCCCTGGAAAGTCAAAGTCCAAGGAGAGAACATGGTAATTCTGCTTGACGGGGACAGGCTGCTCACGCATGGCGATCCGGCAGGCCGCCAGGCCTTCATTAGCTTGGGGATTTTTACGGAAGCCTGTCTGATAGCTCTGGAGCACTTAGGGTTCAAGGCCGGCGCGCCGCGGATGGAAAACGAAACGGTCATTATAAAAACCGCTCCAAAATCCGGCGCGCCGGCTGACGAGGACATCGAAGCGCTGCGTCAGCGTTTTACCGACCGTAGTGTCTATAAGAAAACGGCTTTCTCGCCGGCGGACGCCGCGCGCCTGAATACGCTCTGGCATTCCAAAAATATCCAGATACGTTCCACCGGCGACCGGCCGATAATCGAACGCTGCGCCCAGCTCACCCGCCAAGCCTTGCTGCTGGCCTTCAGTAACCCGGCTTTTCGCCAAGAACTGACTGAGTTCTTCTCGTCCAGCGCCAAAGTGCCGTATGGGATCCCGCTGTCGACGCTCGGCGCCCCCCGCCTCAAGTCGTTATTCGTCAAGCGCCTGATAAATAGCGGAGTTAACCGGCGCCAGGAGGCCCAAGCCGAATATGAACGATGGATGTCAGCTAGCGGGCTGGTATTCGTACTAGCGGCCGGCGACTCCAAACCCTATTGGGTGGAAAGCGGCCGGGCGTATCTGCGGGCCAGCTTAGAGGTCCAGAAAATGGGCTTAAGCCAGGCTACTTCGGCGGCGATTGTGGAGGCCGCGGACTTTCATGAGGATATAGAAAAATTACTGAAGACCGATAAGAGGATCCAGGCGGTGATACGTGTGGGACGCGGCCAAAGCAAGCGCCGGCCTTCGGGCCGGTTCACGCCTGCCGAACTGTTGGCTACATAGCGTCCAGTGAGCGGCGCAATATCTTAGTGTGCCGCCGGTGCGCCCGGCGGTGGGCCAGTTTGCTATATTCTGGCACCAGCAGCTTATCAAGCGAGATATTAGTCCGTCCGGACGGCAGGGTTTGCCCTAAGGCGATTCTTCTGACGGCATAAGTGGTTACTCCGCCGGTCATTAATACCGTGGAACCTAACTGAGGATGAGTGACTATGGAAGAGCCGATCTTAAGCAGCGATTTCTGAAGGGTTATCGGCATATTCTTGGTCTGAATTATAGAGGCGGCATGCTTCTGCCACTCACGGTGGTTCATATCTTGGCGGCCAAGGATTTTTTCTATATCCGGAACTAGGCCGTGGAACAGCTGGCGCCCGGGCTCCAGGTCAAAGCGCTCCACATCGAGCATAACCGAATCGCCCAGTTCGGTGGCCATAATGACCGGCAGACCGCGTTTTTTGGCCTCCAGACGCAGGCGGATCTTAATCTCCAAATCGTCAATCTCGTCTATCACGGCCCTTACCGGCCAGGGCGAGTCGAAAAGTTCTTCAACAGAACCGGCGGTTATTTTGGAAAAGCGTTTGATCTGCATGTAAGGGTTCATCTCGTAGGCTTTGCGGGCTACGGACAGTGACTTCTCTGTGCCGACGTCGCTCACTCCAGTTAATATCCGATTAAGGTTAGAACCGCTGATTACGGCGCCGTCGGCTATCTTAAGCTGGCGGGACGCGCCGCTCAATACTAAGGACAAGGCTCCGGCGCTGCCGACGCTCATGCCGACGCAGGCCACCGGAAAATCATAAAGGGTTTTTTGCTCGCCGGCGGTTATCAAGTCCCGGTTCCTGATGGTACGCAGCCGGGTAAAATCTTCCTCCGCCAGGACGTGCACAAGTTCTTGGCGCCACGGATAGTAGACCCAGGCTCCCAGCTGCCAGGATTTACTCGAACCGTAATGCTCCTTGAGTTTCTCTTTGATGGAGTTGATCTGAATGGTTTCGTTGGCCCGGTATAAAAACGCGTCGAGGCTGAGCTGGAGCTCGGCATACTGCTCATCGTAATTATCTATGATATTGACGATGGGCTGAGCGCCGATTAATTCCTGGAACTGCTTCTGAGCGTTCTTTCGGGCCATATCTATTACTAGAGGGATTTCGCCAAGTGAGCTAAAGGCTTGCGTCTTCTTTTTGGCAGCCCGCAGAAAACTTGGCCATTCCGCGGAGTGATCCTGATTAGTCAGCCGGGCGTGCGCCATCTTACCTCGACTTCAAGGCGTCGGCCGTCCAGCGCTGTTTATTGACTGTCCGCGGGAAGTATTTAGGGTCGTCGTGAGCCTTCAGGATAACTTTCGGCACGGCTTTATCGCCGATTGAGATCTTAAGTTTGCGGTACTCGAAATTATCAGTGTCCAGCGTCTCGGCTATGGAATGCTGGACATGCTGCAAGATGTTTTTACTCGGCTTTTGATTTTTCCTGAGTTCAACTACGATTTCCAAATACTGGTCGAGGTTTTTTTTATGTTTGATACCCATGACGAATCTTCCGGTTATGTAATGAGTAACCTCCTCTTTAAAAAGGGCCTTCTTGATGTTTTCGGGGTATATCAGCACGGCATATAAACTGACGGTGAAGTCCGAACGGCCGTGCACGTAAACGAACGGTCTGGCCCAAGCCTCGATATCAATTCCGTGTTTATCGATATCCTTGATGAAGCTCGGCCCATCGTCTACCAAATCTTCCAGTTTAGTAACCACTCCGCCGATGTCCTTGATGTTGTATCGGACTAAGGGTATACCCGTAGACGCCGTAAAGACTATATTACTATCAACTGTCTCTATGAATCTTTTGCGCGGATCGTATTGAGAAAGGGTCGGTAACACCTGGCGGCCAAAATAATTTTCCTGCAGGTTCCGGCGATAAATCCGTCGGCGCAATAAAACTGATAGGGGGGTTTCGTAAGCCACGATGCCGGCGTCTACCGTCCCATAGATACTGGTGACTTTAGAAGGGTCATCATAGGCCGTGCCGCGTCTGAGGAAATAATCCCTTAGCTCCTCACCGATGACTTCACCAGCTGGCGTGAAGCCAACTTTGAGCTTCTTCCAGTCAAAGCCTTCTTCGACTCCTTTGTCTATCAGATCCTTCAGGAACGGCGGGTAGCCGGCTAAGATCAGCTGCTGGTAATTTTCGTGCAGGCGTTTTATAACCGCCAGTGCGTCGGTTACGTCCAGCGCCGGCGTGATGATGTTGAGCTTTAAGCCTTTACGGCTGGCTTCGATACCGCCAAGCGTCGTGTAAGAGCCGGCTATCCAGATACCCATCGAGAAGCAGACGACCAGAAGCGTGGGTATTTCGTCGCAGCCGAAATTGTTTTTGTACATGTCGTAGAAAAATTCGGCGGCTTCCGCCTGCTGGGCTTGGTTCCTTAGCCAAAAAAATGGTTCGCCGGACGAGCCTGAGCTAACGGATATGATGTCGCCGTTGAACTCGCTGCCATCCCACATCAATTCGCGCATCGGATATTGTCGCAGGTAATTATCTTTGGTAACTAGCGGCAACCGCTGAAAATCAGCGAAATTCCTTACGGATTTAGAATCGACTCCGTTTTTCTTTAAGAAGTCCTTATAGGCCGGTACCCGCTTGGCAACGGCGTGAAAAGTCTTAAGAGCCTGCTTTTGCCCCTGCTTTTCTAAGTCAGAAACGCCCCGGGAATATGTCTTATATATGCTTGCCATTTAATCTTATTTGTATTTTTATATCGTACAAATTATAGGATAACGAAGTGCGTGCTTTCTGTCTACATATCAGGCTTAAATGTCCGCCTGGACTGACTGCCCCGCAAGATGTAAAATTTAACTGATGGCTAAGATTGCGATTATTGAAGACGACCTGGCGATAGCTCAGATGTACCGCCTGAAGTTCGAGGCTGAGGGCTACAAGGTGGAGATTGCCGAGAACGGCAAGTTGGGGCTAGAGCTCTGCGAGCGGCTAAAACCGGACTTAATCCTGCTGGATCTGATGATGCCGGAAATGAACGGTGACGAGATGCTGGCTAAGATGCGCACCACCGATTGGGGAAAGGATACCAAAGTCATCATCCTAACCAACGTCGGCGAGCAGGAAGCTCCGGAGCAGCTCAAGGACCTGCGGGTCAGCGGTTACATCGTCAAGGCCGAGATGACTCCTAAACAAGTAGCGGAACTGGCCAAAAAAGAGCTAGCTGCCGCTTAAACTTATGAAAATCGGATTGGTCGGCTGGGGGCTGGAAACTAAAAGCGCCTATGATTTCTTCGGACCGGATAATGATTATCTGATTGTCAGCGAGCAGCCACAGGCCGACTTCCCAGCCCGGTCAGACAGGGTAAGGGTCCAGTTTATAGACCGGGAAAGGCCGCCGGGTCTGAGCGGTAACGTGGACGATTTAAGCTATATGGATGGCTTGGAAAACTGCGACAAAATCGTATATACCACTCCGGCGGCCAAGAATTTAGAGAAGAGATTCGGGCAGGACCGGCATTTTTGGGTCAAAGCTACGACCATTCAGCATATTTTCTTCGAAGAGGTTAAAACTAAGAATATCATCGGCGTGACCGGCACCAAAGGTAAGGGCACCACTTCTACTCTCGTCCATGAAATGCTAAAAGCCGCTGGAAAAAATACCTTCTTCGGCGGCAATATCGGCCGGCCGGTGCTGGATTTCCTCAGAGAGGTCCAGCCGGACGACTGGGTAATTTTAGAACTATCTAACTTCCAGCTGTACAACCTGACCTACAGCCCGCACATCGCCGTCTGCCTGATGATCGCTCCCGAGCATCTGGACTGGCATCCCGATATGCGGGATTACGTGGAAGCCAAAGCTAACTTGTTTAAGTTCCAAAAACCGGACGATATCGCCATTTACTTTGAGGACGATGAGCGCTCCAAGCATATCGCCGGCTATTCGCCGGGGCAAAAGATCCCATATTTTTATAAGCCCGGGGCGGTGGTAAGGGCTGACCGTAAGATTGTCATCGGCGAGGAAGAAACCGAGATTATCAATCTATCGGATATCAAACTGCTAGGCGAGCACAACCTTCAGAATATCTGCGCGGCGCTGACGGCGGCCTGGCAGGTTTCTCAAAATATCGAAGCTTTTAAGAAAGTGCTATCGGCTTTTTCCGGCTTAGAGCACCGGCTGGAGTTCGTGAGAAACCTGGACGGCGTCTTATATTACGACGATTCCTTCGGCACCAACCCAGACACCACGATAGTGGCGCTAAGAGCGATAATCGAGCCGGTAGTCCTGATCTTAGGAGGCCACGATAAAGGGCTGGACTATACGGAGCTGATGAAGGAGATTACCTCCCAAGAAAAGGTCCGCCACGTTATCACTATCGGCGAGACCGGCCCCAGATTGGCCGATATGTTGCGGGACAAGGGTTTTAATTCCATCACCGAAGGCCTCCAAGCGATGCCCCAAATCGTGGCCGACGCCAGGACCCACGCCCAAGCCGGCGATGCCGTCCTGCTTTCCTGCGGGACCTCCAGCTTCGGCCTTTTTAAGGACTATAAAGACCGCGGCGACCAGTTCAAACAAGCTGTGCGAGAACTAGTTTAAGCTGGGCTATGACCGGCGCTTCCGGCTGTATTACTTCCGCCCGTCCGGAGGCGACTTCGCGTATCAGCTCTTCAATCCAGTGGTAGTGCGTGCAGCCCAGAACGACTACGTCAGCTTTCTTTGATATAACTTCTTCTATCCTATTTGCGACTTTTTCGCGTTCCACCCTGTTTCGTTCGATCATCAAGGCCCAATCAGAACAGTCCGGCTCTAGGACTTCCACGCCCTCGGCGTAATTCTCCTTGAGCCATCGATATCTTTTACTGGAAAGCGTGCGTGGCGTGGCGCAGACCGCGATTACGCCCGATTCGGTCTGCTGGGCGGCCGGTTTGACGGCCGGTTCCATCCCGATCATAGGGATGTCGAATTCCTGCCTCAGCCCTTTTATCAGATTAGTAGTTACCGTATTGCAGGCGACTACTATAGCCTGGCAGCCGTCATCGATGAATTCACGGAAAATCGGACGTACAAATTCATGAATCTGGGCGACGCTGCGGCTGCCGTAGGGCACATGGGCTTTGTCGTCCTTATAGATAATCTCTAAATCGGGTATCGCTTTTTGGATAGCGTTTATGACTGACTGGCCGCCGACGCCGCTGTCAAAGACGCCGATTTTAACTTTTGACATTAGAAGCGGCTCTGATGACGTTTTCGAAAAGCGCGCAGACTGTCAGCGGCCCGACGCCGCCTTTCCGGGGTGTGATGGTCAGATCCGAGCGCTCGTAGACTTCCGGAGCTAAATCTCCGACGGTCTTGCCTTCTTCGCTGGCCACCCCGGCGTCTATGACCACGGCCCCGTTTTTAATCATATCCGGATACAGCAGCGCCGGGCTGCCGGTAGCCGTGATGATGATGTCAGCCTCTTGAGTATAGGATTTCAGATCAGGGATTTCCCGGTCGATGACCGTCACATTGTGTCCGGAATCCTTCAGGAGCTTTTCCAGTGGCGCTCCAACCAGCTTGCCGCGGCCGATCAGCAGTATCTTGCGGCCAGCCAAATCGACATTGTAGCCGCTGAGCAGCCACATGATGGCCATCGGCGTCGCCGGCTCGAACCGGGATTTTTCACCTAACGCGTCGACGTCTTTCGAGGGATCGACCAGATTGACCACTTCGTGGGTCCGCTCCGGGTCCTCCAGCGGCAGCTGCACGATTACGCCATGTACCGAGCTGTCGGCACTTAACGTGTCGAGCAGTTTAGGGACTTCGGGCTGGCCGACCTTATGCAGAACCACCTCGACGCCGATGTCGCCGCCATACTTTTGTTTCAGACCTACGTAAGTATCGATTACCGGGTCGTCTTTGGTCTGGACAATAGCCAGCTGGGGGTAGATTTTAGAGGCCCGCAGCGCCCGGACCTGCCGGCCATGTCGTTCTTTGATGAAACCGGCCAACTCTTGGCCATTCAATAATTTCATAATTTGGAGGGCCATGTGGGACTCGAACCCACGACACGAGGCTTAAGAGGCCTCTGCTCTAACCAACTGAGCTAATGGCCCGAAAAGGACTTAGGAATATTATCACGCCACCCCTGTTATGTAAACGGTGCTAAAATGGTCGAATGAGCCAGAATAAGGAATCTCTGCGAAAGCGTTATAAAGCTGCCCGCCTAAGCGTAGAGATGGGCTCTACTGATGAAAAGAGCCTGGAAATCTGCCGGAAAATCTTTAGGACCGTCGACTGGGGTGCGGTTGATTGGATGTGCTCCTATTCGCCCATCGAAAAACTGAAAGAAGTAGATGTCCGGCCGCTGCATGACACCATACGCTATAAATTCCCAAAAATCGAAATCGTATTGTTGGGCCAGGATAAGAGGCAGTCCCCTCCAAAGAAGCGGTTCGATCTGATAATCGTCCCTTGCTTAGCATTTGATAAAGACAACTATCGGCTGGGTTGGGGCGGCGGTTTTTACGACCGGTTTTTGGCCCGACAGCCGCAAGCTGTAAAAATCGGCGCCGCCTACCAAGACAGCTTTGTAGCAAAAGGGCTGCCGCACGAACCGCAGGACATTCCGCTGGATATGATAATTACTGAGCGCTGAGCTGTTCTTCGGTCTGAGCGACAGCCGGGGGGACATATGGCAGCTCGATAGTGAAAGAGGTGCCCTCGCCTAACTTGCTATCCGCCCGGATAGTGCCTTTCTGCTCCTCGATTATCAGTTTGACCATATAAAGCCCAATGCCGGTTCCTTCGTAGTTATAGACCAAGGTATCGCTGCCGCGGTGGAACTTAGTGAAAAGTTTAGGAATTTCTTCGGGCTTGATGCCTATGCCGGTATCTTTGACCTGGATGGTCACTTTCTGGGCCGCGCTGGCGATAAGTTCCACGGTACCCTGCTCCGGTGTGAATTTCAAAGCGTTATCCAGCAAGTTGCGCACGGCTTGGGCTATCAGGAACTGACTGCTCAGGAAACGGATTTCGCCGTTTTGGATCTCGGTCTTGAAAACGATGTTTTTCGACTTGGCCAGTTCTTCGTATTCCCGGCCCAGCCCGCCCAGCATCTCGTTAAGCGACGTCTCGGCCAGCAGGCCGCCGCCGGCCTTACCCGTCTCATAGTCGGTGATGGTTAAGATTTGTTCCGAGAAAAGATTCAGCCGCCGGGCGCTATCCTCTATGCCCTGAACCATCCTCTTTAAAATCGGAGTCAGCTGCGAGCTGTCCAAAAAGGCGGCGTTGCTTTGGATGATAGTTAGCGGTGTGCGTAGGTTATGGGAGACGATTTTTATGAACTCGTCCTTCTGCACGTCCAGTTCTTTCAATTTAGTAATGTTGGACTTAAGAGCGCTAGCCATGTTGCTGATACTGACGGCCACAGCGCCGATCTCATCGGTCCGCTGGTCGAACTTCGTGATATTGAAATTACCCTGCACTAAAGCTTCCGCCGCTTCGGCCAGCTGGTCCAAAGGCTCCAGAAAGAGGTATTTCACGGAGGCATAAGTGGCGACGGCTATCAAAAACAGCCCTAAGAGCATCAGCGCCAGGATGGTCACTTCTTCGCGCTGTATATCCTTATTCACGGTCGCGCCGGATATCTGATATGCCACGGTATAGACATGCCGGCCATTGGCATCGAAGTAGGGCTGGATATCCCAGGTTATCTGGTGGGCCGAGTTGGTGACCACGGAAGGTTGATCACTGAGTATGCTTTGGGATGAAACGTCCAGCTGCTTACCGCTTAGGCTGAGCTGGGACAGGTCCTTAAGGTCGATCACCGCGACGTCAGATATGTCGTTGTTCTGGTCAGCTAGCTTCCGCATTTGCTGTTTAACTAGCTGCGGGTCGGACCGATGGTTAAGGCCGAAAACGTCGCCAATCGGCTTAGTGGCCGCGATCGAAAAGCTTTTAGCCTCCCGGTTGAGGCTTTCGGTCAGTCCGGCTCGGGCGCCAGTCACTAAGATATAGGCTATCAAGCTGAGTACCACCACCAATACAGAGGTGATAAGTAGAATGAATTTGGCGCGCAGTTTTAAACCCCGTCTATGCGGTTTGGACTGCGTCTGGTTCCGGTTTTGGCTGCCCACCATATTTTGTTTATTCGCCTTATAGTCTATTATATCTGTTTTTAGCCCAAGGGACCTATAATAAATCCATGATTATAACGCCTGTCCGCACGCCAAAGGTACTGCCTAACCAAAAATCCTTAGCCCAATTATTGGACGAGAATATAAAAAAACTGGAGGACGGCTCGATAATCGCCATAACCTCGAAGATAGTATCTTTATGCGAAGGCCGGGTAGTAGCTACCGACAAGACGGATAAAGACGAGCTGATGCGCGGTGAAGCCGAATTGTATTATCCGGCAGAGTCTAACCGCTATCACCACCACTTTACCATTGCCCGCGGGACGATCTTGGGCGCCAGCGGCATAGACGAATCCAACGGCGGTGGTTATTACGTACTACTGCCCGACGACGTTCAAAGCACCGCCAACACCGTGCGGCAGTATCTGAAAACGAAATTCGGCCTTAAAAATCTCGGAGTAATGATAACTGATAGCGCCTCAATACCGTTAAGGCTGGGAGCCGTGGGCGTCTGTCTGGCTTACAGCGGCTTTGAGTCAATAAAGGATTATCGCGGGACCCCGGATCTGTTCGGACGGGAGTTCAAGATAGAACGGGCTAACTTAGCAGAAGGCCTCGCTGCCGCGGCGGTACTGGCGATGGGCGAAGGCAACGAACAAACGCCGCTTTGCGTAATATCCGATTGCCCGCTGATAAGTTTCCGCGAGGAAGATCCTTCGGCGGAAGAATTAAGTTCGGTGTTCTTATCTCTAGACGAAGATCTTTTTGCCCCGTTCATAAATAATGGCCAGTGGCAAAAAGGCGACCGCTTCAAAAACAATAATTAACATAGTGCAGCACACTGAACCAAGTTAGAACCATACTTTATTCATCGGTTACCGTATAACTAGTATTGATCCAGCGGGCGATTTAGCAGATGCCTGGTCCACCTATATTAAAGTTAGTGGCAGCCGGTAATCCGAGGTAGTAGTTATTACTAGGTGTCTGATAAAAAGATGTAAAGGCCGACTTATCGGAAGAACTTATTAGGCTATAGTCGCTTACTCTAGCAGACGATGGTGATGTGCCGGATAAGCCATTACCCATCTGTACGCAAGTTGTTGTGTTAGATTGAATCTCAACCTCACCAAAAACTTGAACAGTGGTTATTAAATCAGCATTTGATCCCCAAAGACTCTCTGGAAAATATCCTATCTCGTTATTGTTGTAGTACACATACCAGTTGCTGTCGACTAAATTAATTTTAAAGTTCCCAATCCCCGAGGAACTAATTGCCTCTCCGGGTGTAGTACCAGAAACCTGAGTGAAGCCGCAGGTGTTTATTGAAGAAACATAACACTGGTCAGTCGTGCCTATCCACCGACTTATAAACAGATGTGCATTACTATCACCAAATTGCATAGGATCCACTGTCCAGCCAACTTCAATATAGTTATAGCCGCTTTTAACCGTCGTCGCTAACTCAATGAGAGAATGGTCTTCTTTATTGGGGATAACAGGTACTGATGGGTCAGCTTGGGTAAAGTTAACAGATGCACCTTTAGCGCCAGCTATGCTCTCTGAAGCTCCAGCATAATAAAAGTTGGTGCCATACTCGTTAATCGGGCTGTAATTCGCGATTGTGTAAGACGAGGATGCCGACTTAGGGGTTCCGGCTGAAGATGGGCTCGAGGCTAATGGCTCTTTTTGCGCAGGCGTACCGGTTGGGGCCAAGATAGATTTATTCGATGAGCCCGTTGCAGTAGAAGGTTTAGGTGCTGTCTGCTTTTGAATGGCCAAATTGGCCGGCGTCGAGGACTTTCCAGCTAAAATCGAGTGTTTAGTTGTTAATTTCATGGCCACACCTAGCACCGCTACGGCTACTACTAAGATAGTCAGACTAACCAACCATATTTCATGACTTTTCCAACTAAATCTGCCCTTCGAGTTTTCGGTGCTTGCCATC
Organism: Candidatus Saccharimonadales bacterium; assembly: GCA_025450575.1. Lineage (GTDB taxonomy): Bacteria > Patescibacteriota > Saccharimonadia > Saccharimonadales > UBA10212 > JAIFWC01. Next base: position 34,340 of record JANWHE010000017.1, read on the forward strand.
AGCTCTTTTTTAGTGTCCACGGGTCCGACAGGGGGATAGGCCTCATAGGAGCTTAACTGTTTCTGAGCTTGGTCAAAGTTTGTAGACCAATGAGAGTCCGGAGCAATTATCCTTGGGGAATTTTCCGGACTTGCTTCCGTCGAGAACTCTTTATCTGGAGGCATAGGTTTTTCTGTTTTTTTGTTCTACGTTCAGTTTATCACGGGTAGTAAGAAAGTCTTTTAAAAGAAGCTAACAAATATGGTGCGAATCTCGTCTGGTCTTTGCGAGGAGTTATAAATTCAAAAAA
>JANWHE010000018.1 GCA_025450575.1 Candidatus Saccharimonadales bacterium
GTCTTTTCACCGATGCCGGGCACGCCCGGCAGGTTGTCGCTGCTGTCGCCTTTCAGGGCTTTGAGGTCTAAGAATTGTTCGGGTTTTAAGCCGTATTTCTGCTCGAAACTTTCCGGATGATATTCTTCGATATTGGAAAAACCGCGCTTCAGGGCGTAGACCTTCACCCTGTGGTTAATCAGCTGCAGCATATCCAGGTCACTGGTTATCAGTAGAGTTTCCAGGCCCTCCTTTTCAGCTTTGACAGCCAGGCTGCCCATGATGTCGTCGGCCTCGTAATCGTCCAGTTCATAAAGCGGCCAGCCGAAGGCGTCTAATAGGTCGTGCAGAATCGGTATCTGGGTATAAAAATCCGGCGGCGCGGCTTTGCGGCCAGCCTTATACTCCGGATAAATTTCCACTCGTTTGCGGATATTGGTCTTGGGCTTATCCCAGGCCACGCAGACGTAATCCGGCTTGAGCTTCTTGATAAGCTCCAGCGCCATGGTGGCGAAGCCGTAGACGCCGCCGGTCGGCACGCCGTCACCGGTGCTTAAATTAGGCATGGCGTAATAACCTCGGTAAAATACCGATTTGCCGTCAATAACAGCCAGCTTCTTCCTCTCCGCCATTATCAATAAATTATACTCGGTATCTGTTATACAAGCGACCGCTTATGCCTTTATAAAGGAAAAAGCCCCGCTCGCGCGGGGCTTTTCACGAACAAGGTGCATTCGCCTTTCCTTACTGCTGGAGCAGGAAGAGCTCCTCGACCGTCCGGCCGATAGCCGGGAGGACGGTGAGGGGCCGCTGGTAGTTCGCGGTGTCCCGCGCCTGCTCCGGAGAGCTGGCGAGAGCCACGCCGTCCTGGCTGAAGACGAACTGCGTGCCGTCCTCGTCGAAGGAGCCATACGACTCGCGAATGACACGGCGGATCCGCAGCGGCACCCACGTGGCGTTGGCGTTGGTGGGCGCGTAGATGGTCGCGTTGGCGGTCATCGGGGCGCGGTCCAGCAGAAGTCGGACCTGCTCCTCGAGATTCGGCGCTTCGACCATGCGCGGTGCGAAGCCGGCGTCCTCCAGAAGCTCCTGCAGAGCCGTCCCTTCCCGGGGGTATTCCCCGGTTTTCTGGTGGTACTCCTGGGCCAGCGGGTAGCCAGTCTCCGTCATAGTGTCGCACTGCCGGGTACCACTGGCCAGTCCGAAGACCATGCCAGTGACCCAGTTGTGCGAACGGTTCCGAAGCTCTTCCACTCGGCGCATCATCCAGCCCAGAGTGCCCCCCGTGACGATCACGACGACCGACCCAGTGGGCGCGTAGGGCCTGTAGACGTTGCGCGGGTGGATTTGGTCGAGCAGGCCGGAAGCCCAGATGGCGTCCATGACTTGGCCGCTGGGAATCCCGTCCGGCGCGTCGAAGACTTCCTGCAGACGCGGGATGTCTTCGCCGTAGACGGGCTTGCGTCCGAGCATGTCGGCGAACGCTTGCACGTTCTGTCTGCTCGGGGGGTGCTCGATCTGGAAGTTGGCAAGTGCCGCCAGGGTGCGGACGCCGGCCAGATCGAAAGGGTTGCCTGTCAACAGATTGCCGTCTTGCAGCATCTGAATGACCTCCTTGTTCGTGGAACATCGGCCAAAAAGTACAGGCCGAATACTATATTATATCAGATTAAGTACTAAAAGTAAACGCTAGAGGTTTAAGGCTTTTTTTGCGGTTTGCTTGAATTCTTCGATGTCGCTGGAGTTATTCGCTATAAAGATGTCGGTTTTGGCTTTGACGGCCGCCATATTCAAGGCTGTCTCATCTGTGCCGTAATGGTGCATTTCGTCCTGCTCTTCTTCCAGGAATTGCTCGTAAGTTTTGTGGTCTTCGGGGCCGCGGGCCCGGGATTCAACCCGCGCATATCTGATTTTTGGATCGGCGTCTACCCAGACGACCCGGCCGCCGAGTTTATGGACCTCGTCGGCTTCGCCGGGATTACGCAGGCTGGATATTACTAATCCGCTATATTGTTTACCTAAGGCTTCGTACGTCTCAGCAGCTTTGTCTATCAGGACACCCAGACCGGATTCCCGGCGCCACTCAGCGCTTACCTGGCTGGTGTATTTGCGTTCCGGTGGCAGCCCGCGTTTTTTGACCTCGGCGCGCAGGATATCGGTGACCGAGACGAAAAACCAGCCAAAATCGTTGGCCAGAATCTCGCCCAGCGTGTCTTTGCCTGAGCCGTTGGTACCGCTGACGCCGATTATATTCATTCTTACTGGAGGTACTCGTGCAGACGGCGGGTGTCTTTATGCTTGCGCAGTTTGGCCAGCGCTTTGGCCTCTATCTGGCGGATGCGCTCGCGAGTGACGCTGAACTCCTGGCCAACTTCCTCTAGGGTGTGGCTTTTGCCGTCTTCCAGGCCGAACCGGAGTTTTAAAATCTTTTGTTCGCGCTCGGTCAGGCTGGAAAGTATCTGGCGCACCTGTTCTTTGAGCAGCTGTTCGCTGGCCGATTCTGTCGGGGTCTTAGCGTCTTCGTCTTCGATGAAATCACCCAGTACCGAGTCTTCCTCGTCGTCTCGGACAGACGCATCCAGGCTGGAGATGTCCTGTTTGATCTTCATAATATGCTCGACTTTTTCGACTTCCATTTCCATGGCGGCAGCGATTTCCTCGTTGGTCGGTTCGCGGTTGAGTTCCTGGGTCAGGCGGCGCTGGGTGCGCAGCAGCTTGTTGATGGTTTCGACCATATGCACCGGGATACGAATGGTGCGGGCCTGGTCGGCGATGGCCCGGGTGATAGCCTGGCGGATCCACCAGGTGGCGTAGGTACTGAATTTGAAACCGCGGTCTGGGTCGAACTTTTCGACGGCCCGCAGCAGGCCGGTGTTGCCCTCTTGGATAAGATCCAGCAAGTCCAAGCCGCGGCCGACGTAACGCTTGGCGATAGAAACCACCAGGCGCATGTTAGCTTCGGCCATCTGGTCCTTGGCCCGCTTATCGCCGGATTTCACTTTTTTGGCCAAAGCCAGCTCTTCCTCGGCGGTTAACAGAGGGATTTTGCCGATTTCACGCAGGTACAGCCGGACACTGTCATCGGCGATGTCGTCCAGGTAGACGGCCTGCTCGGGCACGACTTCCTCGGTATCGTCTTCCACGGCCCAGACGTCGGCCTCCTCTTTGATCTCTTCTTCGGTCGGCTCGGCTATCGGTACCAACACCACGCCTTCGTCATCTAAGTCGGAATAAAGCTGTTCTAAGACATCAATGTTAGCCGGCACGTCCGGGATCTGTTCGAAAATCTCGTGCTGCTCCAGCCGGCCATCCTTACGGCCGCGCTCCAGCAGCTTGGCCACTTCTTTTTCATAACTCTTAGCGGTCACCTGCTGGGCGGCCGCGTCATCGGTCTTCTTTTTTCTTGGCATATATAAACCTCCTACCCTGATACTTAACGGCTTCGCCTCATCGCTTGATTAACAGGTTAAGTTTATCAGCTTTTTCGGCCAAGCTACTTATTTCTTCATCATTTTTAGCGGACTGCATCGCTTCCACAAGTTTGTGTTTTTGAATTTTGACGTACCGGTCTATCAGCCGGTGTTTGAGTTGGCTGGCCTGCTCTTTAAGGTCATCGAGCGGCATGTCCTGATAAATTTCCTCAAACTGTAACATTATAATTTTAACATAATCCCCATCTTGCTGCAATTGTTCGGCTATCTTGGGATCGCCTTTAAAGCCCAGATTTTCTTTGATGAATCTGAATACCCGGCGCCGCGAGCCGTCCGTGAAAAATTCCTGCTTACAGCCTTTGATCAGCGACCGCAGTTTGGGCTGCATTAGCAGCATGGCCAGCAGGTGATCCTGCAAGCGCTGGTATTCGATCTGGGTCTTATCCAGCGGCGTACCGGCGGTTTTGGGTCGTTTCAAGATAGTTTGCGGCGTCGGAGCGTTGATGAATTTGGCTTTGACGGCTTCAAAGCTGGTATCCGTCAAGCCAGCGATAATCTTAAGATAATGCTCCTGTTCGATGGGGTCGCGTAGCTGGCGGATGGTAGTTAATAGTGCGTCGGTAAAGGCTTTCTTGCCGGCCGCCGATTTTAGATCAACTTCGGATTTATACCGGTCTATCAGCCAATCCGGCGCGTATTCGGCGCTTTCTACGGCTTTAGTCCATAAATTTATATCTTTTCTGATAAGTTCGTCGGGGTCTTTGGCGTCTTTCAAGGTGATGATTTTAAGGTCGACTTCGGCTTTCTGGGCCAGCGGGATGATACGCTCGGTGGCGGCGATACCGGCCCGGTCGGCGTCGAAACTCAGACGGATGTCGCCGGTAAAGCGCTTTAAGGCTTTTAAGTGCTGTTCGGTCATGGCCGTGCCGGCGCTGGCTACCACATTGGAGACGCCGGCCTGGTGCGATGAGATCACGTCTAAGTTGCCTTCGGCCACGACCACGAAGCCTTCTTTGCGGATAGCCTCCTTAGCCGGGTGCAGACCGTAGACCTGGCGGCTTTTGTCGTAGGTGACGGTCTGCGGGGTGTTGATGTATTTGGGCGCGTCCGGTTCGTCATCCAGCAGTCGGGCGGTAAAGCCGACTATCCGGCCGGCTTGGTCGGCCAGCGGTATCATGATGCGGCCGCGGAACATGTCGCTACTATGCCTGGCCCGCTGGAAAATCACGCCGGCCCGCTTCATCTCATCGGTCGTAAACCCCTGTTTGGTCAAAAAATTAGTCAGCGCAAAACCGGTGTTGGGCGCGTAACCCAGCTGCCAGGTCAGGATAGTCTGACGGGTGAAGCCGCGTTCTTTTGATAGGTAGTCTATAGCCTTGCGGTTAGCGGTCAGCTGTTTTTGGTAAAACTTAGCGGATAGTTCTAAGACTTCCAACGCTCGCTCTTTGAGCTTGGCGCTGGTGCCCGGCTTGCCGGTCTGGAACTGTTCCAAATCCACGCCGGCTTTGCGGGCCAGCAGTTCCAGCGTGCCGCGGAAATCCAGTCCTTCCATCTCCATCACGAAGCTGAACATATCGCCGCCCTTCCCCGATGAGAAGTCGTGCCATATCTGTTTTTCGGGGCTGACAATAAAACTTGGCGTCTTTTCGTTGGTCCAAGGGCTAATGCCCTTGAAATTGCGACCGGTACGCTTAAGCTGGACGTATTCGCTGATTACGTCTTCTATGTTCAACCTGGATTTTACCTCCGCTACCGCGTCCATACTTTAAGTATAAGGCTAAAGGGGTAGCCGATACAGCTTAAGGGCTTTAACTGATAGAATAATGCTTATGCAGCCGCAGAGCCCGAACCCCGATTTTGATTTCATGCTGAAAGATCAGCCCGCCAAAAAGCGCATACTGCCGTCGCTGAATTTATCCAGGCCGGTAAAAATCGGCCTTGGGGCCGTGATAGCTATCGTGGTCATAATAATCATTTCGTCGCTATTATCCGGCCGCAATGCCGGTAAGACGCAGCCTTTCATAGACGTATTGGCCCGCGGCCAGGAAACCTTGCGCGTAACATCTTACGTTCAGCAGTTGCAGTTACAGGATCCGCAGACCCAGACCATGGCCGCGACCGCCGCCAGCGCTTTGGCCAGTGATAAACAGGAACTGATAAGCTACCTGACGAAAAACCACATCAATGTCAGCGCCAAAGCCCTGGGCGCCGACGACGATAAGACTACGGATACCAGCCTGCAGACGGCGGCCCAGAACAATAACTTGGACAGTGCTTACGCGGCCTACATGAGGGACGCCCTAAGCAAATACGAAACGGACATCCAGACAGCTTATAAAACCGCCGGGTCAAATGGCAAAAAAATCCTAAACGACGCCTCTATCAGCACTACGACCCTTCTGAATTCGGCGCCGCTCAAACCTTAGTTACCAGGTCGTAAGAATGTTGGACAAGGTCTTTTATTTCGTCCCGGCTTAACTGTCCGGTGAGTACAATAGTGTTCCAATGTTTTTTATTCAGGTGGTAGCCGGGCATCACAGCGTCGTATTTGGCGCGCAAAGTCTCGGCCAATATCGGGTCGCATTTAAGGCTGAGTTGGACGGGTTCTTTCTTTTCCCGTACTAGCGCGAACATCTTATCGTCCACTTTATAAACCGCCGTATTCTCGCCGAACGGATAATCCAGCTTAGCCCTCGGCATAGCCATAATCATCTTCTCCACCTCTGAGTGAGTCATTAATATAATTTTACCAGAACAAATATTTGACAATTGCGCGCTTAGGATTATTAATTAAAGCTAATAACTTAGTGTTTTTGGAGAACAATTATGCGCGAGCGGCTTATCCTGGTGGTTAAACGGGCGTCTAAAAAAATAACCACACTGGCGGCAGTTACCGTTATGGCCTTCTCGGGCCTGGCCGCAGCAGGGCCGATGTTCAGCGGCAGCGCTTTAGCGGCTTCAGTCTGTACTAACACGGTCGGGTCATCTCCGACAACTTTCGTGCAGCATATTGCAAACGATCCGGATTCAGCTGTTCCCGGCGGAAACTGGGCGCTCGATACCTTTACCCGGACAATCCAGGTCTGGGAAGACACTGGGCACGAGTGCGCACTGGCCACTGACTCTGGAACCTTTGATACGACTAGCGCGCCTAATAAAATAAGTCCACAAAACGGGGTTCCACTTCCTCAGAATATTACTGGGACCATGAATGGGAGTACGTTTGGAGAGATAACTGGCGGCACTTTCGATCAACTCGGGACCAGCCTGAATACCTCGATTGACTGCTCAGGCGCCGATACTGCAACCTGCGCTAGCGGCCTAACAGGCTACTGGGTCCAGGCTCTGTTCGGCAATTCGGCCTCCTACGATTATGGTAATAACTGGGGATGGACCTACACGGCGACCAACGACAGCACTTGGGTCAACTCAGCAAGCGGCAACATCGGCGATATCTACCCCGTATATAATGCAACCAGTGGCATTGGTTATTCCGATATTCAGTCAGCGGTAACGGCCGCTACGACCAGTAACAATATCGAAGTTGTAGCTGGCACTTACAACGAAAACTTGGTGATTAATAAGGCTCTTGACCTAGAGGGCCCAAACTCTGGTACTGCCGCGATTAACGGCGGCGATGGCTTTGCCATTACGCTAGAGTCTCCGAACGTCACCATCAACGGCTTCACAATTAAGGCCAACAGTGACGGCGAAGGTATTTACAATATCGACGCCAGCACACCCGGACACGACATCAGCGGCACAGTCATTACGAATAATATCTTTAGCGGCAGTTCACGGGCGATTGCTTTGGAGAGCAATGCAACGGGCACCGTTAAAGTCAACGACAACCAGTTTGACAGCTACGACAAAGACTTGGCTGTGGCCGACAATTCATTCGGCAACTTTCAAGTCATGGGCAATACATTTAACGAACCGGGTAGCAATGACACGAGCGTGCAGATTGGCCCAGATGGCACTGGTATCATCAGTAGCTTTGAGTTTGAAAACAACGATGTGACCGGCAATGTAAATATCGGCGCCGATGTGAATGGTGCCACAATCAGCGGCAATACCTTCAATTATGGTTCTGTCAGCGGCGGCAGCGTAGAATTCCAAGCCGCCCTGCACAATAGTTCAGTAGTAAGTAACAATCACTTCTATGGCAACTCCGACTACGCCTGCTTGCAGCTATTCGGCAGCCAGTATGGTCTACCGCACCCTTCAGACGGTGTAACGGTTTCCGGCAACGACTTTCATGATTGCGGCAACGCCAGTTCCCCTTACTACAACTATGGCTTCCAGCTAAGCCAAGATGTGAGCAACGTTACGTTCAGTGGCAACACGATTGACAATGCCTACGACGGCATCAATACCCGCTTCTTCTCCGGATCTGCCTGGACAATTGGCTCCGGTATTTCAATAAGTGGCAACCAAATCACTAACAGCCGCCATTTAGCCGTCAATAACACAGTCAGCGGCACGCTTAACGCTGCGCAGAACTGGTTTGGCTCTGCTAGTAACCCCACTAGCCTTGTTAGCAGCAACGTGACCGTCATCCCATGGTGCGCACAAGCCGCCTGTTCCAGCTACTTGTCCGATCAAAACCTGTCGCTAACACCAAGCGGCGGTACAGCAACCAGTTCTTCAACCGGCTCAACGACCGTTAATGGCAGCGGTACCGTGGGCACCGTAACTGCCACCATTCCGGCTAGCACCACTATAACTTCGAGTAACTCGAGCTGGGACGGTGTAATCGCAGCGCCGGCTGCCGCCAACTACACAGTACCAGGTAGCAACACTACTTCCCTGGCTATCTCCGTGGGCTCGGACGATGGCTCTAGCCTGAGCTTTAACCAGCCGGTTGAACTGGTCCTCGCCGGCCAAGCTGGTAAATCAGTCGGCTTTGTGAAAAATGGAGTCTTTACCGCAATCACCCAGGTTTGCGGCGGCACGCCGACAATCGGTGATCTGAACGCGCTGGATCCAGTCGGCGCCTGCTACATTGCGAATGATGGTTCGGGTAATCTCATCGTTTGGACAGACCACTTTACTACTTTCGCGACATATACTCCCATACCCGCTAGTGGTTCCAGCTCATCAAGCGGGACAACCAAGTCTTCTGCATCATCGGGTACTGGCGTCGTCCAAGGCGAATCGACCACCAATGGCCAGACTTCCAGCACCAACACTGAGGTTCCAGCTACAGCCAGCTTAGCTCAGCCGAAAATTGCCGCCAAAGAAGCGGCCGGCGGCGGCTTGCGCTGGTACTGGATAGTTCTAATCGCAATCTTCGTACTTGGCTTGGCCGTAGCTACCATCTATCGCTACGCCGAAGGCACCGACAAAGCCTAAGCTTGCTTGGGCTTGAAGTCCAGGGCGGCAGAGTTGATGCAGTAATGCTGGCCGTTAGGGCTGCTTGGGTCATCGAACAGGTGGCCCAGGTGGCTGCCGCAGGTGGCGCAGACGACTTCGGTGCGATGCATCCCCAGGCTGTCGTCATCCTTAAGCTTGACGGCGTCGCTGCTAGCTACATCGTAAAAACTCGGCCAGCCGGCCAGGCCGGGCGTGTCTGAGTCGTATTTCTGTTCGCTGGTGAATAAAGTAGAGCCGCAGACCGGGCACTTATATACCCCCTGCCCTTTGTGGTGCAGCAGTTCGCCGCTAAAAGGCGCTTCGGTGCCGGCTTGCCGCAGAATGCGGTACTGCTCGGCGGTTAATTTCTTTTTTAGTTCCTCATCCGTGAACTGCTTGGCCATAGCTCTCCTATTTTTTCTTAGAGACAGCGGCTACCCAGACCCACAGCCAACACAGGACTTCCAGTACGATCAGGCTCAGCACGAACCACACTGCCGGCAGCAGGTAGGTCTCTTTCCAGTGGAAGTACGTTGGGCCATAATTCACGCCCGATATCCTGATAGCCCAATGGTTTGTAACTGTCTGGATAAATTGCTGCAGCATCATGGCGATAACTACGGCGATAATCACTGACGAGGCGTCTTTGCGTTTTAATATTTTGACCAGCATCATTTTAGCGACTCCTTTATTTATGGCTAGAATTATATTCCGCTTATTTTGTAAAAGCTACATCTTCTCGGGCGCGGCGATATTCAAAACACTGAGCCCGCTTTTGAGTACCTGCCTGTAAGATTCGACTAATTTCAGCCGGATGGTTTGACGTTCGTCGCCGATAATCCGGCTCTTTTCGTAGAAGCTGTTGAAGGTCTGGGCCAGTTCATAAAGATAGGTGCAGACATGGTGCGGCATCAGCTCGGCGGCGGCTTTGCTGATTACTTCCGGATATTCGCCGACTTTGAGCGCCAGGCTGCGTTCGCTGGCGTCCAGCCCGGCCGGAATATCGGCCTCGATTTTTTCGGCTTTGGCTAAGATACTGCAGGCCCGGGCGTGGGCGTATTGTAGGTATGGGCCGCTATTACCCTCCAGGCTGATGGATTCATCCACGTCTAAAACTATGTCCGTCCCCAGCCGCTGTTTCAAAAAGGCATATTTGACGGCCGCGAAAGTGACATCTTTGCGGACCTGGGATTCGGGATAGAGTTCGTGCACGGCTTTTTTGACTTCTAGTAATAATTTCATTGCCGGGTAGACATTCCCCGTCCGGCTGCTCATCTTGCCGGTACTCAAAGACAAAAAGCCGTGCGACAAATGGGTGGTTTTAGCAGCCAACGGCCTGTCGATTTCGGCCAGCGCCGCCAGCATCACCTTGAAATACTCGCTCTGCTCGCTGGCCGTGATGACGATAGAGCGGCCGGCCTGTGGAAAATCCGCGGCTTTAAGCTTTACGAGGCCCAGATCCTTGGCTTCGTAAGTTGGTAAGCCTTTGGATGTTATGAAAACCCGGGTATGCAGGCCGGCTCTTTCGCCTTCGTAAATCACTGCTCCTTGGCTTTCTGTGAACGCCTTACCGATGTTTTCTTTGACCAGCTTCAGCCCTTCCGGAGCAGTCTGGCTCTCTAGATATCGCTTATCATTAGAAATACTTAACAAGTCGAGTATTTTATCAAAGTAGTCGAAGCTTAGTTTGATACCATCTGCGTGCAGCTTATTGATGCCAGTATCGCTTCGCTCATAGATCTGGGTATTAATCTTATCAATCGCTTCTTTGGCCGCCGGATCGGAGTCGTACTTCTCTGCTCCGAGCGCGTAAGCGGTTCCAAAGTAATTCTCTTCCTCGATAGTTTCTTGGCTACCCGGCAGGCTCGCGGTGTGCTGCAGACCGTAGATAGCCTTGGCGACATGCAGGCCTACGTCCCCGTGATAACTCAGCCGCTTGACCGAAGCGCCCTGGCTCTCCAGCAGGCTGGAGATAGCGTCGCCGACGATATAGCTGTACAAGTGGCCAATATGCATTTCTTTGAAGGGGTTGGGGTCGCCGAATTCGACTAAGATTTCCTGACCGGTCAGCAGTTTTGGCAGGTCGGCGGCCGAAAGGACGGCCTTAGACAAAGCTTCGTCGGTCAGCCGGAAGTTTATAAAACCCGGGCCGGCCACGCTTGCCTCTTTGATACCGGCGGTACTTTTCAGCTCTTCAACCAGCTGCCTGGCAATCTGCGGCGGGCTGGCGGCAGCTTTTTTGGCCAGCTGCAGGGCGGCGTTAGTGGCGTAGTCGCCAAATTTCTCATCCGGACGGCTGAGCTCCGGCTCGATATCGGCGCCAAACAGCTTTTTAGCCGCGTCTTGGACGGCCCGCTTCAACTCCTCGTGCATAGATTAATAATAGCAGTAAGAAGTCGGTCATAGAGTAGAATATTGATATGAAGTTGATGATCATTTGGGGGAGTTCGCGCCAGGGCCGCGGCGGCGGCGTGGTCAGCGACTGGGTCAAACGGCATGCTGAGGCCGACGGCCGCTTAGAAGTGGATTTCGTAGATTTGCGCGAGCTTAACCTGCCATTCTTTGACGAGCCTTTAAGCCCCTTTACGCTGGCTAGCGAGAATAAAGATTATACCAATGCCGAGGGCAAGGCTTGGGCCGAACGCGTCGGCCGGGCCGAAGGCGTACTGCTCATAACGCCGGAATACAACCACGGGCCGCCGGCCGTATTGAAAAACGCCCTGGACTGGGTCGGCCGCGAGTGGCTGGACAAGCCGGTGGCTTTTGTCAGCTACGGTTCGACCGCCGGCGGCGCCCGCGCCGTGGAACAGCTGCGCAGTATCACCATCGAGCTGGGGCTGATCCAGGTCGCCAACCCCATTCATTTCTTTTTTTATAGACAAGCTTTCGGCGAAGACGGCGAACCGGCTCACCCTGGCACCAACGACAACCTGAAGAAAATGTTCGACGAACTTCTCCGCCTGCACGGCATCTTCAGCGCGTCAAAAAACCAAGCCTAGGCGGCAGCGCCGATGGGCCTTACGGCCTGGTCGGTCAGCTTAAAGATCATCTGGCTGATCTTCCAGCTGCCGGTGCTGGTCTTGACCAAGATGTAATCGATAGTCCCGCGGACCGTCCAGACGTAACGGTCGCCGCGGTCGGCGACATAATGCAGGTGTTCAACGGACGTGCTGACTTTGGCCCGGCGGCTACTGACCATCCGGACGGCCAGTCGCTTGATGAAGTGCCGGGTGGCGTAGAAATAGCTGCCGATCTCGCGGCGCCAGCCGTCAATCAGATGCTTTTTAGGAATCACCGCCGGCATCTCGCCGCTCAGGGCTTTATTATCAATGAAGGGTTTCTTAACGAAGTAATCTTCTAGCCGCTCCCATTGCTTCATATCCTGCAGCTGGGCCACGCTGGTGACTATTTCTTTAATCAGTTCTTTATCATTCAGTTTGTCGTCCATTTTAAAATCTCCTATTTAGTTTTGGTATTGGACTGTCTGAAAGTGTCGCAGGCCTAGCTGAAAAATAGCTAAGAAACAACTCTCCGGCGGTAAGAATTTTAACTGTTTATGTTTATCTTCCGCTAATAACCATTATACTACCGCCTTTGAACGCGTGGCGGAGGGACAGGGATTCGAACCCTGGATACCCTTGCGGGTAAACCGCCTTTCCAAGGCGGCGCCATAGACCAACTAGGCGACCCCTCCGTACTGGATTATTTTAACAGATTGATACCCCTGAGTTTTTTACAACTTTTTTTCTTTGCCCGGCGAGTCGATTCAAGCGTACACTTAGCGTATAGGGACTTAGTGGGTCGGCGGGGTATGCAGGTGAAGGGGTGGTGAGCCTCTTTTTTCATACTGAAATTTATCAACTAAACAGCGGAGCGTTAAATAAACATGGCCTTGATAGAACTGGATGAAGTATCCAAGCTGTATGGCTTCGGCGACGCCACCACCCTGGCGTTGGACGAAGTCTCTTTGTCCGTGGAAAAAGGCGAATTCATAGCCGTGATGGGTCCTTCCGGCAGCGGCAAGACGACCCTGATGAACATTATCGGCCTGCTGGACCGGCCGAGCCATGGCAGCTACGTTTTAGGCGGTAAGCAGGTCGCTCATCAGCCGGCCGCCCAGCAGGCCAAGCTGCGCCGCGACCAGATTGGCTTTGTCTTCCAGTTTTATAATCTGCTGCCGCGTCTGAATGTCTTGGATAACGTAGCCTTGCCGCTGACCTACAAGGGGATGACGCCTGTCCGCCGGGCTAAGCGAGCCAGCGACATCTTGGAACTGGTCGGCATGCGCGACCGCGAATACTACATGCCCTACCAGCTGTCCGGCGGACAGGCCCAGCGGGCGGCCATCGCCCGGGCGCTTATAAATAGGCCCAGCATCATCATCGCCGACGAACCGACTGGCAATCTGGACAGCCAGGATAGCCGGGTGGTCATGGAACTATTAGCTGAGGTCCACCGCCAAGGCAATACTATCCTCTTGGTCACCCATAATCCGGAGCTCACCCGTTACGCCAGCCGGGTACTCTACATGTACGACGGTACTATCGTCGGCGACGAGAAGACAGCTATCGGCCAGATGGCCCGACACGCCCGCCGGATATTCTTCCGCAAACCGCGGACTACGGACAACGATATCGCCGCCGGCGTGTCGGCTCTGATACGCGATGTACCGGATAAAGCGCTGAACCCCAGGGCCAAGCGCGGCCGCCCGCCCAAAGTCAAGAAACCGGCCCGGCGGCGTAAAGCCTATAGGACTAAGAACTGATGTGGTCCGGCAATCTTAAAACGGCTATCGGCAGCTTGCGCCAAAGACGCTGGCGCACTATTTTTACGATGCTGGGCATAGTCATCGGCATCAGTTCGGTGGTGACTGTCGTCAGCCTGGGATATGGTTTCAAGCACCAGATTGTCGGCCAAATCAACCAGCTGGGCAGTAACGTGCTCACTGTCCGGCCCGGCAAGGTTATCGATAAACAGGGCGGCGTAAGCAGTTTGAATCTTTATTCTTTCTTGGCGCCTAGTACTTTAACCTCTGACGATGTCAGTTCCGTACGGCATCTGGGGCTGGTCAGCTCAGTGGCGCCGATAGAATTCGTCACGAACGTCGCCAGCGGCGACAACGGCGAGCTGGATAATGTTTTCGTGGCCGGTACCAGCAGTAACCTGTTCGACCTGCTGCACCAGAACATTAATTACGGGGCTCCCTTCTCGGAAGATGACGCCGATCAGAATTTCGCCGTCATCGGCAGCGACATCGCCGCCAAGTTATTCGGGGTCTTGAATCCGGTCGGCTCGACCGTTCACATTGACGGCCAGGACTTTATCGTCCACGGTGTGCTGGCGCCGTCGTCCGGCGGCTTCTTATCCATCGCTCAGGCCGATTACAACACCTCTGTCTTTATCCCGACTGCCGCGGCCGACAGCCTGACCTCCAACCACAGCAACGTCCTGCAGATACTAGCGCGCGTCAAGCCACAGGCCAACATCGATCAAGCCGCCGCCCGGATCCGCTCAACCATCGCCCATAATCACGGCGGCACCGTCGATTTTTCGGTGCTCAAGCAGAACGAGTTATTGGGAGTCACAGACCAAGTCTTGGGTAAAATTACTAACTTCATATCCGCTCTGGCCGCCATCTCGCTGCTGGTCGGCGGCATCGGCATCATGAACATCATGTTAGTCAGCGTCAGCGAACGGACCCGGGAAATAGGCATCCGAAAAGCCATAGGCGCCACCAACCGCCAGATCCTTAATCAATTCCTGGTGGAGGGTCTGGCGCTCAGCATCGGCGGCGGCATCATAGGTATCGGCATATCTTATCTGGTCAATCTGATCCTGCGGCTTTACAGCAGCTGGCATCCGGTCATCTCAGTCCCGATACTGATTTTGGCGGCCGGCGTATCGATCGGCACCGGCATAATCTTCAGCATCGCCCCCGCTTTGCAGGCCGCCCGCAAGAACCCGATTGACGCCCTCCGCGG
Organism: Candidatus Saccharimonadales bacterium; assembly: GCA_025450575.1. Classification (GTDB taxonomy): domain Bacteria; phylum Patescibacteriota; class Saccharimonadia; order Saccharimonadales; family UBA10212; genus JAIFWC01. The sequence goes on from JANWHE010000018.1 coordinate 14,747, forward strand.
CGAGTAAACCTAACCGAGTTCGGTTTTGAACTTTTCGACCAGGTCGACCGGCGCCGGGTTGACCCCGTTAAGCAAAGCCAGGTATATCGTTACGAAGTCGCCGTAAGCGATCGTCCATAAAAGCTGCTCTAAAAGATTCTGCCCTCGAGCCTGGACCACGTGCGCGGCCGGCCGACGGCCGGATAATAGCTTGTCGGACAGCTCGAACCGCTGCAGCACGCGGGGATGCTCCAGATTGGAGCGTAAGTCTACCACGGCGTATGGCTTGTCTACCGGGTGGCTGCTCCAGCCGATAAACTCGTTATGGTTGAACTCGGGATATTCGCCCCACCAGGCGACGTTTTTAGCGTTCTCGTTAAAACTGATTTTCCATTTATAGGCGGCTGGCGCCAGCAGCGGGCCGGCGTATACTACTCCTGACTTACCGGCTAGCTCCAGGGCCAGTTTCTTGGCTGGGTTACCAGCCTGCGGAACGGTGGGCAGCCAAGCAGCCACGGATTCTTTCAAGAAACCAGCGGCCTGGTGCAGCTGGGCGGCGACCCCCTCGGCATCCAGCAAACCGGCGCCTTCTAAAATAGTCACCAGGGCTTTGAGCATATAAAGCAGCGCGTAACGCGGCTGCTCAGCTTTAGGGATCTTTA
>JANWHE010000019.1 GCA_025450575.1 Candidatus Saccharimonadales bacterium
CGCTAAACACTTGTAAACACCTTATATTGTGCTTTTTCTCACAACGATTAGAACCGCTAATCCCAGTCTTGGGAATGTTTCAGAAGCCGCCCCTGCAGACGCCTGGCTTCCCTGGCAGTCTCCGCCGGAAGAGTCTGTATATAGGTATCCAGCTCCGGGTTTCTGATAAGCATATGAGCGTTGACAATATCGACGTAAGCCAGGCTGCCATCCGGCCGCCGGATAAGGTTGCCATCCGCCAGGTCGCAGGCGTGGGCGATGCTGACGCTTTCCAGCCGGCGGCGGAAAGCGTGGCGCTCCTCGTAGGTTATGCCGTCCCGTTCGCCCTCCACCTTATCGAATACTATGGCCGGCGGCCGCGCGACCGCCAGATGGGCGTCGGGTATGCTATCGGGCATCAGAAGGTGCCCCAATTTGGCGGAATAATAAAAGGTTTTGAGCATCGGGGCCATCATCGCCGGCTCTAGGTTGGCATGAGTGAAGAAAGATACCACCGACCCGTCGCCATAGTCAAAGACATCTTTCTCTACGCCGCTGGCGACATAATCCTCGGCCGTCAGCCTGTCTATCAAAAGGCGCCCAGCGCGGGAAGTGCTCTGGCCGCTCAGCTTTCTTACATTATCTAGGGCCCATTCGGCCTGGCGGGTCTTATCCATAATCGTTCAGCGTTTAACTATAGCATCCTGCCGTCAGCCTATAGAGGCTATCGGCTCTCTTCTTTAAGTACCCGCTGCAGCGGTTCTAACCTGTCAGACATAATAGCGTCAGCGCCAGTCTGCGCTGATTGCCGGATGGAGCCCTCTTCATTAGGCGTCCAGGAGGCCACGTGCAGGCCCAACCCGTGCGCCAACTCCACTAAATTCCGGCTTTCGTTAATCCACCGGAATGGCGCATTCAAGCTCGTAGCGCCGGTTGAAGCTACAGCGTCTTCCGCTGACGGCAGTTTACGCATGGATTTTAAGAAACCATAGACCAGCCTATCCCGCGACTCCAGCTTGGCCAGGTCGGTTTCTGAGGCCCCCAAAATAGCGAAGGCGCCCAAGGGGCCGATTGATGTGCATATATCCTTTCTGGTAGCCTCTTTGACTTCCTGGGACACAGCGGTGGTGCGGGCCTGGCTGAAAGCGCCGACGCTGATGTGGTCAAGGTTGCGACCTTGTTGTTTCAATATATCTATCAAAGGCGCCACCGACGATCCGGTCTTGGGGTCAATGAACCACTTCACGTCAGGGAACGTAGTCAGCAGGTCTTCCAGTAAGGCGATCGACTCGCCGCCTACCACCATCTGCTTTACTTCTTCCAAAGTCAGGCGCTGGACCTTAGCGCGTGACGGTAAATCCTTATTAGGATGCAGTTGCCAGCCGCGACCATGGATGGCAAGTAGCTGATTGTCCTTAGTAGGTACCACGTCCGTCTCGAACCATCGGAAGCCGCTGTCATAAGCGGCCTGGAACGCGGCCAGGCTGTTCTCTTTTTCTATACCTGCCCCGTCACCGCCGCGGTGGGCGACACCTATCGGCTGGCCCTGGTTCTCCCAGAAAGGCGGAGTTGGTGAATTGGGATTACTTTTCATTTTTTGTTTTTGACTAACAGATAGAACATTACCATAAACAGTTTAAAAAGTCAATGCCTGGGAGCCCGCCTATCCCTCCCCGTTATCACTGGGGCTTGGATAGGACTTCCTTGAGCAGGTCGATACGGTCGGATATCACCCCGTCGGTACCACTGCGGATGGCGTGCCGGATGCCTAGCGAGGAATTGGCCGTCCAGACCACGGCTTTAAAACCCCGGCGGTGCACCAAGTTAATCATCGGCGAGCTGACCAGCGAATGATGTAAGAAAATGGCGTCTAGGCCCTGTAGGCGGCCGCTTTTGAGCAGCAGCATGTTGATATTCCGAAAGCGCACGCCGCGGCCGACAGTCAGGCCGGCGCTGACCGCGGTGCTGCCCGCCAGTCGGCCAAACTTCAGTGTCCGGCGATAATCAAACCCGGTCACGCAGACCCGGTTTTGGGCTTTCATCTTTTTGATAAGCTTGGCCAGCGGCTCTACTGTCTCGTCCGTTTTGAGGTCTAAGACGAATCTCATCTTAGGAAATAGGGCTAAGACCTCTTCAAGAGTGGGAACCTCGGCGCCGCCGGGCCGGTATAGGTATCTGATCTGGTCGAGCGTCATCTTTTGAAAGGTTTTGCGGGTTATGCCTCTGTTAAGGGCGGCCATCACCCAGTCATGAGCCCCGTGAATCAAGACCAGCTCCCCGCTGGCCGCTAGGATAACGTCCGTTTCAGCGTAGATATAGCCGGCTTTGGCGGCGGCCCTGAAGGCTTCGATGGTGTTTTCTTTGGCTTTGTTGGCACCATCCCCGCCGCGGTGGGCGATGGCAATCGGGGTCTTCGTATCCCAGAAAGGGGTCGGCATCTACTCTTCTTTTTCGGGCTCGCCGATAACTTCGGCCGGGATGACATCGTCGGCAGTATCGTCATCCACGTCGATGTTTTTATCTACCAGCGCCAGCGAAACCACGCTGTCGCCTTCGTTAAGCCGCATGATGCGCACACCTTGGGTGGCCCGCCCTAAAGTAGGAATATTATTAAGACCCAGCCGGATGGTCTGGCCCTGGCTGGAAATGATAATCACCTCTTGCTCGTCGCTCTTGAGCGTCTTGACGCCGATAAGCGGGCCGGTCTTCTTGTTGACGACCGCCGAGCGGATGCCGACGCCGCCGCGCTTATGGGCCGTGAACTGTTCCACTTTGGTGCGCTTGCCGTAGCCGAATTCGCTGATGACGAAGATGAAGGAATCCTTTTGGACGGTGTCCATGCCGATGACATGGTCTTCGGGGCGCAAGCGGATGCCGCGGACGCCGCGGCTGACCCGGCCCATCGGTCGGGCGTCGCGTTCGTGGAAGCGGATGGCCTGTCCCTGGGCGGTGCTGATAATCACCTCGTCATCGCCGGTGGTGATGCGGATCCATCTGAGCTCGTCGCCCTCATCTAAGTTGATGGCGATCAGGCCGCTTTGGCGGACATTCTTATACTGTTCGAACGGCGTCTTTTTGACGACCCCTTTGACCGTACACATTAATAGGTTACTGTTGGCGCCTTCGCCTTTACTAATATTGATGACCGAACTGACGATCTCTTCGGGCTGCAGCTGCAGGAGGTTGACTAGCGCCACTCCCTTGGCGTTTAAGCCGACGGCCGGGACTTCGTAGGTTTTAATCCGGAAGACTCTCCCCTTGTTAGTGAAGAATAATAGGAAGTCGTGCGTTGAGGCATTTACAACGTGTTCGATGACGTCTTCTTCACGGGTAGCCATGCCCCGGCGTCCCTTGCCGCCGCGCCCTTGTCTCTTATAGTCGGCTACCGGCGTCCGCTTGATATAGTTAGCTGATGTAAGCGTTACTACGACCTGCTCATCCGGAACAAGGTCCTCGTCGCTGAGTTTGCCCAGCTCCTGGGGCACGACTTTGGTACGCCGTTCGTCGCCGAACTGCTTCTGCATGTCGCGCAGTTCGTCCTTGATTATCTTTAGGATTTTCTTTTCGTCGGCCAGAATAGCCTGCAGTTTGGAGATCAGTTTGAGTAGTTCGGCCAGGCGGTCTTCGATTTCCTGGCGCTGCAAGCCGGTCAGGGTCCGTAGCTGCATGGCCAGGATTGCCCGGGCTTGGATCTCGGTGAGCTTGAACTGTTTTATAAGGTTAGCCTGGGCCTCTTCGACAGTCCGGCTGGCCCGGATGGTCTTGATGACTTCGTCGATGTGGTCGAGGGCGATCTTCAGGCCTTCCAGCACATGGGCCCGTTCCTGGGCGATCCGCAGCTCGTACTCGGTGCGGCGGCGGACCACCGACTGGCGGTGTTTGATGTGCTCCAGGATGATATCCTGCAGGCCCAGCACCCGCGGCTGGATGCCGTCAATCAGAGCCAGCATGTTGTAATGGAAAGCCGTCTGCAACGGCGTCAGTTTATAAAGCTGGTTGAGCAACTTCTTAGGGTAAGCGTCTTTTTTGAGGTCGACGACGATGCGGACGGCGCCGCGCGAACTTTCGTCGCGGATGTCGGATATGCCGGCGATCCTTTTCAGCTGGACCAGCTCGGCGATCTTTTCGACCAGACCGGCCTTGTTAACGGCGTAGGGGATCTCGGTTATGACGATCCGGTGGCGGCCCTTGCTAGCCTCTTCGATATCGGCTACGCCACGGACTATCACACCGCCGCGGCCGGTGGCGAAGGCTGTGCGGATGGAATCTTTGCCATAAACGATGCCGCCGGTTGGGAAATCCGGGCCTTTGACATGCGCCAACAGATCATCCAGCGTGGCGTCGGGATTGTCTATCTGGGTGATGGTGGCTTCGACCAGTTCGTTCAAGTTATGCGGCGGAATGTTAGTGGCCATGCCGACGGCGATGCCCACCTGGCCATTCAGCAGCAGATTAGGCAGCTTGGCCGGCAGGACTTCCGGCTGTTGCTGGGTGCCGTCGAAGTTATCGACGAAATTGACCGTTTCCTTATCTAAATCTTCGACCATGGCGGCGCTGGCACGGGTCATCCTAGCCTCGGTATAGCGGTAGGCGGCCGGCGGGTCGCCGTCCATAGAACCGAAGTTGCCCTGCCCGTCCACCAGCGGATAGCGGGTGTTGAAGGGCTGGGCCAAGCGGACCATGGCGTCATAGATGGCGGTGTCGCCGTGGGGGTGGTACTTACCCATCACCTCGCCGACGATCTGGGCGCTCTTGGTGTGCTTGCTCTGCGGGCCCAGGTTACCCTTGTCCATGACGTAAAGGATGCGGCGGTGGACCGGCTTTAGGCCGTCACGGACGTCCGGCAGGGCCCGGGCCACGATAACGCTCATGGAATACTGCAGGTAAGATGTTTCCATCTCGTTCTCGACGCTGCGGTCGATAACCAGCCGGGAGTGCTTATTAGTCGTCGGGATCAGGCCTTTACTGCGCTCGTCCATCTTAAATATCCAGGTCCTTTACGAATTTGGCGCGGCTTTGAATAAAGTTCTTGCGCATCTCTACCTCTGTTCCCATCAGCTTGCTGAAGATGGCGTCGGCTTTCTCGGCGTCCTCTACCCGAACCTGTACCAGTACCCGGTTGCCGGGGTCCATGGTGGTCTCCCACAGCTGTTCGGCGTCCATTTCGCCCAGGCCTTTGTAGCGCTGGATGGTCGCCCCGGCTTGCTTGTTGCGGTCTTCTTCGGGGTCAATCTTAACGCCTTTGGCTTGGCGCTCCTCGATGAGTTTATTTAAAATCTCATCGCGCTCCTCGTCGGTATAAGCATAGTGTTTCTTCTTGCCGGAGGTGATGGCGAACAGCGGCGGCTGGGCGGCGAAGACGTGGCCGCCTTCCAGGACCGGCCGCAGGTGCCTGAAGAACAGCGTCATCAGGAGCGTGCGGATGTGGCTGCCGTCAACGTCGGCGTCGGTCATTATTACGATCCGCTCGTAGCGCAGACCGTCCATACTGAACTGTTCGTCGATGCCGACCCCTAAGGCTTTGATAAGGTTGAGAATCTCTTGGTTGGCCAGCATCTTGTCCAGGCGGGCCCGTTCAACGTTAAGCACCTTGCCGCGCAGCGGCAGGATGGCCTGGTAATAACTGTTGCGGCCGTCCTTGGCGGAACCGCCGGCCGACTGACCCTCCACTATGAACAGTTCGGCTTGGCTGCGGTCCTTGGTAGCGCAATCCGCTAGTTTGCCCGGCAAGGACGCGCCGTCTAGGGCGCCTTTTCTGATGATGTTGTCGCGGGCGGCACGGGCGGCTTTACGGGCCCGGGCGGCCAGCAGACCCTTGTTGACTATCTTGCGAGCTACCGAGGGGTGTTCTTCGAAGTAATAAGATAGGTATTCGTTCATCACCTGCTGCACGTAGCCGGTCACCTCCGGATTGCCCAACTTGTTCTTGGTCTGGCCCTCGAACTGCGGATCGGGGATCTTAACCAGAATGACGGCCGTCAGACCTTCGCGGACGTCTTCGCCGGTCAAGTTCTCTTCTTTCTCTTTCAGCAGGCCGCTTTTGCGGGCGTAGTCGTTAATGACGCGGGTTATGGCCGTCCTGAAGCCCGTTAAATGGCTGCCGCCGTCCATATTGTAGACATTGTTAGCGAAGGCCATTACGGTCTCTGAGAACGCGTCTGTGTACTGCAGAGCGATTTCCACGACGCCGTCGCCGACCTGCTTGTCGACGTAAAAGATGTCTTCGTCCACCGGTTCTTTGCCGGCGTTAAGATGACGGACATAACTTTCTATACCGCCCTCAAAATAAAACGCGTAAGATTCGCCGGTCCGCTCGTCAATAATACTGGCTTTGACACCTTTTGTGAGATAAGCCTGGTGCCTTAGATAATTGACTATCCATTGATAGTCGAATTCCGTGACGCTGAACACGGTGGCGTCCGGCCAGAAAGTGATGGTCGTGCTGGTGCCGGCGGTAGCCTCGCCCTTCTCTACCTTGGTGGTCGGGGTGCCGGCGGCGTACTCCTGCCGCCAGACGAAGCCATCGCGCCTGACTTCGGCGATAAACTTGGTCGATAAAGCGTTGACGACCGACGAGCCGACACCGTGCAGGCCGGAGCTGACCTTATAGCCGCCGCTGCCGAACTTGCCGCCGGCATGCAGAACCGTCAGCACCGTCTCCAGGGTGCTTTTCTTGGTCTTGGGGTGGATTGCCACGGGAATGCCGCGGCCGTTATCGTATACCGTCACGCTGCCGTCTTCGTGGAGGGTGACCGATACTTCATTGGCGTGACCGGCGATGACTTCGTCTATACCGTTATCGGCGATTTCCTTGATCATATGGTGCAGGCCGTCATAACCGGTAGAACCGATATACATGCCGGGGCGCTTGCGCACCGGCTCCAAGCCTTCCAGGACCTGGATATCACCGGCTTCGTAATCACTTTTTGGAGTTTTCGCTGCGCTCAAAACTAATACACCCTCTCTAGAGATTTTTTATCTGTTACCACTCTGTTAATAGTATACCAAAACGACCACTTTAAAACAACCTTTTGAAGCTTACAAAAAGGTTGTTATTTAATAGCTTTTTAACCGTTTCTAGCCCTCGTAAGTCAGGTTGCCGTCTTTATCTATATGGACGGTCTGGGTCTGGTGCTGATCAGAGGCGATATCACGGTTAATAACGAATTCCCCTTCCTTGGATTTCGGAGCGGCCACCGCCGCCGGCTTCGGTTTGGCGTCCGGCTGAAGCCGAGGCTGGCTCGGCTTGATGACTTGGGGTTCGGGCTCTTTCACCGGCTTTTGGGACCGGGGAGGCTGGGGCGAATCATTTTTGGGCCGGGCTGGAGGCAGCGGCGCCGGAGTGGTTCCGCCGGCCTGTCGTTTGGCCAGCCATTCATCCAGGAAGCTGGAGCCGGAAGCCGCCGGTTTGGGCGCCGCAGACGCGGCTGAAGACGGCGCGCCTAAACCCGGCCGACTGGACGGCGGGAAACTGCCGGGCGGCAGGCTGGAGCTGCCGAAGGCCGGCCGGCCGGATGGCAGGTCGCCGAACGGATTGGCCGGCCGCGGCAGCTGCTTGGTCTCCAGACGTTTAAAAATAGCTTCCTCTACCTGGGCCTTAGGTCGGCCGTACTTGGCTGCCGATAACTGTTTAAGGGCATCCGCCAGCTGAGGGTTGGGGTTGCCCAAGGGCGGCAAGATGGCCATGCTGAACGGCTGGACCGGCACGCCGCCGATCATCATCCGGACGGCGGTGTTGTAATTGGGCAGGAACTGCAGGTCATCGAGATCGAATACCGGCGCGAACTGCTTGGCTAAGAACTCGGCGTCAGTCGTACCGACCCGGAAGGCGATCACTGATCCGACGTTGCCAAAGACGGCATCGCGGATCTCTTCGGATAGCTGGGTCGTGAACTGGTTGGCTACGATCAAGTTCAGCCGGTATTTGCGGGCTTGGCTTAAGATGTCGGCGAACGAATCGGTGCTGAAGTTCTGGAACTCGTCCACGTACAGGCAGAAGTCGCGGCGCTGCTCCTCCGGCATATCGGCCCGGCTCATGGCCGCGGCCTCGAACTTCATGACGAAAATCATGCCCAGCAGTTTGGAGTTAAGGTCGCCCAGCCGACCGCGCGACAGGTTGACCAACAGGATCTTGCCGTCGTCCATGACGTCCCTAAGGTTGAAGGAGCTCTTGGTCTGGCCGATGATGTTGCGCATCATCTCATTGGACAAGAAGGCGCCGAACTTAGACACGAACCAGCTGGTGACTTCGCCGAACTCGTTGCTCCGCTGGCTGGCCGGCATCTCTTTGCGCCAGAATTCCAGAACGTTCTGGTCGGTGACGTGCTTAAGCTTCTGTTCCACGAACTGCGGGTCGCGGAACAATTTGGGGATATCTATGAAGGTGCCGCCCTCGGGATCGGCCATGATGGCCAGCGCGGCGTTGCGGAACAGATGCTCGTAGCGGGGACCGATGATACCTTGGTGGGTCGGATCGTACAGCTTATAAAGCATGTTGATGGCTTCCTGGATCAAGAAGTCCTTCTGGTCTTCGCTGTGATACTCGAACATGTTGAGGCCCAGCGGATAATCCATGTCGCCAGGCGAGAAGTAAATGACATCTTCGGTGCGCTCTTTGGGCACCATGGCCAGCAGTTTTTCGGCCGTATCACCGTGCGGGTCCACGAAAGCGAAGCCTTTGCCTTCCAGCATGTCCTGAAGCGCCAGGTTCTCTAAAAAGGTCGATTTACCGGTGCCGGTCTGGCCGACCAGATACATGTGGCGGCGGCGGTCGTTATTATCCAGGCGGATTTCCTTCTTGGCGCCGCGGAAGAGGTTATAGCCCAGCAGTAGGCCGTGTTCCGGCACGTTGCGCGGCCCGTCTACCTGCTTGGAAGCCTGGCGCTCCAGCTGGCTGGTCGGAATGTTCTTCTGGTCCGGGAAATGGAACAGTGTGGCCAGCTCCGTGGCGTTCAAGACGTTCTTGGTCTTATCCTGCGGGAACAGCCGTAAGATGTAGCCGGTTATGAAACTGTCGATGTCTTTGGCCGGCACGAACTTGAAACCGTTACGCCCCGGCGCGTCATATAAGGAGAAGGTGGCTACCAGGTTATTGAGGATGGTCTGGGCCCGGTGGCTGATGTTGCTACTCGCCACCACCCTTATCATCACTTCGAAACCGGGTTGTTTGGTCTTATTCTCGATGGCTTCGATGGCCGCCTGGTCGAGACCGGTCAGTTCCTTAGAGTCGTCTTTCTTCTCGTCTCTTTGATCCGGCGGTTTGACGACGGCCGTAAAGACGTCACCCATCAGGCCGACGGTCCGGTCAAAACCTTTGCCGCTGGTCTTCTTGCCCCGCTTATTGTCAGCTTGGGCTTTGCTGACCTTGGTCCAGCCGGGGTCGGCCGGCCGCAGCAGGATCTGGACGCCGGCGCCGTCTTCTTTGGTCAGCGCGCTCAAAGCGTTCAGCAGCGGCTGCATCGTGTCGCGCTTGATTTCCTCGTAGGTGCTTATCGGAAAGGCGAAACTCTCCTTCAAAGCCATCTCGCCGCCCACGGTACCGGTGATACGGCCGACCTGGCTGAAGATGTTATGTTCGGCCACTTCTTCCAGGCGGGCGGTCGGATAGGCGCTGACGATAGCCTGCTCCACCACCCCGAGCAGAGGCACGGGCACGGCGGCGTAATAGTTGATAGCGCCTTCTTTGGCGACGATTTCCAGGCCGATATGCCGCTGGCCGTATAAACGGTGCTTAAAGCCTTTCTGGAAGGTGCTGGAAAGAATGCCGTACAGGCTCTGGGCCCGGCTGATGTTCTCGTTGATGACGTCCCGGGCATCGCGGCCGCCGGCGTCGGTGTCGTCGCTCATCGGCGGCAGGTGGATGAGCACCGGCACCATCTTTAAGCCGCGCTCGTAGTTCTTCTGCTCGCGCCAGATGCCCCGCAGGTAAACGAAGGCTATACCGGCCGCCGCCAGCAGCAGCATCAGAAAGATTATAAGTATGATCAGCACCGTCATGCCGGGGCTTCGTCCGTCTTTATCGTCTTATTGAATCGTTTTTGGATGTACTCGGCCTTGATGCGGCTCATCTGGTCCTTTTGTAAATAGGGGTCGTCGTGGGTCCGGGCGATGATGGCTTTGGCCTTATCGACCCACTCCTGCTCGATGTGATCGCCGTCTCCGGCGGCGGCGTGCGGGTCCACCGGTACAGGGGCGGCCAGGTCCTGCGGCGGCACGGCGATAATCGGCTGGTCGACCGCCGGGATGTCATCAGGAATAACCGGCAAAGCCGGCGCTTTGGCTTGCTTGCCGGCGCTCTCCGGCCGCGCCGCCGGCGCTTCCGCCGCCTGCTCCCGGCGCTGTTCGTTCTCCGGAGAAGCCGGCTGCGGCGGCAGCTCGAAGTTCGGTCCGCCTACCCTGTTCGGTTCCATATCACTTATTATACTTTAGAAATCTTGCAAATACCTAAGCGAAAACGGTTTAGGAAACTGAGCGCTTAGAGATGTAAAACACCAGTCCGAAACCTATCAGAGCCAGAATGATGCCGTCCACCCAACTCAAGGATTGAGCGCTTCTGAACATCAGCAGAATCAGCAGAACCAAGCTCAGGCTGACTGTCCGGTATCTGTTCTTGGCACTGACTTCGCCGGTCTGAAGCCGAACCAAGAAATTACCCAGGCTGACCAGGAATACCAGCGCCAGGCCGAAGAACAGCGCCGTATAGATGACATTGTCCACCGGGTTAGTGGTCATCATTAGTACCACTAAAGCTATAAAGCTTATCAGGGCCGCCAGACCGGAGCGTTTATGACTTAGTTTCGACACGCTTTAATTGTAATCCATTTTGGGTTGATAATACCCCGCCTAAGCGGTCTTTAGATAAAACAAAGAACCCAACGTTTTTGGTGCGCGATCGGACGTTGGGCCCTTTCGTTTTCCCACAAACCGGATGCTTATGGGAATAGCCGCAAGGCGGTAAATGCGCCCGTTTAAATTACTGTATAGCGCTTACCGCCTGCTGGCTTTTGACTGACCGCTCAGAGCGCCTTTCGGTGCTTGTGAGCGATGGCCTCCCGGCAAAGAGAGTGCGTAAGTTTTTGTTTTTGACTTACCCCTTCAACTTACTACACTTTTAGCTATAAGTCAAGAGAGCTACATTGTAATTGCTACATTGATACAGGTCTTAGATGAGCATACACAACGTAGAGTATTTTACATTTTTATAATTATAACAACGTACAAATTATGAACAAATGACCGTATTCGCTTCAAAGACCGGGTCCGATACTCTGCTTCCTCAACTTTCTGGCGGCTAGTTACCGGCAACTATGCCAGCAGTGGTTTAGCGTGCTCCAAAACAGTTTTTCGCAGCGCCAGGAACCGGCTCAGATCGTCTTGCTCGTCATAGAAATCCGCGCTTTCCAAAAGGCCGTTTTTGCCATACGAATTCAATATGACGCGCCGGCCGTCAAACATGATTAAGTCGCCGGCCGGCAAAGCCGCTCGGGTGACATCGGCGCGCTCAACTGTGAACACATTTTCGCCGCGGCGCGGGATGCTGACGCGCGAATAATATTCCAGCTCCCATCCCATATAGGCGCTTAGCGGGCGCTCAATCACGTGGACCCTCAGCAATTTGACGCCCTGTGACAGCTTTTGCCGGCAATCTGACGTAAATTCAGGATCGTCATCTGTTAATAAGTTAAGGCTCCTCTGTTTATCACCTTCCAGCCAGGCCCGTAGCGAAGGGCTGTCGTCCTCAGCGTTATAATCCTGCCTCACTTCCAGTTTGAACCATTCCCGGGACATCTCATTCCAAAACGCGTCCCAAGGTCCATCCATGCGTTGGCGGATTAAAGTCTGCATCGGTCTTAAATAATAACAAACTTAAGGCTTTCATTCAGTTGCCGCCGCGGCATTGGGCCGGCCGGCTTTGGCTAAAAAATTTAACCGCCGAAATCGCATATTTGAAACCGGATGCGCCGCCCATGGCGGCTATCAGGCGGCCAAAAACGTTCCTTACCGGCAGCTTGTTTTTAATTAAGGCGGGTAAGTTATACACAGGTTTGGCCCAAAAAGCATAAAAATCTTATTGACAGAAAAAATATGTATTAATAAGATGTTATCAGCACTTGAATAAAAAAAGTGCTCAAAAACAAAAAACAGGAAACAACGGCTTCTCGCAAGCCGTTGTTCCATCAAAAAAGCTCTTATAACAAAAACGTTTACAAAATCCTAAAACCTCCAAAACCCTAAGTTAGAGAACCTGGCTCTCCTCGCCAGGTTCTCTTTTTTTTAACCTCAACCAATTTTCTTTTGGCGGACCGTGACTGATAATACCCGCATGAGTATGGGCGCGCGGAGTATCGTGGACTATTCCGGCAGTGATGCCCTGTTAATCAATGTCGAATGCCACATCACCAACGGCCTGCCGCCCGTGGTGATAATCGGCTACGCCGGCAAGGCCGTGGACGAATCCAAAGACCGTTTGCGGGCCAGTTTCGCCAATCGCAACCTGCAGTTTCCTAAGAAACGAGTGACCCTTAATCTGTCGCCGGCGGATATCCGCAAAGACTCCACCAGCCTGGACCTGGCGATGGCCGTAACGGTGCTGGCTCGTAGCGGCCAAGTCCAGCCGGCCGATGCCAAAGCCCTGCTGGACACCACCGCCGCCCGGCTGGACATCTCGGCCCGCTCCTAATGTCCGGGCCGTCAAAGTGGCCCGCACTATCGCCGACCTAGACCAGCTCGCCGACATCCTGCCAGTCCATATCAGCGAAGCCCTGCAATATAGGCACCATACGGCCGCCGTCCCCCAATTCGCCTGAAAGTGATATATATCTTTGAAAAGCCGCCCCTGTTCTGCTATGATAGTCCCACCTATATGGAGTTACGGAAATAGCCAAAAGTTCCCGCGTCAACCAGGAGATCCGAGCATCTAACCTGCGTGTTATTACTGATGACGGTCGCCAGTTAGGGGTTTTAAGCCGCGCAGAGGCCCTGCGGGCCGCCGAAGAGGCCGGGTTGGACTTGGTAGAGGTTTCGCCTAACGCCGACCCGCCGGTCGCCCGTATCGTGGACTGGGGCAAGTACAACTACCAAAAGACCAAGCAGGCTCAAAAGACCCGTCAAAAAAGCCTGGACCTAAAGCAGATGCGCGTCGGCCTAAAAATCGGCGAGCACGACCTTCAGGTCAAGCTGCGCAAGGTCATCGAGTTTCTGGAGGCTGGACATAAGGTGAGAATTACGGTAATCTATCGGGGACGAGAATTAGCCCATAAAGAGTTGGGCTATCAGTTAGCCGAAAGGATACAAGGTATTTTGGGCGAGGATGTCGTCACGGACCAAACTCCGCAGTTTGCCGGCCGTATGTTAAGTTTCGTCGTCAGAAAGAAGTAAATATTTATCATGCCCAAGTTAAAGACCCACAGCGGTACTAAAAAGCGCGTCCAAATTACCAAGACCGGTAAGGTGGTGCGCCGTCACGCCCGCTTAAATCACTTCTTACAGAAGAAAAGCGCCAGCCGCAAACGCCGCCTCAACCGGCCGGATACCTTCACCGGTCATAACGCCCGCAATATCAAACGGCGGTTAGGGGTTTAATTATGAGAGTCAAACGAGGGGTCACTACCCAC
>JANWHE010000020.1 GCA_025450575.1 Candidatus Saccharimonadales bacterium
GCAGCCGAATATCGGCTTGCCGTCCTTTATCATCGGTTCTAGTACGAATGTTGATAGATAGAATTCCTGGTTATCCGGCAAACTGTCGCGCCCTTTCCGCAGATATTCGAAAATGTCGGGCGATAACAGAAAACTACCGATGCTGGCCATATTGGAGGGCGCGTTATCAGCTCCCGGTTTTTCCACGATGCCGCTGGCCTTAATAATTCCCGGCCGCACTTCTTGGCCGGCGACGAATCCGTAGCGGTCGAAGTCTTCCTCTTCGTCGACGGTTATGCAAGGCAGGATGGAGCCGCCCAGCTCTTCGTATAAGGCTATCATCTGGCTGAAGCCGTCCGGTTCGGCGATTATAAGATCGTCGGCGAAAGTATATATGAACGGTTCGTCGCCGATAAGATGGCTGACATTCAATAGGGGCGTGGCCGTGCCGTACGGCCCTTTCTGGCGGACATAAGCAAAATTAGCTAGGTCGGATATCTTCTTAGTCTGTTCCAGCAGCTCGGTTTTACCGCTTTGCTTTAAGTTGGCGCGGAGATCGGCGCTGATATGGTCAAAATGATCCTCTACGCTGCGTTTATGATACCCAGTAACTATGATGATATCCTCTATGCCGGCGGCTACCAGTTCTTCGACGATATATTGAATAATAGGTTTGTCGACTATCGGCAGCATTTCCTTGGGCATAGCCTTGGTTTGCGGCAAAAAACGGGTGCCGAAACCGGCCGCGGCAATCACGGCTTTGCGGACTGTTTTAGTATCACCTCGCTTCACCCACCTATCATAACACCGCCATAGTTTCCCTGTTATACTATCTGTTGTATGAGAATACTTGTGACTGGCGGCGCCGGATTCATCGGTTCGAATTTCGTCCGGTACGTTTATAAAGAACGCCCGGACTGGCACATAACGGTTATAGACAAACTGACTTACGCCGGCAACCTAAAGAACCTGGACGGCCTGGACGAATCCAGGGTCAATTTTATAAAGGGCGATATCTGCGACGAGCCGGCAATCGAACAAGCAGTCGCCGACAGCGATACCGTAGTGCACTTCGCCGCCGAAACCCATGTCGATAATTCAATCCAGGGCCCCTGGCCTTTCGTGGAGACCAATGTCATCGGCACTTACAGGGTATTAGAGGCCGTGCGAAAATCCGATAAACGCCTTCATCACATCTCAACGGACGAAGTGTACGGAGATTTGGGCTTAGATAGCTCAGAGAAATTTTCAGAAAAGTCACCCTACGATCCGCGCAGCCCGTATTCTTCTACTAAAGCGGGGTCGGACCATTTAGTAAGGGCTTGGGGCCATACCTACGGAGTTAAAGCGACGATTTCTAATTGCTCTAATAACTACGGTCCTTACCAGCACATCGAAAAAGTGATTCCGCGCAACATCACTAATATTCTGACGGGTATTAAGCCCAAACTATATGGCGAGGGCAAGAACCGGCGCGACTGGATACATGCCGAAGACCATTCCTCGGCTGTCTTAGCTATTCTGGAAAACGGCAAGTTGGGCGAAACATACATGATAGGCGCTGATGGCGAAAAGGATAATAAGCAGCTTATCCAGACGATTTTAGAGCTTATGGGTAAGGATCCTAACGATTTCGAATTCGTTAAGGATCGTCCGGGCCACGACCTGCGCTACGCCATCGACGCTGCTAAACTGCGCACCGAACTCGGCTGGGCGCCCAAATACACCGATTTCCGCGAAGGCCTTAAGCAGACTATCCAATGGTATACAGATAACCAGGATTGGTGGCAGCCTCAGAAAGACGAGACAGAAGCCAAATATAAGGAGTTAGGACGATAATGGCAGCGCCGACAACCGAATTCAAAGTCGAAAAAACCGATATTCCCGGCCTGTTAATTATCGATGTCAGCAGTATTGGTGACGACCGCGGCTGGTTCCAGGAAAAATATCAAAAAGCCAAATTGGTGGCGGCCGGTATGCCGGCGGATTTCGATGTCGTCCAAACCAATGTTTCTTATAACAAAGATGCCGGCGTCATCCGCGGTTTCCATGCCGAACCGTGGGACAAATATATTTCGGTGGTGACTGGCCGAGTTTTCTGCGCCTACGTCGATTTGCGCAAAGGCGATTCATTCGGTAAAAAAGTCACTGTGGAGCTCGACCACGATAAAGCTATCTTCCTACCGAAAGGTGTAGCCAATGGTTTTCAAACTTTGGAAGAAACCTACTACATTTACAGCGTCAATGATCATTGGTCACAGGAAAATTATGACAAATATACTTTTGTTAATATTGGCGACCCGGCCATCGGCGTTAATTGGCCGATCCCGCTAGATCAATCTACTATGTCCGACCGCGACCGCAGCCACTCGCCGCTAAAAGACGTTAAACCGATGGAGTTTTAGCTTGGACGATAGCAAATTTTTGCTCACCGGCGCTAACGGACAGTTAGGTCTGGCTCTGCGGGCTGAATATCCTAACGCCCGGGCGACCGACTCTAAGGAATTGGATATATCCGATTGGGGTAGTGTAAGCAGTTTTGATTGGGATAACATCTCTACTATTTTGAATGCCGCTGGTTATACGGATGTCGATGGCGCCGAAACGCCGGAAGGCAGGCTGGCGGCCTGGAAAGTCAACGCCCAGGGTGCCGCTAACCTGGCCCGGATAGCCGCCGAAAAAGATTTGACGCTGGTGCATATCTCTACCGACTACGTTTTTGACGGCACAAAGAGCCCGCATACCGAAGACGAGCCGCTCAGCCCGCTGAGTATTTATGGCGCCAGCAAAGCCGCCGGCGACATCGCCGTCGGCAATAACGCTAAGCACTATATCCTGCGTACTTCATGGGTTATCGGCGAAGGCAAGAACTTCGTACGCACCATGCTAAGCCTGGGCCAAAAAGGCGTGGCGCCAACCGTGGTTCACGACCAGATCGGCCGGCTGACTTTCGTAAGTGTGCTGGTCGGTGCCATAGACCACCTGGTGTCTACCCAAGCCGCTTTTGGCACTTATAATGCTACTAACCAGGGCGAACCGGTCAGCTGGGCGGATATCACCCGGACCATCTTTCACGAGGCCGGCTTCAATTTGCAAGTCGCCAACACGACCACAAAGGAATATTACGAAGGCAAAGATGGTATCGCGCCGCGGCCGCTTAACAGTACATTAGACCTTGGTAAGCTGCAGGCCGCCGGCTTCACGCCTAATAACTGGCATGACGATTTAAGAGATTACATAAAGAAGGAGTTAAACAAGTGAAAGGCATTATTCTAGCCGGCGGGTCCGGTACCCGGCTTTATCCCATAACTTTGGGCGTCAGCAAGCAGCTGATCCCGCTTTATGACAAACCGATGGTCTATTATCCGCTGGCCACGCTGATTGGCGCCGGCATCAGAGAGATTTTAATAATCTCCACGCCGCACGATCTGCCGCGTTTCGAACAGTTGCTGGGCGACGGCGCCCAGATCGGCTGCAGTTTCAGCTATAAAGTCCAGCAAGAACCGCGCGGCCTGGCCGATGCCTTTATCGTCGGTGCCGAATTTATCGGCCAAGACAAAGTAGCCATGATCCTGGGCGACAACATCTTTTACGGCAGTGAGCTGGATAACTTAAGCAAGTTGACCGATGTCGATGGTGGCTACATCTTCGGCGCCCAGGTGGCTGACCCCGAACGCTACGGTATAGTCGAGTTCGACAAAGACATGAATGTCATATCTATCGAAGAAAAGCCCAAACAGCCCAAGTCCAACTATGCCATCCCCGGGCTATATTTTTACGATAACAACGTGGTCGAATACGCCAAGCAGGTCCAGCCCAGCGACCGCGGCGAGATAGAGATAACCGAATTGCATAACGCCTACTTGCGGGCCGGTAGACTTAAAGTCCAGGTGCTGGGCCGGGGCACCGCCTGGCTAGATACTGGTACTTTCCAAACGCTCAACCAGGCGGCTCAGTTCGTCCAGGTCGTAGAAGAAAGACAAGGCATCAAGGTCGGCTGTATCGAAGAAGCCGCCTGGCGCCAAGGCTTCATCAATAACGACCAGCTGCGCGGCCTAGCCGAACCGCTGACTAAATCCGGCTACGGCCAATACCTGCTCAGCCTGTTGTAATCTTAATAAAGACGTAAAAAGCTATTGATTACTGGTGTATAATTCAGGTAGATAACAAAAAACAAAAAATCCGGATAATTTATGGCTAAGCACAACCCAATTTTGAATAAGAAGTCTCTTTTGATCGGCGCCGCTGGATTAATTGTTATTGTGGCTATTTTAGAACTTAGTAACACGACCCATTTTTTTCATAAGCAAAGCGTACCCCTTGTGATTCCAGCCCATACAAATTCCGGCAAGCCTATCAGTACAAACTCCGCTTCCCCTAATACTCCTACCGTCTCTACTCCGCAGGATAATACACCTCTGCCGGCTGATGTCACCAACCACACTCTGATAGTTCC
This sequence comes from Candidatus Saccharimonadales bacterium, assembly GCA_025450575.1. Taxonomy (GTDB): domain Bacteria; phylum Patescibacteriota; class Saccharimonadia; order Saccharimonadales; family UBA10212; genus JAIFWC01. The sequence continues at coordinate 4,436 of JANWHE010000020.1, forward strand.
CACCGGTACCTTCGTCAGCAACCACTTTCCTGGGCAGAATGGCTCCTCGACAGCCGAAGCTTCAGTCTGTAACGCTTCTCCAGGCGCTACCTGCTATATAAAATTCACTAATGTAGCGACCGGCGAAACTACTCAGCTGGCTTCCCAGATAGCTGACGCCCATGGGACAACTAGCTGGTACTGGGATGTCGACCATGACGCCCACCTTACCACCGGGCAGTGGAAGGTAGAAGCTGTAGCCACGCTTGGCGGCCAGACCAGAACCGCTGCCGATGCCTTAAATCTAACAATAAAATGAAAAGATTATTAATCGTTCTCCCGATATTTCTGACTATAACAGCTGGGGTTATCGCACGTCTCGACCATAATGCCCGGGTTACGGCGTATTCCAATAGCGACTTAATCAGTGATTTTAATTTTGATAATACGACTACGCTGACCGCCGCCCAGATTGACGCCTGGCTTAACACTTTCCCAAACAGCTGCATCAGTACTAATAATGGTTTTGACGCCCAGGATCCGGTAGGCTACTCGCCTTTTTATCCTCACCCTGACGGCAAATATATATATGGAGGGCTAGTGTCGGCCGGGCAGATAATTTACGATGCTGCCAAAGCCCACCAGATCAATCCTCAGGTCTTGCTGACCAAGCTGCAGAACGAGGAGCAATTAGTTGATGGTAGCCAAGGGTGTGATAACTGGAGATATACATCAGCGGTTGGATACGCCTGTACTGATTCCGGTCAGAATATCCACAACTATACTTACACTGGCGCCGACCCCTTCTCTGATGCCTCCGCTTTACCCACTCCCATTTATTACCACTTTGGTGCCCCAGTGAATTCCATATCTGGCTCCTGCGTAAATACCAATGTGTTCGCCGGCTTTTCCGAGCAAGTGATTCATGCTGCCTGGCACCTATCTCTATGGAGACACAAGTCAGAGGGCCAGACTAACTGGGCTGCAATTGCTGGTAACTGGAACCACTGTGATGATATAAATGCCTGTCCTGCATCTATGAATATCCCCCCGCGATGGGCTTGCTATGACGGCCCGTGGTTGACCCAAGGGACGTACAAACTCTGTCCGACCGATACCCAGGCTTTTTATTACGATGGTTATGCCACTATAGATGGTCAAAGTGTCCATATGGATAATGGAGCCACTGCAGCTTTATACGACTACACGCCCCATTTCCAAAGCTTTGATACTATCTTCAGCCAATATTTCGGTAATCCAGATGGGCCATTTTACCAATTCAGTTCAGCCACCAACCCGCCTTTCGCTCTAGAGTATGGACAGGTAGCAATAGTGGAACTCAAACTGCTCAATACCTCCACTCAAACTTGGTATTCGGATGGTAATCTGCCTGCCGGGGACCACCCTTTCAGAGTAATGACCCGGGGTTATCAGAATTCCCAGTTCGCCAATAGCTCAGACCCCAGCTGGCTGGGGACCCAGAACCAAATAAAAATGGTTGAGGCTTCGGTCGCTCCGGGGCAAATAGCGACCTTTGACTTTAGCGTCAAAGCTCCAAATTACACTGTAGGCTACGATGAACTTAACCTTGTGTTGGTGCAGGACGGGATACAAGTCTATCAGGATTTAGGCCTGCAGTTCAGAGTGAGCTCTAACCCGGATTATGCGTATACCGTGAATTCGCTTATCGCACCCAGCGGAATCCTGCCGGGGGATATGTATAGGGTTACTTTCCAGCTTAAAAATACCGGTATGGAGACTTGGTACTCAGACGGTAATCAGCCCGCGAATGGCCATCCCATACGTTTAGCCACACCGTTTTATCAGGATTCACCCTATGCTCAGCCCCGGGTGGATCCAGCTTGGCTGGGGACCCAGAACCAAATAAAAATGGTTGAGGCTTCGGTCGCTCCGGGGCAATATGCGACTTTCGTGGCAATATTCACGGCCCCTTATCATGCCATCAATAATTATTCGCCGCATTTCGAGTTGGTGTTAGACGGCGTTAAATTTATAGCCGGACCATCTATCCCCCTTACTTTATCTACCCCAGCGCCGCTGCCTTCTTACAGTTTTGTCTCAGCCACTAATCCGCCAAGGGCTATGTCGTCGGGCCAGCAAGCCTCGGTCTATATAAAGATCAGAAATACCGGCAATATGATCTGGCGGAATTTCGATAATAAAATTCTAAATATAGACGGCACGCAGGTTAATCTGGGGGATGCTCGGATGATTGCCAGTAATCCCCCCTACTCTAACAGCCCGTTCGCTCTGGCGAGTGACCCCAGCTGGCTGGGAACCCAGAACCAGATCAGGATGGTCGAGCCAATCGTCGGCCCTGGCCAAGTGGCAACCTTCTCCATGACCCTTCAGGCTCCAGCAACCTCCGGCAATTACTTCCAATACTTTACTTTTGCAGTTGATGGCCTGGCCGTGATGAAAGACATCGGACTCGGCTATCCTATAACTGTCAGTCCTTAATCTGTATAATAACTTCGGATGACGAGCACCAAAAAGCCCAGAGTATTAGTACTTTGCCATGACGTGATTGGCGAAAAGATGGCCGGACCGGGTATAAGGTACGCTAATATCCATAGAGTCCTCAGTAAGAGCTTTTTAGCGACTTTAGCTATGTTTTCGGAGCAGGAAGATGCCACGAGCGCTAGTAATATATTAACGGTTCCGAAGCAAGGTGAGTCTTTCAAAAAAATATTCGATGGCTTTGACGTGATTTTCGCTCAATGGTTAAGCGGAGAGATGCTGGATTACGCTTATAATGCAGGGAAGGCCATTATTATTGACTTATACGCCCCAGTGCCGATTGAGTATTTGGCCAGCCTTGAATTTTCATCCAAGAAACCTGCTCCGGAACAGGATCTTGTTTTCGCGGGCATCGTTGAGACTTATTCCAAATATTTAGGTACGGCGGACTTTTTTGTCTGCTCCAACGAGCGCCAGAGGGATTTATGGGTAGGGTTCCTGACTGCTAGCGGCCTTCTAAGACCTACTAATTTCGGTAAGTCCGATCTGCTCAATAAATTCGCTATAGCGCCGATGGGGATCAGTTCTCAGCCACCCAAGGTTAAGGAACTTATGCTGAGAGAGCAACTGGGGCTAAGTAAGGATGACTTCGTACTCTTATGGACTGGGGGCATCTGGGATTGGTTCGACGCGCAGGTTGTAATCAGCGCGGTAGCGAAAGTTGATGACCCGAAAGTGAAGCTAGTGTTCTTAGGCACCAAACACCCGAATGACGCGTATAAGGAAGAGATGAGCGAGAGCTTGGCCGCCCGGCAGCTAAGCCAGAAGCTGGGCTTGATTGATAAAAGGGTATTCTTTATGGATGGATGGGTGCCGTATGACGAAAGGGCCGCCTATTTTACCGACGCCGACGCCGCTATATATGCCGACAAGGAATCCTTAGAGACCAGATTCTCCCACCGCACCAGGGTGCTTGATCATATCTGGACGGAGCTGCCTACTATATGCAGCCGAGGCGACTATATGGCCGAGCTAGTCAGCGATTATGGGTTAGGTTTGGTGGTAGAGAATCGGGATGCCAATAGTTTCGCCAAAGCGATTCTAAAACTTTACCAAGGCAAGATGCTCCAGACAGAAATCAGAGAGAACATCAGGACGAATCAGCATTTGTTTACTTGGGAAAGTGTTCTAGAGCCTCTTGCGCAATACATCCGTACCGTAAAACCACGGCCGGCTAGAAATTACGCTGGTACACCGGAAGTATCTGTCAAAAAGAAACCTAGGATGCATAGGCGCGTCAGGCAGGCAGCCAAAATAATCATTAAAGGATACTAAAATGGCAAAGTCTCCTTTGATCAGTATCGTAGTCGTAAACTGGAACGGCCTAGAGAATACCAAAGAGTGCCTGACCTCGCTGCGTAAGTTGAAATATCCCAACTACGAAATCATCATAGTCGATAATGGATCGGAAGATGGATCCAAAAAGTACCTCTCTAAGATTAAAGACATCGTATTCGTTGACTTGCCTAAGAACACAGGGTTCACGGGCGGCCATATAGAAGGCTACAAAGTATCACGCGGTGACTATTTGGCTTTACTTAATAATGATTTGGTGGTCTCTCCGAATTGGCTGGATGAGCTTATGAAAGTGTTCCGAGAACATAAGGACGCGGCGGCGGCGGGAGGCAAGAGCTTCATATGGAATGATGAGTCAAAAGCTTATGATGACAGCAATCCTTTCTATAGCTATCAGGAAGTAGAGCCGAATCAAGCCGAGACTCGGACGTTAATGACCGGAGAATCATTGATCCCCGTTGATTCGATTTCAGGCGCGGCCCTAATATTCGACAAATCCAAACTAGCCGATGTCGGATATCTGGATAACGATTTCTTCGCATACTACGAAGAGACTGACCTGATCGCCAGACTTAAGCGCAAAGGTTATAACGCGTACTTCCAGCCAACGGCCCAGGTCTGGCATAAGATAGCCGCCAGCTCTGAAGGCGGCGATACCGGCAAGTTCTATCTCTACCAGATGCATCGCAACCGTTACTTCTTCGCGTATAAGAATTTTGATGAACCTAATTTAAAACGATTCCTCAGTATATATGGGCGCGAAGTATTCAACGCCCGCTTAAGAAAATTAATGAAGCGGGGAGATACGCTTGAAGCGGAGTGCCGGGTTCAGGCTTATAAGGACGCGAAAGGAAGCTTACCCCAACTCCGGCTCAAGCGCCAAGAAGTCCTTAAACTTGGAGAGTCGTATAACGGGGTCCTCGGGCAGCATAAACCTGACGACGTGACAGTCGTCATACCTTGCTATAACTACGCCGATTACGTGGATCAGGCTATCGACTCGGCTCTCAAGCAATCGCATAAACCCGCAAAGATAATTGTCATAAATGACGGTTCGACTGACGATTCATGGGAAAAGATTAAGAAACACAAGAATAATCCCATGGTCGAAGTCATCAATAAGAAGAATGAAGGCGTAATCGCCACCAAAAATCTCGGGATAAATTTATCTAAGACATACTGGACGCTTTTTCTTGATGCGGACGATATCTTAGAAGAGGACGCCTTGAAAGCTATGCTGCGGTCCGTAGAGATCGAGGGGCGATGTGATGTCATTTATTCAGATATGTGGATATTCGGATCAATCTCGGATTACTTTAGGGCCAAGCCTTTCCATCCTGATAGTTTCTTAGCCCAAAACTACGTCAATAACAGCGCTCTAATCAATACTACCGAGTTAAAGCGCGGCGGCGGGTACAAGCAAGCTATGAAGGATGGCTTGGAAGATTGGGAACTATACGTGACTCTTTTTGAGAATGGTGCGAACTTCCGATATGTACCTCAGCCATTAGTTAAATACAGGCAACATCATCAGCACGTGATAAGCCGGAACGCGGCTATGCAGGATGTCGAGCTGGGGAGGAGGTCATACGGTATGATCCGCACTCTTCATCCGGGCCTCTATAGGAAATACGGGAAGAAACGAACCTTCAGACGATTGGTTATGGCTGGCTATCTCCTCGCCCGCCATCCCGGCGTCATCATAGTGGCTTTTAAATCCATCCCCTCGGCCATTACTCAGGGGCTGCGGCACATCCTGCATAATATGCGGCTTTATCTAAGGGATAAATAAGCCTTTAATTTATTTGTTTTTCCTGTTTCTCTGGAGCGCCAAAGCACCTTTAGCTTTCGAGAGCTTCTGAGCCATCTGCCAGCTCCGGGAATTCAAAATATTCCGCAGATCTCTCAGTACGATCTCGAATTCCTGATTGCGTCTATATAACTCTTCCGCCAATCGCTCTATTTCCTTATCTTTTTTAGAACCGGACGAATATTCGCTTTCTAATACTCTCGCTCCCTGTAGCGGGAATTTCGATATCGCCTGCTCTAGAACGCCCTTGTTATTTTTTTGGTAGAGTTTAACCAGCTCAATGAATAAATGATGGATATGCTCATATATGATCTCTTCATACTTATCATCATGCCCATATAGTTTCGTCATCTTCTCATAAAGATTGAGGTGAGCGATCCCATGTTTCTCCCAAATTACCTCTATATTCTCGTAGGTGTCCCACCATATGCCTTCATGATGCCGCCGATATGCCGACATCACCTCATTTATAAATCCGATACGGCCGAACTGGGCATGATATAGATGCAGGTACCAATCCAAAAAAGTTATATCGGTCGGGAGATTATCATATTTTTGCTTCCGATACATTACGGAGTTGGTCTGGATAAAATTGCCTTTTAGTAAGTTAGAGGTCGTGAAAAACCTCGGATCGCTCTCTGGCGGGTAGATGGAATCTTCGGCTTCTTTGCTTTCAAAAAAGACTTTGACTGGATGAAAGCAAAGCGCGTAACTGGGCTTGCTGTCTAAAAAATCGGCTTGTCTTTGTATCTTTTTGCGGTCAGTGAAGTAGTCATCCCCTTCGCATAGCGCTATATAGTCTCCGCGGGCGGCTTTTAGCGCCTCGATCGAATTATTTATCGCGCCGATATTCTTATTCCTGAGAATTGGTCTTATGTTGGGATAGGCTTCGGCATACCGTTTGATGATCTGCGGCGTATCGTCCGTCGAACAATCATCCGCGATTACAATCTCGACATCAAAGTCCGTCTTTTGCATGACGAAGCTGTCCAAAGCATCGGTTATATATTTCTCATGGTTATAAGTAATGGTCACTATACTGACTTTGGGTCTCTTAGCCATTGCTTTTCTTTGCGATTAAAGTGTAATGGGTGGGCATCAAAAACCGATCGGCGGTTTCTAGCGCCTGAAGCTCAACGATTTCAAAATTTTTAAATAAAGCTCTAAGGCCGTGCTCGGTGAAGCGCCAACAATCCGGCAGCGGGCCATGTATCCGGAAATTAAAAGGCGTGCTGACAAAGGCGAGCCCTCCCGGCTTCAGTATGCGCTTGATTTCAACGGCAGCGTCAAAGGGCTGCAGGGTGTGCTCTAATACTTCAGTGCAGACGATGAAATCAAAATGATCGGCCGGGATCGCCTCCTCGTTATTCTTAGTCAGATCAGCGATATATGTAGCGCCCGAGTTCTCATCAAGATCCAGCGTTTCAATCTTGACTTTCTTGAAATATGGGCTAGCGCCCTCGTGAACTTGTGGTGCGATGTCTAACAGGACTCCGGGCTTGTCATATTTGTCGGCGCATCGCTTTACGAAACGACTGACGTTCTCCCGGATAGCATTTAGTTGGGCCTCGTCCATGACTGAAACTTTATTCATTCACGTATCCTCAAAATTTCTCTATTAGTGCTTCTATCATATGCGCATCAAAGACTGGAATACCATTAACTTGATGAACTTTTTTCCTTTCAGCAAATGAGTCATCTATGAAAATGGCATTTTTTTCTTTGATGTAATCGTGTTTTTCTTCTCCATCCTTGACCCAGATCAGTTCATCGAATATCCCGTTCAGCTTATACTTCCTGAGGCTGAGCTCAAGATCTTCCCGATGGCGGGTCAATAAGTGGACCTTGATCTTCTTATTCATGCACTGGTATACGAATGCCATGACCGCGGGGTTAACTTTGCCTCCCAGTATGACTAAATCGTCGAAGTCCAAATAAACATGTTGGTAATCCAGGTTGTGCCTGTATTTATTATCGAGTGCCCTGTCTATGGTGATCTCATAGCTATTTTCGAAAACGTCCACTTCATAACCCATAGCGTCAAACAGGCTGAGCAAGACCAGATTGACGCCCTTAGAGCGCACCAGGGCCATCGTGCCGGCTACTCTTGGAGCAAACTCCATCAAAATCAGGTCTCCACCCTTATTTTCTTTGACTTGGAAAAACCACACACCCCTAAGTTTAAGGGTGCTATTGATTTTCTGGGCCAGCTCTCCGATGCGGTTATCTTCAACCGTTACGGCGTTAACGCTGATGCCATTCATAACTCGAATGCGCTCCCGGCCCTCACAAAATCGAAGCCGGCCGTCTTTATCCGTAAAACAGTCAACTGTGTATTCTTTGCCGGGCAGGTATTCCAAAACCAATAGGGAGGGCTCTTTTTTAATATAGAATGCTATGTCCTCAATCGCCTTCGCCAAATGAGTTCCCTTCGAGCCCTGGCCCACGTCGGGTTTTAAAAATAAAGGTAAATCATTCAGCTGCACCGAACTTGATGCAAAGACTTTCGGAGTCGGGAGGATATCTTTGAACTTCTCATATGTTTTTAGCTTGGATCTGGATATTGCGCACGTTTCGGACGGCGAGGTCAGGACCGGGCATCGCAATCTGCCGGCATCGCTTTCTTGAGCGAATTTCAAAACCACGCTATCGTGAGCTGGAATTAGGAAGTCTATATCATTGGTTTTCACAATCTCGTTTATCTTCTCTATGAAGTTAGGGCTGTCAACGGACGGGATATTGCCAATGTAATTCGTATAAACATACATGCCGTGGTCGTCCACCGAAGAGCCGCCGAATACTTCAAAATGAGCTGAATACCTAAGGGAGTTATATATCTCTAAGCCTATTTCTGAACCACAAGGAAAAACTAAAACCTTCTTTTTCATTTGACTAACTCTAAATCCACATATTTACTAAACACCTTTATACGTTCGTTTATCTGGCGGTCTATGTCAAATAAGCGCCGGGTTGTCCGTTCTCCCGCTTCAGATAAAGCATACAGCTTATCCAAGTTGCGATAATAATAAAGTATCTTGTCTGCTATCTTTTCAGGGTCGAGTGGTACGATTACGATGTCTTTATCGTCCCTATAGAAGCGGTTCATTTTCAGTTCGTCGGCTACGAACAATGCCACCCCGCAATAACTCGCGTCAATACCTAAAGGGAAGCCATCAAAGTTACCTTCATATAATTCAAAAGGGCGGCCTGGCCCAAGGAAAATATCCATCTTTGAATAAAAATCTTTTAAGAAATCCGGGCTGCGATAACCATAGAACTTTATTCTTGATTTGATATCGGTGACATCTATTTCATGTTCATCAAAACCGCCGATCACGTGGAAAATGATATCATCGGCCGTCCGGCTTAACCTTTTTGCGGTTTCAATAAAGATATCATAGCCCTTATCTAGCCCTTTCTCGGAGTATTTGGCCGCCACGAAACATATATCAAAAGTCCCTTTATCCTTTTTGTAAATTTTTTTCATCCTTATGTTATTCCGCCTGAATTGTACGAAGCCTCCGTAGATATAAGTTATCTTCTTCTCGTCGCAAAGAGACTTATCAATCAGATACCTCTTAGTAAGTTCTTGGGTAACTATTACTTCTCTAAAGTATTCGCTTTGAAATATCCTTCCTAGCATTTCGTCTGAGGCGCTATTATTCAGGCCGAACGAGCCGCCTGGGTATAAGACAAAGATGAACGGTATATGATGCCGTTCATAAAAAGGAAGCAACACGTAAGTTTCGGCAAGGAAGAACGAATAGGCAAGTTTAAACTCATACTTCTTATCTGGCCTCAGATATCTAAGCCGGTCTTTGTTTTGAGGATAGTGCTTTAAATAACCGTCTTTATTCTCTTCGAATTCAAGGGCATCCATGCCATATCCGTGAGTGAACCAAGCTCCCTCACCCGGCTGCATACGGTACATCGTATAACTTCTGGAGTTTCTGATTCTCCGTAAGTATTCATTGATTTCCGTGTTTCGGAAAGCCATGGGACTTTTCTGAGGGAACTGTGAGTCTATGATTACGAATTCATCGCGGACCCTAGCGAACCGATTACTTAGCATTGTGGTTGACGATTTCGCATATTTTTCTGATATCTTCGTCTGCTAAATCACCGTACATAGGCAAGCACATGATTGAACGCGATATTTTCTCGGATATGGGGCAGGAGAATTTATCCGATATGTAGGGTAGTTCATTCAATGATGGATAGAAGTAGCGTCTGGGGAAGATATTGCTACTGTTCAGGTCATGGATCGTTGCGAGTAACTGTTGTTCGTTCTCCATCACTGCCGGGTAGTAGCCGTAGTTATATTTGACCTGCGGCGGGATTGTAAGCGTTTTTATCTTGCTGCTCAGCAGACTCCCGTATGTTTCGAAAACTCTTTTACGCTCCTGGATGATGTCATCGATGTGCTTCAAGTTACAAAGCCCCATAGCTGCTTGGAACTCTGAAGCCTTAGCATTAATCCCCAGCATGGAATGATTGTCCGCATCATGCCCGAATCTCTTTATGAGCTCAATGCGGTCACTGACATTTTTTTCTTTCGCTATGACAGCCCCGCCTTCAATCGTATGGAACAGCTTGGTAGCATGGAAGCTACAGGTGGATATATCGCCGTAGCTCAGAAGTGATTTGCCCTTGTACTCAACGCCGAAGGCATGCGCCGCGTCGTAAATCACCTTAAGGCTATGCTTCTTTGCTATCACTTCAATTTTTTCCACATCGCATGGATTACCGAATACATGAACGGCCATAATGGCTTTCGTGTCACTGGTGACCGCCGCCTCGATTTTATCGGCGTCTATGCAAAGGGTTTCAGGATCTATGTCAACAAACAGCGGCCGGCATCTTTCCCATAAGATACTGGATGTGGTCGCCACGTATGAAAAGGGAGTAGTGATTATATCGCCCTGATTGATGTCGAGGGCCTGCATAGCGACCTGTAGCGCTAATGTACCGTTGGTCACGAAGTGCAGATTTTCAACTTGAAGGTAGCTTTGAAGTTTTTCTTCAAGCTCAACTAGCAGCGGCCCTTGGTTTGTCAGCTGTCGGCTTTGCCATATCTTTTCCAGATAAGTTTCGTATTCCTCCAGGGGAGGCATGAATGTCCGGGTAACGTATATCTTATCCATTAAGCTTCCCATGCTTCCGGCAGCCTAAGAGCAGCGCCTTTACTGGGATCGCTGCCTTTGACGGCAAACTCCTGGCGCTTACTGGTCGCGGCTACCAATTCTTTGTTATTCAGTCTGAAGAGTCCGCCGCCTATCTGATAGATGCCGCCGTTCAGCATATCAGTGTTCAGGTTGTAAAATATCCTGCCATTGCCAACTATCTTATGCTTGCCCAGCGTACTGATTTCAGCCACCGATATGCCATCCTTCAATATAGATATCCCGATATACATTGGGTCTTTATTTTTCGACTTATAGCCGATTTCAATCTTCACGTTATCCTGGCTCTGCTCTTTGATTTTGATAGCTATTTGATTGGCTTTCGATAGGGCCCCTTCACTGTTGCCATCGGTTGAACGGTCGATATTTTCTTCGGTGTAGATATCGGATATTTCGGAAGGGGAGCCGGAGTGTATGAGTGAACCATCTTTGATATAGATGGCTTTGGTGCAAAACCGTTTGATAGCTACCATATCATGGGAGACAAAAACGACCGTTTTACCCAGCTGTTTCAGATCCTCGAAGTAGTTGAAACACTTTTGCTGGAAGGCCGCATCGCCTACTGCTAAGACTTCGTCCAGTAATAGGATATCGCTCTGGGCCCGGATGGCGATAGAGAAAGCCAGGCGGACCTGCATCCCGGATGAATAGTTTTTGAGCTTTTGGTCCATGAAGCGTTCCAGTTCGGCGAAGTCCACGATGTCTTTATACATCTTATGCATATCTTTCCGAGAAAACCCCAGCAGCGCGCCGTTCAGAAAGATGTTCTCGCGTCCGGTTAACTCCGCGTTAAATCCTACACCCAGCTCGATAAAAGGCGTCAGGGACCCGCGGACATGAACTTGGCCTTTTGTGGGCACATAGATTCCGGCTAAAAGTTTCAGCAGGGTACTCTTTCCGCTGCCGTTACGGCCGACGATTCCGAAGAATTCACCCTTTTTGACTTCAAACGAGACGTCCTTTAAGGCTTTTTGGATTTCATAACCCTTTTTTTGTTTGTAAAAGTTAACCACTGCCGATTTGATAGAAGAGTTCCTTTCATGTGGCAGTCTGAATTCTTTGCTGACATTTTCTACTTTGATCGCGAAGTCTTCCACTAGATATTCTCCGCAAAATATTCGGATTGTCTTTTGAAGTAAGTTACGCCCATCAGGAGTACGAGAGCGACCAGGGCAAAGGGAATGTACTCGAACCATCCGCCTTGGAATAAACGGTGAGCTGTAATGACCTTGTCGCTATGGGTAATCGTCGCATAGCGGGCGTCCTGGATGGACTGAGCCATAGGGTTCAAAATAATCAGTTTTTGGAACGTAACGTTAGTGATCTTGGTCAGCGGGTATAGTATAGGCGTTAAATAGAAGCCGGCCTGCAGAATCACTTCCCATATATAATTTACGTCTCGGAACTTAACGAACGCTGCCGATAAGAACAATGAGAGGCCTAGAGCGAAAACGTAAATCTCCAGTAAAATTAACGGTAGCCATAGAGTCGTCCTAAGCAAGTCTACGTGATTAATGAATAAGAAGACCGTAACAACGATCAAGTTTAAAAAAAGGTTGATAAGAGCTGAAATACTGCTAGAGAGTACTATGATCCAGCGCGGAATCCGGATTTTCCGTATCAAGTCGCCGCGGCCGACAATCGAGCCCAAGCTCTGGACGGTCATCTCGTTAAAGAAATTCCAGAGTACCACACCGAGCAGAAGATATATCGGATAGTGCGGCACGTCTGTGCCTAATTTGATGAACCTAACAAAAACCACGTAAAGGATAACGAATAGGAACAGGGGTCTCAATAGCGACCAGGCGTACCCTAATACTGAGCCTTGATAGCGAAGCTTAAAATCCGTACGGACTAGTTCCGCGACTAAGGCCCTGTTCTTCTTAGAAAAATAATGTCTCATACTAAAAGGCTGTAAGCTATTATATAGGTGATTAAGGTGATGCAAAAGAAGGAAAAGGCTTACGTAGTCGTACCAAACTGGAATGGCGCGGACAGGATCCGTCCTTGCCTTGATTCCCTGATAGCCCAAACCCAGAATCACCACATCGTAGTCGTTGATAACGGGTCGGTGGACGGATCGGTGGATATTATCGAGAAAAACTATCCGGAGGTGATATTAATCTGCCATTCGGATAATAAGGGTTTTGCCGGCGGGGTGAACGCCGGCATCAGGCGCGCCATCGAAGATGCTGCCGAATATGTGGCTCTGCTGAATAACGACGCGGTGGTCGACCAGAACTGGCTTAAAGACTTGACGAGTTTCTTGAGAACCCATCCGAAGGCCGGTATCGCCACGTCTAAAATCAGCAATAATACCAGGACGCATCTGGATAGTACTGGCGAGAGCTACTCTATCTGGGGGCTGCCTTTCCCGCGCGGTCGCGGCGAGACAGATGACCACAAGTACGACGATGCTACCTGGGTTTTCGGAGCCAGCGGCGGAGCCAGTCTCTATCGAGTAAAGATGCTGGAGCAAATCGGCCTTTTTGATGAGGATTTTTTCGCTTACTACGAAGATGTTGACATCAGCTTCCGGGCCCAGCTGGCTGGCTGGCAAGTCGGCTACGTGCCATCCGCGGAAGCCTACCACGAAATCGGCGCTACCAGCGGCCTGATTAGAGACTTCACGACCTATCAAACTCTTAAAAATCTGCCGATGCTGCTTTGGAAGAACGTGCCTGCGGGGTTGCTGCCTAAAATCCTGCCCAGATTCATAGCTGCTTATCTTTCATTTTATTTCAGTGCCGTATACCGCGGCCAATTCCTAGCGGCTACTAAAGGGGTCCTGATGTCACTGATTTTGTGGCCGAAAAAACTGGTCCAGCGTTATAAAATCCAATCCAGCAAAAAAGTATCGGCGGCTTATATCGATTCCTTGACTCTCCAAGATTTACCGCCTGACGCTCGCAAGCTAAGGAGGCTGCTCAGAAGGTCGCCGGCATGAAGATATTGATAGACGCCCGTGAATCGGGGACCAGTACAGGACGTTATGTCGATAAATTAATCGAATACGTGCACAAGCTCCGGCCGACTCACGAAATAATCGTGCTGGCTAAATCGCCCCGATTAAAGCCGCTGCAGGAGCTGGCTCCCGATTTCAAAATTGTTAAGTCGGATTATAAAGAGTTCACTTTCGCCGAGCAGCTGGGACTGCTGCGTCAGATAAAATCCTTAAGGCCCAATTTAGTACACTTTACTATGACACAACAGCCTATCCGCTATAAAGGACAGGCTATATCGACCATCCACGATCTCACGACGGTGAGGTTTGAGAACCCAGCCAAAAACCGGCTGGTATTTAGATTCAAGCAGAAGGTATACGGACGGGTCATAAAAAAAGTCGCCCAAAAGTCCGCTTATATAATCACGCCGAGTAAATTCGTAAAACAGGATGTCGCACAATATGCCAATATCAGTTCTAGCAAGATATTGGTGACTTACGAGGCCGCTGACCGTATCGACATAGCGGCTGAGCCGGTGCCCAGGCTCAAAGACAAGCAGTTTATCATGTACGTCGGCCGGCCGCTGCCGCATAAGAACCTGGACCGCCTGGTCGACGCGTTCGCGCTGCTAAAAAAGGAGTATCCGGAGCTAATGCTGGCGCTGGCGGGGAAGATGGATGCCAATTTCCGCCGCATAGAAGCCCGGGTCACCCAAAAACGGATGGCTGATTCGATAGTCTTTACCGATTTTGTGTCCGAAGGCGAACTAAAATGGCTGTACCAGAACACCGCGGCCTACGTGTTCCCCTCCTTAAGCGAAGGCTTCGGCCTGCCGGGGCTAGAGGCCATGATGCACGGCGCGCCGGTGGTATCCAGTAACGCCACCTGTCTGCCGGAAATTTACGGCGATGCGGCTCATTACTTTGAATCACTCAGTACTTCGGATATGGCTTCCAAGATAAACGATGTCCTAGCTAGCGCCGGGTTACGTGGCGAACTGATCAAAAAAGGCCGCGACCGAGCCGCCATGTTCTCATGGCAGAAAATGGCCAAAGA
>JANWHE010000021.1 GCA_025450575.1 Candidatus Saccharimonadales bacterium
GGATGAGTTCCCGGTTTTGGATAAGAATTACAAGCATAATATCGAGATCGTCGTCGACCGACTAGTCAATAACGAGGAGAATCACAGCCGCCTGGCCCAGAGCGTCGAGCAGGCCTTTGAGATTGCCGATGGACTTTTGATTGTCAATGACGCCGACAAAAAGTCCGACACGCTGTATAGCCTGAAATATGCTTGCGTAGACCATCCGGACGTGGCGATCCCGGAGCTGGAACCGCGGACCTTCAGTTTCAACAGCCCGCACGGCGCCTGCCCGGTCTGTACCGGTCTGGGCAGCCGGCTGGAAGTCGACCCGGAGCTGGTCATCCCTAACGGCCGGCTGACTATCGCCGAAGGCGCCATCCGGCCTTTCAACCGCATCAACACCGACGCTTGGTACATGAAAAAACTGCAGGCTGTCGGCGAGCGTTACGGATTCAGCCTGCACGTGCCAACCAGCGAATTGACCAAAGAGCAGATGGAAATCATCATGTATGGGACCGGCGACGCGACTTATCGGGTGGCCTTAGGCATGGGCCGCAGCTTTAACACTACCTACGAAGGCGTCGTACCTAATCTGGAACGCCGCCACCGTGATACCGACAGCGATTTTATCCGCCGTGATATCGAACGGTTCATGCAGGAGCGGCCGTGCAACGCCTGTAAGGGCAAACGCCTGAAGCCGGAAGTCCTGGCCGTGACCGTGTCGGGCAGCTCCATCATGGATATCTGCGAGCTGTCCATCGACGACGCTGTTAGCCTGTTCGGCTCCATGACGCTCAACCAGACCGAGGCCAAAATCGCCGCGCAGATCCTGAAAGAAATCAACGCCCGGCTCAGATTCCTGCAGGACGTCGGCTTGAATTACCTTAGTCTAGCTCGCAGCGCCGTCAGCTTATCCGGCGGCGAAGCCCAGCGTATCCGCTTAGCTACCCAGATCGGTTCCGGACTGCAAGGCGTCTTATACGTCTTGGACGAACCGAGCATCGGCCTGCACCAGCGCGACAACAAGCGGTTATTGAATACTCTGAAACGGCTGCGCGATCTAGGTAATAGCGTGCTGGTCGTCGAGCACGACGAGGAGACCATTGAGACCGCCGATTATCTGGTCGACATCGGGCCGGGCGCCGGGGTGCACGGCGGCAAAGTGGTAGCCACCGGCTCGCCGGCCGAAGTCGCCAAAGTCAAGGATAGCGTCACGGCGGCTTTCCTGCGAGGCGAACGCCAGATCGCCACGCCTAAGAAACGACGGCCCGGCAATGATAACGAACTTGTTATCAAAGGCGCTCGCGAGAATAACCTCAAAAATATCGATGTCCGGATTCCTTTGGGGCAGCTAGTGGTAGTCAGCGGCGTGTCCGGTAGCGGCAAGTCCAGCCTGATAAACGACATTCTAGCCAAAGAACTTAGCGCCCGGCTGATGCGGTCTCAGACTGTACCCGGCCGTCATGATGATATAACCGGCATCAAGAACCTAGACAAAGCCATCGTTATCGACCAATCACCCATCGGCCGGACGCCGCGTTCTAACCCGGCGACCTATACAGGGGTGTTCACGCCCATCCGCGAATTATTCGCGGCTATGCCCGAGGCTAAACTGCGCGGCTATAGCCCGGGACGATTCAGCTTCAACGTCAAAGGCGGCCGCTGCGAAAACTGCGCTGGCGACGGCGTCATCAAGATCGAGATGCACTTTTTGCCGGACGTCTACGTGCCGTGCGAGGTCTGCCACGGCCAGCGTTATAACCGCGAAGCTTTGGAAATCCATTATAAAGGCAAGACTATCAGCGACGTGCTGGCCATGACCTGCGAACAAGCTTTGGAGTTTTTCGAGAACATTCCGGCCATCGCCCGCAAGCTGCAGACTTTGGTCGACGTCGGCCTGGGCTACATCACGCTGGGCCAGCCGGCCACGACCTTGTCCGGCGGCGAGGCCCAGCGAATCAAACTGGCAAGCGAACTGTCGCGCCGCCCGACTGGCCGCACACTTTATATATTGGACGAACCGACCACCGGTCTGCACATGGCCGACGTCGATAAGCTGCTGCGCGTCCTACACGCCTTGGTCGATACCGGCAACAGCATGATCGTTATCGAGCATAATCTGGATGTTATCAAAAACGCCGATCATATTATCGACATGGGGCCGGAGGGCGGGGAGGCCGGAGGCCGGATAATCGCCGAGGGCACGCCCGAACAAGTAGCTAGGAATAAGGGCAGCTACACCGGCCAGTTCCTGGTTAAAACACTCAAGAAGTCAACGACCTGATTTAAAGAAGTATTCCCAGTCTTCCCGCAGGCCTTTCTTTAGGGTCGCCCGGCGCTGGGGGCTTTTAGCCAGCTCCCAGACGGTAATCAGGTATATAAGTATCAGCAATATGATTATGACGGGGAAGAAGTAACGGTCGATATTGGGCACCTTGCTGCCAAGCACATAGCCCAGCAGAGTTACGCCGGCGCCCCATAGGACCGCCCCGACAATATTGTATAAAAGATATGCCCGCCGGTTCATCTGCCCGGCGCCGGCGATTACCGATATGAATGTCCGGACATGGGCGATGAAACGGGCCAGCACGATAGTCATCGCGCCGTACTTATTCAGAAAAGCTCTGGTCCGCGCAACGTAGTCTTCGCGGAAAAGGATACCGTCCTGGCGCTTAAACAGCCGCGGCCCGATCCGCTGCCCGATACTATAGCCGACCTGGTAGCCTATGACCGCCGCGATAATCACGGTTACCAACAGCCAGCCCAGCGGCAGCTTGCCTTGGCCGGCGAATAAGCCGGCCGTTAACAAAAGAGTGTCTCCCGGCAGGAAAAACCCAAGCAGCAGTCCGCTTTCGGCGAAAATAATCAGCGCTACCGCCAGCAGGCCGCCGGCTTGGAGGATATCGCTGACGTTAAACATGACTTAATTGTACAGTTACACCTTAGAATGTGATATAATTATGGATAAAGTAAGGAGTTATTAATTTAATGGCTGATATTGATGCGCCCGTCAAACTACAGCAGCGGACTGTCGTCGGCAAGGGTCTGAACCATATGCGCCGCGACGGCGTCATACCGGCGGTCATCCATAACCACGGCCAAGGCTCCATCCATGTCATGGCTCCGGAAGCGGAGCTTGTCAAAGTTTACATGGCGGCCGGCAAACACCATCCGCTTAATCTGGAAGTCGGCTCCGATAAATATCTGGCTTTGATCAAGGACGCCCACTTCGACCCAGTGAAACGGCGGCTGCAGCACGTGGTTTTCCAAGCCATCCGACAAAACGAAACCGTCGAAGCCGAGGTGCCAATCCGCATCGAAGGCGATATCCCGGCCGAGAGGATCGGCCTGATGGTCTTACACCAGCTGGACAGCGTCGAAGTCGAGGCTCTGCCGCGAAACCTGCCGGACGAGCTGGTAGTCAGCGCCGAAAAACTGGCCGAACTGCACGACAAGATTACGGTCGAAGACCTGGAAGTGCCGGAAGGCGTTACTATCCTGACTGATTCCGAGCACCCCATCGCTACCGTCGTGGAAACCCGGGCCATGGCAGCCGAGGAAGCCGCCGAAGAAGAAGGCGCCGGTGGTGAAGAAGGTACCGAAGAAGGCGAAGCGGCGGAGGGCGCCGAGACCGAGTCTGCCAGCCAAGAATCTCCCGACAGCAAATAATATTTAACAAGTTAAGTATTTACTCTTCGAGGAAACCGCCTGATTGGTGGGCCCATAAGGTGGCATAGATGCCATCCGTTGCCAACAGCTGCTTATGCGTACCCTCTTCGGCTATCTTGCCTTCTTCCAGCACGATTATCCGGTCCATCCGCTGGACGGTACTCAGACGGTGGGCGATTACCACGGCTGTTTTACTCTCCATTAACTTCCATAGAGCGCTTTGGATAAGTTTTTCGCTGGCCGAATCAAGCGCGCTAGTAGCTTCGTCCAGTACCAGGATGGGAGCGTCTTTAAGCATCGCCCGGGCGATAGCGATGCGCTGGCGCTGTCCGCCGGAAAGCTTTATGCCCCGCTCGCCGACCAGCGTGTCGTAGCCATGAGGCAGGTCTTTGATGAATTCGTGGGCGTGGGCCAGCTTAGCGACATCTTCTATCTCTTTTTTGCTGGCGCCAAGTTTGCCGTAGCTGATATTTTCCGCCAAAGTGCGGTGGAATAGCAGCGGTTCCTGGGGCACGTAAGTAATAGAGCGCCGTAAGTCTTCCTGAGTAATATCCGCTATGTTCTGGCCGTCGATCAGTATCTGGCCTCCATCGACGTCCATGAACCGCATTATCAGTTTGGTGAGGGTCGTCTTGCCGCCGCCGGAATGGCCGACTAAACCGATTTTTTCGCCGGGTCTTATCTCCAGGTTCAAACCGTCAAATAGGGCGACGGCTTTCTTATTATCCTTTCCTTCATGGTCGAAAACCATGTCTTTGAAAAGGATGCCGCCGTCTTTTATCTTCGATGCTTCCGGCTGGGGCGGGTCTTCTATTCCCGGGGGCGTACTTAAATGTCTGACCATATCAAAACCGTCGCCGATGCTCCGGTTGTAGTTCCTCAGCGCTTGGTTCCCGAAGCTGAACAGCTGGTCGACGATGCTGGAAGTGTAGGAAAAAATCAGGAAGACGGTCGCGATATTGACATTGAATACCATGACGCTCACTACCGCCATCACTAGCGCCAGGCTACCCATGACCCTGCTCAATAATCCCAGATAATTCATCTGCCGCTGATGCAGGCCGGCGAACTTCATCAGCGATTTATAAGTGATGTCGGTAGCTCCGCGGAAGCGCCGTTTTTCGTAAGCCGCCATCGAAAAGCTTTTTATGGCTACGACGTTGGTTATGGCGTCGGCCAGGTAGCCGGTCTGGCGGCTTTCATCGGCGGCATGCTTCGCGCCATAGTTGCGTACCGGGCGTGAAATCCGGAAAGCCAGCGCTATGAACAAAAACGAAAAGGTAACCAGCAGTAAGACGAATAGGGGGGCGCGGTGGCCCAGGACCACAGCGGTTATGATGATACCGGCCACCAGGGGATATACCTGGAAGATGGTCGTATCCGCGGCCCGGATGTAGGACCCCATCAGCTTGTTCGTCTGAGACACTAAGGAACCGGTGAAGTTATTGGCATGAAAATCGGTGCTGAGCCTTAGCATATGGTCAAGTACTTCTTCGGCGATATCCTTCGTGATCCTCCCCTCTAGACGCCAGACGAAACGGTCCACCAGCCGCCAGGCCCCCATTCCCACGAACAGGATGATGGCGTACAGCACCAGCTGGGGTCCGAAGCTTAACCAGACATGGTGCGGCGTATATTTATGGGCGCTCAGACGGCTAAGCACCGTCGCCAATATCAAAGGCGGCAGGTAGCTGTTAAACAGTACCGCCAACGGCAGGCTGAACCCGGTGCCGACCAGGTCGACGGGATATTTTCTGGCATGCCGCCAAAAATACAGGAAAACTCGTTTAGCTTTGTGCTGCTGATCCATGCCGCAGCCTCCTGACTGCGCTTATTAATTCACTTTTTGGATTTTTAAATTTTTATTTAAGGACGAGATGGGCGCGAAGAAGCGGTCAACTTTAAATTCGGTATGTCTGTCATCGTCGCCTCTCCTTCCTGCCTTATTTGATAGTCATAAAATTGTAACACCCCGCTTACCATCTGACAAACCCCATATGATTTGTTAATCTTTTAGGTGCGAATGAGTAGAGTCGAGGATAAATTAAAGCAGTTGCCGACCACGCCGGGCGTCTATTTCCATAAGGATAAGACCGGCGACATCATTTATATCGGCAAAGCCGCCAATCTGCGTAACCGCGTCCGGTCGTATTTCCAAAAAAGCCGGGCGTTCGACACAAAGACTGACATCTTAGTATCCGAGATCGCCGATATAGATTGGACGCCCGTAGAGACCGAGGCTGACGCGCTGTTCCTGGAGGCCGAACTGGTTCGGCGCTACCGGCCGCGGTTCAATATCCTGCTGCGCGACGATAAAAGCCTGCAATATGTGCGGATTGATTATAAGAGCGATTACCCGACCGTCACCATGGTCCGGCGGCCACTGGATGACGGCGCCGAATACTTCGGTCCCTACGTTAACGGTTTCGCCGTCAAAAAGGCGCTGCGTTTTTTGCGCCGGGCCTTTCCGTACGCTATCAGCCGGCCGAGCGGTCAGAAACGTACCAGCCTTTATTATCATTTAGGTTTAGACCCGGGTCTGGAGGAAGGCAAGACCAGCTTGAGCGAATATCGGACCAGTCTGCGGAAACTTATGCAATATCTGCGCGGCGACCGGGTGAGGCTGATGCGCGATATCGAGCGCGAAATGAAGCGGGCCGCCAAAGCCAAGGATTTTGAGCAAGCCGCCCATTACCGCAACCAGCTGCAGGCTTTGCAGTCACTCAGCCGCCAGATATTATTCAGCGACCGCGAGCTGCAGGACGCTTCCAAAGACCAGGCGCTGGTGGACCTGGCCGATTTGTTGGGGCTGAGCCGGCCGCCGGGCCGCATCGAAGGCTTTGACATTTCGCATATGCAGGGTACGGACAACGTGGCCAGCATGGTGGTGTTCGCCGCCGGCCTGCCGGATAAAGCCGGCTACCGTAAATTCAAGATGCGCCTAGGCGGTAATGATGACTTCGCCCATATGGCCGAGACTATCAAGCGACGACTGCGCGACGAGAATGTTAAGAGATGGGGCCTGGCGGATCTAATGCTGGTCGACGGCGGCAAAGGCCAATTGGCCGCCGCTATCGCGTCACGCGACGAACGCGGGAAAAGCATCCCGATGGTCGGGCTGGCCAAACGGCAAGAAGAGATCATAATTCACAGAGTTGGCTCTATTGAGAAGCTCGATACCGCGAAGCTGATAAACCGCGCCCGTAAGCTGAACGCTTTTATCACCGAGTCGCCCGATTTCATAAACATCGAATTGCCCAAAGATTCGCATGCCGTCAAACTGCTGCAGCGGATACGCGACGAATCGCACCGTTTTGCCGTCAGTTACCATTCAACTCTGAAGCGTGGCCGCCAGACCGCCAGTATTCTAGACGAGGTCCCCGGTATCGGCCCCTTGACTCGCAAGAAGCTGATCCGCCATTTCGGTTCGGCCAAGGCCGTCATCAACGCCGACACCAAGGAACTCCAGACGGTGGTGGGGGCCAACCGCGGCCGCCAGATGGCCGAATATTTCATGAATCTGCGTTAATCATTAGCGATTTTTGAAGTGGAAATTGCTAGAATATATTTAAATGGCCGGTAATTTTCTAATGAGGTTCGCGGCGCGCTGGATTGTCTCGGGGCTGGGTCTGTGGTTAGCCTCCGGCATCCTAGGACCGCAGCGCTTAAGCGTCGGGCACACGTGGGGGACGGTAATAGTCGCCGGATTCTTTCTGGCGCTGGTCAACTGGGCGCTCAAACCACTGCTGGTAATCTTATCTTTTCCGGCGATTATCTTAAGCCTCGGCCTGTTCATGCTGCTTTTAAACGGCTTTCTGATTCTTATCGTCCATTGGCTTTATCATCCATTGTTCGTTAAGAACTTTGGCATAGCCATAATTGCCGGTATCATAGTAGGGTTAGTCAACTTCTTGGTTACTAAGGTTTTGGAGGATATATAATGACCATTTGGAGCTACATAACCATCGTCAGCGTCGTATTGCTGACTATTTTGATCCTGATTCAGACGCGCGGCGCCAGTTTGGGAGCCGGTTTGGGCGGCGGTGGCGAGGTCAACACCGTACGCCGCGGCTCAGATAAGACTCTGCATCAGTTGACCATCATCTTAGTGCTTATTTTCGCGGCCAGCATACTTATCGGAATAGTCGCTAAGTAGGCTAAAGGCTTATTCGCAAAAAGTGATGGTTGGGATTGACGATAAGACGAAGCGGAAATTTGCCAAAAGATTGCGGCGCCAGCGGATCAGCGCCGCGGCTCTGGGCCAGCAGGCCGATCAACAGATAGAGAACCTCCTGATCCGGCGTTTTGATAGGCTGGCGTCGGTGCGGCGGTTCGTGTTCTTATGGATCACGCTGTTCCTAGTCCTGATGCTGGCCGGCGTCTACCAGATCCGCGACTTGTCAGCTTATTACCAATCTCTGGTGCCGGTGCCGGGCGGTCTGTACACCGAAGGCGTTATCGGCAACTTCACCAACGCCAATCCTATTTATGCCACCGGTGCCGCCGATACGGCCGTCAGCCGGCTGGTTTTCTCGGGCCTTTTCAAATACGACACCAGCAACCATCTGGTCGGCGACTTAGCCAAGGATTATACGCTCAATAACAACCAGACCCGCTATACGGTCCACTTGAAGCAAGGACTGAACTGGCAGGACGGCCAGCCCGTTACCGCCGACGACGTGGTTTTCACCTATAAGACCATCCAGAATATCGAAGCCCAATCACCGCTTTATTCCAGCTGGCAAGGGATAAACGTCACCAAGCTTAACGACTATACCGTCAATTTTGATCTGCCGAATGCCCTGAGCGACTTTCCATACTCTTTAGTCAATGGGATTATCCCGGCGCATCTGCTGCGCAAAATCCCGCCTCAGCAGCTGCGCAGCGCGCCGTTCAACGAATCGCCCATAGGTACCGGACCTTTCCAATGGAAGTTCATCGAAGTCACCGGCACCGGCACGGATAATACCAGCACGGTCACCAGGCAGCAGCGAATCAACTTCTCGGCTTTTGACCGCTACGCCGCCGGCCGGCCTAAGCTGGACGGCTTCAATCTGATAACTTTCAATGACCAGCAACATATGATAGATGCTTTTAAGGCCAAGCAGATCGCGGCCATGAGCGGATTGGAGAATATTCCCGATGGTCTAAGCGGAGATAAGAACGTCCAAGTTTACGTTACGCCCTTAACGTCAGAAGTCATGGTCTTCTTCAATAATTCGCGGCCGGTGATGAACGACGCCTCAGTCCGCAAAGCTTTAATAGAAGCTACCGACCGAAGCCAGCTGAACGGTTTGTTCGACGAACCGGTCCAGCTGGCGGACAGCCCGCTCTTGAAGGGCCAGCTGGGCTACGACTCGGCCTTAGTGGAACCGGCTCATAATGTCGCCGATGCCAATCAGCTGCTAGATAGTGATGGCTGGGTCAAAGGTGCTGACGGCACCAGGACAAAGGGCGGGCAGCCCCTGACGTTCACGCTAAGCGCCCAGGACAGCACTAATTACACCAAGACGGCCCAATTCCTGCAGAAGCAATGGCAGAAAATCGGCGTCAGACTGCAGGTCCAGTATTTCGGCCAGGATGACATACAGACTTCGGTCATCGCCAACCATGATTACGACGCCTTGCTTTATGCCGTCAATATCGGCGTTGACCCGGACGTTTACGCCTACTGGGACAGCACCCAGGCTTCCATAACCTCCCAGGGGCATCTGAATCTCAGCGAGTATAAATCTTCGGTCGCCGATACGGCCGTCGAAGCCGGCCGGACTCGGGCTGACCCGGCCATCCGTGCCGTCAAGTATAAGACCTTCCTGACACAGTGGACCAAAGACCTACCGGCCATGCCCCTGTATCAGCCGAACTACCTTTACATTAGCCGCGGCGAGGTTTTCAATTTCCAAAGCAAATCCCTCAATGCCGGCGCCGACCGTTTCTACAATGTTAATAACTGGATGGTCCGCCAAAAACGCCAAACCATCAACTAGAAAACCCCGCGGTATGCGGGGTTTTCATGGTGGGCGAGGAGGGACTCGAACCCTCAAGCCTTATCGGCAACGGATTTTAAGTCCGCAGCGTATACCAATTCCGCCACTCGCCCTATACTGGAGGCGCGTACGGGATTCGCACCCGTGTAAAAGGTTTTGCAGACCTGTGCCTAACTCCTCGGCCAACGCGCCATAAAGGGCTACTCAATTATACTAAATCTACCCCTTAAGTATTGCAGAATTTGACGGATAGCGGTATTGTTTAGTTGCAGATATTTAAAAGCGGTGGGTAGAGAGGGAAAACATGAGTTGGGACTGGAGCTCACCTATCGCACTAGGCCTATTCGTAATCATGGTCGGCGTCGGCTTGGTCTTAGCAAGCACGGCCATAGCTATACTTACTGGCAAAGCTAAAGTAGCCGATTTTCGCCTACTGAACCTCTTGAAGTAAATTGGCCGACTGTTCAACAATTTGCAAGCATCTACTGCTATGTCGCTAATCCAAAATAAAAACACTCCACTAACAATTCCCATCCAAAACAGATGGGAATTTTTCTTTGGATGACTGTCAGTTGTTTATCAGGATTAAGAGATATCTTACGGGAATAGGAAACAAAATTAAGGAATAACATGAACGTAGTCAGTCGCGGCGTCCGCAATGCTTTCAGGAACCAGGTCCGTACATTGTCGATCGTATTAATACTAAGCCTGAGTATCGGACTGAGCCTGGTCATGCTGATTGCCCACCAGGCCGTCGGTCAGAAAATCAAAGACGTTAAAAGCCAAGTCGGCAACACTATTAATATCCAGCCGGCCGGCTACAATCCCCTGAGCCAAGCTAATAATGCCCTGACAACCGACAATCTGAATAAGGTCAAATCGCTGCCGCACGTGACCAATGTTATCGAGACGCTAACCGACCGGCTGACAACTATCGGCTCGTCCCAGCCCGAAGGACCGTTCGGCGGTACTACTTCAAACAGCAATAACCAAACCAGTCTGGCCTCGCCGATCACCCTGAACAGCGACGGTAACGGCAGTTTCAGTAGTAGCGGCGGCGGCCAGAGGCTGTTCATATCCGGCGGCGGTAGCCTGCCGGCAAATTTCAGTCCGCCGATTCAGATTCTGGGCACTAATGACCCAAGCCATCTGCAAAATAACAGCAGCGCCACCATCAAAAGCGGCCAGCTGATAGATGGCAGCAAAGACAGCAACGACGCCATGGTCAGCGCCGATATGGCCAGCAAAAACAGCTTAAAGGTCGGTTCGACTTTCACGGCTTACGGTCAGACCCTAACCGTCGCCGGCATATTCGATAGCGGTACGCGAGGCGGTAATGACGTGGTCGTCGTATCTCTGCCGGCGCTGGAGCGCTTAAGCGGCCAGGGCAACGTGGTCAACAGCGCCATCGCTACGGTCGACTCGGCCGACAATCTTTCCGGCGCGGTCACCGCGGTTAAAAATACGCTAGGTTCCAGCGCCGATGTTACCAGCTCGTTGGACGAGGCCAACAATACTATCCAGCCGCTCAAAAATGTCCAAAGCATTTCCTTAATGAGCTTGATTGGCGCGGTTATCGCCGGCGCCATAATCATTCTGCTGACGATGGTGATGATAGTGCGCGAACGCCGGCGCGAGATTGGAATTTTGAAAGCTATCGGCGGCTCCAATCTTAAAATCATATTCCAATTCATGAGCGAAGCCCTGACTTTCACTATCCTGGCGGCAATCATCGGTTTGATAATCGGCGTGGTCGGCGGTAACCCCGTTACTAATACGCTAGTGACTAACAGTACCAACTCATCAAGTCAGTCGTCAGCGGGCGACAACTTCGCCGGGCCCAGAACGGTTAAAGCCGGAGTTGCTGGAGGCCCCGTAACATTCCAGAGGGCTGGCGGCGGACTGGTCAGCCGTAACGTCGGCGGCCTCAGAAACACTCTTACCAATATAAACACGAATGTCGGCTGGGATATCTTAGCCTACGGGCTGGGCGCAGCGGTACTGATAGCCGTGATCGGCAGCGGCTCGGCCGGGTGGCTGATCGCCAGAGTCCGGCCGGCGGAAGTAATGAGGAGCGAATAAGATGATACAGGTCAAAAAGTTATCCAAAGGCTTTAAATCCGGCGATACGGTCGTCAAGGCCGTGAACAATGTTTCGCTCACAGTCAGCAAGGGCGACTTTGCGTCGATTGTCGGACCCAGCGGCAGCGGTAAGTCCACCCTGATGTCCCTGCTAGGAGGCCTGGATAAACCGAATGTCGGCAGTATAGAAGTGGACGGCGAAGATATCACCAAACTCAAAGACCACTCGCTGATAAGATACCGGGCCAAGAATGTCGGTTTCGTCTTCCAAGGATATAATCTGGTACCGAACCTGACAGCCCAGGAAAATGTCATGCTGCCGATGGAATTCGCCGGGGTGGCGAAAAACCAGCGCCGCCCACGCGCCGAAGAGCTTCTTAACCAGGTCGGCATTACCGACGATAAGCAGCGCCGCAAGCCAGCGCGGTTGTCGGGCGGTGAACAGCAGCGCGTGGCTATCGCCCGAGCTCTGGCCAACCACCCCAAGCTTGTGCTGGCCGACGAGCCGACCGGTAATCTGGATAGCGCCAACGGCAAGATGATTTTCAATCTATTGCACAAACTTGCCAAAGAAGAAGAGACGACGATTATCGTAGTAACGCACGACCTGTCCATCGCCGGCAAGACTGATAAGACCTTCAAATTAACCGATGGCAAACTGGAGCCCGGTAAGAAGTAGAAGAAACCTCTTCTTTTTACGTAAATCCTGGCAAAAAAGCTTACTGATTTGACAATCAAAACTAGCAGATTATAATTTCACTAGGAAACTAGTATAATAGAAACATTATGATAGCTTTCCGTCTGAACACTCATTCCGGAGTTCCGCCGTACCTTCAAATCGTCCAGCAAGTCAAACAGGCTCTGCAGGTCGGGATTCTTCAACCCGGCGACCAGCTACCCACCGTGAAAGAAGTGGTGGCCCACGTCGCCATCAACCCGAATACGGTTGCAAAGGCTTATCGCGGGCTGGAGACAGCTGGCATAGTAGAGGGCCGAGTAGGCAGCGGTACGTTCGTGAAACAGCGGCCCGCCGGACCTTCTCCCGAGCTCCAAGAAGCTTTAAGCGAAGATTTGGAAGGCTGGATAGCTAAAGCCCGCGAAGCCGGGCTGGACGAAGAATCAATGGAAGCTCTGGTGCGCGCCACGATAAATAAAATGCAAGGGGAAAGGTAGTTATATGGAGGTAGCAATACAAACTAAGGATCTGGGAAAGCGCTACGGGTCGTTTTGGGCGCTGGAAAATTGCGATATCAGTGTGCCGGAAGGCAGCGTATCGGCGTTGGTGGGGCCGAATGGCGCCGGAAAATCGACATTATTAAACTTACTCATCGGCTTAAGTAACGCTAGCGCCGGCGAAAGCCAAGTGCTTGGCAGGGTTCCCCACCAACGCGAAGACTTCCTGGCCGATATCGGCTATCTGGCTCAGGAAATCCCACTTTATAAATCGTTTAGCACGCATGACCATATCACCATGGGCAAAAGCCTAAACAAGCGCTTCGACGAAGAATTTATACGTAAGCGGCTCACAGACCTTAGCATTCCCCTTGATAAGCGAGTCGGTAAATTATCAGGCGGCCAGCGAGCTCAAGTCGCTCTGGCGCTGGCTTTGGCCAAAAAGCCAAAACTCCTTTTACTGGATGAGCCCGTAGCGGCGCTCGATCCGTTGGCCCGGCACGACTTTTTGTCTTCCCTTGCCCAAGCCGTTGCCGACGGGGGTCTGACGGTTGTGATGAGCTCCCACCTGCTGGCTGACCTGGAGCGAGTCAGCGATCACGTGATTGTACTCGCCTCTGGCAAAACCCAACTTTG
Organism: Candidatus Saccharimonadales bacterium; assembly: GCA_025450575.1. Classification (GTDB taxonomy): domain Bacteria; phylum Patescibacteriota; class Saccharimonadia; order Saccharimonadales; family UBA10212; genus JAIFWC01. The sequence continues at coordinate 13,530 of JANWHE010000021.1, forward strand.
TGATGATATTGAAAGAGTGTTAAAACAGCATAAACTACTCGTTGGTCCACGTAGTAACACGAAAGAGCTAGGTGATGGGCTGAGAGTAATTCATGAGACGCACACAGCGAAGCAGTCTACCCTGCTGGTTCGTGTTGATGGAAAAACAAAAGTTCCGGCAGCTTGGCAGAAACACGAACCGAACATCGAGGAAATCATCCTGGCCTACATGGGACAAGGCAAAGACTTGAACGAAGGGAGCGCAAAGTGAACTGGTTTGCCTGGCGGCAACACCGCAAACAGTTTTTGGTTGTCGGCATAATCCTAGCTCTCTACGCAGCCCTGCTGATACCAACTGGCCTACATTTTTGGCACACATATCAGTCAGCCGTGGCTAGCTGTGCCCAAAACCCGGCTAACCCAAGCTGCACCGATCTATCCGGCAGCTTGTTTCAGCCAACCATTGATCAAGCACTGCTTCACCTAGCTCCGCTAGCTATATTGCTTCTGCCATTGATTCTCGGCTTGTTTTGGGGAGCCCCGTTGTTGTCTAAAGAATATACCGAAGGCACAGATAAACTAGTCTGGACTCAAAGCGTATCCCGCCGTAAGTGGCTAACTATCAAATTGACATGGATCCTTGTGGCTACAGCCATATTCATGGGAGCCTTCACGGCGTTAGCTACTTGGTGGGCACATACATCAAATTCCTTGGAGATGAACCGATTTGACAGTGGTGTGTTCTTTGAGCAAGGCATTGTGCCTGTGACTTATGGCATATTTGCGGTAGCGCTAGGAACTATGTTTGGGGCTTGGTTCAGAAAGACAATGATAGCTCTAGGAGTTACGCTCGGATTATATATTGGCTTTGCCTTTATCACAGTGCCGTTAATGATACGCCCACACTACATGGCGCCGGTAGCCGTTACCACGCCAATGGGACCGGGTTTTTCGGACAATATACCCCAGGGAGCATGGGTGCTGACTCGCGGTATGGAGGATCAAAACGGCAGAGTTATCGGCGATGTTTTCACCTCGGCACCGCCACAGTGCCAGCAGGTCATCCAGCAAAATCAGGTAACCGATAACAATGGCCGTGTAGGCATTAAAATTAAAGGAGGCAGCGGTAACCCTATCGACGCCTGTCTGAACAAAGCCGGTTGGCATCTGGTCGCCACCTACCAGCCAAGCTACCGTTACTGGGATTTCCAGTATATCGAATCCGGAATCTCCCTTAGCCTGTCGGCCGTAGCCGTTGCGGCTACTTACTGGCTGGTTCTCAAACGCGACGCCTAAACCACGTCGCTCGCTGGAAATGTGTTCGTCCTGATTACGGTTCTTCTATTTCCTAACTCAGCCTTGATAGGGGAAACAATCCTGAGGTAGTATGAATTCATGACCACGAAAGAAATTGCCGGCGGCGTAGTACATGGGATGCCAGCCGATCTACGCAAAGCATTAATGTCTGACGGAGCGGCTATAGAGAAATGGAAAAGTTTAACCCCGCTGGCCCGTAACGAGTGGATTTGCTGGGTTATTACCGTCAAACAGCCGGAGACCAGAAAGAATCATATTAAACGGACAGTTACCGAGCTCATTGAAGGGAAACGCCGCCCCTGTTGCTGGATAGGGTGTATTCACCGCACAGACAAGCCGATAAGCCCATCGGTGCAATGGGTGCTCAAAAGACAGCTTGGTTCTAAGTGATCTGCTGTAGTCCTATTAAGCGAATGAGTCGGTCATAACGTCGCCGGCTCTCTTGTAGTAGGCAAAGATGACGCCATTTGAGTTAGTCTTGGAATCCGTCAGTTCAAATGCCGCCGGTATCGTGCCTTCGGCGAACAACCGCTTGCCGCTGCCCAACGTGATCGGGTAAATCCTTAACCAAAACTCGTCAACTAAATCGTTCTTTAGCAAAGTCTGGATCATATTGCTGCTGCCTTGCACCGATAGCATCGGCCCGTCTCCAGCCTTAAGCTCTTTTAGCTTGGCGGCTACGTCACCGTCAATCAGCACCGTTTTTTCCCAAGTCAAATCTGTGTCGTGGTGAGAAACAACGTATTTCGTGGCTTTATTAAAAGGGCTGGCTATAGTGCCTTCCTGCTTGGGCCAGTAGTCTTTCCATATGTCATAGGTCTTTCTGCCTAGCAATAAATCGTATTCGTCGCTGAATTCTTCATCAAAGATCTTTCGTGAAACCTCATCCGCATACGGCCAAGTCCAGCCGCCGAGCTTAAAACCGCCCGATGTATCTTCTTTTGGCCCGCCCGGCGCCTGCATCACCCCATCCAGGCTAATCATCGATATAACAACTATTTTCCTCATACTCTCATCCTAGCAAAAATAAGCGAATGTTATACCTAAAGGCATGATCGCCAACACTTTTAAGGGTTAAGGTTTTTTGGTATACTCTACTACTGTTATGCGGGTGTAGCTCAGTTGTTTAGAGCGCTTCCTTGCCAAGGAAGAGGTCAGGAGTTAGAGTCTCCTTACCCGCACCA
>JANWHE010000022.1 GCA_025450575.1 Candidatus Saccharimonadales bacterium
AGAAATAAGCCCCGCTGACGCCAATTACTTGGTAGAGCGCGCTGGCGCCAGCCAGGAACAGCTGGCCAACGAACTGGAGAAGCTGCTTATTTATGATCCTAAAATCAGCCGCGCTAATATCGACCTGCTGGTTGAAAAGACGCCGCAGAGCAAAGTCTTCGACCTGCTGGACGCCGCCTTCGGCGGCAACAAGAAGAAGGCCCTGGAGCTTTATGATGAACAGCGCGCCCAGAAAGTCGAGCCGCAGGCCATCATGGCCATGATCGGCTGGCAGCTCAAACTGCTGGCCCTGGCTAAGACCGCGGGGCGCAGAAGCGTCCAGCAGATCGCCGGCGAGGCCGGCCTAAGCCCATGGCCGGTCCAAAAAGCCCAAAACCTGGCCCGGCGGATTGATGATGATAAGCTGCGCGAAATGGTCGCCGACGCACTGGCAATCGACCAGAAGGGCAAAACCACGATGATCGATCTGGACGAAGCCCTCAAGACCTACATCGTAACCTTATAAAAAGGAAAAGGGCCCCGGCGCTTGCGCGCTCGGAGCCCTGGGTACTTCAGTGCCGCTTTCGCTTCTTCTTGCCCCTGAAGGGCTTGACCTCGGAGAGGAACTTGAAGAAGAAGGCGATGAGGGAAAGGGCGAACAGGCCGAACCATTTCTGCGCGTCCGCGCCCGGCGCCGACCGGCGCAGGTAGTGGAGGCTGACGGCCGCGAGCGCCGCCGACAGGACGAGGAAGACCGTGTGGCTCTTCTTGATGCGGTATCGCTTCGGCTGGTCGCGCCTGCCGGTCAGAGCCCCGGTGTCGGGGTCGTGGCCGAAGCAAGCTGCCTCGCCGTGAGAAACACGCTGATGAATCAAGGAGCTTCCTTTCCATAGAGAGGGCTGAAGCTGTCTCTAGGTTTTGCGTTCGCCGGGGCGAACACCGCTCGTTCCAGAGACGTAGTGTATTATAACATAAGAGTTATAAAAATACAATACCTCCCTGGAATAACCCAAGGGGTTAACGGTCTATTTTGAAGTCTTCTTAGCGGCTGGTTTGCGGGCAGCGGGCCGTTTAGCTGGAGTTTTGGCGGTCTTCTTAGGGGTAGCGGCTGGTTTCTTGGCGGCCGGTTTAGTGGCCTTAGCCGGCTTTGAGCCGGCGGCTTTGGCTTTAGCCGACATGACAGCCTTCTGACGGGCGGCCTTATTCTTATGGATAACGTTATTCTTGGCGGCCATATCGATGGTACTGACGGCTTCGCGCTGGGCCTTTTGGATGTCGGCGGCTTTGCCGCTATCTACAGCTTTGGAAAAGGCTTTTAAGGCCTCGCGCATCGTCCGCTTGGTGCGGGCGTTGCGGGCCCGGGCCTTGGCGGCTACCTTGACTCTTTTCTTAGCTGATTTGATGATTGGCATAATTAACTCTTTAAATTCAGATACAATTCAGAACTATACCTAACAGGGGAGGCTTTGTCAAAAAATAGTATTGCGCTTACGCTATGTAAGTGCTAATCTGAGCCTAAGAAGTTAGCTAACAAAAACCTTCTTAAACAAAAAACAACATGGATCCGGCTGCAGCCAAACAACAGATAGCTGAGCGCGTTAAACAGGCCAATAACTTCTTGGTGACGGTTAACGCCAATCCGACAGTAGATCAGCTGGCGGCCTGTATCGGTTTGACCTTGCTTTTGAACAAGATGAGCAAGCACGCCACAGCGGTATTTTCGGGCAAGGTTCCTAATGTCATCGAGTTTCTGGAACCGGAAAAGACCATCCAAAGGAACACCGACGCCCTGCGCGACTTTATAATTTCGCTTGATAAGAACAAGGCGGACAAACTGCGCTACAAAGTCGAAGATGATGTCGTCAAGATATTTATCACTCCTTACCGGACCAGTATCAGCGAGAAGGATCTGGTATTCAGCGAGGGGGATTTCAACGTGGAAGTGGTTATGGCGTTGGGGATTACGGAGCGGACTCAGATAGACGCCGCCATCACCGCTCATGGCCGGATACTGCATGACGCCACCGTTATATCGCTGAATACGGCCGGCGGCAAGCCGCCGAACGTCGGCCAGATCAATTGGAGCGACCCGGCCGCCAGCAGCTTAAGCGAGATGCTGGTAAGTATCAGCGAGGCTTTCGGCACTGGACTGATTGACGCCCAGATCGCTACGGCCTTCCTGACCGGTATCGTGGCCGAGACCGGACGATTCAGTAATAAGAAAACTTCGCCAAAGGTCATGACTATGAGCGCGCAGCTGATGGCCGCCGGCGCCAACCAGCAGCTGATAGTCAGCGAGCTGGAACCGCCGCCGCCTCCGCCGCCGCCTGCGGCCCCGGTGCCTAAAATACCCCCCGCGGCCCCTAAGCCTCCCGCACCGACTAAGCCTGAAGGGATTATGGACGTTTCGCACGAAGAGGAAAAACCGGATGGGGCGCCCGTTGAAATCGGCACTACCGAGATACACATAGACGAGCAGGGCAATCTAAGGACCGCCGACCAGCTGGCTCCGGCGGCGCTGTCGGATATGGCCCCGCCACTCCCGGTTGAATTGCCGCCTCCTCCGGTGCCCCCGGCTGAAACCGAACCGCCCGCCGAAGAGTCCCACCACGCCATGATGAGCGCCCCGCCGCTGACCTCCGAAGCGGCCGTCGAGGCGTTGGAAAACCGGCCTAATTGGTCGACTCCTTATAACGTGTCGCCGCAGGATCCTTATGGAGCTACCGAAGGCCAAAGTCCGGCCCAATCCGAGCCTAAAGACGAAGTGGCTCACGGCAAAGATATTACGCCGCCAGTCGACTTCGCGCCGCCAGCCCCCGTAGGCTCTGCCCGCGACGCTGTCCAGAACGCCTTGGTCTCGGCGCCTTTCGATCCGGCCGCCGCCGGACCCGTGGAAGCCTTGAACGCCCAGCCGCTGAATCAAACGCCGCTGCACCCGGAATCATTGCCGCCGCCTCCGCCTGATACTCCGTCCTTAGTCTTGCCGACGGGCCCCCAGGTTCCGATGTCGACCACGCCTCTTCCGCCTCTTCCAGCTCCGGCCGTTGAGGGCGCTGAGTACGTGGCTCCGCCACCGTTGCCGCCGCCACTGGTAGCCGCCCCGAGCGTGGTTATTCCGCCTCCCCAGCAATAGTTGTATATAATCTGTCCAAATGGACGGAATCTTATTAATAGACAAGCCGGCCGGCTGGACATCCCACGACGTGGTGGCTAAGATCCGCGGGATTATCAAAGCCGAAACCGGCCAGAAGCTGAAAATCGGCCACACTGGTACCCTGGATCCAATGGCTACCGGACTCTTGGTGCTGGTTTTAGGTAGCTACACCAAACGCGCCGGGGAATTCAGTAAACTCGATAAGACGTATGAGGCCGAGCTGACTCTGGGGGCAGTCAGCACAACGGCTGACGGGGAAGGCGAAATCATAAAAAAAAGTGCTCATCAGCCCGGCAGGGAGCAAGTTGAAGAGATTTTGAATACATTTGTTGGCGAAATCCGGCAGGTGCCGCCGGCCTTCAGCGCCATCAAAGTTGACGGCCAAAGAGCCTATAAGGCTGCCCGGGCTGGCAAAAAAGTGGAAATCGAACCTCGCGCCGTGACGATTTACAGCATCAGAAACATTAGGTATGGATATCCGAAACCTAGCTTCACTACCTCTGTTAGTAGCGGCACGTATATCCGCTCGCTGGCCGTGGATGTCGGCCAAAAGCTAGGCACCGGCGCCTACCTCTCCGCCCTCCGCCGCACCCAAGTCGGCGAGCTTAACGTATCTGGCGCTCTTAGGATGGAAGAGTTGACGGTGGCTAGCATTGGGGAGAACCTGCGACAGGGGTTGTCAAAAGGGTGACTTTTTGTTATTATCATCTGGACTAATGATTTCTAGTGAGAAGAAGGCCGAGGTCACCAAAGACCTGAAGGCCCATGATAAAGACAGTGGCAGTCCTGCGGTGCAGGTCGGTATAATGACGGCCCGGATTGCCGAGTTAACAGATCATATGAAGAAGAATAAGCATGATTTCATGGCCCGCCGTCGCTTGCTGCAGCTGGTCGGCAAGCGCAAGCGACTGTTGAAATATATCGCGCAGCAAAACGGAGACGAGTATTTAGCTTTGATCAAAAAGCTCGGCATCAGACGCTAAAGTGCCCAGACTCTGAACCGCCGATCGGCGGCTAAGCTTGTGCACATTAAAACAAGAGCTGTTCTGAGGACAGAGCTACAGATATATACCGTAAGCACAAGGGCATATATTTGCACCCTGGCCTTGCAGCGGCAAGGAAGGACTATTTATAAATGTCAGAGATCATCAACCCGTTTGGTAAAAAGATAATCAAGGTCAGCACGCAGTTCTGCGGGCGCGAGCTTAGCTTAGAGGTCGGCCGGGTCGGTTTCAGAACCAGCGCCTCCGTTCTGGCACGCTATGGCGATACCGTCATATTAGGCACCGCCATGGTCAGCCCGGAGGTCGTGCAGGGAATGGATTACTTCCCGCTGAGCATCGACTACGAGGAAAAATTTTACGCTGCCGGTAAGATTAGCGGCAGCCGTTTCATCAAGCGCGAAGGCCGTCCTAGCGACGAAGCCGTGCTTATTGGCCGGCTGATTGACCGCCCGATACGGCCGCTGTGGCCCAAAGGCTACCGGCACGAGGTGCAAGGCGTATCCACGGTTCTGAGTATGGACCCGCAGTTCAGGCCCGACGCCATCGCTATGATCGCTATGAGCGCCGCCTTCATGCTGACCGGCGCGCCGTTTGACGGCCCGGTGGCCGGCGTGCGCGTCGGCGTCAAAGACGGCAAGCCGCAGGCATTCTTAAGCTTGGCCGAACTGGAAGAAGGCGAGCTGGACCTGGTGGTCGCCGGCACTAAAGACGCCATCATGATGGTGGAAGCCGGCGCCCGCGAGGTATCGGAAGAGGCCATTGCCGAAGCCCTGGCTTACGCTCACCAGGCTATCCAGCCGGCTATCGATTTGCAGAACGAACTGGCTCAGAAAGTCGGAGTCACCAAGCAGGAATTCACCCTGTTACTGCCCGACGAATCAATCCAGAAGAGCGTTGACGAATGGGTGAAGGGCAAGCTGGGCCCGGGACTACGGCTGCCGTACCCGGAGCGCAACGAGCTGGTCAATACTTTGCGCGAGCGGATGCAAGAGCACTTCATCAAAGAGTTGGGCGAAGAAGAGTTTTTGAGCAAGAAAAGGGATTACGACGAAGCTTTTGAGATGGCCGTGCATAAGGACGTCCGCGAGGGGATTTTAAAAGATAATATCCGTCCGGACGGCCGCAAAACCGGCGAAATACGGCCGCTGAGCAGCGAAGTGGGGATTCTGCCGCGGGCTCACGGTTCCAGTATCTTTACTCGTGGTGTCACGCAGGCATTGAACATCGTCACGCTGGCGCCGCTAAGCTACGTGCAGCTAATCGACACCATGGAACGCGAAGGCGAGCGCCGTTACATGCATCATTACAACGCGCCCGGTTATACCGTGGGTGAAGTCCGCCGGCTGGGCAGCCCAGGACGCCGCGAGATCGGACACGGGTACTTGGCGGAGCGGGCTATAAGCGCCGTTTTGCCGGCCGAAGCCGATTTCCCATACACTATCCGTTCGGTAACCGAGATAATGAGCCAGAACGGCTCTACCAGCATGGCCGCGACCTGCTCAAGCTGTATGG
>JANWHE010000023.1 GCA_025450575.1 Candidatus Saccharimonadales bacterium
ACGGCCATCGTCGAATCGGCCAAATCGGGCTGTTTCAAACCGGAGTCCAAGATATACGAGATCGCCCAGCAACTGACAGGCGTCCAGCCTCAGGAAATCCTGCTGGTGGACGACAACCCGGCTTATGTCGCCGGCGCCGAGCGGGCCGGCTGGCATACCGAACTGTTCGACGAGAACAACCCTTCTGGAAGCATCGAGCGCATCAAACAGCTACTGGCCTTTTAACGGCTGACCCAGTCAGAGACCATTCTGGTCTCTTCATCTAGCAATTTGAGTTTCTGGTACTGAGCCTCTAACTGCTCCCGGCTCTCCTGGACCAGCTCTGGCGGAGCACTGTTGATGTAGTTTTCGTTGTTCAGGCGCACTTTCAAATTATTGATAAGCGACTCGGTCCCGGCTTTTTCGCCCCCGATCTTTTCCAGGTAGGCTCTGCCCTTATCCTTATTGGCGCTGATGAATATCTCGTAGCCTTCAATAGGCAGTCTTAGGCCGGCGGCTTCGGTTGTCTTATCAAACTTACCCACCCGGCCCAGCCGCTTGACTAGCGGAGCCGCTTGATCAAGCAGCTCGGAGTCATGATACACGAGCGTGTCTGAACCTATGGCCTTGGACCAGCGGCGGGCTAGCGAAACTATCTGTTTGATATCTTCGAATTTGGCAACTTCGGCCTTATCGGCTTGCAGGACCGCAGGCAGCGGCTGGGCAGCCAGCAGGCCGGCTTTGGCGTAGCCTAATTGCTGCCAGAGAGTTTCGGTGATGAAAGGCGCGAAGGGATGGGCGAGAATCAGGCTGCCGCCCAGCACGTACTTTAGCAGGCCGGCGTTCGGTTCGGCCTTGGCGGCCTCGATATACCAATCGGCCAGGTCGTCCCAAACAAAATGATAAAGATCCTGATAAGCTTCGCTGAACTTAAAGTTGTCCAAATTACGCCTTTGCGCCCCTGTTAAAATACTTAACTTATCAAGTATCCAGTGGTCGGCCGGCGTCTTCGGCTCCGGCGTTTGGCCGTCCGCATCGCCGGCCGCACCCTCGATGTAGCGGGCGATATTCCAGAGCTTGTTGCAGAAGTTGCGGTTATCGATGATCTTAGATAGGCCCACGCGCATGTCGTTGCCGGCGCTGACTCCGGATACCAGCGCCAGGCGCAGGGCGTCCGTACCGTACTGGGAGATAACTTCCAGGGGATCGATTATGGCCTCCGGGTTGCTCTTACTCATCTTCTTGCCGTCTTCGGTCCGCACCAGGCCGTGCAGGTAAACGGTCTTGAACGGCACCTGGCCGGTAGCGTAAGTGGTGGCCAGTATCATCCGGGCCACCCAGAAGAATAAGATATCCCAGCCGGTTTCCATGACGGAGGTCGGGTGGTATGTCTGGAAGTCCGGGCTCAGTCTCAATAAATCCTCCAAGCTCAAGCTGAAATCGGCGGCCAGCTCCGGTTTCACTAAGGTGCTCCAGGTCCATAGCGCCGAGGAGAACCAGGTGTCCAGGGTGTCGGGATCCTGCGTCCACCCCTGCCCTTCCGGCGGCCGGACGCCGGCGTAGATTTCCTCGTCCTTGTACCACACAGGGATGCGGTGGCCCCACCAGATCTGGCGGCTGATGCACCAGTCGCGTAGATTATCTATCCAGTGGAAATAAATCTTCTCGAAACGCTTAGGCACAATCTTGATGTCGCCGTCCTCGATTACGGCGTGCATCACCTCGCGCAGGGAGCGCAGCTGGCCTTTCCACTGTACTGCCGGGCGGTTGACGTCCACGAACCACTGCAGCTTTATCTGCGGCTCAATCAACCCCTTACCACGGTCATTAAGGGCCAGATTGTGGGTGTAATGCTCGTCGGTTTTTACCAGCAGTCCTTTGGCTTGCAGTTTTTCGACGATCTTAGGACGGGCCTCGGCTATTTTCTGGCCGGCGAATTCGCCGGCGATCGGCAGTAAGCGGCCGTCAAAACCGATAATCTGCTCTTTTTCCAGGCCGTGCCGTTCGGCGATTTCGAAATCCGTGTGGTCATGCCATGGGGTAATGGTCATCACCCCTGTTCCAAAGGCCGGGTCAACAGCCTCATCTTTGATAACGGTAGCCTTGACCGGACCGTTTATCCACTCCGCTTCGAAGGTGTCGCCGTGCCTGTACTGCTTATAACGCTCGTCCTCGGGGTGCATAACTACGTATTTGTCGCCGAACTTAGTCTCGGGCCGGGCCGTGCCTATCTGGAAAGGGCCATACTGCAAGGTGTAAAAAGTCCCCTGCTCTTCTTTATGGACCACCTCGTCGTCCGATACGGTAGTTTTCAGCTGCGGGTCCCAATTAACGATGCGGCTGCCCCTGTAAATCAGGCCGTCATCGTACATTTTGACGAACACCTCGTTGACGCAGCGGTTCAGCGCGTCGTCCATGGTGTATCGCAAGCGGCTCCAGTCGGGGCCGGCCCCCATGGCCCGCATCTGCTCCAGCATTCTACCCCTGTTCTGGCTGGAAAATTGCTTCACCTTTTCGATGAAAGCCTCGCGCCCCAGCTGGTGCCGGTCGATCCCCTGCTCTGCCAACTGTTTCTCCACCAAGGCGTTGGTCGCCAAAGCGGCATGGTCTGTGCCGGGCAGCCACAGCACATCATAGCCGGTCTGACGGTTATGGCGGGCTAAGATATCCTGCAGCACTAAGAATAAGGCGCTGCCCAGATGCAGAGTACCAGTCTCGTTGGGCGGCGGCATGCTGATGGAGAAGTGTTTTTTAGGACTGCCGGGGTCGGCCTGGAATACCCCGCTCTTCTCCCACGAGGCATAGATATCGGCTTCGTAATCTCCCGGATTGTAGGCGCTCGGCAACTTCATAATCAACCTTTAGTATAACAGAGGTAAGCTCGCGGCAGGGCCGTCTTATTCTTACAACACCATAAAATGCTCTAAGGTGTTTTCATATGAAATCAGGCACTACACACCAGAACTTTTTACGAACAACGGCGACGTAAAAAGCCTGAAGGTAATGCCTGATTGGTTGAGTTTCGCACCTGTTTGTTTTCAAAAATAGCATAACAAGTATGTCAGAGCAGGGCAAGATTTTTGGATTACAGGCTGGGGATAACCGACAATTCGTAAGGGTTATCGGCCGTTTGCTGCCAGTAATATGCGGCCGAGGCAATCATAGCCGCGTTGTCAGTGCAGAGTTTGATATCGGGGTAGAGCAGGGGAGCCTGCAGCCTCCGGCTTAAAGTTTCGCGTAAGGAGTTATTAGCGGCTACGCCGCCGGCCAGCAAGACGGACTCCGGTCGGTACTGTTTTTCGGCGGCGGTCATAGCGTCGGCCAGAATATCGATGGCGGCTCGCTGGAAACTGGCCGCCAGGTCGGCCTTCTGGGACTCCGTCAGCAAAGCCGGCAGCTCCGTGGAAGGCAAGGTGAAGTCTTTGCCGGCCAGCTGCTGGGCGGCCCGCAAGACCGCGGTCTTAAGACCCGAAAAACTGAAATCATAGCGATTATCGAGCTTAGGATTAGGCAATTTAACAGAGGTCGGGTTGCCTTTTTGGGCGGCCTTATCAATGGATGGGCCGCCAGGGTAGGGCAAGCCCAAAATCTTGGCTACCTTATCAAAGGCTTCGCCGACGGCGTCGTCGCGGGTCTGGCCCAGCAGTTCGTAATCGGCATGCGAGCGGTAAAGCATCACCTGGGTGTGGCCGCCGGAAACAATCAGCCCCAGGGCGGGGACCCGCGGTGGGCTCTCGCTTAGGGTATAACCCGGCAGCCTGGTAGCCGTTATGAAGTTGGCATAAGCGTGAGCCAGCACATGATTTATGCCGTATAGTGGTTTTCTTTTGGTTATCGCCAAGGTCCGGGCCGTCAACACGCCTATCAGAAGGCTGCCGATCAAGCCGGGCCGGTTAGTGACGGCGATGGCGTCAATATCGTCCCAGCCGCATCCGGCGTCGGCTAAGGCCAGCTTGATAACAGGGATGATGATCTCTATGTGGCTGCGGGCGGCGATTTCTGGAACGATGCCGCCGTAGACCTTGTGCAGATCCAGACTGGAGGCCACCGTGCTGCTAAGCATAAAGCGGCCGTCTTCGACGACCGCGGCCGCCGTTTCGTCGGCCGAGCTCTCAATTCCCAGGATTTTCATCTGTTCTACAGTATACTGAGAGGGTGAATTTTAGGAAAATCGTTAAGGCTTTTATCCCCACAGGCTTGTTCCGTAAGGTCGAACCCCTAGGCCATTTAGGCGAAGCGATACTGTTCAATCTGGTATACGGCTTCCCGGCCCGCGGCTTTAAAGTCATCGGTATAACCGGCACTAACGGCAAGACCACCACGGCGTTCTTAGTCCATAAGATGCTGCACGAGGCCGGTTTTAATGTCGGTCTGATGAGTACCGTGGGCTACGGGGTAGGGGACGATATCAAGTCGCCGCCGGACCATTACACCAACGTGCCGACGCCGCTGATGATGAAGCGCTTGAAGGAGCTTAAGAACCAGGGCGGCGACTGGCTGGTCATGGAAGTCACCAGTATGGCCCTGGCCCAGAACCGGGTCTGGGGCGTACCTTTTCACCTGGCGGCTATGACCAATATCAGCCAGGACCATCTGGATTACCACGGCACCATGGATAACTACGTTAATGCCAAGGTAAAACTTTTCCGTCTCACTAACGACAACAAAAAAGGCCTTAGAACAGGGGTAATCAATGCCGATGACGCCACTGCTGAGCGTTTCGTAGCGGCTATCAAAACGCCCTTGACCTACGGGCTTAAGAATGGGGACCTAAGAGCTAAGGATATCGAACTGTCGGCTATGGGCGGCAGTTTCCAGGCCAGCGCGGGAGATGAAAAGTACATAATAAACAGCCATCTTCCGGGCAAGTTCAACGTTTATAACGCTTTGGCCGCCGTGGGCATCGGCCGGGCGCTAGGGCTGAGCCGGCTGGAAATCGAACGCGGTATCGCCGCCCTGACGGGCGTGCCCGGCCGCATGACATCCGTAGAGGCCGGCCAGAAGTTCGACGTGCTAGTAGACTTCGCCCACACTCCGGATGCCTTAAAAAACGTCCTGAAAGCCTCTAAAGAGCTGACGAAGGGTAAGGTCATCCTGGTGTTTGGGGCGACCGGCGACCGGGATAAATCAAAACGTCCGCTGATGGGTAAGGTGGCCGCCAAAAACGCTGACCTAATCTTCTTAACGGATGACGAGACCTATACCGAAGATCCGGCTGAGATTATCTACGCCGTCAATAAAGGGATCTCGGAGGCCGGCGGCCGGTCCAAAACCAAAATCGTGCATCAGCGGTTAGCGGCCATCAAAGCCGCTTTCGCGGCGGCCGGGGCAGGGGATACGGTCCTGCTGACCGGTATCGGCCACCAGACGACCCGCAACATGGGCGGACAGGAAGAGCCCTGGAACGAGATTGAAATCGCCAGAAACTTATTAAGCCAAGAGAAATAAGCGGCCGGCCCCCCTTGACAGGGAATTTGGCACTCTAGTATTATGAGTGCTAGAATCCGCTTCAGAAGCGGATATTTCTAAGAAATAAGAGGAGGATTGTTGATGGCTGGATTGAATCCATTGGCCGATTGGGTGGTGGCCGAGCAAGAAGAAGCCGTTACTAAGACAGCTAGCGGTTTGTATCTACCGGACAAAGCGGCCGAAAAGCCCAAGATCGCTAAGGTCGTTAAGGTTGGGCCGGGCAGGATCGGCAAGGATGGGAAAACTATCTCAATGTCTGTTAAACCCGGTGACCGGATTGTTTATAAAAGCTACAGCACGACCGAAGTAAAAGTCGGCGATAAAGAATATATCCTGGTCAAAGAAGAGGATATCCTAGCGACAGTTAAGTAGGAGGAGTATAGATGGCTAAAAAAGTATTTTACGATGACGATGCCCGCCGGCGGGTGCTGGGCGGTGCTAAGGTTTTATACGACGCGGTAAAGACCACCATGGGCCCTAAAGGGCGCAACGTGGTGATCAGCAAGAGTTACGGTAACCCGACGGTTACTCACGACGGTGTAACTGTTGCCAAGGGCGTGGAGATCGACGATGTCGATGACGAGACATTGGGCTATAAGGTTGGCGCCGAACTTATCAAGCAGGCCGCCAGCAAGATGAACGACGTGGCCGGCGACGGAACTACCACCGTGACGGTTCTGACTTATCACATCTTAAACGAAGCTAACAAATTGATTGCGGCCGGCCATAATCCGATGCAGCTTAGGAAAGGCCTAGAGAGCGCTGCCCAGGATGTCATCAAGCAGCTGGACGCCCAAAGCGAAGACATCGTCGGCAAGAAGAACCGGGTAGCCGAGGTAGCCACCATATCGGCCGGAGACGACCAGATAGGCAACCTTATCGCTGATGTCATGGAAAAAGTCGGCAAAGACGGCGTGGTGACCGTCGAAGAAGGACAGGGCCTGGCCATGGAGAGCGAAGTGGTCGAAGGCTTTACCATGGACCGCGGCTATGTTAGCCCTTACATGGTGACCGACACCGCCCGGATGGAAGCCGTCTATGATAAGCCGGCGATCCTGATAACCGACCAGAAAATCAGTTCGATACAGGACTTCCTGCCGATGCTGGAAAAACTGGCCCAGGCCGGCAAAAAGGATCTGGTCTTGATCGCCGAGGACGTCGAAGGCGAAGCTTTGGGGACTCTGGTGCTTAACCGGCTTAAGGGCGTATTCAACACCGTAGCTATCAAAGCTCCGGCCTTTGGCGACCGCCGCAAGGATATCCTGGAAGATATCGCCATTTTAACCGGCGGGGAAGTTATCAGCGAAGATACCGGAACGACTTTCGAGAATGCCGATTTATCGGTGGTAGGCACAGCCCGCAAGGTTATCGTCACTAAGGACGACAGCACGATTATCGAAGGCGCCGGCGCGGCCGCCGCGGTCAAGGCCCGCATCGCCCAGATAAACAGCCAGATCGAGGCCGCCAGTAGCGAATACGATAAAGAGAACTTAGAAAAGCGGCGCGCGGCCTTATCCGGCAAGGTGGCCGTCATCAAAGTCGGCGGCGCCACCGAAACCGAGATTGAGGAAAAGAAATTCCGCGTCGATGACGCCGTAGCGGCCGTCAAAGCCGCCTTGGATGACGGTATCGTGGCCGGCGGCGGCGTGACGCTGATTAACCTCATTTTCGCCATTAAGCCCACGCAGGGCGATACCTCGGTACTGGCCGGCCAGAGCTTGCTGTTCCGGGCGCTCGAGCAGCCTTTCCGGATTATTCTGGAGAATGCCGGCATCAACCCCGACGAATGGCTGCCGCAGGTGCGTAAAGCCAAGCCGGGGCACGGCGTTGATGTTAACGACGCCAGTAAGCTGGTAGACCTTAAGGCTGCCGGTATCGTAGACCCGGTACGCGTAACTAAAGAGGCTATCCAGAATGCTGTTTCTATCGCAGGCACGGCCATGACCATGGGCGCCGTGGTGGTAGAGGTGCCCGAAAAGACCCCGGCCGCGCCGATGCCCGACATGGGCGGCATGGGCATGGGAATGTAGGATAATTCACAGTCCGGTTAATAAAATCCCTCTAGTATAAGAGGGATTTTATTTAGTGTTTTGGTCGGACCGTAAACTTTATGTTACTGTTGATTTAAAGAGAGGTTTTTTGTGAAGCGAATTGACGACAATTCCGATGAAGAAGAGAAATTGACGGCTCCTCCGGAGGAACCGCCGGAGCTGGAACCGCCCGACGCCAGCCGGGACGGCAGCGTCACCCGCATGGAGACGCAGCGGACTGCCCCGCCGATTATCAGGTGGATCATAGCGGCCGCGGTTATCCTTATCCTGGCGTTCCTAATACTGCTGCTGGTCCGGTGGATTTACCACGCCTCGCATCATCATGCCCAGCCGCCGCCGGCCAGCCAGAAAACCGGCCAAAGTTCAGGCTTTAATTCTAAATCGGGCGCCGGACAGCAGGGAAGCGGCGGCTCAAGTTCAAGCACCGGCAATAATAGCGCCGGCAGTACCCGCGGCACTGGTGCCGCCAGTCTGCCGAACAACGGCCCGGGCAATGTCCTGGGTCTGTTCGCCATCAGCGCGGCTACGGCCAGCGGTCTGCATTACGCAGTCCGCTCCCGGCGCCTCAACAACTAGATTTGCTGGGGCTTGTCTTCGGCTTCGCCGTTATGCTGGGTAAAGTAGTTGATCTCGTTGACTACGTCCAGTAAGGCTTGGGCCCGGGCTTTTTCATCTGTTATCTGGCTGGCGGCTTGATATGCTTCTTTGACCAGCGCCGCGTTATCGGTGGCCTGG
>JANWHE010000024.1 GCA_025450575.1 Candidatus Saccharimonadales bacterium
AGAAGCACAATATATAAACGAAGATTTATGTGCGATTTTTTTGTTCTTGCCACTCGCTAATATTTTATACAATTTCGCCAAATTCCGCAGTGCAGTATTTGGCGAAATTGAGAGGAAGAGACGACCTGAGGCTGGAGTAGCTTTGCGTAGAGCATAAGTACGCAAGCCGCACGTCGGCTCTGACGAGGGCGGTTTGCGCCAGCGGGCAATGGATATATAATGCTTATGTAATGAAGGTAGAACTGTTGAAACGACTACCTGTGCTTATGATAAGCGCGGCCGTGCTAGTGGTTTCGACAGGCGCCGCCTATGCCGATACGTCCAGTAAGCCTTATATAAAAGCTTACGGCGGCGACGTGATGACCGGCGGCTGGTTCAGTAGCGGCAATAACTGCTCGACCGACGCCAGCTCTAACTACCAGGACCCCAGCTTCGCGGCCCCGGGCTTTACGACCGATACGCGTAACGGCGGCATACTCACCTATTCAAAGACATCGGGCACTTCGAGCGGCGGCGACTCCAGCCAGTTCGCGGCTTTCGCGATAGGCGAAGTCGACGGCCGGCGGGTTGGTGACGGGTTTTACAGCGCCGGCGCCCAGGCGGCCCGCGGTTCGACTTCCGTCAAGGCTCTGACTTTTGCCAATACCGGCGCTTATCCGTTTGGTGGCGCGGCCGAGGGTAGCGTCCGTCAAAGCAACTGCATCGCGGATTATTACAGTAAGAAGCCGAGCGGGGCGACAGCCATCAGCAACCTTTCGCAGGCTATAGGTCTGGGCAGCGGCGACTATAGCGCTACGGCCGCCGCCGGAAGCACCTTCGCCCTGACTAACGGTACCGCATCGCATACCATCCCGGCCGGCCAAAGGGTGACCATATATGTCAACGGTGACGTATATATTGACGGCAACATAGTTTATGATCCGGCGGCGACGGTCGACAATGTGCCGAAATTCGCACTGATAGTCAAAGGCAGCATATATATAGATAAGAGTGTCACCGAGCTGGACGGCATGTATGTGGCCGAGCCGGCCGGCGCGACGACGGCCGCCATAACTAACGACGACGGTATAATCTGGACCTGCCATCCCAACAGTACGACCACTCTAGCATATACTTATCCGCCCAACTGCAATTCCACGCTGGTGGTCAACGGCGCCCTGATTGGCAAGCAAATCGATTTCTTAAGGGTGAATGGCGACATAAGTTCGGCCAGTACCGCCGAAGACGCTCTGGGTACCGTCAACAGCTGCGCCAGCGGCAGCTGCAACCTATCCGAAGTCGTCAACTATTCGCCGGCTTTGATCATGGGCGGCGATTTTTTCACCTCGACCAGTACCAGCACCTCCGGCGGACTGCCGATAGACAGTATAATTTCGCTGCCGCCAGTTTTTTGAAAACCAGATTTTAGTAATAAGCTTAAGCTGTTATAATCTGAAATAATTATGCGTGCACTAAGTGGGCAATCTAACTTCTTTGGTCTGGATCTGGGAGCCACCGGTGTACGAGTCGTAGAGCTGAGGGGTAGCGGCGCCGTCAAGGCCGTGGGCCATTACGGGCAGGCCGTCATAGAGGGCACGGCCGGCATGAGCGACGCCAAGTTTGACCGGACCAAGGTAGCGACTGTTATCAGCCAGTTGCTCAAGACCACTGGCATCACCACCAGGAACGTCGCCGTGAACCTGCCATCCAACCGGGTGTTCACCACTCTTATAGACATGGATAAGATGGGCCAGGAAGAGATGGCTAAGACCATCCGCTACCAAGCCGATTCCTACATACCTACGCCGCTGGCCGAGTCCAAGATAGACTGGGCGGTGCTGGGCGATTCGCCGAAAGATCCTAAGAAGAACGAGGTGTTGCTGTCCAGCGTGCCCAATAATTATGTCGAGGGCCGGCTGGAAATGCTGGAGTCCATAGGCCTGAACGTCATCGCCTTCGAGCCGGATAGCATGGCCTTGGCCAGGGCGCTGGTGGGCGCCGACAACGTCCAGCCGCAGATACTTCTGGATATCGGCAGCGCCGCCGCCGACGTGGTGATTACCTTCGGCCAGGTGCCGCATCTTTCACGCTCCATCCCGGTCGGTTATCAGGCGCTGATTCAGGCCACTTCCAAGTACCTGGGCATCGACCAGAGCCAAGCCAACCAGTTCGTATTCAAGTTCGGCCTGGGCAAGGACAAGCTGGACGGCCAGGTCTATAACGCTATCATCGGCACAGTTGACAGCTTAGTAGCCGAAATCCAAAAATCGATAAAATTCTTCCAGGAACGCTATCCGACCAGCAAGATAGAGCGGGTGATAGTTACCGGCGGCGCCAGCATATTGCCGGAGTTCCCGCTATACGTCGCCAACCGCTTCGGTCTGAATGTCGAAATCGGCAATCCCTGGCGCAATGTCAGTTATCCGTCCGGCCAGCAGAATGAGTTGATGGCGGCCTCTAACCATTTCGCGATAGCCACCGGGTTGGCGGAGAGGCAAGGATGAGTAAGGTCCAGTTTAACCTGCTGCCAGACAGCAAGCTGTCCTTCAACCGTGAGCAGCATACTAAAAAACTGGTCTATACCGTAGCGATTATCGCCAGCGCGGTCAGCATCGTCGCGTTCCTGCTGATGCTGGGGTTAGTCGATGGCGTCCAAAAGAAATTAATGAGCGACGCCGCCACCAAAGTCGATAAATCAAGCAGCCAGCTGCAGGCTCTGAAAGTCGATAGGATAATAACCGTCCAAAGCCAGCTGGAGGCTCTGCCGGCGCTTCATCAGAACAAGCATATAACTTCACGCATCTTTGCTTACCTACCCAAGGTCACGCCGCCCAACGTCAGCATCAATAAACTGGATCTGGACCTGACCAACAACACCATGACTATTTCCGGTACAGCCGACTCGCAGAAGGCGGTCAACACCTTCGTCGATGTCCTCAAGTATGCTACCTACACCGTCGGCTCTCAATCATCACCGGCGCCGGCCTTTCAAAACGTAGTAGAGAGTGGCTTCAACCTGAACGTCAGCAGTGTCGGCTACACCGTCAACCTGCAGTTCGATCCTAAACTTTTCACCAACACCGCCAAAGACGCCCAAGGCAAAGTTATAACGCCCACCATATCGGTCAGCAATACCACTTCGTCCGGAGCCCTGAGGGATCCCTCCAGCACCTTGTTTAACAGTACTCAAAGCGCGGGGAATAAATGATGAAGAAGTTTACTAAACCTCAGCTGAAATCCAAATCGCTTAAGATGGATAAGACCCAGTCGACCATCCTGGGCGTGGTAGTCGGGGCGACTGTAGTCACTGTCTTTTGCCTGACCAGCGCCAAGGTGCTTTTTAACCAGGCCATGTACCAGCAGCGGGTAATCAACGCCCGTAACGCGTCCGTGAAGCAGCTTAACGACGACATCAGCGCCGCCGGAACGCTGGCCACCCAGTATAACGGCGTGTTTTTGGGCAGTGACGGCGAGAATATCATCGGCGGTAATAGTACGCCTAGCGACAGCGCCGTACCGCCGGATGGCGACAACGGCAAGATCGTACTTGACGCTTTGCCGACCACCTACGATTTCCCGGCGCTGTTGACCAGCCTGTCCAAGCTGCTGGCCACCGACGGCGTCGGCACCCAGTCCATCGGCGGCACCGACCAGGCCACGACCATCGACAGCAGCCCCACCTACAGCCCCAAGCCGCAGCCCATCAATCTGACCGTCAGCGGCGCCAGCACTTATGACCAGTCAAAAAAATTGCTGACTGACTTGGAGAGATCCATCCGGCCGTTTGACGTCACTCACCTGACGCTTACCGGCAACGAATCCAACCTGGTGATGTCTATGGATCTGACCACCTACTACCAGCCGGCTAAAACCTTAAGCATCCCCAGCAAGGAGATCAAATAATGAAGCAGAAAGATATAGCCTTATTGGTCGTGGTCGGCTTCTTTACCGCCATTGTCGCTTTTGTTTTCAGTACGCTGGTCTTCAAGGTACCGCCTAACCGCAGCACCAAAGTGCCGGTAGCCGGCAGCGTTACCACTACTTTCCCGGATATCAAACATGACCCTAACTACAACACCATATTCAATACTAACGCTCTGGACCCCGCCGTCCCGCTTCAAGTCGGCAGCAATAATAATCAACCATTCAACGGCGCCGCCCAGTAACCAGAAAGGAGGATAATTTAACGACATGAGCGTTTTATCCCCCGTAGCCCAGTCCAAGGCCGAGGATATCTTGGTTGAACAGGGCCTGATAACCAAAGACAAGCTCGGCCTGATAAAAAACCAGGCCAAAGCCAAGAGCAAACCATTCTTCACCCTTTTATTGGAAGAGGGGCATATCAGTGACGAACAGCTGACGCGGGCCTTAGCCCAGGCGAACGATATTCCTTATGTGAATCTTAGCGAGGTCCACATCAATCCCAAAGTGCTAGAGCTGTTAGACCGCGACGTTGCCGAACACTATATGGCGGTGCCGCTGGGCACCGAGAACGATAAGTTAGTAGTAGCGATGCTGGACGCCAACAACCTCCAGGCCGTGGATTTCCTGAGCGAGAAAATCGGCAAACCGCTGGCGGTCTACGCCGCCAGCGAAGCCGGCATACGCCACGCCCTGGAGCAGTATGACCAGTCCCGTAACATCAACGAGATTCTGGCCAAGCCCACCGAGATGCCCGGCGAAGAGATAGAAGACAAAGACGCGCCGGATATCCAGGTACTAGGCAGCTCCAACCAGAAAATCCAAACCATCGTCCAGGACTCGCCCATCAGCAAGGCCCTAAGCGCCATTATGAATTACGCCGCCCGAACCCGCGCCAGCGACATTCATATCGAGCCGCTGGAGAAAATCCTCAAAATCCGCATCAGGGTCGATGGCGTGCTGCGCGAGATCATGCAGCTGCCTAAAAATACCGAAGCGGCGCTGATTAGCCGCATCAAAATCCTATCCAATTTGAAAATCGATGAGCACCGTACGCCCCAGGACGGCCAGTTCACTATCCAGCTAGAGAATAACCCCATCGATATCCGCGTGGCCATCAGCCCGGTTATCTGGGGAGAACAGGTGGTCATGAGGCTGCTGGACAAAAGCGGCACCAGTCTAAAGTTAGAGGATATGGGCTATGCCGGCCGAGCTTTACGATTGATCCGCGAGGGTCTCAAATTGCCACACGGCATGATTTTGACATCCGGTCCGACCGGCTCCGGTAAATCGACCTCCATGTACGCCATGCTCAATGAGATAAAAAGCGACTCCATCAACATAGTCACGCTGGAAGACCCGGTGGAATATAAGATGGAGGGCATCAACCAGATACAGGTGAACCCGGACGTCGGACTGACTTTCGCCACCGGTCTAAGATCTATCCTGCGCCAAGACCCGGACGTCGTGATGGTCGGCGAGATCCGCGATAAAGAGACCGCCGGGCTGGCGGTGCAGGCCGCGCTGACCGGGCATCTGGTGTTCGCTACTTTGCACACCAACAGTGCCGCCGGCATCCTGCCGCGCCTGCTGGATATGGGCATCGAACCGTTCCTGATTGCCAGCACTGTCCATACGGTCATCGGCCAGCGCCTGGTGCGGCGCGTAGTAGAGGGCGGCGAAGGCTATAAATCCGACAAAGTCGAGACCGAAGACATACATAAGGTCTTGAGCGGCCTGCTGCCCAAGAACAGCGACGAGGTCGAGAAAGTTTCCAAAGACCTGGGGTATCTTACCTTGCCTCTGGCTACTCAAAACGATTATACTTTGTTTAAGGGTAAAGAAACCCCGGATAATCCTACGGGATATAAAGGACGGCTTGGGCTTTATGAGGTATTTGAGATTACCGAGCCTATCCAGGACCTTATTCTCAAACACTCGCCCAGTTCGGCCATCCAGAAAGCCGCTCAGGAACAAGGCATGGTCACCATGCGCCAAGACGGTTACTTAAAAGCCCTGGCCGGCATGACCTCATTACTGGAAGTTAACCGGGTAGCCTCGGCAGACAGCTAAAGGAGCAACCAAAAGTGCAGCCACCAAAAATAGAAATCTTACTCGAAGAAGTTATCAAGCATAAGGCGTCGGACCTTCATTTGGAAGTCGGACTGGCGCCGGTGATCCGGGTGGATGGCGCTTTGGCGCCCTTGCCGGGCCAGGTGGCGCTGGATGAAAAGGGCGTGGAAACCTTGGTATTCAGTCTGCTAGACGAAGACCAGAAACAGATCCTGCTGCGTGATAAGGAGTTTGATTTTTCCTTCGCGTTCGGCGATCTGGGGCGGTTCCGCGTCAACGCTTTTCACGAGCGCGGCAACCTGGCCGCCGCCATGCGCCTGATACCCAAGGAGATCAAGAGCATCCAGGAATTAGGTCTGCCGCCGATTCTAAATAAGTTCGCCGAGTTCCCCAGAGGCTTGGTCTTGGTCACCGGCCCGACCGGCTCCGGAAAATCGTCGACACTGGCGGCGCTAATAGATAAGATCAACAGCGAGCGGGCGGTCCACATTATCACCATCGAAGACCCTATAGAGTTCACCCATAGTTCCAAAAAGTCGGTGGTCGTCCAAAGGGAAGTGCACTACGATACTTACAGTTTTTCAACGGCCCTGCGTTCGGCCTTGCGCCAAGACCCTAATGTGGTTTTGATCGGCGAAATGCGTGATTTGGAAACCATCTCGGCGGCCATCACTATCGCCGAAACCGGCCACTTGGTATTCGCTACCCTGCACACCAACAGTGCCAGCCAGAGCATCGACCGCATCGTGGATGTCTTCCCTCCGCACCAGCAGCCGCAAGTTAGGGCCCAGATGGCCAACATCCTGATGGCGGTCTGCTCGCAGCGGCTCATCCCGGCCTTGGGCGGCGGCCGGCTGCCAGCCGCCGAAATACTGGTGGCCACGCCGGCGGTGCGCAATATCATCCGCGAAGGCAAGAACTACCAGCTGGAAGCCGTTATCCAGACCGGCGCCGAACACGGTATGCAAAGCATGGACCATACCCTCGTCAATATGATTCACGGCGGAGTAATCAGCTACGACGAAGCCCGTAATTACGCGGTTGACGTCGAAGAGCTGGATCGGCTGATGCGGAGTTAAGCCGTGCTGACTTTCACTTACACCGCCTTGAACCCGGCTACCGGCCAAAGAATCCAGGCCCAGATTGAGGCCGAAAACGAGAAATCGGCCGCTAAGCTACTGATTGACCGCGGCCTGTCGCCGCTGGATATCAAAGTCAAAGCCGAAAGGACGGGCGTCGGCCTCCGTAACCGCGTGCCCACTAAAGAGAAAGTGCTGTTTTCGCGGCAGCTGTCCACGCTTATAAATTCCGGCCTGCCGCTGACCCAAAGCCTTAATATCGTCCGCGAGCAGACCAAGCAAAAAACCCTAAAAGATATAATTGCTAAGATTATCACCGATATCGAGGCCGGTTCGTCGCTGGCCGTAGCTATGGAGAAATATCCGTCGGTCTTCAATAACGTCTATGTCAGCCTGGTGGCGGCCGGGGAAGCCTCCGGCTCGCTGGATAAGTCTTTGGAGAGGCTGGCTACCCAGCAGGAAAAAGACGCCGAAGTCATTTCCAAGGTCCGCGGAGCCATGGTCTATCCGGCTATCGTCCTGGTGGTTTTGTTCGCGATTATGATATTCATGACCTCTACGGTCTTGCCGCAGGTAGCCAGCCTTTATAAATCTCTGCCGGGGACCAGCCTGCCGTTCATAACTGTAGCGCTACTGGGGTTTTCGCATTTCATCACCCATTTTTGGTGGTTAGCTTTGATAGCTTTGATAGGCCTGGTCTACTTTCTTAGAAGGTACGCTAAGACCCAAAAAGGCCGGCTGGCTATCGACCAGGTCAAGATGAAGATATGGCCTGTGGGGCCGTTGTTTATGAAACTTTACATGGCTCGTTTCGCGCGCACCGCCTCGACTCTTATCGGCGCTGGGGTGCCGATGATAAAGATGCTTCAGACTACCGCCGATGCGGTTGGAAATAGCCAAGTGACAGCTTCTATAAACAAAGCCGTCGAGCAGGTCAAGGGCGGCAAGACATTGTCGGCCAGCATCAAGGACGATCCGAATTTTCTGGAATTGGTGCCGGACATGATAAGCATCGGCGAGCAGTCCGGGGCCCTGGAAACCATGCTGGCCCGGGTAGGGGATTATTATGAGAAAGAAGTTGACAACCAGATCAAGTCCATCAACACCATCATCGAACCGGTTCTGATGATTGTCGTTGGTATCATGGCTTTGATAATCGTGGCCGCGGTGCTGCTGCCTATCTATGGCCTGGCCGGCAAGAATCTGTCCGGCCAGTAAGCGGGCTGTGGATAAGTGTTTGCTTTTTAACTTAACTACCGGTAGGATTACAAACATAAGCGATTCATAACAAAATGCAAAGGGGGCATTTGCGAAATGTCAAAAAAATTAAGTAAAAGAGAACAAGGCTTCACCATCATCGAAGTCCTGATAGTCCTGGCCATCGCCAGCCTTATCCTTCTGGCTGTCTTCCTGGCCGTACCGGCGTTGCAGCGCAACTCGCGCAACACGTCACGTAAGCAAGATATAGCGGCCGTATTGGGTGCGATTACGGAATTTGAGAGTAATAACAACGGCGCCGTACCGACGGTGGCTTGCGGCAGCGCGGGCTCATACACGGTAAGCACCGGTACATGCGCGGCCCAAACCGGTTCGGCGGCCAGTTTCAAGATGGGCTTCTACACGGCGGCTCCGACCGTTCAGACAACCGCGGTGGCTTCAGCTCCTACGACGGACACGCTAACCGTTGCTACCGGCAACAAGTGTGCGGCTACAGTCGGTACTACCACTACCACCGGCGCGGCGGCCCGTAGCATCGCGGCGGTATACACCATAGAAAGCGGCGGCGGATTAGTCGCGGCTTGCCAAGAATCCTAGACAGGCATACAGCTACGTCAAACAGGCTCCTTGATAGGAGCCTGTTTTGTTTGTGTTAACATAAGCGGCAATGGTATATGTTTTGTTGGTTTTCTTCGGCGTCTGCCTGGGAAGCTTCGTCAACGCCCTGGTCTGGCGGACCCGTCAGCGCCAAGCCGGCTCCAAGAAAGACAGGGATCTATCTATCTTAAGCGGGCGATCGATGTGTCCGCGCTGCCGCCACGAACTGGCCGCCAAAGACCTTATACCCATCATAAGCTGGCTGGCCCTAGGCGGCCGCTGCCGCTACTGTAAAAAACCGATATCCATCCAGTATCCGGTAGTGGAGGCGTCCATAGCTATAGTTTTCGTGGCTTCTTATATATTCTGGCCTCAGGCTTTACACGGTGGCCAGATAGTCCTATTCGTCGCTTGGCTGGCCGCCAGCGTCGGCCTGCTTGCGCTTTTGGTATATGACACGAAATGGATGCTGCTGCCCAACCCCATACTCTATCCGACCCTATTCGTGGCCGCGGCCGGCCGGCTGATATACCTGGTCGGCTATGAACCGGATAAAGCCGGGGCCACGATCCTTTGGATATCAAGCGTCGCGGTAGCGGCTGGCATATTCGGCCTGCTGTTTTACGCGTCACGGGGCCGATGGATTGGTTTTGGCGACGTCCGCTTAGGCCTGATAACCGGCACGCTCCTGGCATCGCCCGCTAAAAGTTTCCTGATGATTTTCTTAGCTTCACTACTTGGCTTGGCCGCCGCGCTGCCCTCTATGATAGCCGGGAAGCGCCAGCTATCGGGGAAGATACCTTATGGGCCGTTCCTGATAGCGGCAACTTTTATCTGCCTGCTTTTTAGCAGCGGTCCGATCGATTGGTATAAGAAATTTGTCGGGCTCTAGCACCCGGCCGGCCGGCCAGTAACTGGAATTTAAAATTGTCTATAACCCCTACCATTTCATGCCGCTTATGCTATACTCAATCTTATGAAAGGCGCCTCGGGCGGGTTTACTATAATTGAGGTCATGATCGTCCTAACTATCAGCGCCATGTTGCTGGGCTCGGCAGCCGCGGTTTTTAGCGGCCGGCGAGAATCTACCGATTTCTCGCAGGCGGTCTATGACCTGCAGTCCCAAATCCAAAGTATTGCCAACGGCGTCAGCGCCCAAGCCGTGCCAGGATTACAGCAATATACCTGCGCGCCGGCTTCTGTCGGCGGCGTGATGCGCCCGGCATTGACCAGCGGCAGCTCCACCAACCAGGATTGCATATACCTGGGGCAGGCTGTACAGGTGACCCCTAATAGCCCGACCTTATATTCTTATCCGATATTCGGTCTGCGGACCGTTTACAGCGGTCCTAATGATACTGGCGTGGCTCCCAGCGTGGTATCAGACGCCCATCCGGAACCGGCCGTTGACAGCTCGGACCCGACCAGCCCCAACAACCTGTTGCTCATAAATACTTATACTCTGCTTAACGGATTAACTACCGCTTCGGCGAAATATAGCGGCTCGGAAAACGATATTCTGACCATCTATTCCAGCCTTCAAGACAGCAATACGTCCGGTAACGAAATCTCGGTCAGCTCTTTCGGTTATACCGGCGCCTCAACGGACGCCAAGACTATGCTTAAGCAATGTA
This sequence comes from Candidatus Saccharimonadales bacterium, assembly GCA_025450575.1. GTDB lineage: Bacteria > Patescibacteriota > Saccharimonadia > Saccharimonadales > UBA10212 > JAIFWC01. Next base: position 10,502 of record JANWHE010000024.1, read on the forward strand.
TCGAGGCCAATGGCTGCACGGCTACCGGTAATCCAGTGGCGACTACCGCTTGGAAACTATGCGTCACGGATGGCCGCCGGCAGGCACAGATCAATCTCAAAGGTATTCCGACCGGCATAGCCACATCGTTGGACATGGGAGGCTGCTCCTGATGAGAAAATTCCTAGCAAGAAGCTGGCGAGGCGATACCATCGTCGAGGTGATGATCAGTATGGCGGTACTGGCGGTGGTTGTCGGCGCGGCTTACGCGATCTCTACGCGTTCATTCCAAACTAGCCTTGATTCGCAGTACCGCGACCAAGCGGTAAGCTATGCCCAGCAGCAGCTGGAACTTATTAAAGAGGCGGATAACAACAGCCCGTCGACTATTGGCAGCTATACGACTTCTCCGGGGACTTCGTTCTGTATCAATCCCAGCACTAAAGCCAGACAGACCGTGTCCTCCGGCAACTGTCTGCTTAATTCGCAGTACACGGTGGCTGTGACTTACGATAACAGCGCCAAGCGTTTTCAGGTGACGGCCAGCTGGACCACGGCCGATAACAAGCCGCAGCAGTCCACTATTTATTACAAGCCCAACGATAGTTTCTCCGGTACTCCGGTAGCCTGCACGGCGCCGTCGCCATCCTGCACCCCGGTGGTCACTAGCCCGCCCAGCGTACAAGTCAGCGCCGCCTCATCATCAGTCAGTCCGAATACGGCCGATAACATTACCTGGAGCGCTATCAATATCAAAGCCGGCAGCTGCACCGCTACCGGTCCCGCTGGTTTTGTCGCTTTGGTAGACTCCAACGCCGACCCTAACTCTTACTCGTTCAGCTCTGGTACTCCGGGGAACTACACCTTCGCTATCGGCTGTTCGGATAACGCCAATAACCCGGTATCCAATTCGGCTACCGTTACCGTATCCTCCCCACCGACCGTGACCGCCGGTTCGGCGTCATCGGTTACTTACAATTCGGCCACTTTGAACGGTAACGTCAACCCTAATGGCTATGCTCTGACGTATTGTAAGTTCTGGTATGGCACCTCGGCTTATAGTGATGGCAGCACCATACCATCGCACGGCAGCTCAGTGGACTGCAGTCCACTGACGGGAGGAACGGTCAGTGCTAGCGTCAGCCTTGGCTCCAGTACGACTTACTACTTCAAACTCTGCGCCACTAACGCCGGCGGCACGGTGTGTTCTAATGGAAATGCCTTTTCAACGGGAACTCCGCCGCCAGCTTCATACACCGGCAGCTATACCGGCAGCTATACTGGCTCATACACCGGCAGCTACACCGGCAGCTATACTGGCTCATACACCGGCAGCTACACCGGCAGCTACACTGGCTCCTATCAATCCGGCTACTGCGTGCCTTTATGCCCCTGCGGGTTCAATACCACCGGGGGAGGGATTAACTACCCAACCTTCGCTTCAATCTATACACTACCAGGCGTGCTGCCAGCGCTGCATTTGGGCCGCGTCTGTCTGTGATAAATGAGTGACCTTAATCTTAACCAAAAAGGAATAAAGATGCCGACACCCAATTCTCAGAATAACGGTTCCGCCAAGCCGACGGTTGACATAAGTACGCCCTCTAGCAATTATTTCGTAAGGGCCGTGAATAAATTTCCACTGTTAACGATCGTCCTGGCTCTACTGGTTCCGCCATTGGGGCTAGTAGCGGCAATCGCCGGCATGAAAAGCATAATACCGAGGAAAGCTACAGTGGTTACCTCATTGTTAGCGGCCTCCGTGCTTGGTGCTTTAGTATACATAACTTTAGGTACGGGTTGGATCAATATCAACGGCGGCGGCGTCACTAAATATAATTATCAAGCTGCCAATAACAATAAATATCCGATTGTCCAGGCCGGCGGCATGTCTTTCCCGAAGCCGTCGGAGTTCGCCCAAACGGCTAAAGCAAATACACCAAATTACAGCACCGCGTCTTTCGTGCATATGGACTCGTACAAGTACCCGCTCAGCTACATATTCGCGTTCTCTTACAAAGACAGCCACGCGAGTGACGATAAGTATGTAAAGGGTGTCAATGATTTCATGACGGGTACCGTAAAAAACTCTTATAGTGTCCAGTACATCGATGCTATAAAAAAACAGGTCTTTGATAGCTACCCGGGCTATAATGCCACTCTCGGTATGCCGCAGAAATTCACCAACGCCAATATCAAAAAGAATGCCTGGAGCTTTGATCTTGACGTAACTAACTCCAATCCGCAGGTACTGCCCATGAAGGGCAAGCTGGTCTATGTGCTTGGTCCCGGCGTCATCTATTATTTCTCGTTGATGGTGACGAACGAGGACTGGGCGCCGAATATGGCCACTTGGCAGGCTATACTTGGCGGCTTAAGTTTGGGTGTATGACGCGGCAGGCGCGGCTGAAAATAAATCTGAGGCAGCGCGGCAGGCATCTACTAGGCTTAATAGTCGTTGCCGTTATCATCCTAGCCGTTAGTTTGATTGGAACTCGTCATCCGGCCGCGCAGAGCGCGCCTGACGATCGATACGTAAAGTCCTTAACCATGAAATGGCTGGCTCAGTGTTATACGCAGGATTGCGTGTACCAAGGTATGGAAAGCATAACCAAAGACGCGGGGCCGGAGGTGGCCCTGGCAAGTTTGCATTATTACGTCGACGACGTTCCGAACTACTTACCGGGCGACAATCACCTGCGGGCCCACCACGTGGGCTACCAGCTGTTCAGGTCCTATGGATTGAGCACCACAGTTTTTTTGAGGTGTGGCTCCGACTTTAATAACGGCTGCATGCATGGCTACATCGAAGAAGCAGAGCGCCATATCAAAGGCAGCTCGGCCAGCACTTTAGCCGACGAGCTATGCAAACCCATCCTTATCGGCCCGTCCTATTCATATAACCAGAAGCATTTCTGCTACCACGGCGTCGGCCACGGCATAATGGAGGACGTGAACTACAATTTGGCCGCGGCCTTGGACCAATGCGACGCGTTCGGCAACCCGATAGCTCAGATCGGCTGCTGGCAAGGAGTGTTCATGGAGAACGAGTGGGGCTACGTCAGCCATATAACCGACAACGGCACCTTTTCTAAGACTGACCCGATGGCGCCTTGTGACAGTGTCGCCCAAAAATACGTAACCCAGTGTTACATGAACCAAGAAGGCTATTTATTATATAGGTACGATAATGACTTCAAAAAAGCCGGCCAAGCCTGCGAGGAAGCCGGGCAGAACGCCGGAGTCTGCGTGGAAAGCCTAGGGCTGACGGCCGCCGCCGAAGCCTGGCAGCCCAGCTTGCTCCAGGGCCGGAACGCCGGTGGTCTTGAACCCAACGCCTGGTTATTGTGCCAGGAAGTCCCTAAGGCATACACCGGCAACTGCGTCGAGGGTGCGGTCTTCAATATTCTGGCGCTTGACGGCCTTGATTTTAAGCGATCCAGTATATTCTGCGGCTTGGTAGGCACGACTTTCCAGAAAGATTGCTTCAGCAGCATCGGGCAATACGCCTGGGTCCAGACTCCCGCGCCGAATCCTCCGAAAGTCGAAAGCTATTGTCAGCAGCTGCCGCCCAAATGGCAATCCACCTGCCGGGAAGGCACGGCCCAGCATGCTTAAGCGACCTCTGGAAAAACCATTATAAATAGCTTATGCTTATACCTAAGATGAAAAGGGCAGACGATCAGGGCTTCACTATAGTTGAATTACTGATCGCCACGGCTATATTCGCGGTCGTGCTGCTGGTAGCCCAGACCAGTTTCGTACAGATCGGCCACCTGTTTTACAAGGGTGTGTCCATCACCCAGACCCAAGACGTTGCCGACCATATTTTCCAGGATATCAACGGTAATTTCCAGACGGCGCCGAATGTCGGCGGCAGCGTCAACTCTCCAGCCGGCGGCTACGATTACTACTGCATCGGCAACAGCCGTTACACTTACCGCATCAATAACGAAGTAGACTTAAGCGTTTCGCCCGACCATTCGCCCTCCGGCAACTTTGGCATCTTAAAGGACACGCTGCAGGGCAGCGGTTCGGCCTGCGCCACTCCCTGCAACGACCTAGGGGGCGGCTCCTGCGCGGGGGGGACTATCAAACTAAATAACCCAGTCGAGCTGTTAGGCAATAAGATGCGCGTCGAGCAGTTTAACGTATCGCAGTCTACCACCACCTCGAACCTGTATAACGTAGCCATCGTTTTGGCTTACGGCGACGACAACACGCTGACGTATAGCAACCCGGCGGATTATTCCACCGTAGCCTGCCAGGGCGACGCCCAGAATAACTTCTGCGCCGTCAGCCGCATAAACACAGCGGTCTATAAAGGCGGGCATTGATGCGATTTAAGGATAAGCGTAGTAAAATTACAAGTATGAAAAGTAAGGGAGCAGACCCCGGCCAGCAGGGCTTGGCATCGATCGTGGTGGTGTCAGTACTGATTATCATCATGACGCTTATCAGTATCGGTTTTGCCCGGTTAGTCAACCGCACGGCCATCGATTCGGCCAACAAACAATTCAGCGCCTCGACTACCTATGCCGTCCAGTCGGCTATCAATGACGTCGCATCTTATCTCAAACAATACGCCGCGGCCAATCCTGGCTCTAACTTCTTGCCCCAATCCACCAAATGCAACGGCGCCGGCAGCCTTATCGGCAGTACCGCCAGCCCAGGTCCTTTTTATAACGACTCCAATCTGTCGAACGACACTAGCCGCAGCACCCAGTACACGTGCCTTTTGCTGAACCCCACGCCCAGCAATCTGGTCTACACCCAAGTGCAGAATCTTAAATCCCAGGTCGTGAAGGTCAATACTTCGGCTTCAGCCGGGGCGCTAGACAAATTGATGCTCTCCTGGCAGCCCAGCAATAACCAGATTACCGGCTATCCTACCAGTGCTAGTAACCTTAATGACGAAACCACCTGGAACAGCACTACGGTCAACTGTAAGGACTCCGCGGGCGCCAACGCCAGTTGTATACCGATGCTCAGAGTGGCTATTTTCCCGGTATCGGCCGGCGAAGCCCTTAGCGGCGTCCAAGCCCAATCCAAAACCATCTTTCTTTATCCTCAGACACCCAGCGGCAATGTGCCGGTCAAACCATTCAGCAGCCTAAACGACGGTAGCCTGGTGCCTATACCGTGCACCCAGACCATCGGCTCTACCGACTTTAACCCCACCACTAGCACCGGTTACACCTGCAATGTTATCCTCAGCGCTTTATCCACGGCTATCTCGCCGGCTAACACCGACTCGGTATATATGCGCATCACTCCGATATATAATCAAGCGGATGTCCGGATCGCCGCCAACGATAAGTTCGGCAACACTCTTAACTTCATAAACGATCAGGCCGTGATTGACGCCACAGCTCAGACCGCCGGCATAGTCAAACGCCTGCAGGCCCGTGTAGATACCAGCAGTCTGGCTAACGGCAGCGGCGGGGTGGACACCAATATATCCTCCAGCAGCAACGACATTCCCGAACAAGCCGTCCGGTCGGCCAACGCCTTATGTAAACGAGAAATCCAAACCACGCCGTCGGCTGTCGGCTATGACAAGTTCGTTAATTTTGATGATCCGGACGCGGTCTGCCACGATCTGGCTGGCACGGTCATAAACAACCCAGTGCCCACTCTGACATTTAATATTACTGGCAACAATGGCACGGACAGTGGCCGTACTGTGGACAGCGAAGCCAATAACCCGGACTCCCCACAGAACCCGGTCCAGGCTGGGACCGTTTATGTGGGGTCTTCTCCCGGTTCGGCCGGCAACGCCACGTTAAGCTGGACCACCACCGACGCGACATCTTGTACCGCTACCGGCGGCTCAGGTGGCTGGGCAGGAGAAAAGAATGGCATAATGACCTTTACTGGCAGCCCGTCTACTAATGGCGCCGGCAACCAGGCCTTCAGCGGTATCACTAGTGTCACCAGTTACTTCCTGCAGTGCAGCCGGCCATACGCGCCGTCCGCTACCCCCAATAAGAAAGTCACCATCTGGCCATATCCTAGAGTAACCGGTCTGTCATCAAACCCCAACCCGGTACACGCTGGTAATCAGTACACTATCAGCTGGTCATCAACGAACACCAATCGGTGTTCTTTGACAAATGGGCCCTGGAACAGCCCCAGTCCAAGTTCTACCGCCACTAGTGGTAGTGATACCGAAACCTGGCCGTGGTGGGATAATTCCTCAACCCGTACGTATACGATCACCTGCTATGATCCAATCGGCCGCTCCGACTCTGCCACTATCTCCGTAAACACCTCTGGCGGTAGTTGTACTGGGGATGGCTGCGGTCCCGGCGGCCAGGTAGTGCCGCCCACCTGCCATGCCAGCGTTGGCATAGTGGATAACGGCGACGGTACAGGCTATCCTACCTGGAACGGGACGTGCCCGGACGTGAGCCCCGGTAGCGGCTATTATTCACTTTCCAGTAGCACTGATGGCAGCTGGAATATCAGCGGATATCGCAGTACAGCTAGTGGAGGCGTAGGTAACGCAGCCAATGCAACCTGGCTGCAGGTTGGGCCGGGCACCCATTGTGTGCAGCTGGAAGCGGGTGCTGATCCATGGGGCTGGCTAGTCGATAGCGCCCAGATCTGTAAGACTATAAAACCTTCGATTACAGTTAGTGTTAGTTATTCGTGGACAGGGGAGGGATCTCAAGGTTGCGACGGAGATTCAAATCATTTCTGGTGTATCGAGGCTACTATGACGGGCGAATCAAGCTACCTATCTGATTCGCTGGCTTGCACCGTGACTGGTCCGGCCGGCGAGCCGACTATCAACGACGGTTTCTTCATAATTAATTGGTATAGTTTCGGTTGGCAAAGCGCTGGGCAGTGGGGGGGAGAAAGCGTTTCGGCGAATTGCAGTGACGGCTATGGAGCGTCCGGGTCGGCTTCAACTGGCATAAGCGGCCCTTAGTAACCTGCTAACCTATCTATTATTAGCCTTGTACAAACTCTTCCAGTGATGTAAAACTTAGTTGTCCCTGTACGTTCACAAGTTGGAGGTGGTATTATGCGTGCCCTCGCGGCCGCAGTTATCGTCTTTGGGCTGGCAGTGTCATCGGCGGGAGCTGGTGTCCAGTCCAGTAAGCCCGGCAAGTACGTGTTGCCGTCAGTCGCGTTCAACGCCTCGATCGGCGTTGTGTCGGCGGTGGGTGGCAGCTATGTCGTCCAAGGCAAGAAGCAGCCGGTCAAGTTCGCCTACCAGTACAGCCTGGCAGATCAGGCCGGCAACAGCTGCGGAGCAACCTCGCTAGGCAGCGGCCGGTCTTTCGCCTTGAAGCTCAACCCGTACCGCCTGCAAGCGCGCTTCGGGCTGAAGCGGGCAGGGAGCACCCGGCTAGCCTGGGGCAAGTGGCGCGTATTCACGCCCGGCGGCATCGGCATGCAGTGCGGGTCCCTGGCGTCAACCACGTTGCCGCCGACAGACCAGCTTTGTGCCTGGTCCGACCAGAACCAGGGCTTCACCCTGATGACGTCCGGTACGGCCTGCGGAGTTCCGCCCCCCGGAGCCTGTGCGTGGTCCAGTCCGGCGACCTTCGTTAACGGTGTCTACACCGTGGGCACGGTCAGCTGTCCGCACGGACCCTGCAACTACCGCTACATCAACCAGCAGAACCCCATCACGTGGTGGTCGACGCCTATCGAAGAGGCCGAAGCGCTGGAATGCCCGGATGGATCTTTCGCGCCGGTAGGCGCTTTCGTTATCCGGCTCGGGCACTACGACAGCAATCACCAGCTGGTGATTGACTGTCAGCACCAGACAGACGGGGTGGCCGTCCTGCGTTTCACCATTCCGTCCGACATCGGCGGAGTCCTGCAGGTGGATTCGCTGCTGTGGCCTTTCCCGAGCCACACCGGGCCCTCTCTCGTCCAGCACGAGACGCAGACGAGTCAGTTCAACCTTGGCGGCAGTCAGAGCGGATGCCCGCTCAACCTTCCGTCCATCAACAGGTCTTGACCCCCCAACGAACGCAAGCAGGGACACCCTGGCCAGCTACGGCTGGCCAGGGATCCCTCAATGATTTTATAAACTACTAAGACTTCCTAAGGCTTGGCTGAAGTCGCTGTAATCAGTCTGGGTGATACATTGCGTCTGTGTGTTTTGAGCCAACTGGCTTTTGGGGCACGACTGGGAGACATTATTAAGGGTATAGCTTAAGCTCGCGGCACTGACACCCAGCTTTGACAGATGCACTATCTGCGCTATGTTTAAAACGCCAGTATGGTCAGAAGGAGGGTATGTTAACACGGCAAATGAGTTGTCCGTGTATTTAACAAAATGTTTTTTATCTTGCGACAACATGGTTTTTATCAAGTTGCCGGAAAGGAAAGATGTTGTAGGGCAGTTCTTGTCAGCCACCGCACAATTATTTATCGGTGGTGCGTCAGGGCTAAAAGTGATAAATAAAGCTGGCCGTTTTTGGTTACTTGTCAAATCTGAAAAGAAAATTGAATAAATAGGTGTTGCGCTTGATGATCCAGGCGATTGCTGGGAGGCTACATGAAAATTCGGCGTGCCCCAAGTTTTTAAATAATTAAATTTAAGTCCGTATTTTTGAGAAGAAAATTCTACCCAAACAGGAGAGGTCTTGTTCGTACTGCTAGGTTTTTGTTTTGAATGGTCAGCATACCAGCCGCCAGCAGCTAAAATTATCACGAGAAATAGAATAACCGCGGCTTTCCCTAAATCTGACCTTTTTGATGTAATATTCTGCCTGTTGTCCGTAGATACCTTTTCCACTTAGATCGCCTCTATGCTTTTGAGAACCTTATTGACCGTATCGTAATCGCCCCGGTTTGTGCAGAGCGGCTGCTGCGAAGCAGTGGCGAACTTATTCTGAGGGCATCCAGAGGCATTACTAATAACATAAACGGCTACCGCCGCACTGACTTTAATAGCTGGCATGGATACGATTTGTTCTTCTTGGAGTGTGGTACCGTTTTGGTTAGGGATAGCGATAAAGCCGTACGACGAGCTATCGTGGCCCAAGAAAGCGGAAGGGTTAGCTTTCAAATCTCTTGTTACAGTTTTGCTGGTAATAGCCGTGGATATGACCGAGCATTGGCCACCGGGGCAGACTTTGCGCTGATAATCATCTGTATCCATTGCCAGAGTTACGCTTAGGCTTCTCTTATCGGTGGACTTCGGATTACTGAAAACCACCGAATAATGGCTGCCGCTTACACCCTTATCTTGGGTAACCTGGGGCTTGCCCCAACTGCCGGGGTAATCAAATTGGAAGCCGTACTTATTACTGGCGTAGTGCGTCCAGCCGGCCGGCGTCGAGGAAGCGTTACTGGGCGCGGTCTTATGGTGGCCGTACCAGACGGAAAAGATGATGACCAAAACCAGCAGGCCGAAAGCTATCAAGATATCCAGCTTCAGCATTTTAATTCTTGGTTCTGGCTTTGGACCGGCTTTCATGACCTCTGTACTTACTTCTTATGCTTAAGTATGGCATTAACGGCCAAAAATTTAAAGACGGATTAGTCTTTGCGGTTGTGGAACTGTTCGTGGACGGCCTTTAGGTGAGGGTCAGTGACATGGGTATATATCTGGGTGGTGGCGATGTTGGAATGGCCCAGCATGGCCTGGACGCTGCGCAGGTCGGCGCCGTTCATCAGCAGGTCGGTGGCGAACGAATGCCGCAGGGTGTGGGGGGACACGTGCTTGGTGATGCCGGCCAGCAGGGCATAGCGGGCCACCATCCGCTGGACGCTGCGAGCCGTCAGCCGGGTGAAATTACCGCTGTTATCTATCTTCTTACTGCCGCTGTAGCGGATGAACAGCGGCTTGGTGTTGTCGGTCCTAAGAGCCAGGTATTTCTGGATCCAAGCGGCGGCCTCGTCGCTGATGAATACCGGCCGGTCCTTCTGGCCTTTGCCGCGGACCATGAACTCGCGGCGTTTTAAATTGATATGGTCGCGGTCTAGGCCGACCAGCTCGCTGACCCGCAGGCCGCTAGAGAATAACAGCTCTAGTATGGCCCGGTCGCGCAAGCCGCTTTGTTTATCGATGTCCGGCTGGGCCGTCAGGCGCTGCAGTTCCTCCGGGTTCAGAAAAGTCACCTGCGGCCGGCGGGTCCGGGCCAGTTCTATCTTATCCGGGGCCAGCGTTTCCCAGTTGCGCTTGGAGCAGAAGCGTAAAAACGACCGCAGGGCGATCAAGTGATAGTTCTGCGTCATCTTGCTTAGCTCGTCGCTGGTGCTGGTCGGCAGGCGGTTCAGCCACATCCGCCACTTGCGCACCAGGTCGGCGTCCAAATCGGCCAGTTTCAGCTCGCCAGCGTAGTCGCTCAGCCGGGTCAGGTAGTGGCTGTAGTTCTGGATGGTCTTGAGCGACCGGTTCTGCTCCAGTTCCAGGTATTCAAGGAACTGCGCCACGGCGGTTTCATAATCCATATGCTTATTCTAACAAAAAACACGTCGCAAAATATCAAAATAACCGAACACTAGCTTTATTCATTATTATCTGTTAATATATTTTTAATGGAGAGAACTTTGGTAATCTTAAAACCCAGCGCCATCCAGCGGGGGATAGTTGGTGAGATACTTACCCGTTTTGAAAAAGTCGGCTTAAAGATAGTCGGCGCCAAGCTGATCTGGCCGGACAAGGAACTTTTAGATAAGCATTATCCGCCCGAAAGAGAAGAATTCGTCACCGGCTTGGGCCAGCGCACGCTAGACAGCTACAAAGAACTGGGCATAGACGTTAAAAAACAATTTGATGATCTGGACCCTAATAAGATCGGCCACCAAGTCCGGGATTGGCTGGTAGAGTCCATGATGAGCGGCCCGGTTATGCCGACTGTCCTAGAGGGCCCGCACGCCATCGAAATCGTCCGTAAAATCGTCGGCCACACCTTGCCGCAAAAGGCGGCGCCCGGCACCGTCCGCGGCGATTACTCGTTCGATTCGGCGGCTCTGGCCAATAAAAGCCACCGGCCGATCAATAATCTGATCCATGCCTCCGGCAATGCCGAGGAGGCCGAGCACGAGATTGGGCTTTGGTTTACGCCGAAAGAACTCCACGACTACGAGACGGTCCATCAAAAGCACATGATGTCCTAAAGATGTCCGCCGACTCTCTTCTGCACGAAGTTATCATTACCGCCATCATCCAAAAGGACGGTAAATTCCTGATTTTACAGCGGGCGGCAGCCAAACGGCGGTTTCCGAACCGCTGGACGGTCCCTGGCGGCCACTTAGAGACTACGGACTATATCAATAAGCCCAAGGACACCGCCGAATACTGGTACAACGTCTTAGAAGAAGCCTTGGCCCGCGAAGTAAAAGAGGAGACCGGACTGAGCATCAGAAACGTCCGCTATGTCACCAGTCTGGCGACCATCCACCAAGATGGCGCGCCGTCGCTGGTGATATCCTGCGTGGCCAATCATGCCGGGGGAGAGGTTAAGCTCCAACCAGAGGAATGCCAGGATTATGCCTGGGTAGACCTTAAAGAAGCCAAAAACTATGACTTGATTGATGGCATTTACGATGAATTGGCCATGGCCGGGCGGGTGGCGGAGGACCAACCCATCGACTGGCACAGGTCCGAGGAGTAATCATGGGCGTCGAGTTGCAAGAGATAGAAGGCAAATTCATCGGTGTCGATGTTGCGCGGCTTGCCGAAAAAATAGAAGTCTTGAGTGGTAAAAAACAGTTCAGTAAACTGTTCCGCCGCTACGTTTTTGATTATCCCGACCGGCGCCTGAACGCCCACGCCGCCTGGTTGCGGCTGCGCGACGAAGGCGACAAGGTGACCATGACTTTCAAGCAGCGCCAGCAGGTCGAAGCCGGGCGGCCGGATGGCGGCATGCGCGAGATAGAGATAGAAGTCAGTGATTTTGAGCGCACCGCCGAGCTTATCCGAGCCATCGGTCTGGAACCGAAATTTTACGAAGAGAACCGCCGGACGCTATACGTCTTGGACGGCGCCGAACTATGTATCGACGAGTGGCCGCTCATCCCTCCCTATCTGGAAATCGAAGCCGGCTCATGGGAGCAAGTGGACAAGCTGGCCTCCAAACTGGGCTTTGATCCTTCTAAAAAGATGGTCTGCTCGACCATGCAGGTCTACGAGCACTACGGAATCAATGAGAATGACTATAGCGTTCTGACATTCGACAGACAAGAAAAGGTGTCTAAATAGGGTAATATTTAACCAACGCCCCTGTAGTTCAATGGATAAAACAGCTCCGTCCTAAGGAGAAGCTCCAGGTTCGAATCCTGGTGGGGGCACCATCCAGGAAATTACCTTATAATATAGCCATGAGCGAGAACAAGGGCGATAACAAGCCCGACAAAAAACGCAAACATTTCAAAGAACAGTTCGAGGAAGAGGATACGCTGCTGGTGTTCCGCAAGCACCCGATTGTCATGCGCAAAGGTCTCATCTTAGCATCATTCGGCATGCTGGTCGGCCCGTTCTACACCTTGGCGCTGATATATATAAATAAGAACGACCCGCCGTCCATCGCTTTCTTTTTTGCCAGCATCCTAGTCAGTTTTATCCTGGCCTGCGTGCTGATTTTTCCGTGGTGGGTCAAGTGGTACTTCAGCGTCTACATCATGACCAACAAGCGTTTCATCCAGCAGACCCGCAGCCTGCTGCAGGTCAACGTCGTCGATATCGGCCTAGACCAGATCCAGATGATCAACTATCAGATTGCCGGCCTGGAGGAAACGGTCCTGCGGTTTGGTACAATAGTGGTACAAACTTACGTGGGCGACTTGGTGATAAAGCAGGTGCACCATCCGGAGAGGATCCAGAACAAGATGGTGCATATTTTACGCGATTTGGGCATCCACCACACCAGCCGTCCGCTACAGAGAGAGGAAACATCCGAAGCTTAAAAAGCCCATGGTCAGAAAGAAATTCGCCAAGAAATTGAAGCCTTTCAAGAAGAAGGCCAAGGAGGTCAGGGACATGGTGCCGGCCTCGGTCACCGAAAAAGCCGCCGAACTGAATCCCCTTAATCCCACCGTTCCGGAACCGCCCAGCCTGGAAGACGTGCCGCGTATCACCAACGAGAATATCAGCGAACACCGCGAACAGGTGTTAAAAGGCGCCCGCAAATACATATACCCGCTGCGCCACTCTACCCACACCATCGTGACTGTCACGCTGGCGGTGATTGTGGCTGCTATTATCGCGCTGTTCATCTATTGCTCGCTGGCCTTATATCGCTACTACCAGTACAACACTTTCGTGTACCGTGTCACCCAGGTAGTGCCGTTCCCGATCGCCAAGGCCGACGGCCGGTATGTTAACTACGAGAATTATCTGTTCGAACTGCGCCACTACGTGCATTATTACGAATCCCAGCAGCAGCGCAACTTCGCCGGCGCCGACCGTGACCAGCTAGTGTTGTTCCGCAAGCAAGCTCTCCAGAAAGTAATAGCCGACACTTACGTCAAAGACGTGGCCGCCAAAAACCATGTTTCGGTGTCGGATAAGGAAGTTAACGCCCGGCTGGACGAAGTTCGCCAGCAGAATCGCCTGGGCGGCAATAATAAAGTGTTCGCCGATGTCTTGCGCGATTACTGGGGCTGGACCGTCAACGACTTCAAGCGCAGCTTAAAACAGGAGATATTATCCGAGAAAGTTTCCGCCAAACTGGACACTACGGACAGCCAGCGCGCCCAGGCCATTTTAGCCCAGGCCCGGGGCGGCGCGGACTTCAGCGCTTTGGCTAAACAGTCGTCGGACGATCCGTCGTCCAAGTCTTCCGGCGGCGATTATGGCTTCGCTATCGATAAGACCAACCCCAACGTACCGCCGGAAGTGGTTAACCAGTTGTTCCAGATGAAAGTCGGCCAGATTTCCGATCCTATCCTGGCTAGTCCCGTGCTGGCCGGACAGGGCCCGACCCTGCAGATAGTAAAACTGACTGGCATCAGCGGCGATACGGTCACCGCCCAGCACATCGTCATCAACCTCAAGGACGCATCGGCCTACATCAAGCAGCTGCAAATCGCCAAACCGCCGCATCCCTACGTGCATTTCTAAGACTCGGGCTACTTACTAGTACCGTGGCCCAGATCGTGCAGCAGAGCGCACAGGTCCTCTTTATCGACGTCACTGACGTCCAGTCCTTTTTCCTGGGCGATGATGAATCCCTGCAGCAGGCGGTGGATTTCTTCAGCGTCGCGCCGCCACAAAAAATTTACAGAGTGGGCATTATCTACGAAGTATTTTGAAGTCATATGGACCGAGCCGAAAAACGGCCCGACGTTAGCGTCGGCGCTGATCATAGAGCTGATCGGCACGGTGATAACCTTGGCGACCCTGAAAAAGAACCGGTCGACAACAGTTAATTTCTCACGGTCCAGAGTGATCGTGTCCGGAAAAATCGTGAAAGGAAAGACCGTGTCGGCGGTGAACAAAATATCTTGGGCTTTCTCGGTCAGCTCTATCAACTTTTCATGGGTTTCGCCGGGTTCCGGTTCGTCCGGATCTTTGGCGGCTTCCTGCGAGCCGGGCTGCGAATCAATTATCTCCAGGTCAGAGTCATTCGGCTCCGGGTTTTCCGGCTTCGACTTCTCAGTGTTCAATTTTTGGCTTCGATGGTCTTCTAGCTGGCTGTTACGCCGGTATTTCCGCGGCAAAAGGCCACGGTGGATAAAGCCGCGCTTGACGGCTTCCAGCATATCTATGGGCATCTCATCCAAAGACTTGATCTTCTTAACCATCGTGATTCCAGATTATCTTTAAAAGGCCTACAAGACCGTTAAATAAGTCGCACTAGCCGCGGTTCTTTATTTCGACCCCTGTATTTGCTACAATACGCCAGTTGCGGGCTCGTAGTGTAGCGGTTAACACGCCTCCCTGTCACGGAGGAGATCGCCGGTTCGATCCCGGTCGGGCCCGCCA
>JANWHE010000025.1 GCA_025450575.1 Candidatus Saccharimonadales bacterium
CTGCGGAACATGATTATCAATATGAAGGCGATAGCCACCACCGGCAGCACGCCGGTCAGCAACCCGTACCACAAGCCGCTGTTATTGGAAGCCGGCTTATTGACTATCGTCGACTTACCCTGTTTCAGCCCCTGCTCATAAATGCTGGAGCCCGCTTCTTTATAAGACTTTTCAGTAGGCTGGCTCTGGCCTTTGGGGGTTATATCCAGCTCTTGGTCACCAGTGACGGTTATCTGGCTGATCCTACCGTTATTAGCATCAGAAATGACCTGCGAAAAGGGAACGGTTTTGAGCTGGCTGGGAGTATTGACGGCAGCATATATTATCAGACCGAACAGAATAAGTAAGATTACGAAACCGGCATTCTTGAAGTGGTTTCGGCCTCCATCACCTCTGCGTCCGCCCATGCGGAATGGTTTTTTCTCCATACCCCAATATTATATCATCTGTTGCGTCACCTTAGCGGCCGGGGCTCAAAGCGGGCAGTCTTTTGGCCGATTTGAAGGCTAAGATTCTTTTTTATGTGATGCCTGGAGTTGCTTTTAGCGGTTCGCAGCGCGACGTTAAGACGATCGATAGTCCGTTTATCGAAGTCCCGCAGATCATTTTGGCGGAGCCAGTGGATTAGGACTTCATTGCCTAATTCGGCCGGCAGCGCGCTGAATTTGGATCTGTCGATCAAACGGCTGCGCCGGAGCAAGGGTGAGAGCCGGGCTAGCTCGTCGTCGATTTCGGCTCCGCGTTCGGTGATGTTCTTCAGGTTATCTAAAAATTCCCGCCTTTGCTCGACGCTCATTTTAGATACCAGCTTATGGCGCACGTAATTACGCAGATAATCCTGGTTGTCGTTGGTTGGGTCATCCCGCCACTGCAATTTACTTTTTTTGGCGTAGCTTGAAATTTCTTTTTTTGAGTAAGGTAAAAGCGGACGCAGAACGTTCTTATTGCTCGAGATGGCCGCTATGCCGCGGCGACCGGTACCGCGCAGCAGGTTGATAATCGCCGTTTCAATCAGGTCGTCCTGATGGTGAGCGGTGATGAGGGCGCCCGCGCCGTATTTGGCCCGCACCATGTTCAGAAATTCATAGCGGGCCCGGCGGGCGGTTTCCTCGCTGGTGCCGGCGCCCAGCTCGCCACGGCCGGCTTCGAACGGCAAGCCTAAGACGGCCGCCGCGCCGGCTACCAGCTTTTCGTCTTCGCCGCTATCAGGCCGGATACCGTGGTTAAAATGCGCTACCACTAAGCTAATTTCCGGCAAATTACTTAACAAGTCAAATAATACCATGGAGTCCACGCCGCCGCTGACAGCCAGGATGTATCGGCCCTTTGGAATCTTCATGTCCATATCTGGTATAAATCTTAGCAGTATTGTCCATTTCGGCCGATAGATGTAAGTTATTTAACTTTAAAATCGACGGCTAATGATTTAATTAGTGTTAACTAATAGGAGAACGTTATGCAGCCAATAGACGAACCGAACGACGAAGAACGCCAGGAAAAATTACCAGGCGATTATTCCACGCCGTTCTCTCCTCCCGGCGGCATCAACGACACCACCGACGATACCCATCCGGACAGCGATACCGACGTGGACGTTCAGGAACACTATGATGCCGGTATTGCCGCGGCATCGGGCGCCGACGATCCCGGCAACCGCGGCGTCTTAGGCTATACTCCTCCCGATGATGACGAAGACGACGAAGAATAGTTCAGGCTGAGTGTAATCTATTCCGGTGGTTACGGTACTCGCGCTGCGTCAGATAAATTATCAGAAGGTCAAAGACCGTTAATAAGAACAGGCTGACTGAGAACTTGACCCAGGCCAATCGATAAATCTGATATATCGCGAACAATCCGACAACCGTGATTAACGCCAGATAAGCCCAGATCCGGTCATGCAGTACCTGCCAGACCAGTACTATTTTTACGATGCCTTGGGCTAAGAGGTAGATCGCGCCGAAAATCAGCGCTTTTCCAGTCAGACTGTGGGCGGTTTTAAGAATATGATTGGCCAGCCAGTCGTGCGGGTCAGACGACAGTTCGCTCTGGGTCAGCCAGCGGGCAAAATGATTTATCTCGGCGGGATTTACCAGCAGCAACAAGATTCCGCCTAGTGTCTCCAGCACGCCGTCCAGCCCCTTTATATAAAGACTGTACCTAAAGGCCTTATCGGTCGCCGTCCGGGGATGTTCCGCCGGATTATAGTCAGTGGATCTTTGTGCTTTTCCCATAAATTCTGGTAGCAGGGGCGAGATTTGAACTCGCGACCCCAGGCTTATGAGTCCTGTGCTCTAACCAACTGAGCTACCCTGCCGTAAAAAGAACAGATGTAATTATATCATTACATCTGTTAATTAGGGACACTGGACTGGAGTCAGGCGTCCAGCAGTACCTCGTCGACGGCCAGAATCTCCTCATTGGTCGTCGGAAGCAATATATAAGATAATTGCGGCATCTAAAGTTTTTCCTTTTTGTTTTTGTTAACCTGCTTAAGATTAAACGTTAACGGACATAGGCTTGTCAAATAATTTCGATTGCTTTTTTACCGTATAAGTGGTTAACTTGCGATGTTAGGAGCTTATCTGTTCTTGGTGAGAATGTTCGGCCCTTGGTGCAAGAGTTCTAATACCAGACCAGTAAGGGTCGTACCTAGTAAGAATTAATAAGGAACTAATACATGTACAAAGTTTTTGTAGGTGGTCTGCCATTCAGCACCACCGATGACGAACTGCGCGAACTTTTTGCCGCCCACGGCAAAGTGGCTTCCGCCAACGTTGTCCGCGACCGCGAGAGCGGCCGCAGCAAGGGCTTCGGATTCGTCGAATTCGAAGACACCGAAGAAGGCAAAGCCGCCGAAAAGGCCCTTAACGGGTCTGATCTTGGTGGCCGCACGATTTCGGTCGCCGAGGCTCGTCCTAAAGAGGACCGCCCGCGCACTAACAACTGGTAAGTCCGGTCTTGTTATAAAAAACTCCCGTTCTCGGGAGTTTTTTATTTATGATACTTATCGCCCCAGGCGGCCATGCTCTTCAACGTCGGTAATAGGTCGCGGCCCTTGGTGGTCAGCGTATACTCCACCCGCGGCGGCACTTCGGCGAACGACTTCTTCGTAATAAGCCCGCAGTGCTCCATGTCGTCCAACCTTTGCGATAAGGTGCGGGGGCTGATGCCTTTCAGAGCCTGTTCTAAAGTGGAAAAGCGGGCGCAGCCTTCTGATAGCTCTTTGACGATCAAAGCCGTCCACTTATTGCCTAAAATGGCTAAAGCCGCGGCTACGCAGCCCGGCCGGTTCTCGATTTCAGTATCGGTTAAAACTTTCGCTTGCATAGTTACTTTACTTAATATACTATTGGAAGTATTAATACTATACAAATAATAGCATCAGGAGGGATAGATGTCCAACGCAACTACAACACCAGGCCAAGCCATGGCCGCAAGTACTAAATACTCGCAGCCGGCCAGCGAGGCGCGGATCGTAAAAACTAAGGACGCGCTGCAAGCTAACGGTTTCAACGTGCTAGTGGTCGATAATCTCGACCAGCTTAAGGATGAGGTCTTAAAACTTATCCCGGAAAAATCCGAGGTCTTTACCGCTACGTCGCGCACGGTTGACGCGGCTGGCCTGACCGAGATCCTGAATTCCGACAAATATAAGTCTGTCCGAGACATGTTCATGCCGCTATATGGCCAGCCCGACAAGCAGAACGAGATGAAGCGTATCGGGTCAGCCTCGGACTACGCTATCGGGAGTGTCCACGCCATCACCGAAGACGGACAAGTGCTGATAGCTTCGGCTTCCGGCAGCCAGCTGCCTAACTATGTTTACGGCGCCCAGCACTTTATCTGGGCTGTCGGCTCGCAGAAACTGGTTAAAGATTTAAACGATGCCTTTGATCGGCTGGAAACTTATACTTTCCCGCTGGAAGACGAGCGCGCCCAAGAAGCTTACGGCGCCCATTCGTCCATCAATAAGATCCTGGTTTACCGTAAAGAAACCCAGGGCCGCGGCACGGTCATAATCATCCGCGAACCGGTCGGTTTCTAAGATTTCTCGGACGGAACTTTGGCGCCCTTTTTGCGGGCTTTGGACAAGCCGATAGCTATCGCTTGCTTTTGACTGGTAACCTTCCGACCGGTGCGTCCGCTGGTCAGCTTGCCTTTTTTGCGCTGGCGCTGAGCCTTTTCTACTTCCTTCTGAGCCATAGCTCCATATTTTGCCATACCACCCCTCCTCTTATCCAAGTTCAGGATAGCTCCCTGATGCCAGACGTGTATGTAAGCTACTTAACGACAATGGTGCCGCGCATCGAGGGGTGGATGCTGCAGTGGTATTGGAACGACCCGGTCTTTTCGAAGGTGAAGCTATAGCTTTGACCAGGGGCTATATCGCCGCTATTGGGACCGCCGACATTACTAAGATCATCAACTACCGTATGGGTGATACTGTCATTGTTAGTCCAGGTTACGCTGCCGCCTTTGGCGATAGTTATCTGCGACGGCGTGAACATCATGTTATGAATGTTAATCTTGCCTTCCGCGGCCTGGTTAGAATTTGTTGTATTGCTTTGGCTGGAATTATTATTGCCACTGCCTGTCGAAGGGTTCGGGTTAGAGTTTTTACTTCCGAAAACCAGCCAGCCGCCGACCGCCAGAACTATAACTATCACAATCGCTATAAATGTCTTGATCATAGCTGTCTCCTCTTTATATTCCTGATACTACCACTCCCACCATTAATTACCAGTTAAACAACTTACAGAAAATAGCTTACGTTGACTTTTTATAGTACCTTGTATAACCTAGTATTGTATGAACGATAATACCGCCGAGACCCAGATGCGCAAAGGCATGCTCGTTTATTGCGTCCTGCTTCTATGCAAAGACGGCAAGGTCTATACTAGCGAACTTATCCGCGCCCTGCACGGCGCCGAGCTGATTGTCGTAGAAGGGACACTATATCCCTTGCTGAACCGCTTAGCCAAAGACGGCTTGCTGGCCTATGAATGGCAGGAAAGCGAACAGGGGCCGCCACGCAAATACTATTGGCTGACCGCTGAAGGCACCGAATTACTAAACGATTTACGCAACACGTACCACAAACTGCACGCATCGATAA
Organism: Candidatus Saccharimonadales bacterium; assembly: GCA_025450575.1. Taxonomy (GTDB): domain Bacteria; phylum Patescibacteriota; class Saccharimonadia; order Saccharimonadales; family UBA10212; genus JAIFWC01. The sequence goes on from JANWHE010000025.1 coordinate 5,117, forward strand.
CCTCGCTAGAGAAAGGAGCCAAAAAATGAACGAAGTAACTAAAATCCACTTGGGCCGGCAGGCTCTTAACATATCGGTAGCTGCCCATAAATCCTTGCGCGCCTACATAGACGCCATAGCCAAGCAGGTCGGCGACGAGGATGTTGTAGAAGAGGTAGAACTGCGCATGGCCGAGCTGCTGGCCGAACGCGGCGTAAGCGGCGATAAGGTCATCTTAGTCAAAGACGTGGACTATCTAAAAAAGCAGTTGGGCGACCCTAAGGACTTTAAAGAAAGCGAAGAAGACGCGTCGACCGCGAACGGCGGAGCGACGGACGCCAAGAGGCTGTTCCGCGATACCGATAACGCCATGATAGCCGGCGTAGCCGCCGGGCTGGCCAAGTATTTTGGGATAGACGTGTTACTTATAAGAATCCTGTTTATCGTGGGGACCTTCGCCTGGGGCGGCGGCATACTGCTCTACATCGCCCTGTGGCTGCTGGTGCCGGAAGCCAGGACCTCCAGCGAAAAACTGCAGATGGCCGGTCGGTCGGTGACTGTGGGCAACCTAAAGGAAGTAGTGGGACGCGCCGACGTCAAGGGCGCGGCTCAGCGAGCTAATAATTCCATCGCCGGGCCTATCAATACTTTTTTCAGTCTGCTCGTGAAAGTGATTGGCATCGGCTTTATCTTGGCCGGACTGGCGGCTATATTCGGGCTGATCGCCATGACTACATATCTGCTGCTGCACACCGGCAACTTGGTCCAAGACAATCTGTTCCCCGTCGGATTCCGGGAGCATCTTCTACTGGATATCGGGGTGGCGGTGGCTACCCTGATCTCCATATTCATCGTGCTGTTCGGCCTGGCTATATTTAAGCGCCGGTGGCCCATCCGCACCTGGATAACCGGCTTGCTGGTCGGCCTGCTATTCATCGGTCTGGCGGCCGGCGGAGCTCTGGCTGCCGATACGGTACCGCAGGTCCGCGACCGCTACGATGCCAGCCTGCATACCGTGACCCGTGCTCTGCCGGCCTTCACTCACGTGACAGTTGAAGGGGAAAGTGCGGAAGTGGAATTTCGATACGCTCCGACTTATTCAGCCAGTCTACAATACTATGGCGATACCGACCCCTCTAAGATCAAAACGACTGTGATCGACGGTAATTTAGTCATAGACTCGCAAAGTTTTGACTGGCACAAGTACTGTGGCGCGGCCATATGCTTACCCAACGACTTCGATATGCACCTAACGATTTATTCGCCCAATGAGCCCGGGCTGGATTTCACGGGCCAAAGTAAAGCGATCTTCATGGGCCCGCACTATCCTGGCCTATAGATGGCTAACAGATTGACAAAACCGCTTTAACAGATTAGAATAACTAACTGCTCATCCCTTTTGATATGGTTTAAGGGAAAGGTAGTAGACACGGTTTCGCTTTAGCGAAATTCGGCTTGGCCGAAAGTGTCGTTGAAGGAAAACCGTAGGTTGTCCTTCAAAATTGTCGCGGGGTAGAGCAGTGGCAGCTCGCGTGGCTCATAACCACGAGGTCGCCGGTTCGAGTCCGGCCCCCGCTACCAAGTCTGAATAACAGATACGGATTGGCAAAATAGTCAATCCGTATTTTTATTCCACTCCTGTTATTTGGATTCTAGTCGTGTTTGGTCTAATGTTCTAATGCATCCCTAACAGAATAATAGGCAGGCTTCGGTTGATAATTTTTATCAAACATCAATGGCATAGCGTCAGGAAGGCCTACGTAGTTATACCAGGTTTCTTTGTCCGTGATCCCTAGAAAGGCAAAGCTGTGGCACGCCTGTGATTCTGTGCATGCGCGTACCATATCGTAGTAAATTTTAGCTTCCTGTTGATCTTTCTGCTCCGTCGACCCTTTAACACCGTTCATATTTACGTCAAATTCTGTAACATAAACACCAATACCTAACGCAGCGAACCGTTGCATATTTTTAATGACTGCCTCTTTTGTTGGCGGAGAGCTACCATCCAAATGCATTTGCATTCCGATTCCATCTATTGGAACACCGCGTGCCTGAGCACCCTTAATATAGTCATACATAGCATTTGAAGTCTGGTTTATGGTTTCATTATTAAAGTCGTTTAGAATCAGCTTTGAGTTCGGGTCGGCTTCTCTAGCCCAAATAAAAGCGGAGTCTATGTACCCATCCCCTCCTGTATTGTCGGCCCACCAGTCATGTAGGCCATAAAGGTGCTGACTGCGTGTAAATGCTTCATTTACCACGCTCCACTGAGCTATTTTCCCCCGGTAATGTTGCCCAACTGTCAGTATATGGTTTTGCATAATATTCATTAGCTGTTGCTTGCTATACCTGCCATTAATTAGCCAGCTTGGCAGCCATTTTTGTTCTCCCCATACATAATGATGGGCTTGTAGGGGCATTTGGTGGTCTTCAGCGAATTGTACAACCTGATCCATCTGTTTGAAATTGAAAGTCGTTGGTGAAGGCCTAAGCCCACCATCAGTGAAATACCAATTCGGCGTATTATCAGCTAAAGCAAAACTAAATTGCGAAGTCAAAATATCTGTATAAGGCTTATCGTTTAGATGGCTGAGTATGGCAAAATTACCCAGTTCTAATCCCTTCGAGGATGCTAATTGTTTGAGGGGCGGTTTTGGAAGAACTGGTTCGTGTACACGATTCTCAATTTTGTATAATGCTACACTCACTATTCCGATAATAAAAAGGGGTAGAATAAATAAAAAAATCTTTCTTTTTCGCCATGCACTTCTCGGATTCTTAAACAACCTTTTAGACTTACTTGACATCAAGCTTAGTCTACACCCGTTCCATTATCACCCGGTAGAGTAAGCTAACAGATTACCCTCACTAGTTAAACTCTTCCATCTACTCAGCTCTGACAAGAGCTGGTTCTAATTCGAAGGGACCAGGGCTACCGAGAAAGAATTACAGATAGAGATTGGTTCCAAAACCAGTCTTTTTTGATTTAAGTCGGCACTCACCCCCGTTAATTAAGTTCGAGTCCTGCGTGGTCTGTTTATCAATTATATTGACAATATGTTGTGAGTGCGCAATAATACATTGCGTAATGATATATAACAGGATAGCGTTACTGCGTACTGAACAAGGTATTTCTCGTCAAGAGCTTGCCGATAAAGTAGGCGTAAATTATCAAACAATCGGTTTCATTGAGCGAGGAGATTACTCGCCTAGTCTCGAGCTCGCTTTTAAGCTGGCTGAAATCTTTGGAGTTGAATTAACGACTATATTCTCGGATCAACCTTTTCAGCCGCTATTTGCTACTAAGAAGGAGAGGAAATGAAACTATTTGGTCTAAAGACATCTTGGATTGTGTCTGGGTGTTTAGTGCTATGGGCAGCCGTACTATTTCTATTAGCAACCCCAGGAATAATCAACGCATTAGCGATATTACCAATAGTGTTACTTCTGGCTGTTTTGTCGTCTTTCCCTACTGCCTATATTTTGCTAAAGGGGATTAGTGACAGAAACCCAAGAGATGAAAGGTTTGTGGAAAGTCCATTAGCCAAAGTAATAAGTGCACTAATAATTCTTTGCTCAGCAGTAAGCGTAATAACGGCTATAAAAAGCTTATGGATTTCGCCTTCATTTAGTAAATATACCTATGAAAATACAGCAACGGGGACGATTTTTGCTGCATTTGTACTCTTGGCTATACTTACAGCTTTGCAGAAAGATATTTACTGGGTTACAACCAGAGCGAAAAGCCTAAAGCTCGATGAACGTCAACTTCAAGAAAGGCGACAAGTATTCGAAGTCAGCTATAAGCTAGGAGCCTTGATTGTACTGATAAGTGCATGGGCAGTTTCATCTTTTGGACATGATATCCCAGCAATAATTGCTAAAAATTATAATTCTGTACCAAGCCATCTATTTTATCCGGCTTTCAGTCTCGCTCTAACATTGTACGCATTGCCTTTAGCTGTAGCTGCATGGAGGAAGAGGTAGGGTTCCACTACTTTCCGCCTGTTTAGCTCTGATAAGATTGAGCTCCAATTCGAATGGACTTGGGCTACCAAGTTAGATTCAGAAGGCGCCTCTGCGCCTTTTTCTGTTGAAATCAATCCTTAAAGTGGGCTCATTTGACCGGTTGGTGTAGTACTGGGGGTAGCTAGATCCACCAAGACGCTAAATCAGCTATTGCGTGGGCCATCCCAGATGCTACGAATGTACCGCTTAGGGACCTAATAACCCCCAGCCAAATCCCTACAGCAAAATCCAGCGGAACGATTCGCCAACCATAGAGAGGGATATGAAGGGCGGTAAATAATATGGCCGCGATTATGACAGCCTCTTTTTCAGTCCGCCATTTCTTTATTACGTCAAATAACGCGCCTCTCAAAAATGCTTCCTCGGCGAAAGCCACGGTAGTAGCTGCTGCCGCCCAGCTGAGGTAGCCTTTGCCTCCGTGCAGCTTACTGGAGCCTAAAAGATGAATAAACATGGCGGGCAGGCACAGAAATAACCCACCAGCTATTCCGATAAGTACGACCTTCCGGTTGATTATCGCCCTTGTGCCAGCAGCGAGAGTAAGCAGCAGTAAGCAGCTGGCAAAAGCTAAGCCTGCGGGTATGGACTGAGCTACGCTATATCCTCCAAGGACAATCCGCAGCCCCAGCGAAGCCCCGAAACCTATCATCAAAACGCCCACCAGAAGCATCCGAGGCTTAACGAAAATAGCTTTGGGGTAAGTAACCGCGATCATTGGCGGCCCTTTTTACTGCCGGAACGGATTACGAATATGATGGCTATCATTGCCGCTATGATTATCAGAATACCGATAACCAGAGCTGTTTTAATTTTATGCTGGTGATGGATTTTACTAACGGTCGATTTAGGGATAACTAACGCATAATCGCCCACATCACTTAACTGGGCCTCATAAATATCGTTGCCGACCTGGCTGGTCCCCACCCTCATCCAGCTTCCATTTACCGGCTTATGTTCCATGACCGGCTGGGATAGAAAGCCTTGGGGCAGCCGTAAATCAATATAGCTGGTACTACTATTTGCTAGAAACCTAAACTCGACAGTTCCAGTATTAGGCGTTATCGTCAGTCTATAAACATTGCCAGCAATAGTGCCATCGCTTGGCTGAACGGTTGGAGCCAAGGGTACGGCTTTAATATCTACCGTCTTAGCTTCCGGCGATAAGATCAGGGAGTTCTCACCCAGGTTAACCGCTACCTGCGGGCCGGTTTCGTTACTGGAAACATAGAGGCCGTTCAGGTTGTTTGTCAAATCAGAGATATTGAATAGTCCAGCGGCGTCGGTCGGGGGCGAAGTCGACCGCTTTTGCGATGCTGGCGGCGAAACATAACGATACGGCTCATCGGGGTTGCCGATGCCGTCATAAATCGGCACGGCCTTGCCATTGATTAATGCGGCGGCTACAACGGCTAATCCAGCCACTAGAATCAGCTTTGTCTTCGGCTTGCGGGTCATAAATCTGAGATGTGGGCGCGCGTGCTTTCTTTAGCTTCGGCTACCTGTGAGTTGACGGGAATAATATAGCTTTCCTTACTCTTTTCTTTTACTAGGGGCTGGGCCAGGAGCCAAAGACTTAGCATGGTGTAGGCGACCATAGCGACGACCCAAGGATATTCCGCCCGTCTGGCAAGCACTATGTTTTTGTTAGACGACGCAAGATGGCGATGGGCTAAAATCACGGCGACTACATGGACGAAGACGATAACAACGACAGAGAAATACCAGTAAAAACTGCTTGGCAGTAAGTGGGTATGGGGTTCAAAATTGTCATTGAACGGATAAGCCAAGTGGATCGGCCAGCTCTCTTTGCCTATCGGATTACCAATCAAAGGGAACAGTAGCTGGCCGTTGACTATCAGATACTCAATGTTATGAGCCAGCAGATATCCGAATGATATGGGCAAAAGAGACGGCAGCAGCCCCGCTAACTCGGCGGTCCGGTTCATGGTGCGTCCGCCCGCCCGGCTGACCAAGCCCGCTATACTATCGAAGAACAACCAGATAATAAAAGCCAGGGCGGCGAAAATGAGAGTGGCCAAGAGCATATAAACTCCGGAGCCTATCGTTATGGAACCAGGCAGATGGTGCTGGAAGCGACTCCATAGCGGCGTAGACAATAGACCATCAAAACTTACGCTGACCAATAGCAGCAGAACGAAAGCTACGCGGCTGATGGTTGCTTCAAAAGGCACTTCTAAGCCGCCGGCAAAGCCTCTTTTGCCGGCCGAGCCAAAGCGGAGGACGCCTAACTTTCCCCAAGTGGAGTAGAGAACATGGAAAACTTCGCCTCTTTGCAGCCACGCCTGGCCATAGAGCAGGCCTAAGAAGGCGCTGGCAATAAAGTAGATGAGTAGCGCGCCTGCCGTTACGGCGGGCTTTACGGCTGTTTGGTTGTAGATAAGCTCTCCGCAGGCGATCAGGAAGAAAAGCGCGGCCGCCGGCCACCAGCCCAGCCAAGACGGCCATTTAAGGGCTTTACTCCTCCCGAGTAGCCTCTGCCTTAGTGAAGCTCTATCAGTTAATTGGGCTATGCTTACGAACGGGTTAAGCCGCTGTGTCCAATTTCCGACTACGCCGCAAGACAGTGGAACGGCGATCCAAATCACTAACCAAAATATTGTCGGGAGTATATTTTCCGGTATTTCCTGCGAGCCGAATAATCCCGTCGCAGCCAGCAGCCCAAGAATAATAATGCTTACGATCGCCCAAACCCAATTGAACTTTTTGAGGTGGATCTCCTCTTTTGCATATTTGGGCTGAGCAGACACTCTCCGCTGGATTACCAGCAAAAAAGACAGAAAGACTACGCTTGCGCCGCCAAGTAAGAATAACTTTAAAGATATCGGTAGCTCATAGCGCTGACCAAAAGCGTGAGCGAATACCGGCAACCCCATCTTCATATTTTACATGATAGCAAATAATAAATACCTGATGAATTAGGGCTACCAAGTCAGATTTCAAAAGCCTCTTCAGAGATTTTTCATTGTGATTTGAATCACGTTTATGCCTGGTCCCTGTTGTATACTATGCCTAAGCTAAAAAATAAAAAGGACTTAAAATGGCGATCTCAAAAAAAGAACAAAGACGGGTAATTGATAAGGTTTTCATCTTATTGGGGGTAGCTACCATGCTGGTGCTGCTAGCCGCGGGCGGAATCGCCTGGAGAGGTTATACGTTCGCCACCGGCCAGGTCAAGTCGGAGCTTAGCTCGCAGAAGATATTCTTCCCGCCCAAAGGTAGCCCGGCCATCACCGCCCTGCCGCCCGCCGACCAAGCTCTGGTTAACCAATATGCCGGCCAGCAGCTTCTGACCGGCGACCAAGCCAAGGTTTACGCCAATAATTTCATCAATGTCCATCTTTCCGAGGTCGCCGGCGGTAAGACTTACGCCGAAGTCAGCACCGCGGCGATGGCTGACCCGACAAACGCCAAACTACAAGGCCAAAAAGCCGCTTTGTTCCAGGGTGAGACCCTGCGCGGCCTGCTGCTCAGCGCCGGGTATTCTTACTGGACGATGGGTATGCTGGCCCGGGACGCGGCTGTCGCCTTCTTCTCCGGCGCGGCGGTGATGGCGGTTCTGGTGCTGGCGGGTCTTAGCCGTCTAACTTTCGCTCGAAGATAAACCTTCAGTCTCATCCCAAAAACTCCCCGTACACCGGGGAGTTTTTCAGGTCGAAACTCTTCCTCTGACTAGCGAGAATCTTACCACCAGCCGTGGCTGACCCAGAAGTTGTAAGCTCCGGCCCAACCACCGTACTTACCGGCGTAAGCCGTAAAGAACGCGTTCTGGCAGGCATAGTCAGTGCCGCAGTACGCGAGCTTGCTGGCCGGACAGGCCTGGCCGATGCCGTAGCAGCCATTAGGGCTCATAGCGGTGGTCCGGCAGCCCGATTCATGGCTGTAGATATAATGCGCGTAGGAATTATCTCCGCAGCCGGAGACCGGCGCGGCCTGAATTACCGGAGGCGTAACTACTGGGGAAGAAACCTTATAGGCAGATGCGGCCGCGGATTGGGTGAAATCTTGAACCGGCGCGACTGCCGCTATAGGCAACTGGCGATCAGGTAACTGCTCGTCGGCGGCCGGGATACGGACTTTCTCGTCCGGATAAATCATATCAGGATCCGAAATATCGGTGTTGGCGTCGTACAGCCTGATATAGGTCGTCTGGTGAGCCGTAGCGATGCCGTCCAGCGTGTCGCCTTGGTTGACGGTGACAAAGTTCTGCTGGGCGCTGGCCTGCTTGACGTTTGCCTGCTTAACTTTATTCGTTGACTGAGACTGCGCGTGAACGACCGGTCCATGGCCCATGGCTAAAACTACGGCCAATACCAGACCAGATGCAAAAGGCGCTAATTTCATTTGTACCCTCCTTGACTAATCAAAACTGCCTATGCGCGATCGGCATAGTTTAGAAAATTTCAGTTTTTCCAAAAAAGCAGTTTGAAAGTCTGTATTAAAATTGTGTTTCCACCTCACAAGCAGAAGACACAAAGACCATCGTACAGGCACCCAAAAATATGTCAAGCGGATGCGCCCCGCCGCCCCAGTTAACCCTGTTGTAAATATGTAAAATGCTTGTGTATTGTCCGCTTAGGCAAAGGTTAGTCGGTTGCAGCTTTCCGGCCAAGCAGAAAATCGCGCCAGGCTTCGATATTCCTGGTATAGCCGGGCCGATTATCGATAGGCGTTACCGCGTTGTTATCGCGGTTATCGGCCAGGGCCGGATCGACGTACTTCATAGCCACGGATTTAGGGATCAGCAGTACTTGTTCGCCCGGGGCGGCCAGGCCGAGATTCTGCCGGGCCGATAATTCCTGATAAACTTCGGTATCATAAAACTGGTTCTGCAGGTAGGTGTTGTTATTCTGCAGATGCAGCACGGCGTTCTGCTGCTGCAAGGCGGAAATCTGCTTCTGCAACTGGTAATTATTCTGGACTGTCCGGGCGCCGCTCCAGGCGATGGCCAGGACGATTATCCCGAATATATAAAGCGCGATATTGCGGACATCGGCCAGCTGCCGGACTCTTTTGCTATTGAATAGTCTATAAATTTCGTCAAGCATAATCATGGTGGGGATGGTTGGGTTCGAACCAACGACCAATCGGTTATGAGCCGACTGCTCTAACCACTGAGCTACATCCCCGCACGGCTAGTATAACAGATTGAGAGCTGAGATTTTCGTCTAGTGTTCCATAGCTTTTTCGATGTTCAGCGCGATAACCAGCAGGTCGGCGATATCGCCCTCGTATACCAAGTAATTGGGCTGCCAATCGGGATCGAACTTGTTTTTGAACTGCTCCAGGCCGCGGGCCGAAAAGCGGCCGGCGCCGAGCGTCTTGGCGATAGTCAGAAGCGGTCCTTTAGCCCGGGCGAACGGCACGAATCCCAGATCGAAATAAATCGACTGCTCTTTTGACCGCTCGATAGTTTTATAGAGCAAATAAGCCATGGAGTCACCGTGGTCCGGCGAGTAGCGCAGCAAATCGATCGTATCGGTCGACGCCTGCTTGAACTGCGGCAGCTGGTTGGTGAAGGCGATGATTTTCCGTTTATCGTCGACCAGATAGTGAATAACGCACTTTTGGAGATAGTGGGCGTCAAAATAGCCCAGGGCGAAGCCTCTTTCGGCATGGCCGCCGGTCTTCAGCCAGGCGTCAGAGACCTTTTTAAGCTCGTAAACCAGGCGCCGGGGGTGCGGCGGAACCGACGCGCGGTATTCATAACCGCTTTTACGGGCTTTATTAAGGCGCCAGCGCCACCACTTGTCTTTAGCCGTACTGTTTAAAAACTTATCGATATTTATCAGCGCGCTTGAGCCTATCTGGAGGTTTTCCAGGCCGGCTTTCTGATATATGGACAGGCTCGTTCCGTAAACCGGCAGATAACATACCTTGAGACGGCGCCGGCGACACCAGTCATTAAATTGCTTGATTAGTTCCGAGGAATCCGGGCCGACAGGGTCAGCCAGCACGAAGGCTATGGCACCCACGACGCGATAAGCCACAAACCCCGTGCGGCCGGCCGCCCAGAAGTATTCCTTATCCTTCGGCCAAAGTTTGAAATAGTCTTCCGTGGAAACGGAATACTTTTGAAGTGTCTCTTCCACTAGCCCATAGTCTATGGGTGTCCGAGCAAGCCGCCGCGGCCTGAATAGCACCCACAGCACGGCGGCCAGGCTGGCCGCTAAGAATACCGAGATGCTATTAGCCAGTAAGACAGCCTCCAGATGACTATGGGGAGCCACATGAGCCTGGGTGACATAATCCGTTAAGTTATCTATCGCCCGGACGGTTATCAACGACGCCCGGCTGTCGCTGTCTAGGACCAGCAGGGCCGCCAGGACTGATATCAGCAACCCGGCGACTAAGAAGTACAGGTCTTTCAGCCTGACGCGCCAGGTGGCCGCTATAGCCCCCCTATCAAAGTCATCACGCAGAACGAACAGACCGCAGAAGCTCAGCAGATAAAATACCATCAGCCCGGCGTTAGGCGAAATGATGGCGTATTTTAAAGTTTCTACGCCGCTCAATAGTAAGAAAATCTGTCGGGCTCGGGCTTCGCCGCGCGCCAAGTGCCGGCTGAGATAAATCATTACGACCCCGATGATTACCCCGTGCTGAGCCAGCCACGCCGTATCGCCCGTAAAGTATAGGCCTTTGATGCGCCCCACTAAACTGATATGCGCCAGACTTATGACGATCGCCAAAACTCCATTAAGGAAAGCCCAGGCCGCTACCAGGCTTTTCACTAGCCGCTGCTCGTTCTCTGGCGTAGAGTAATTCTTTTCGGCAAGGATATCGCGCACATACCAGGCGAGCCAGACTAACAAAGCCGTCTGATAGACGAACTGGGCAGCCGTGTTGATAAGATTCCTGCTAGCCAGCTGGCTGATAAACAGCAGGCCGTATAGGAACTGGAAAGTCACAAAGCTGATTGAAATCAGTTTCCGCCGTCGCCAGGCATCATAGACGGCAATCACGAAAAAGAGAGCCGAAGTGAATACCGTCTCTATGGCGTGGAGCAAAAAGGAGAATGAAAAATATTCCTGGCAGCTATCGCCGACTATCCGGCAAGATGTACTCAGCAGCGGGTCTAGCATCAGACCTATACTGATAGCCAGCAACAGGCCGCCGGTGACTTTCTTGCCTTGTTTTAAGAACTGGAAGGCCGCGATAAAAAGCAGGGCGCCAGCTAAAAAGTCCCCGGTTCTGAACAGCCAAGCGAACGGCTGGGACGGTAATTCGTACTGGCTTATCAGGCTGGTGCGGTATGATAAGCCGTGATTAAAGTGGGGGGCCAGCAGCCAAGTGGTGCCAATCAATAAAAAGACCAGCTGCCATAAGACCACGTAGCGCCGGCGAGAAAATAGTGTCTGCACCCTTAGATTTTATATTAAAATCAAGCCGATAAGATTTTCAGGGCGTTTTCTGGAGAATCGGTCGCCATGAATTCAGCGCGTAGTTCGGCGGCGCCGTCAAAGCCATTTATATAAACTTTGCAGAACTTACGCAGCGCTTCAAAGCGGCGCTGGTGGTCTTGATAGGTGTCCGTATACAGCCGAATGTGTCTGGCGAAGAGTTCCAGCTTCTGCTCCTTCGTCCATTCATGCCAGGGGCTTTTTTGAGAAAAAGCGAACGGATCGTGAAAGATGCCGCGGCCGATCATGATGCCGTCTAAATTATATTCCGCGGCCAATTCTTCTCCATCCCGCCTATTCGTGACATCTCCGTTACCGACAATCAGCGTGGCGGGCGACAGGGAGTCGCGCAGTTGGACGGCTTGGCCGATAAGGCCCCAATCAGCGGGGACTTTGGACATTTCTTTGGCCGTGCGGCCATGAATACTTAACATGTCAAGTATTTTTGTGGAGAGCAGGAATTCAATCCACCCCATATCGACCGTTGTAAAACCGACCCGGGTTTTGACCGAGACGGGCAGGGAACCCCCTGCCGCTTCCCTGGTAGCCTCGATAATCTCCCTTGCCAGCGGCCGATTGTTGATCAACGCGGCGCAGGCGCCGTTTTTAATGACTGTTTTTACCGGGCAACCCATGTTCAGATCTACCCCCGCATAGCCCATCATGGCCAGTTCCTTAGTGGTCTTATAAAAATTTTCCGGCTCTAGCCCCCACAGCTGGGCGATGACCGGCTTCTCTTTATCGGTAATCTTCAGTTTAGGCAATAGATGTTCCCGGCCGGTGCTTTGCAAGCCGTCCACGTTCACGAATTCGGTGAAAAATAAATCAGGCCGGGCGCAATCAGCGACGATCTGGCGGAATACCGTGTCCGTGACATCGTCCATCGGCGCCAAAATAAAAAACGGCCTCGGTAGTTTGTCAGAAAAGGTCATTCAGGCCGGCGGGTTAAATCTTCTTTTATCGCCCCGGCAAGAAGTTCGTTGGAGTTAACAGCGTTTTGAATCTCGGTTTTCCAGAAACCAGCGCGCACAGCCGCGCAAAGCGCCGCTTTATGCCAAAGGCTCGTCAGTTCATCATCCGGTTTGCGGCCCAGTCTTTCAATGATTTCTTCGCGTTCTTTTTCACGGGGCATTTTACCTGTGCTTTTTCTGGTACCCCGTTTTTGCAACCACTTTAACCCCTCTAATGACTGTTTAGCTTCAAGATAGTCTGCTAATGTACCCAGAATCTCCGGCGTAGACTTTATCCTGTCTACCGATGGCTGGAGATCTGCTTCGAAATTTTTGGCATCGTTGAGCTCTAGTATATGTTTGCTGGCTTGCTCGTAGTAGCCCTGAGCAGCCCCGTAATACGCCTCTGTTAAGGCCAAGGTGTTGTCGCTGACCTTACTAAGCACCCTATTTTCGCGGGTAGTTAGCCCATCCACCGCCATGGTCAGCTCGCCCTCTGAAAAAGGAATCCAGGTACTGAATGTCCGTTCAAACCGCTCACGCATTTCTTGCAACCGCACTCGTTTTGCATAGCGCTCGCTCTGTAGCGCCGCATTCTCTTTGCGTTGGTCTAATTCTTCCATGGATTCGGGCACAGGCAGTTCGGGTACGGGCACAATCGCTCCAGTTTGGTATTCACCAGGTTTGGGATGATGAAATAGAGGGGTTTCTTCGGGAGTAGACATCTTAGGCTTTCAGGGCGGCTTTAATACGGGCGGCGGCGGGCAGTTTTTTATCAACTTTTTTGAGGGCTTCGGCGGCGTCCTGCACAGAATACCCCAGGGCGACCAGGCCCTGCAGAGCTTCGTCGTTAGGGTTGGCGCTGGTAGTCAGAAAATCGGTGGCGTTTTCGTCAGCCGCTAAGCCTACTTTGTCTTTAAGGTCCACCACTACTCTTTCGGCCACTCGCTTGCCAACTCCGACGGCCTGCGAAATGAACTTGGTGTCGCCGCCGGCGATCGCCTGGCGCACCTGGCTGGAATTAGCCAGGCTCATGATAGATAAAGCCATTTTGGGTCCGACGCCGTTGACGCTCAGCAGCTGCTCGAAAAGCTGTTTGGTCTGCAGGTTACGGAAACCGAACAGGCTGTGTTCGTTCTCCCGGATATGCTCGTAAATATAAAGCTTAGTCTCCTCGCCGGTATTCAGAGTCCCGAAATCTTCGAACGTCACCGCCACTCCATACCCTATCCCACCGCAGTTGATAATTATCAAATCTGCGATTTTTTCGCTGATTTTGCCAGTTAATGTCGCGATCATTAAGCCTATTTTACCTTAATCTGGGCCGCGTGGGTGAGCGCGGCGGCCAGGGCGTCGGCGCAGTCGTCCGGCCGCGGCACTTCTTTCAGCCCCAGCAGCACGCGGACCATCTCCTGCATCTGCTTTTTTTCGGCCCGCCCATACCCGGTTAACGCTTGTTTGATCTGCAGCGGCGTGTACTCCGCTATCTCCAGTCCGGCCTGCCGGCCGGCTAACAATACCACTCCCCTGGCCTGCGCTACGGTCATGGCCGTCGTCACGTTCTGGGCAAAGAAAAGTTTTTCTATCGACATTTCTTGAGGATGAGTTTGGGCGATGATATCCGTTATCTCTTCAAAAATCGTCTGCAGGCGGACGGCGTCGTCTTCTTTGACCGGCGTGCGGATGACGCCGGCGTCCACCAGCTGATTCTTGCCGGCGTCGCTTTCTATGACGCCGAATCCTAAAATTCCCGTCCCCGGGTCAATCCCGATTATTCTCATACATCTATAATTCTACTTCATAAATGAGACAGCCCGGCCGGTTATTCGCCGGCCGGGCGTTGCTGTCTCCGCGAGCTCACTTGATACGAAAGTACTCGGTCTTGTCGAGCCCGAGCCAGCGACGCAAGCTGGTGCTGGACTTCTGGAGCTCCTCGAGATCGGCCTTGACGTTGTTCTTCCTCAGCTCGATCTTGAGATACTTCGGCCAGTTCTTCAACCGAAGCAGCGCCCGCACAATCGATTCGAACCTTTCCTCGACGACAATCAGGCTCGAGCTCGACGGCAGCCGCCATTGAAGCTGGCGGCCGTTCGGCAGGGCGATGGTCTTGCGGCCGCGGCGATTCGCCTCGCCCCAGGCGTGCGCCAGCTTGAAATGCTGGTCGCGTGCTTCGATATGGGGCTGCTTGCGGTCGGCGTACTTCTGCTTGACGTCGGCCAGCTCCTGCGCCTCCTCGGCATCAAGCTGGTTCACCGCTTCGTCTTCTTTCACGAACTCCTGCGCGTGGTAGGCGACCTCTTCCTCGGTCTGCGGCACAGGCCTGGCGGGTACCGGCGTTGGTTTCGCCAAGTTACACCTCACTTCCGTTGCGTACAACAGAAACAGCTAAGATATTATAAAATTACCGCTTCAATTTGTAAATCTAAAGGCTAAGGCTGTCGGCCAGCTCGAAATTGGTATGAGTGGCGGCGACATCGTCTAAGTCTTCCAGGGCATCCATCAGCCGGATGACTTTGCGGGCGGTTTCCGGGTCGGATATCTCCATGGTGTTATTCGGCACGTAAGTCAGTTCGGCGTCGACAATCTCGATACCCGCGGCTTTAAGAGCGTCGCGGACTTTGGCCAGATCATTGGGGGCGGTATGGATAACTGTCTCGCCGGTCTCTTCTTCCTCGAAAATGTCCTCGGCCCCGGCATCGATAGCCGCCAGCTCCAGCTCGTCACCCCGCCCTTTCGCCCGGATAACTCCCTTGCGGCTGAACTGGAACGCCACACTGCCCGGCTCGGCTATACTGCCGCCGGTCTTACTGAAAGCGCTGCGGACTTCCGGGAGGGTCCGATTCTTATTATCGGTCGCCACTTCCACTAAGACCGCCACGCCTCCGGGACCATAGCCTTCGTACATGGCTTCTTCTAGCTGAGCGGCCGATTTATCGGCGGCCCGCTGGATAGAGCGTTCAATGTTGGCGCCGGGCATATTGGCGGCCTTGGCTTTCTCAACTGCCAGGGCTAATGCCGAATTGGTCGCCGGGTCGGTGCCGCCGCGGGCGGCGATGGCAATCTGGTTGCCCAATTTAGTAAACAGCGCGCCTCGCTTAGCGTCGTTAGCGCCTTTTTGGCGCTTGATAGTAGCCCATTTACTATGACCTGACATATCTGTTATTTTATCACTTCTAAGGTGTTACGGCAATGTCTTAAGGTGTTGTACAGGGGTATAAAATATTGACTTTTGATAGTTCTTATGCTATTATATACCCATCCTCGTGAGGTGGGCAATCCCCTTCGGGGATGTAGCTTCACTTCGCATAAACCAGGAGGGCGCGTTGTTGCGCTTCGCTTTCACAGTTCTGGGTGTTACCTCTGTCGCAGCGCTGGCTTCGGCTGGCGCGCTGGCAGGCACCCCTCAGACCTATCCCCAGCCGGTCATCGGCACCTCGTACGCGGTCTCGGCGAACGCCGGTAGCTGCGTCAAGGTCGGCGACAAGCTGCAGGTCGTGAATGTCATCAAGAACATGACGAACGCGCTCCAGCGCGTGAACATCTTCATCTACGGCATCGCCGACTCGAACGCTATCGGCACCCCGATGATGGAGGGCCCGACGCTCGACGTCAACACTGCCAAGAGCGGTCTGACGCCGACCTCCAGCCCGACTGTCTGGTTGTGGAGCATCGCGCTCCGCCCGGGCCTGTCGGTCACGCAGACCCTGTACGTGGACAAAGTGCCGCCGGGCTACTACCCGGCCAACTGGGACCCAGTCTGGGGGCCGGTGCCCTGGCCGATGCTCTACTTCGGCGGGACGGGTTACGTGCGGTTCTCGCGCAGCCAGGTTCCGCTGTACGCGCAGATTCCATACTGCACGCTCGACGGGAGCATCCCATACACGATTCCTCCCAATCCAGGTCCGTGAAGCAGCACGAGGGCGGTCCGCAAGGGCCGCCCTCTCTCAATTATATTAGCTTGGAGTAAGTCCGCTGGAGGGCCCAGTGGGATTCGAACCCACGACACGCGGCTTAAAAGGCCGCTGCTCTAACCAACTGAGCTATGGGCCCGCGGTCAGCGGGAAAAATAACACCTTACATTATCTGTTTTTTGACCGAAAAAATCAATCTGTTATTTATGCTTTTTGGAGTGCGCCTTGACATGGCCTACGCTGGCACTCCAGACCAGCAATAGGCTGGATAATAAGCCTAGGCCAACGATATAGGATTCGATATTCTGTAGGTCTTTCCAAAATGGCGAACTCGTAATGTCGACGTTCAGGGCACTATTGAACATCGGCCCGGCAACTACCGCCAGCAGACCGCCGGCGCATAAGGCCGGGAGTACCTGTAGCAGGGGTTGAAGTTTGCCGGATAACGATTTGAATGTCAGAAGCAGGGTCAGTAGCAAAGGAGCCAGCAACAGTCCTAGGTCCACATCATTCGAAGTCAAAGAGGTTATCTTGGTCTGTCCAACCAGGTGCTGGATGTCGCTGCCGCTTAAAGTGATGGCCGCGAAACCGCCGCACAATGCCAAAAAACCCAGCGCAGCATTACTCTTTAGAAAAAGGGTCAGTACGGCTGGCAGTAAGATCAGAATCGCTAAAAGAACATCGGCCATTATGGGCTAATTTTAGCACGAGCGTTTTAGAAGACGACAGTCGTACCGATTTTCAAATTTAGCTCGGTAGAACGATTAGCTTTCAGCTCCAGCACGTACTGGGCTGGGGCTTTATTGACGAATTTGTCCGGATAGGTCTTTGGCGATTCATTAATTTCAATCGCTGCCACCCGATGAGCGGAGGTTATCCAGATGATATCGATGGGGAACTTCATGCCTTTCATCCAAAACGGATACTGGCCGGCCCTATTGAAGGCGAAGAACATACCTTGATTGGCTGGGATGCACGGCCGGCCGGCTAAGCCTTTATCGAATTCCTGTGAATCCTTAGCGATTTCAATGGTGATTTTCTGGCCGTTAATAACCACGCTGCCGTCATTGCGATAAGGTCCACAAGCCGTATTCACGGTGTTTTTAGATAAGGTCGATGTTTTGGGTTTAGAGCCGCCAATCGTCAAGGCGACGATGACTGCCACGACTATCGCGAGAACAATTATTACAGGTACTAACGAGCTGATTTTCAGCGAGGAGATAGACCAAAGCGATGTCTTGTCGTTTTTACGCACCGACGCGGTCCTTGCGCTGCCGGCCCTTGGCATTACGTTCGACGTATTCGATGATTTTCGTAGCGACATCGCGCTCGGTTACGGACTCCGGTGTCTTGATGCTGGCCGAAGAGTTAACTTCCAAGACCAACGGGCCCCTTTCGGAACGCATCATATCCACGCCGCATATCGGTAAGCCCATGGCCTTGGCGGCCTTGATTGCCGTCTTTTCCTCTTCTTCGGTCAGCTTCATGGCCCGCCCTACCCCGCCTTGGTGGGTATTCGACCTGAAATCGTCGTCCAGGCTCTGCCGTTTGATACTGGTCACCACCCGCCCGCCGACCACTATGGCCCGAATGTCAGTACCGGCCGATTCTTCTATGAATTCCTGTACCAGGAAGTTCACGCCTTCTACAAAGAAGGCCTGCATCACCGCCTTGGCGGCTTTTTTGGTTTCGGCTAAAACTACTCCGTTGCCGTGCGTGCCGCGGGCCACCTTGATAATTACGGGCGCGCCGCCGGCCAGCTCCAAAACGTCGTCAAAGTCGGCGGTCTCTCTGGCGAAAACCGTCTTAGGGACGCCCACCTCGTACTTAGCCAGCAACTGATAAGCTCTCAGTTTATCCCTGGAACGGACTATGGCTATCGAGCTGGCAGTAGTAAATACGCCCTGCATTTCGAACTGGCGCACCACCGCCGAGCCATACATTGTGTATCGCTGGGCGATCCTGGGGATGATGGCATCGATACCGGTCAGCTTTTCTCCCTTGTAATATACGACCGGATTGCCTCGTTCTACGGCCATGTAACACTTGGCGTAATTCACTACGCGAACTTCATGGTCACGTAGTTCCGCGGTTTCTTTCAGCCGCCTGGTCGTATAGTTTTGCGGACCTTTGGATAAGATTATGATCTTCATGCTTTTCTCTCCCACATATTAAACACTTCGAGTTCTCTCTTCAGCCGCTTCTTCTTGTTCTCTTCAAGCTCTTTCAGCGGCGTGCCGCGACCGACATCGATTAAGAATTTGCCTTTAAGCAACTTGCGGCCGATAAGTATCGGATAGGTCTTACGGCTCCTGTCAGACAGAGTGAAGGTCGCGACCAGCAATTTGCCGCCTAATTTGATCTGCATCTTAACCACGTAGCGCAGTTCCTTATGGCCGAACGAATTGGCCACTCGGGTCAGCAAGTAATGCGGGGCCGGTATAATTATCTCTTTGCCGGTATAGTGTTCGGACTTCGGACCGAACAGTTTGAAGCTTAATACGCCGTCCTGCTCTCGGATACTTGTGGCCCATAAGCTTGATAAATCTGCGCCGGAATCGATTTTGGCGTGCACGCCTTTAATCCCCAGTTCGGGGAATGATATTTTTTCCACCCTGCCGATTATTTGCATTTTCTCCACTATATAAACTCCGCTTTAAAGCTTTCTTTGATAAAGCCTATCGATCTTCGAATATCATCATTTACTATCACTACAATAACATCTTCGGGCTTCGCTATCCGGGCCGCTCTCTCGATAGCCTTGTCTTCCCGCAAAATCCTTTCGACGTTGGGGTTCTTGGACTTGAGCGCTTCGGCGAAAGCCTTTGACACTTTACCGACAGTCTCTGGGAAGCTGCCTGTAGTGATCGCGGGTTTCTTCCAGTAGCCATCGATCTTATCAAAGACTATGAACCTATCGTAGCTGTCGGCTATGGTCTCGCCGGTCTCCTGAATCAGTTTATCGGTCCTGTCTTTGGCTAGCCGGACCACGCCGATTACTTGGCCGCCGTCAGTGAGCCCCCGGGCCAGTTCGGCCACTTGTTTAAGCGAGACTTTTTCGTGGGCGTAATCCGCCAAGATGATGGCGCCGTTGCCGGCCTTAAGCAAGGTCAGACGGCCGCCATAGGGATCAAGCCTGACTGACTCAAACGCTTGCTTCAAATCCGATGGTATCGTCCCGGAGCAAAAAGCTATCACCGCAGCCGCGGCGTGCATAAGATTGAATACCGAAGGTTTAAAAGCGCCGCCGAACGTCCAAGGGATATTGTTCAATTCGAACAGCTCCGTCTTACTGGACTTCTTGAGCAGCCACACCTTGCCTTCCTTGGCCGTAATTGCCATCCCGCCATTCTTAAGATGTTTATCAAGATCGTGATGACTGAAATCTAGTCCGCAAGGAATCAGGACCGCTTTTTTGGGCGCTTTACCCAGTTTCTTACAAACCAGAGGGTCATCGGCGTTAAAAACCGCGTAAGAATCATCGCGGTCGAGTTTTTTGAATATGAATTCTTTGGCGGCGGCTATGTCGTCCTTGGTTTTGAGCCGCGAAGATGACCCCAGGTGGTCTTCGAAAACGTTTAGGAATACTCCGACTTTATGGTTCCTGTAACCTAGTCCGGCGGCCGCGCTGGAGCCTAGGGCGCACTCTAGAATCGCCACGCCGTTTTCCTTAAGTTCCGGATTTTGATGGAACTCCCATAAATACCGACCCGGACAAACCGTCGGCACTAGCCGCCAAGTCTTCCTGGAATCGTCAAGCGTGCTTTTCTGCCGCCCATTGACATAGTGGCCGGTGGTATCGACCTTTAAGGTATTGTGCCCGAGTTTCCGCAAAACATCAGCAATCACGGCGACAGTAGTCGTCTTACCTTTAGTCCCGGTCACAGAAATAATTGGCACACTCATAAGTGTTATACAATACCATATTTATCGAGTTTTGTATATAGTTTTAGAGGCTTTTCCCCAGTAGTTGCGGCAAACCTAGCGTGCCGCCTTCTTCGGGGTGGAATTGGGTGCCGAAGATCTTCTTTCTTTTGTGGCGGACGATTTCGATGCCGGATTCAGAAACTGCTAGGACTTCAAGTTCTTTCTCCGGTACCTCGGGGACATACCAGTAATGGGCCTCCACCTGGCTGATAACTTTTTCTTTCAGGGATTTTTGGCCGATGTCGGTAAGCTGGGTGGTTTTAAAGCCATAAGTAAGCTCCGGCCGGTAGTGCACTTTACCCCCAAATGCCTTGACGATGACCTCGAATCCCATACAAATTCCCAGAATCGGCGTTTCGGCATTCCGGACGAAATCGATTTCGTCCTGGTACCAAAGTTTCCCGCGGGTAACCTTATCCGTTATCTCGAGCCCTTCCCCGCCGCCGCCGGATAAGATAACCAGGTCCTTGCCGCTATCATTGATCTCAATGCCCGGACGGTAGTTCTGCATCTCAATTTCATGATCTTTCAATGAAGCAAACAGGGCTTCCAGGTGTTCGGTGTGATTGTTAATGAGCAGTATCTTCATTTTTGGTGGTTAAGGACCTGGGTAAAGACTAAATAGATTACGGCGCCAATCAACAGCAGGAATAGGATAAGCATTGGGATGAAGCCGTTCTGGTCTTTGTTTTTACTCATAGTTTTTAATGTTGGTTATCTGATAAACATTATAAGCACAAGAAAAATTAAATTAAAGCACGTGGAGTAAAATAACTTAAATGGGTTTCTTCGATTTATCCAACCTCAAGGAGGATTATGACTGGAGCTTGCAGCAGTTCGGGCCGGGCCCCAAGGCGCTGTTGTGGTGGGACTACCGGTCAATGGCCATCCGGTTTAGGGAATTAGTTAAGGATGTGCCGGTGGACGGCAAGAGCATCATGGACGCCGGCTGCGGCCTAGGGGACTTATTGCCCTTTTTGTACGCCAAATCGGTCAATTTCAGATACATAGGCTATGACAGAAAGCCGGAATTCATAGACGAAGCTAAGAAGCATTTCGAAGGCCATGATTTTAAAATCGGCGATCCTTTCAATAAGCGGCTAGGTCTCTATGATGTCGTTATTTCATCGGGCGCTATGAACGGCAATGTCAAAGACTGGCTCAAAAAACGCCAAAGAATGATTTCCAATCTGTTTGATCAGACCGGCGAAGTACTGGCGTTCAATATGGCTGGCGGCTTAAAACCGATTCCCAGCGACCCGCTGATAGCCTACGCCGATGCTAACAAGATTTATCAATACTGCCGGACTTTGGCGGCCGACGTGAAACTTAACACCTCATACTTGGACAAAGACTTTACTATCGTGATGTTCAAGAAAAAACCGGCTTAGGTTTCGCGCAGCGATTCCAGCAAGGCTCTCTGGTCTTTGGTGAGCTTGGTCGGAGTGTCGACGGCGATAGTCACAATGTGGACGCCGCGGCTGTTTTTATTCAAATGGGGCACCCCGTGGCCGGACAGCTTGAAGTCAGTACCGCTCTGGGTGCCGGCCGGCACCTTCATGCGCACCGGGCCGTCTACGGTAGAGACATCGATCTCGGTGCCTAGGGCGGCGTCGACCATCTCTATATGCTCAGTGGAAAGTATAAGATCGCCTTCTCGGGTGAATTTCTTATGCGGCTTGACGCGGATATTAACATATAAATCGCCCTTTGGTCCGTGGGCGATGGCTTCGCCGTGTTCGCGCAGGCGGATAGTGGCGCCGTCGTCGACGCCGGCCGGGATCTTTAAGCGGACAATCTGGTTGCGCTTCTCGGTCCCCCGCCCTTTGCAGACAGTGCAGACTTTTTCGGGAATCTGGCCACGGCCCTCGCATTTAGGACAAGGCGCCGATTGCTGGATATTACCGAATACGGTGCGCATGACGTTGGTTACCTGGCCGCTGCCGCCGCAGTTATCACAGGTCTTTAAATCGTATCCGGGCTCGACGGTCGTGCCGGAACAGTGACTGCAGGTATCTTGCATGGTCAGGTTCAAATCGACTTCGGTGCCAAAGACAGCTTGCTCGAAACTGATTTCTATGGATGTCTCGACATCTTGGCCGCGGGCCTTGCGGCTGCGGCCGCCGCCCATATCGCCGCCAAAGAAACTGCCGAAGATGTCGCCCAAACCTAGGTCCCCGAAATCAAAACTGAAGTCCTGGGCGCCACCGCCGAAACCAGCGAACGGGTTGCCGTCGCTGGCCGCGCTGCTGCCGACCCCGGCGTGGCCGAACTGGTCATAACGCTTGCGTTTAGCATCATCCTTAAGGATTTCGTAAGCCTCGTTAATTTCTTTGAATTTGGTCTCATCGCCGCCCCGGTCCGGATGGTATTCGACGGCCTTTCGCCGGTAGGCTTTTTTTAGCTCATCGGCGCTGGCGCTCTTGCCCACCCCCAATACCTCGTAATAATCCCTCTTAGCCATTTTTTTGCTTCTCTCGCTTTAAGATCTCAGCTTCTATGAACTTGCGGTCCTTGCTGACGTAATGGTCCTGGGCGTATTTGATGCCCAGCTTAACTCCCGCGGCTACAGCCACAGCGGGCAAGACAACATAGCGCAGGAAGTTAGCCGGCTTCACTATTATTCTTTCTTGTCAGACTTGTCGTCGACGACTTCGCCTTCGATTGGTTCGTCCTTATCGGACTTTTTCTTGTCGCCCTCGCCAGAATCTTCGGCCGCAGCCTGGTCTTTCTGGGCCGCTTCATACATCTTGGCGCCGACCGGCATTATCTTGTCGGATAGTTCCTTGGCGGCTTTCTCTAACTCGTCCTTATCAGTCGCTTCCAGGTGGGTCTTGGCTTCGGCGACGGCATCGTCCAAAGTTTTCAGGTCTTCTTCGGCCAGCTTGTCTTTGTAGTCGGTCTTCATCTTCTCGGCCTGGTAAACGGCGTTCTCCAAGGTGTTCTTAGCTTCGATAGCCTCGCGCTTTTTCTTATCCTCTTCGGCGTGAGCCTCGGCCTCCTTGGCGGCTTTTTCCACCTCGGCTTTGTCGAGATTGCCACTACCCTGGATGGTTATGCTCTGCTCTTTGCCGGTGCCCTTATCTTTGGCGGTGACGTTCAGGATGCCGTTAGCATCAATGTTGAAAGTAACCTCAATCTGCGGCACGCCGCGCGGCGCCGGCGGGATGCCGTCCAGCACGAACCGGCCGAGCGATTTGTTGTCGGCGCTCATCTCGCGTTCGCCCTGTAATACATGGATTTCCACGCTGTTCTGATTGTCGGCGGCGGTGGAGAATACTTCGTTCTTGCTGGTCGGGATGGTGGTGTTGCGCTCAATCAGCTTAGTGGTGACACCGCCGAGGGTCTCGATACCCAAGCTTAGCGGGGTGACATCCAGCAACAGCACGTCTTTGACGTCGCCCTGCAGCACGCCGCCCTGGATAGCGGCGCCGACGGCTACCACTTCGTCCGGGTTGACTCCTTGCAGAGGGTCTTTACCGAAGATCTGCTTAACTTTTTCAATTACGGCCGGCATGCGGGTCATGCCGCCGACTAAAACGATCTCGTTGATGTCGGCGTTGCTCAGCTTGGCATCTTTGATGGCCTTTTCGCACGGTCCGGCGGTCTTATCGATGAGATCCTGGACCAGCTCGATAAGCTTGGCGCGGGTCAGTTTATATTCGAAGTGCTTTGGGCCTTCGGCGTCGGCTGTTAGAAACGGCAGGTTGATGTCGGCTACTTCGGTCGTTGATAGCTCCTTTTTGGCTTTTTCGGCCTCTTCT
Organism: Candidatus Saccharimonadales bacterium; assembly: GCA_025450575.1. Taxonomy (GTDB): domain Bacteria; phylum Patescibacteriota; class Saccharimonadia; order Saccharimonadales; family UBA10212; genus JAIFWC01. The sequence continues at coordinate 29,098 of JANWHE010000025.1, forward strand.
TTGAGCCGCTGCATAGCGGCCTTGTCGTCTTTGACATCGATGCCGGACTGGTTCTTGAACTGTTCCACGAAGTGGTTGACGATACGCATATCGAAATCTTCGCCGCCCAAGTGGGTGTCGCCGTTGGTGGAAAGCACTTCAAACACGCCTTCGCCTAACTGCAGTATTGATACGTCGAAGGTGCCGCCGCCGAGGTCAAAGACGGCGATTTTTTCTTCTTTGCCTTTATCTAATCCATAAGCCAAAGCGGCAGCCGTCGGTTCATTGATAATCCGTTTGACTTCCAGTCCAGCGATCTTACCGGCATCCTTGGTGGCTTGGCGCTGGCTGTCGTCAAAATAAGCCGGCACGGTAATCACCGCTTCGGTGACCGGTTCGCCTAGAAAAGCCTCGGCGTCGGCTTTGAGCTTGCTTAGGATCATGCCGCTGACTTCTTCGGGGCTGTAGTCTTTGCCCGCCATCTCCACTTTGACGCCGCTGCCAGCCTTGACGATCTTGTAAGGCATCAGTTTGATGTCGCGCTGGACTTCCTCGTCGTCGAACTTGCGGCCGATTAACCGCTTGACGCCGAAAATAGTGTTAGTCGGGTTAGTGACCCGCTGGCGGTTAGCCACCTGGCCGACCAGCCGTTCGCCGTTTTTGTTGATTGCCACCACGCTGGGAGTGGTGCGGTTGCCCTCGCTGTTGGCGATGATTTCCGGTTTGCCGGACTGCATGGCCGCCATCGCGCTGTTAGTTGTTCCCAAATCGATCCCTATGATCTTTGCCATTATTGTTCTCCTTTATCTGATTCATCATTTGCTATTTTCTCTAAGCCTTCTAAAATATCTTCTACAGAAAAGTTTTCGGTCGTACCAGAAGATTGAGGTGCTGTGTCACTCCTCCGTAACTTTTCCATTAGTTCAGCCATCCTATATGCGGTCTCTCTTTCATGTGGGAGTAATGCTTCCAAGCGACGCTCAACATCTTCCTCTATGGCCGGTAATATACGGGCGGCTCTTTGAGACTCTAAGGGGTAAATATCCTGTTGATCTATATACAGCCTCTCTCGAGCGGCTTCATTTATAAGCCGCGCTACGGTTTCGATAGGATTTTTTGGTACAGCTTCGCTTTTTTCTAACATTATTTTTTATCCATCTTGACTTTGACCATGGCGTGGCGGATGACTTCATCACCAATAAGGTAGCCGGGTTGAAGTTCCTCGCAAACAACTTCAACCGTGCCATCGCCGTCTTCCATATGGACCGCCTCGTGCAGTCTGGGGTCAAAAACCTCGCCAACGGTCTTGATGCGCTTGACCCCAAGCTGGGCGAAACACTGTTCGAACTGCTTCAGCACGCCTTTCAGGCCTTTGACGTAGTCGTGGTCCTTCAGATCTTTGGGAGTGTGCTTGAAAGCTCGTTCCAGATTATCTAATGCCGGCAGCAGCTCCTGGACGACCATCGCCTTATAAAATTCGCCAAGCCGGGCTTTTTCCTGGTCGGTACGGCGGCGCAGGTTTTCGGCGTCGGCCCGTTCGCGCTGCAGCGCTCCCGTCAACTCAACAATTTGCTGTTCTAGCTCCTTAATCGTCGGTTTCCTAGACATAGAGAGTCTCCTCTAAAGCTTTGCCGGCCCGGCCGACCAGGCTCATTACTTCCCGGTAACTCTGGCGAGTGGGGCCCAGGACGCCGATGTAGCTACGGTCGCTGAATGGGCTGCGGAAGCGGCTGATTATCAAACTGGCGCCGGCGCTGCGGCCGATAGGGTTCTCGCGGCCGATGTAAACGCTCAGCGGTTCGTTGGGCGCGGCTTCGTGCAACCAAGGCTCCAAGTTATCCAAAAGCCTTGCGACTTCCTGGACTTGGCCAGGGTGCATGAACTCCGGCTGGCCGAACAGATTCGATAAGCCGCTCATATAAAGCTGCGGGCCGATGGTGGCCAGACCCAGGTTATGGGTTAACTCTACCAGGGTGTCTACGGTGTTGCGGATGGTGCGCTCCGGATGGCCGCCGCTGGCCGCTCGGGCCTGCACGGCGCGTTCGGCGCGGCCCTCGGCCGGCTGGCCGCCAGCCTGGGAGAGATCATTGACATAAAACCGGTAGCCTTTATCGGTCGGTATGCGTCCGGCGCTGGTGTGCGGCTGCTGGATGTAGCCGGCGCGCTCTAGGGCCGCCATTTCGGAACGGATAGTGGCGCTACTGACATCGAATAATTTAGCCAGCAAACTGCTGCCCACCGGGCTGGCCACTTCGGCATACTGTTCGACGATGGCCTGTAAAATCTTAGCTTGTCTATCGGTCATTTGGCACTCCTGTGACATTTCTGCCAGCGTGCTTATATTCTAGATAAACTGGCACTCCAATGTCAAGAGTGCTAACTGTGGCGGTGAAATGATATGGCTGGTATAGTTTATAGATGGACGAACCAGAGGTAATCGACCGCGTGCGGGCTTGGCTGGGTCCCGGCGCAATCAATATATTCGGACCGCCTTTTGCCGGTAAAGACACCCAGGGGCAACGCTTAGCCAAAGCTTTAGACGCCCAATTGCTGGGCGGCGGCGATATCTTAAGAGGCAGCGATATTCCGAACAGCGTCAAGTCGCTGATGCGGGCCGGCGAGCTCATCCCTACTAATGATTATTTCGAACTGGTGCTGCCTTATCTTAAACAGCCTGAATTTACCGGTATACCGTTAATTTTGAGCTCTGTCGGGCGCTGGCACGGCGAAGAGGCCGGTGTTTTAGAGGCCACCTCAGCCGCCGGACACCCTCTAAGAGCCGTTTTTTATCTCAATATCGATGAGCCTGTTGTATGGGAGCGCTGGGAGCGTTCCGACTCGCGCCGCTCCAGAGGCAAGCGGGCCGACGATTCTTACGAGGTTTTACAGATAAGGCTGGAGGAGTTCAGGCGCAAGACATTACCGGTAATCGAATTTTACCGCAGCCAGAAACTATTGATAGAGATCGACAGTAATCGGCCTACGGATATCGTATCTAAGGATATTTTAGACCGGCTGCTCCAGTTCTCCGAGTCGAGAGATCAGTCTATCACGTAAAGGTCAGCTCTTGCGAGATGCGCTGGGCTTCTTCGTGAGCCCTGGTTTCACGTTCCTGATCCACTTTGCCGTTCAAGAGCATGTTGGTCTGATGGACCGCCGCGTCCAGCTCGTCATTAAGGATGAAATGGATCTGTCCGTCGCTGAGCGCGAAATTGAATGAGAATTTCGACTCTTTGAGCCGGCCCAGCAGCTGGTCGCGATCAAAGCTGATGCGCCCCAGCCTGTCCATCCATTCCAAAAAGGTCGGCGGCGTTATATATACGGTCAAAGTGTCGCTGAACCCCAGGGTGCGGAATTGGGGGACGACTTCGGCCAGGACGCCAAGCACGGCCATCCCCACCTGCGGATAAAGGCTGGCCCGGGTACCATAAAAATCGCCGGTCGGTCCAACCGCGATCTGTACGAATTGACGGTTTTTAATATCATCGACCAGCTGCTGATAATCGGTATGGAAAAAGTAATCGAGGCCTTCTATCTCTTCCGGGCGCTTCGGCCTGGTAGTATCGGTCGGCACGTAAGGAACCCCTAGGCGCTTGATGACGCTGGTCTTGCCCACGCCAGAGGCACCGACCACCATCAGCAGGTCAACGTCGCTGATACGAGCCAGGGTCTGGGCCGGCGCCTGATAACTCTTAGCCAGATCGGGCAATATCTTCAAGAAGTCGTCGCGTGTCATTAATCTCTTTTAAGCATAACAGCAAATGCTTCGGCGGGTATATCCACTTTGCCGAAACGTTTCATCCGCTCTTTCCCGCGCTTCTGCTTAGCCAGCACCTTCTTTTTACGCGAGACGTCGCCGCCGTAAAGGCCGGTGGTGACGTCTTTGCGGTAAGCGCTGATATCTTCGCGGGCGATGAATTTGCCGCCGATGGCCGCTTGCAGGGCCACTTTGAACTGCTGGCGTGGGATAACCTCTTTCAGCTTGGCCACGGCCGACCGGGCGACCGGTTCGGCTTCGTTACGATGGACCATTATCGATAAGGCGTCCACCCGGTCGCCGGCCACGTAAAAATCCAGCCGGACCAAGTCTTCGGCGCGGTAACCGGACAGCTCGTAATTAAACGAGCCGTAGCCGCTAGTGATACTTTTGAGCTGATCATAAAAATCGGTCAGCAGGTTGGCCAGCGGCGCTTCAAAATCAATTACCGCCAGCTGGGCATCCACGTAACTGATGTGCTTTTGCAGGCCGCGGGCGCCCACTATCATCTGCAGAACGCTGCCGACGTACTGGTTGGGGCAGACTATCTCGCCCTTGACCCACGGCTCGCGGATTTCGGCGATTAAGCTGGTGTCCGGCAGCTCGGACGCCGATTTGATATCGGTTTCCTGCCCGGAGGTAGACTTGACCTTGTAATCCGTGCTGGGGTTGGTGATTATCAGTTCTAGATTATATTCGCGCTCCAGCCGCTCACGGACGATGTCCATATGCAGCAGGCCCAAAAACCCGATTCTGAAACCAAAGCCCAACACCGGCGAGTTCTCGGGAGTATATTGCAAAGCCGAATCGCTTAGCGTCAATCTTTCGACGGCATCCTTAAGCGTCTGGTAGTTTTCGTGGCTGTCCGGGAAGAAACCGGCGTAGACGAACGGGATGACGTTTTTATAACCGGGCAGCGGCGCGACCGAGCCATAGGCGGCTAAACTGACCGTATCGCCGACCCTGGCTTCCCGGGTCGATTTCAGATTAGTGACGATGTAGCCGATCTCGCCGGCCGTCAAAGAGGCCGCCGGCCTCATTTCTGGGCTTAGGCTGCCGACTTCCAGCGCTAAACCCTCGGATTTGGTCCCCAGCATCCTAATTTGCGAATTTTTAGTGATTCCGCCGTCAAATTGGCGAACGTAGAGGATGACTCCGCGATAGTCATCATAGTATGAATCGAAGATTAAGGCCCGGGCCGTTTCTTGAGCGCCGCCAGCCGGTGCCGGCACCTCCGTGATAACTCGCTCCAGCAGATCGTCGACGCCTTGTCCGGTCTTGGCGCTGACCAGCAGGATGTCCTCCTTTTTGCAGCCCAGCAGATTGATAACTTCGGCGCTGGTGCGCTCGATGTCAGCCGCCGGCAAGTCAATCTTATTCAGGACCGGGATAATTTTGAGGTCGGCCGCCAGCGCCAAGTAGACGTTAGCCAGCGTCTGAGCCTGGATACCCTGGCTGGCATCTACCACCAGTACCGCCCCTTCCACGGCCGCCAAGCTGCGGCTGACCTCGTAGCTGAAGTCCACGTGGCCGGGCGTATCTATCAGATTAAGTTCGTAATCCCGGTACTTCATCCGCACCGGCGCCAGCTTGATAGTGATGCCCCGCTCCTGCTCCAGGTCCATCTTGTCTAAAATCTGGGCCTTCATGTTGCGTTTTTCCACCGTACCGGTCAATTCCAGCAGCCTATCGGCCAATGTCGATTTACCGTGGTCGATATGGGCAATGATGCAAAAATTCCGAATATGGTCCTGGTTCATCAGGATTTAAGTATAACAGAGGTAGAACAGATACGCTTATTGGATCTGGACCGGCTTTAAGACCAGTTTGCGCAGTTTGTCGATGACCGGCCGGACTTCTTCCAGCCCGAACAGGGCCGACAGCCAGATATGCAACACCAGCGTCGGGATGATGATAGATAGTAGTTTAGCCGACAGCTTTATAAATCCGCGGTCGGTGCTACTCAAAGGCACCAGCGTCACCATGATGTAAGTAATCAGTATGGTAAAGCCGGTAACCGACAGGATGCGGCTGAGGCCGCCCCAGAACTCGGCGTCGAACAGTTTATGGTCGCGCCAAAGCATGATGGTCACCAGGATAAAGACTTCGGCGGCGGCCACCAGGGATTGGGCGATGGCCAGCCCCGCCAGGCCATAAGACGATGGCTTAGACAGGGTGAAAGCCAGAAAAATGTTGAGGGCGATCGCGAAAAGCGAGACGAACAGCGGCGTCCGGGTGTCTTTTTGGGCATAGAACCAGCGGCTGATAAGCGAATAGACCGTCCTAAAGAAGATGGCTCCAATCAAGAATTGCAACACGATGGCGATGTCCGGCTGGGGGTTCTTGAATATCAAGCGCGCCAGATAAGCCCGGGTGAAGAAAGTGATGACCACTATCGGCACCACGATCCAGATGATAGCCCTTAGCACCATTAAAAAGTCGCGCCGGAACAGATCCGGTCGGCCTTGGGCTAAGCGGGCGTTCAGCCGCGGGAAGGCGGCCGTCGATATGGCCGTTCCGACCAGCAGGATAGGCGCCAGATGCAAAGTATACGCGTTCTCATAGATAGTGATGGAACCGGGCGACAAGGTGCTGGCACGGTTGGTCTCTACGATACTGTTAATAGAGTCCAGTCCTTGGTCTATCGACCGCGGCGGCAGGTTGCGTAGCACGCCGCGGAAATCCGCGTCTTTAAAGTTGATCCCTCGCGCGTAGCGGAAACGCATCCCGACCAGCCCCAAAAGCACGATCAGCAGCTGCAGTATGGCGCCGGCCAAGGCACCGATGCCCAAGCCCACCAAGCCGATATTGTTCTTAAACACATAGACGCTGGCGATGATACAGCTGTTATAGATGATGGGGGCCAGAGCATAGAAGAAAAACCGCCCGAAAGTCTGCTGGAGGCTGGTCAGAATGCCGGAGATCGTAAAAAGCAAGGGGTTGAAAGCCACCAGCCTCATGATGAGCACGGCGTCATGGGTCTGCGCCGGGCTTAGGTTGTGTCCCACCACCAGGCGCAGCAGCGGCTGAGTGAAAATCAGCAGCACCAGGCCGACGGCGAACATCAGCAATCCCAAGAAATTCAAAAGGCTGGAGGTTATTTTCCAGACCGATTGGCGATCGCCCTGCTGTAGCTTATCGGCCAGAAACGGCATGAAGGCCACGCCCAAGGCGCCGGCAGCGATGGTATAAAAGAAGAAATCCGGGATCTTAAAGGCCGCGAAATAAGCGTCAGTGGTGATATGCCCGGTGGTGTTGAAGTTTCCGTTGACCACCTGGGTACGCATAAAGCCCAGCAATTGTCCGGCCAAAGAAGCGCCCACCAGTAGTGCGGCGGCGTTGATTAGAGATACTCTCTGGTTGGCGCGGGTCAGCCATCGGTTCATGCTCAATCCAGTATATAGCTTCACGCCGGGCAAGCTCTAGTATTTTAAGGATGGCTTGCTCGGGCTCGGCATATAATTCTCCTTGATCAGTCGAATTATAAAGCTTAAGGAGAAGCCGTTAAAGCCAAAAAATACTTAACAAATCAAGTATTCGACTATCATTCCCAGCGGAAGACCCGGAAAGCGATGGCGTAAATGATAACCGCCCAAATAGCCGTAAGCCCCAGCTGCGGGCCGATATCCGTAAGGTGTTTGCCTTCTGTGGCGATCATCCTGATACCGTCGATGATAGGAGTCAGAGGTAAGAAGGCTGTGACATGCTGCAGCCATTCGGGCATAGCGTAGCGCGGAAAGAAGGTGCCCGATAAGAATAGCATCGGGAACACCACGATGTTGGCCAGCGGCGCCGCCTGGTTCTCGTTCTTAGCCCAGCCGCCGATAGCCAGACCGATACCGAATATGGTCAGGATGCCGAACATGATGAATACGGCCAGTTCCAAGTAATTACCTACTATCTTGAAATGGAACAGCGGCGAGCTGGCGACCGCGATCATCACGGCGATTGAGAATAACCCGATAACCGCGTTGGATAGCACACTGGAGACGAAGAATTGCCAAACCCGCAACGGTGTGATGTGCAGCCGCCGCAGTACGCCCTGCCTTTTCATCAGCGGGAAATAGTTGACTGGTCCAAAGATACCCAAGCCGATAATCGAGAAGCCGATCAGCCCCGATACCGTGTAATCCAGCTTGGACAGCCCTTGAGTATTGGTCGATTTACTGACGACGCTGAAGGGCGCCGGGGCTTTCACCAGGCTGGCGTTAATGCCCTCGAATTCGCCCTTAATCACCGACTCGAGAGTCTGGGCCGCCTGAGCGCTATTCTCGTCATAATAAATCACCGCTTGGCCGGTTGGCTGGCCGTTTCTGACATCGCCGAAACCGGGCGGCAGGACCAGGGCCGCGTCGATCTCGCTGCGGCTCATCTTGGCTTTGGCCTGAGCCAGGGTCGTCACCGTGTCATCTATCTTGAACATATTGCTACCCTTAGTGTTTCTGACGAACTTCTGAGCAAACGAGCTGTCGCTCTGATTAATCAGCCCGATATGGAATGAGACGCTGCCGTTCTTACTGAAACTGCCGAACACCACCAGGAAGATCAGCGGGAACAGGACCGTGAAAAATATAGCTACCCGGTCGCGGAAATAACGCCTGATACTGATTTTGGCGAACACCACCACGGTATACAGCCAGCTTGGCATTTTCACCCCCTCAGCTCCTTGCCAGTCAGATCGATGAATACATCTTCCAGGTCGGCTTGTTCGACTTTGCGCTCTTTTTTAAAGCCCCTTTTAAGTAGCTGCCGGACCAGGTTTTCGGGCGTATCCAGCGCCACGATGGCGCCTTCGTCCATAATCGCCACCCGGTCGCATAACATCTCCGCTTCTTCCATATAATGAGTGGTTAAGATAACCGTCGTGCCCTGCTTCTTCACCATTCGGATAAGCTCCCATAAACGACGCCTGGCCTGCGGGTCCAGGCCGGTAGTCGGTTCATCCAGGAAAAAGACTTTGGGCTGATGGACCAGAGCGGCGGCGATACTGAAGCGCTGCTTCTGGCCGCCGGATAAGTTCTCGACGTAACTGCTGGCTTGGCTTTCCAGATTAACGTCTTTCAATAATTTCAGAGGGTCTATTTTCTCGCCGTAGGCCGCGGCCTGCTGTTCCAGCAGCTCGGTCAGTTTGACCTTGTCCATAAAGGCGGTCGATTGGGTCTGGACGCCTATCAGGTACCGGATTTTCTGAGGGTCGGCGGCTACGTTTATACCGTTGACCGTCACCGTCCCTTTATCTATCGGGCGTAGTGTCTCAATCATCTCCAGAGTGGTAGTTTTGCCGGCGCCGTTCGGTCCCAAGATACCGAAGGTCTCGCCCTGTTTGACATCAAAGCTGATGCCTTTTACGACTTCTCTATCGCCGTAGCTCTTATGCAGGTCTTTAACTTGGACGATGGCTTGGCTCACAGTTCCCAATTATAACAAACAGGCCGCTTAGTGCGGCCTGTTTAGTCTCGTAGTTTGTGTATTATTTGCGCTTTAAGGTCAGGAACCCGTTGCGCGGGTTTTCGTTAACGCTACGGTCATCGGGCAGGTCCACGCCAGTGTCAGGCCTTTCATCTTTAGAAAAGTAGTAGATAGTCTGACTCTTTCCTCCGCGAAGTGTTACCTTCTTGGCATTTAGGTAATATGTGACACCCTTACTGTTAGTGTGCTTGTAAGCCATTTACTTTCCCTCTCTCCGTTAATTAGTAATGGTACCCCTAAAATACTCTTTAAAGATTTTACTTGTCAACCCCTATTCACACCTTAGGGATCTCGCGGAGCCGATATTAGGCCCTAAGGGGCTTGCACTATAAAACGCTTATGCGTTAGTATATGGGGGTATTAAAAATAACAAAAGGTGGTTCACATCATGGAATTTATGTCTCGGGGAGAACATAGAAGCGCTGCGGCGCAATCTTCGAAAACCGATTGGAACGGCAGGGCCGTTCGCATCGAATGGTTCGTCTTTACATCACTAGTAGCTTTGGTACTGCTAATCGCTATCGGCTGGCTGATCTTTAGCAACAGCTCGTCCAACGGCGAATCCAAAGAAATCAATACCAGTAAATACCAGGCGGTATTCTTAAACGGCGGAGCCACCAGCGGCGCTGTGGCCTATACGACTTACTTCGGCCATGTCACTAAGATGACGGGCAGTTACGTAGTCTTAAAGGACGTCTACTACCTGACGACCTCCAGCTCGACCGACCAGACGCAGGCTAATCCTCAGCTGACCAAGCTGGGCTGTCAGCAGCTGCACTCGCCATACGACGAGATGGTAATCAACCGCAGCCAGGTCGCCTTCTGGGAAAACCTGCAGGACAGCGGCAAGGTGGTCCAGGCCATCAAGACCTTCCAGCAGCAGAACCCGAATGGTCCTAACTGTACCAGCACTACAAGCTCGACTAACAGCACGACCAGCACTCAGAACAGCACGACTACGACCAACGCCACCAAGCCGTAGTTAAGACGCTATAAGTTCAAAATAAACCCCCTTCGCGGGGGTTTATTTTTTAAACTGGGACAGCAGTATTTTTGCCGCAAAGGCGACAAAAAAGATGGCGCTCAGCAGCAGCGTCCAACCGGCCAGGTCCGGAGACCAAGTAGGGCTTATAAAGTCGAACTCGTATAAACCGGCGGGGATGCGGATGTTGGCGCCGCTGACGCCGTGATTCACGGCGTAATTTTCGATGCAAGCCAGCCGGTCCGGGTCATAGGCGTTTGACGGCCCCGGGCAGGCGTTCTTGCCGTCGTTATATATCTTCTGGTTGGCGGCCTGCAGATCGTTATATTCGGCGTCATACAGCCGCTGGTAGGTGTATTTAAGCTGGATAGGCGGCTTGATAGTGGTTCCCGTAGACAGGCTGGTATTCATATGAGTGAAGACATAGCCGCGCAGCTTATTTAAAGCGCCGTTAACATCGCCGGCGCTCTTATCGACGGTATAGACCTGGTCGCGCAGTTTGACCATCGTCTGATTGTTATGGCGCAGAGCTACCACGCAGATAACCGCGGTAACCACGAAGAGGATTAGCCAAGCCTTAGCCGATACGGCCGCGATTTTGTGAAATATTTGTTTCATAAGCTTATTTAAATGTAACACTTCACGCCCCCGCCTTCACACTGTAACCTATACTTATGCATATCTACTTTTCGGGTATCGGCGGCACAGCTATCAGTTCCCTGGCGCTGATAGCTCACGAAGCCGGCTATGAAGTCAGCGGCTCGGACGCCCGGCCCAGCCAGTACCTGGACTACCTAAGAGAGCACGGCGTCACCGATACGCATATGGGCGTAGACGCCGACTTTATCGCCTCCGTACATGCCAAAAAACCGATCGACTGGTTCGTCTACGGTTCGGCCCAGCCGATGGACTTCCCGGACCACCCCGAATTTGAATTCTGCCGACGCCAAGGTATCAAAATGAGCAAGCGCGACGAATTTTTAAGCCGCCTTATCAAAGACAAGGGCTTAAAGCTCATCGCTGTCGCCGGCACCCATGGCAAGACCACTACTACCGCCATAGCTACCTGGATTTTCAAAAATTTCGGCGTACCGGTGTCTTATTCGGGCGGCGCCAAGCTAAGTTTCGGCGATCTGGCGGAGTATGACCCCAGGGCGGAATACTTCGTCTATGAGGCGGATGAGTATGACCGGAATTTCTTAAGTTTTTATCCGGAAATCGCTCTTATATCAGGGGTTGATTGGGACCACCCGGACATATATCCTACGCGTGAGGGCTATCTGGCGGCTTTCCGGGAATTCATAGATCAATCGGTTAAGACCTTTATATGGAACGACGACGCGCAGGAGCTTGGCTCAGAGGCTTCGGATTCAATAACTCCCGTAGACGAGCAAGACCCGGAAATCGAACGGCAGATCAAGCTGGCCGGCCGGGTCAACCGACTGGACGCCTGGCTGGTGGCCCGCGGCCTTGGCAGTACCCTGGGCAAGAGCCAAGAAGAAATGATTGATTCGCTGAATAAATTCCCCGGCGTATCCCGCCGCTTTGAAAAACTCCAAGATAATCTGTTTACTGATTCAGCCCATACTCCGCCTAAGATTCGCGGGGCTCTGCAGATGGCGCACGAGATCGCCGGCGACAACGTGGTGGTGGTCTACGAAGGCCTGCACAACACCCGCCAGCATTTTATAAAAGACGAATTGAAGGACTTGTTCAACGGCGTGAAAGAACTTTACATCGTACCCAGCTATCTGGCTCGCGAAAATCCTGACTTAGAACTACTTACCCCTGATAAAATACTTGACTTGTTAAGTGATTCCGCCAAAGAGAAAGCCCATGCCGCCCAGCTCGACGAGGGATTGAAACAATCTATCCAAAACCACCTGTCTAATGGTGACTTGGTTCTCTGCCTAAGCGCCGGCGGCGCCGGTTCCCTGGACGAGTGGCTCCGCCGGAACCTACCTGCCGGTTAATCTATTTATAAGAGTAGATGGCGGCGGCAATCAATACGCCGGTCACCAGGACGGTTATAAAAATTATACCGACCGGAACCGAGCTGGTTTTTGTCGGCTGAAGTGAGGCGGCGGCTTGAGGCGCCTGGCGGGCAGCTGCCGGAGCGGGCTGGGGTACCGGTTGGGCGGCGGAGACATCCATTACCTTAGGCGTCGCGGCTGGGCGAGGCCCGGTTTTTGGCTTACGGCCAAACAGTGAGAAACGCTTTTTAGTAATTTGGCGGTCGGCTTGTTTAAGTTCGTGGCCTATATCCTGCATTATGGTGTCCAGTTCGGCGTCTTCGTTCGGAGCGGCAGCCGGCGGCCTAGCCGGGGCATGCATGGGGATATTATCGACGATATTAGTAGTCGAAGCCGCGGCTGGTGGGGCGGCTTGAGGCACCAACGTGGGTCGGGCCGGAGTCTGGGCGGCATCGGGCATCGCTAGCGGTCGGGATTGGGTTACGGCAGTCGGGTTCATCTTTATGTTTATGCTTACTAGACGCTATTTTACCACTATCGAGCCGGTTTTTGCTTTAATTAACCTTATGACATTCGCTCAGCGGCTGCGAACCGCCGAAGCCCAGCTTATCAAGCATGACAAGAAGCTGGCGCCGATTATCAAAGCCTCCGGACCTTGCCGGCTTAAACCGCATACCGACCACTATGGTGAGCTGGTCGGCAGTATCGTCGGCCAGCAGCTGTCGGCCGTGGCCGCCGGGACCATCTGGCGGCGAGTCCTTGATATATTCGGTGGCCGGATGCCCGCTCCGGAAGAACTTATGAAAATCGACGACCAAAAGCTACGCGACGCCGGTTTAAGCTGGGCCAAAGTACGTTACGTCAAAGACTTAGCCCAACACGTACTGGATGGACGGCTTGACCTAAAACATATTTCCAAGATGCCTAACGAGCAAGTCATTGAGCAGCTGACCGCGGTTAAGGGCATCGGCGAATGGAGTGCCCACATGTTCATGATGTTCGGCCTGGGACGGCTGGATATCCTACCGGTGGGCGACTTGGGCGTCCGTAAAGCCGTGATGAATCTATATGGCCTGGACGAGATGCCTGACCCAGCCCGCATGGTGACTATAGCCGCCGAGAATAATTGGCACCCGTACGAATCGGTGGCTAGCTGGTACCTGTGGCAGAGCTTGGATAATAATCCCCAGAAGAAATCCCGCCACGGGGCCTAAAGGCCGCCGTAGCCGCCGCCATAGCCGGTAAACACTTGCGCCGGCTTGTGGTAATCGCTGATTTTCAGCGGCATCTGTTTGCCGTCTTTATCCATGGCGTAAAGCTCGCTAGAGTTCTTGGAAACCAGTAGATAGTTATCGGTGTACCAGCCGTAGGTATCGTAATCGCTTAAAGTAGCGATCTGCTGGCCACTCTGACCTTCTCCGTCACCTATGAAGAGTGTGTTCTTGCCGTCGCGGGGCTCGCTCCAGAATGTCTTGCTGCCCGACGGTGACAGCAGGTAGGTAGGATAAGACGCCGTGTAAAAGTTATCGACGGTGGTCGCGTCATCATTCTTAACCTGTCCGCCGGTATAGGTGTAGAAATTATCTTTGGTGCCGTCTGAAAAGTGAAGTTCGATGGAATCCGGAGCTTTGACCCGCGTATCAAGTGTAATATCCAAAGCCTGGGTCCCGGCGGCCAGCGCGAAGGAGCGGATGGCTTTTTTAGCTGAACCGTCGGGCTTGACGGAATTGAAGGTGGATTGCTTATTGACGAGGTCCGTCGGTGCCGACCCGCCGAACGATGCCGTCCAATTCATCACGTAAAATACCTGGTCGTCGTAAGCGTACACGTCGCCGACCAACTGGCTTAAGTAGTCAAAGCTACTAGTGCCGCTGGCCGTGGTCTGGTCCAAAACGGTTATTTTTTTGTCTACCGCGTTGAAACTTTTGATGAGCTGGCGCCCCGGCTGCCACAGCTGGATATCGCTGCGGGTAACCGTATAGATAAAGTCATCGCCAGCCCAGCCGGTAAGCGTGAAATCGACGCTGCCTGAATCAATGACCGTCGAGCTGTCATCGGCGGTATCGATAAGGTAAAGCGTAGGGTTGGAGCCGGCGCGGCGCGAAAGTAAAGCCAGATACTTCCAGTCGCGCGAGGCCAGCAGAACGGTATTGCGGTCGTCTTCGCTGCCAGTGCCGGCTAGAACGGTTTGGCGGTCGGTGCCGTCTAAATTAGTCTTGACGACATCGATCTTGCCGCTAAGTTTTGATAAGAAGTAAACTTTGCCGGCCGGCGTCAGGCTGAACTGGTTGTTCAAGACTTTGTCGGCGCTGACTTTTATAGTGCTGTCGGCGTCGTTATAACCCTTCAGGCTTAAGGTGGCGCTTTGCTCCGTCTGGCCGGCCGGCAAAACCAAGGTGGCGCTGCCGCTGCCGTCGGTTTTGGCTGTCGTGCCGGCCGCCGATATCTGGACGTCGCCCAGGGGAGCCTTATTGATAGCGTCCGTCACCGTCACTTTGACCGGCCGGCCGGTAGCCGTCACCGCGATAGCCGGCACGGTCTTTTGCTTAAGAATCGGAACGGTCACAACCAAACTCTTATCTTTGTAATATTTTTTGGTTACGATGACGGTATGGCGGCCGACGCCGATCCGTTTCAGCGTAGCCTCGCCGGCGGCGTCGGTATCGGCGCTGATGCGTCCCAGGCTGACCTGGGCGCCGCTGACTGGTGTGCCCGAAGTGTCGTCTACGATTTTTACTGTCAGGTCCTTTTTCACGACCGTGCCGGCTATCGCATAGCGGGTCGCGGGCAAGGCCGCCAAGATAAGTATCAGAACCACAATCGTAGCCGGAATCGACAATTTCTTATGGCCGCTATACCACGTTTTAAAACGCTCGACTTTGGACACCCCCTTTGGAGTTTCGTTCTTAACCGCCGGCTCCGGGGCTTCGGCGATGTTTTCGTTTTTGGGTTCTTCTTCGGCCATAAGGATAAATTCTTAAGCTTAACTATAGGCTAAGGGGTCTGAATTTACCACTGTTAGCTTACATTTTGTCAATCAGCAAGTCGGCCAGCTGCCGGGTCTGGTCCAAGCTACGGTCAGCGGGAGACGTCGAGCCGTAACTTAAAACGTACCAATCATTATTCTTCAGAATATTCAGCTGGCCGTGCTCGGCGTCCCAGTAGGCGTGCTCGCCATAGCCATCGACGTCCTGGACGGTGGTCGGCTTAAGCGGCCCGAACTCGTTATCGTTGGTGGCTACGCCTTTGTCGGTTTTTGGCACCCGGGCCAATAAGGAAGCGGCTTTGCGGGCCGAAACGCTGATACCCGAACCGTTGGACTGGGTATAGGTACAGGTACTGACGTCCAGATCGGCGGAAGTGGCGGCGACCAGGTTCGGGCCGCCCTTGACGCTATCCCCCAACAAGATCTTGGCTTCGGCCAGAGTGAATATCCGGCAAGCTTTACTTACGGATGCCGGGGCGGTGGAAGTAGCCGCCGGTCGGGAAACGGCTTTGTCGTCATGGCTTTTAGAGTCTTTGACGGCCAAGAATATCGCCACCGCAGCGGCCGCTATCAAAATCAGCCCTACCGCGTACCGACCTGTCCTTTTCATGCTACCGCCTTACTTATGAATGAATTGTATCAAAGAACGGGAGCTTTTTAGGCTCCCGTTCTGGCCGTTGCCTGTCCCGTGATTTAGGAATTGCCGGTATTCATGTCGTCGCTTTGGAAGCCGCCGCTGTTTTCGCCGCCTTTTTTGGCGGCCTCTGTCTTGCCGGCCGCTCCGCTATTCTTGCGCCCCCTTGGACTGCTCCTGTTGGCCATATACACCTCCTTCGCTTATATGACCCTTATATTTTATCGGGATACGGTCGCCGTCTCCATAAGATACTAGACAGGATTACAGTGGCAATCTTCACAGCCCGCCCCCGTTAATGAGCCGTAGCTACCAGCCAGACGCCGGATATCAGCATGAAGGCCACCAGCGCGTAGCGGGCGAACCGCTCGCCCTCGTGAAGGGCGAATTTAGACCCGATGAACCCGCCGCTTAAGCCGGCGGCCATGCCTATAAAGCCATACTCTACATTTATGAGCCCGGTGCCTGCCAAACCGGCCAGTACCACCACGTCAGAGACCAGCGAAGCTTTGCGTTTTATCAGGTTGGTTTCTAATACGGAGATGCCAAAGACAGCTATTAAAACCACGTTTATCAGGCTGCCGACACCACTGGCGAATATGCCCTGTAGCAACATCAGGACGATAATGGCGGCAAAGCCCAGCCCCTGGACTATCTGGTGGCGCCGCCGGCTTTTAATCTCATGGTGTTTGATGAACAAAATAGGAATCATGACGAGATTTAAGGCACCCATCGCCAGCTGTAAGTTATCGTTCCTAAGATGCCTGATGGCAATAAAAGTCATGATTCCTACCGGCACGGATACCAGAGCTAGGGTTAAGGCCATCTTTTTTTGCTTGACGGCTTTTTTGCGGTAGGCAGTGATCGATCCGCTGTCGATACCGAGCGCCCATAATTTAACGGTTGCCACGGATTGCTGGGGTGTCAGGCCGATGGCAATCAGAAATGGCGTGATGACATAGCCTCCGCCGCCGCCGGTCATGCCAGACAAGATACTGGCCACGAAGGTCACGGCGAATATGATATACGGTAAAAGCTCGTGCCAAATCATGATTTATATAGCATTTTTTGTTTTTGCTTCCAGAGCTATTTTATAGTCCGTAGTTGATTTAGCAAAATACTTGACTTGTTAAGTATTTTACTGAAGGAATTATGAGTCTTTAGACAGCTTGGAAGGCCACCAGTTCCGCTTGCCCAACAAGGCTACGATTGACGGCACCAGCAGCGTACGCACGAAAAAGGTATCTAATAAAATAGCGAAAGCTACGCCGTAACCAATCTGCTCGGCTTGGTCGTTGCCGCCAACGATACCGAAAATAGAAAACGTGCCGGCTAAAATCAAGCCGGCCGAAGTGACTGTGGTGCCGGTTATGCCAATCGCTTTAGTAATAGCCTCAAAAAGCGTTTTGCTGTGATGCGCTTCTTCACGGATGCGGCTCATCACCAGAATGTTATAGTCCTGCCCCAGCGCCATACCGAAGATGAACAGCAGAAACGGCAGCACGAAGTTAAGCCCGTCGTGCCCCAGAATGTGTACGAATAAGATCATGGCCATTCCTAGCGACGCAAGATAACTCAACCCGACCGTAGCGATCAAATACCACGGGGCGACCAGGCTACGGAGCAGTATCGCCAGCAGGACGGCGATTACCAGCAAGACAACCGGGATAATCCTCCTTAGGTCCTTATTGGTAGTTTGGTTGATGTCGTAGCCCACTGAGTCGGCACTGTAGATAGCGGTCTGATCCGCGCCGGCGCCGCGTCCGACTTGAGCCAGTTGCGTGCGCACTGACGGAATAGCCTGAAGCGCTGCCGTGCTGCCGGTTTTGCCGGCCTTAAGCACTCCGTAAAACTGGATCGTTTTGCCATCGGCGCTGATAAACTGGCTCAAAGCTTGCTCGGCGGGTGCCCCGCTGCCATGCAGTCTCTGCACTTGAGCGGGTGTTAAGCTAAGCCCGTTCAGATTAAGCGGTCCGCTGATAGAATTGAACAGTCCTGATGCTTGCAGCTGCGATTGAGACCGGGCGACTAGGGCGGGGTTGTCCCAGGCCGAAGATTTAAAGTGAAAGATTACCAACTGGGGGTTATCGTTGGCCGCCGGGAAATGCCGATCGATTAATTTCTGGCCTTTGGCCGAATCGCTGCCGGTCGGCGCGCTTTGGCTGCCAAAACCGGCCGCCTTGTAGCCGACCAATCCCGCCGACAAGCCGCCGAACACGATTACTCCCAGCACCAAGATGACCACCGGTCGTTTAATCGCCTGGTCGGCCAGCCGTCCCCACAGACCGATTTTGTCTTCACGCTGGTGCGTCTTAGTCGGCCAAAAAGTCACCCGCCCCAATATCGATAACAAGGCCGGCAGAAAAGTTAAGGATATTAGCAGCATGATGCTCAGGCCGATAGCCAGCGCCGGGCCTAAGCCCTTGTAAAGCCCGAAGACCGATAGTACCAAACAAAGCAGCGCGCCGATCACGGTCGCCGCCGAAAACGTGATCGATTCGCCAACGTGAGATAGGGCTTCTATAACGGCCGGTTTGGGAGCCAGGCCTTTGCGCATCTCTTCTCTCACCCTAAAGACCAGGAACAGCCCATAGTCCGTCCCGGCTCCAAGCAGAAGAATAATAAGCAAAATCTGAGTAATAAATCCTACCTGCACGCCAATCTTAGTCGATTCGGCGATGACCGGCTGCGCTACGAATAGCGCCAAACCGGCCGGAATCAGAGTGACCAGCGGCGCCAACAGCGAGCGGAAGACTAACAGAAGAAGGATGAGGATCAAGATAACCGAATATACCTCGGTCTTATTACGCCCGGTGTTATTGGCGCTTTCCTGGTCGACGCCAACCGCCAGGTCCCCAGTCAGATAAGCGTTCAGTCCTTTCGGCAGGCCGGATCTGGTCACAGCGCTCCGGATATTGTGAACGATATCGGTGGCGCCGCTGCCAAAAGCGGCGCCCGAAACCCCGACCAGATATCCATGTGCCTTGCCGTCGGCGCTGGCGCCCAGGTCTCTGATTTGGGTAACCTCTTTCACGGCTTTGACGTTTTTCACCATTTGCGCCAGCGCCGCGTTATCGGATGGGCTTAAACCGCTCTTGTGGCTGGCGACGATTTCCGTATTGGTCGCCGTATCTTTGCGCTGAAATGCCGTTTCTAAATCGGACGCCTTGGCAGTAGGGCTGTTTTTAGGCAGAAAGTCCGAAGTGTTATTTTTCTCTACGTCGTTAAGTTTCGGGAAACTAGCGGTCAGTATGGGTACCAGGGCGATCCAAAAGATAATAATCGGCCAGCGAAACTTAACCGAAAACTTAGCGATCGCCTTAAACATTTGCCTTTATAATAACAGTTAGGCAACCTGGGTTTTAGCGATGGCAGTCACATCTTTGCTTCAAAGATACTGCGAGTTCCCAGTGTTTACGCGGCTAACAGATGGTAAACCAAGAACGCCGGCCAGACCAAGGCTTTCAGCAGCGCCACGATACTGGGCCAGAAACCATAACTGACGTGCAGGTAATAAACCGCCGCGCCAATCATCCCCAAAAAATAAGCCCCGCCAGCGCCGCCTTTTTTAACCACTTTTACATTCTTGGCCATATGTCCTCCTGATTCGATTTAATAATACTCGCTTTAATCGGACAGTGACAGCAATCACGCGTGGCGTAATGCAC
>JANWHE010000026.1 GCA_025450575.1 Candidatus Saccharimonadales bacterium
TGAACAGACATGCTGGCCAGCAGTACCACGAACAGGATAACGATATCTTGGAGGCTGGCATTCATCATAACCAGTATACCTTAGCGGCGAGTTGATTTTATCCGGTTTAATCTGTAAAATAAGGCGTTGATTATGCAGCGATTGGAATTCGATAAAAAAGGCAAGCAGTACGGCAGCAATGTCAGCTTTTCGCAGCGCCACACCAACAAGGTGTGGAAGCCTAATTTGCAGAACAAAACTTTGACCATCGACGGCAAGAAGGTCAAGGTGAAGATAAGCACCTCGGCTCTGCGGAGCCTGAAGAAAAAAGGCCTCCTCTAGAGGCCTTTTTTAGTCTTTCCAGCCGGTTTCAAGCTTTGAAACTGATTGGAAAGAGACAAGTAGATACGTTTTGTCCCGAGAAGGTGAGCTACGGGCGGCCCGGAGGCCGCCCGCGGAGCTCTTTTCTTATGGTTGCGCCATGAGCGCCTCCGACGGATGCCGGAGATTCTGTTCGTTGCTGTGAGGGGCGACAGGCGCTAGGGCCCGTCGAGCCTTTCGTTCTTCGTTCGGTTTCTCCTTCACGTTCAGGCGGGGCCAGAGGGTCAGCTGCGCGAAGGCTAGCTTCATCTGCCTCTGACCCCGCCGATACGACGCTCGTACAACGTAAGCCACAGCCTTAGTCAGGCTGTCCTGCTATTCGTTGGGGAGTGCTTGCCGGACGGTCGCCCCTACACCGAGCCCTGCGGGCTTTGTAGTAGGCCTCGGCTGTTGGCGACTGCCTATCTGTCCTTCGGACTACGGGGTGATGCTGTGTAGCTCGTGTTGAGAGCCGTGTCGGGCGCGGGTTGCCTGCTGTCGATTACGACTGCGGGCAAGTCCAGGCGCACAATCACGACGCTTGGCGCGAGTACCGGCATCTTCCTCCTTCCCACCGGGGGTCAAAAATTTACGAGATGAGGAACTAATTCCCGCTTAGGGGCGCTAGTTCCTCACCTCGTATGTATCTACTTGTCAAATGACTCTTTCTCGCCTTGTGGAATAGCGATAAAGATTGTCTAATATTATACAACTAAAAATTCTTATGTCAAACCTTTTATAAAAGAAGGTCCATCTACCTCGGGCCGATAGGCTGCTCGATCCCGGGAGGGAGAGCAAGAGGAGGAGGAGGAGAGGCGGGGTGGACGGTCATGGAGAGTACCGTCCACCCCTTGGAGAGAGTCCCGGGGTTAGGCCCGGAAAACCGGTTCGTAGCCGCTGGCCTTCAACGCGGCATCGACACGCCCTTGAGCCTTGCTCGTCGTGAAGTCGCGGGCCAGCTGGACCTCGACTTCGGTGCGCGACTGTGTCCGCTGGACGAATTGCACATGGTCGACCTGGGTGCAGCGTTCGTCAGACGGCATCAGCGCCTCGCACAGCGCGTACAGCTTCGGGCACTCTTCTCTGGAGAAGAGCTCGTCGATGTCGTCGTCGCACAGGATCATCATCTTGAGACAACCTTGCGGGAGCACGGCTTCCGGCAGCGTGAACCGCCGGCTGCTCCGCTGGGTCTCGTAGACGGCGACCTGCGCTCTGTCTTGCACTGCATGCGGCATGCAGTCCTCCTCTAGAGGTAGATGGGTCAAAGAAGCCCTTCGGATGGTTCGCACCCAAACGGCCAAGCTTTCAGCTTAAAAAAAACGAACTATAAAGTCAATCTGTTATTGGCGTTCTAAGACAACCAGTTTAGTGGTATCGTTCAGTTCGGAAGGCTTGATCTTGTACTTAGGAACCGTCTCGCTGGTTTCCATGCCAAGGTTTTTGACGGCTTCGGATAGCTCGGCCTGCGGCACCTCGTAACGGATGGCTTTGTCCGAGTAATGCGTAGGGACTACGATCTTAGGCTCGATCTGCTTGATAACGTTGAGGGCGCCGGCGCCGTCCAGAGTATAGCCCATGCCTCCGACCGGAACGATGGCTACGTCGGCCATTCCGATCTGTTCCAGCTGCTCTTCGCTAAGCTCCGGGTAGATGTGGCCCAGGATGACCACCTTGGTATCGTCAGCCTCCACCGTATAAATGACGGCGGTTTTCTGCCCTTCTTCGTCCATATGGGCCCGGGCCGCGATGCCGTGGATGACCACGCCGCTGATCTCATATTCGCCGGGCGTCTCGGCCCTAAAAGCCGCTTCCGGGTGTTCGGGCAGTAACTTGCTGGTCCTTAGACTGATGTCGGCCGGCTTGGTAACGGTTTTGAGCCCCAGGGCTTTTAAGTTATCGTCGACCACTATCTGAGCCTTTTTGGCGGCCAGGCGGACGCAATCAGCACCATAAAAAGTCAATTCCACTGTCTCTCCTTCCCCGTTAAACCTGTAGGTCTTGGGTATTAATTATAACTTGCTTCTTGGCGGCCAGGACGTTGCTGATGAAACGGTCGCTGATCTGCAGCCGGTACTTATAGTTTTCCAGCGGCAGGACGGTGTAGCGCAACTCCTTGTTCTCGGCTTGCTCTAGCTCGGCCATGAAGTTATCTACCTTAGCGGCGTTGACGTTTCCGACCACCAGCACGTCTATGCCGGCGAGGTCGTCGCGGGTGAACTGGCCGGTCAGCAAGGCCAGCTCTACTTTACCGAGCCCGCGGAAGCTTTTAGCCAAGGGGTGCTCGGCCGATACATCGGCCCGCGGCGCGGCCGGTTCGGCTGTCTCTGCCGATTCGGCGGATTTCTTATCCTTTTTGACGGCCCTGGCCGGAGGCGATGCCGGCTCGGCCTTCAATCCGCCGAAAATCATGCCCAGCGGCTTATAGTATTGGTAATCCTGGTTGACCTCGTAGTATAGCCGGTTCTGGGTGGCGTCGCTGGTAATGATGCCGATACTGAGTAAATTCGATAGCTCGCGGCGGACCGAGTTTATCTGCTCGTCAATCTTGCGGGTGATTTCGCGCACATAAAATGCCCGGTTGGGATTCGAATAAAATAGCTGTAACAGCTTGACCCTCGTCTTGCTCCCAAATAGTTGTTCTATCACCTTTTCACCTCTGTTATCGAGTATAACAGAAACCGCTACTAAGCCCTAATTTAGGTGTTCAATGCCTGCCTGATGAAACTGTCGGCTTCAGCGATTGAACTAAACCATTGTATGTCCGGGCTGCGTTTGAGCCAGGTGCGCTGGCGCTTGGCCAGGCCCATAGTGGCCGAAATAATCTTATTTTTAGTTTTATCCAGTGTTTGATTACCCTCAAGATAGTCTTGCCACTCGCGGTAGCCGATGCCCTTCAGCGGCTCGGCCTTCCAGCCATATTTATCCGATAGTTCCCTAACTTCTTGCTCCAAGCCGGCTTTTATCATTTGCCCGGTCCTTTGTTCTACCCGCTTTCGCAGTTCTTCATTACCAATTTTGAGTCCGACAATCAGAGTTTTTGGCCTAAGTCCTTTCTTGGTAGGCTTGGCACCTCTAGCTTCAATCGCTCGGATAATCCGCCGCTTATTGCGGGTATCTACATCCGATAAATCGATGCTTTCGGCTACAGCCAGTTCCAGCAGTTTAGCAATACTCAAACTGTTGAGCTTTTCTCTTTCGGCTTTGCTAACATCCGGCAAAAAGCCGAAATCATACAGCACACTGTCGATATATAGCCCGGTGCCGCCCACCAAAATCGGTAATTTACCCCTGATTTGGATGTCAGTGATGGCTTTTTCGGCCAATTCTTTGAATAGGGGGGCGTTAAAGCCCTGATCGGCCTCTCTGATGTCCAGGAGGTGGTGTCTTACGGCTTTCTGTTGCGCGGCAGTGGGCTTTGAGGTACCGATATCGAAACCTTTGTAAACAGTCCAGGAATCAGCCGCGATCACCTCTCCGTCGTATTGCTTGGCGACCCTAAGGGCCATGTCGGACTTGCCGCTGGCCGTTTCGCCGACTATAACAAGGAGTTCTGGTCTGGATGAGGCGGGCGCCATAACCGTTCGGCCATATTTTCTATCTTAAATTCGTCGTTGATGGCCACTCCTTCGACTCTCAGCGCTTCGGCATGGCCGGCCGTACCGCCCGGATAGCCGGGTGCCAAGGAGCCGTCTTTCATTACTACTCGCTGCCACGGCAGATCCGGGTCGCCCCAGTGGGCAATACCGCCGACTATCCGGGCAGCGTACGGGCTGCCGGCCAGCGCCGCCAGCTGCCCGTAGGTCATCACCCTCCCTTTAGGAATCTGGGCTACCAGCGCGTAAATCCGCTGCCTGAAGTCATCGTTAACTTCTTCCATCAAAATACTCCAGCACTTCTTGCCAGTTTCTGACCCGTCTGACTCTCTCGGGGAGTTCCTCAATCTGATTCCAGGGGTAGTCCCCGAATAATAAAACTTCCAGCCCAGCTTCCGCCCCCTCAATAACATTCTCTAAAGTGTCGTCTATTAGATATTTTGCTTTAGCACTAAGGGCGACAGCTGATTTCTTGCCTCTCTTACCTTCCAGGTTGAATCTGGCGGTAAAATGGGCTTCTTGGAAAATCATCGGGAAATGCCGATCGAGCCAGTCGTTAGTTACGCCCTCGATGATGTTATCCCGGGAGGTGATGACGATAAGTTTATATTTTTTGCTTAGTTCAGAGAGAGATTCGGCAGCATTGTCCATTGGGCGAGCATCTAGAAATTCCGGTTTGGTAAAAAACTGCTGCACTCTCTTTATTGCCTCTTCTATGGTTTCTGAGCCCCAGTCTTTTGGGTCCCGCGAATGATAATCTCCGAGGCTCATTCTGGTCCCATATTCATGGTTATGCCAGCTTATAAGATCTTCTACGTGTGGCACTAGCACGTCATCGATATCGACAGCGATAATTGGTTTATTTGCGGGCTTGGGCATCTTGGGAAAGTCGTTCTAGGAGCTCGTCGACAGATGATTCGGGCAGTCCGGACAGGTCGCTGCGGTGGCGCGGCGCCAGGCGGCCGCTGTCTACTTCCTTGCCGCCTATCACCACCGTATACGGCACCTTCATAACCTCGGCGTCGCGGATTTTTTTACCGACCGATTCGTTGGAATCGTCCAGTTCGGCCCGGATTCCGGCCTCCTTAGACTTTTCTACAACGCTTTTGGCCAATTTCAAGATAGCCTCACCATCATTCAAGGTGGCGACCCGCAGCTGCTCTGGCGCCAGCCATAACGGGAAGTGTCCGTCAGTATGCTCTATATAAACAGATAGGAAACGCTCGAACGACCCTAGCAGCGCCTTATGGATCATCACTACCGGCTTCTCGGTCCCATCTTTATCTATATAAGTCAGGCCGAAGCGTTCGGGCATCACGAAATCTAACTGCTCAGTGGCGCACTGCCATTCCCGGCCCAGCGAATCGGTGACCATGATATCTATCTTGGGCCCGTAAAAGGCGGCTTCACCTTGGGCGATTTCGTAAGCCAGACCCAGCTTTTTGGCTACGTCTTCTATGGTTTTCTGGGCGATTTCCCAATTCTGTCTATCGCCCAAGTAGGCATCGGAGTCGTCGCGGAAGGATAAGCGGGCCCGGAAATCCATCTTGAAGACCGTGTACATCTCTGTAATCATTTCCATGATAGTGGTGAATTCCTGCTCGATCTCGTCTAAGCGGCAGAAGATGTGGGCATCGTCTATAGAGATGGAGCGGACCCGGGACAAGCCGTTCAGCTCGCCCTTCTTCTCGTCCCTGTACTGGATGGTGTTTTCGAAGTAACGGATGGGCAGTTCCCGGTAGCTGCGGGGGCGGCTGGCGTAAATTTGGATGTGGTGCGGGCAGTTCATGGGTTTGACCACCAGTTCGTCGCTGGTCTCTTGGCTTTCCACTAAGAACAGTTCGGCGCCGAACTTGTCCCAGTGGCCGCTGGTCTTATATAAGTCGCGCTTGGTCAGATGCGGGATGGCCACTTTTTGGAAGCCTTTTTTGCGCTGTAGCTCTTCCGAGAAGCCCAGCAGCTCGTCTCGGAGCACCGTACCCCTAGGGGTGAACATCGGCAGGCCCGAGCCCACCAGGTCGGAAAACACGAATAAATCCAGCTCCTTGCCTATCCGGCGGTGATCCGGCCCCTGGTTCTGCCCGTCTTTTACCTCATCCATGTCGATTCTTATGATAACAGTTAATCAAGCGCTCAAAAAGGCCGTCTTAAAACGTTTAGGAATGAAAAAAGCCGGTTTTTGAAGAATCTCGCAATTTCCTTCAAATCCCGGCTTTCGTCGAGCTGTTAACAACTCGGCAAAACTCAACCTACGAAAGAGTATATACGTACTAGCCTTATTTGGCTAGTACCTTTTTGTTAGATTTTTCAGATATTTCATTTTATAATTTTTATATCATATATGAGAGTTTATAAGATACCCTATATGAGTTAATATATGTCAGGTAATAAACGGGTACGTAGCTCAGTTGGCTAGAGCGCCACATTGACGTTGTGGATGTCGGGGGTTCGAATCCCTCCGTACCCACCATTTTTGAGTAGGAGGTTTTTTTGAGACGATTCGATGATAACGAACGGTACGTAGTTACCGGTATGGGCCTTGTTTCCCCGGTGGGCAACGATCCGGAAACCGCCTGGCGGAATATCCTGGCCGGGGAGCACGGAGTACAGTATGCGCGCGATACTTTATTCAAAGGTTATGAAACTCTCCCAATCTATGTAGCCGCCCCTGTTGAAGGGTTCGACTTGACTAGCGACCCGGCTTTCGCCGACCGGCGCAATGACATAAGGGCCAAGTGGGATATGTGCCAGCAGTTCACCCTGTGGGCGGGGGCCCAGGCGCTGCGGATGGCCGGATTGAATTCGGTTGAGAGCCTCCGGGTGGAAGACCACGGGCTGGACCCCAAGAGGTTTGGAGTCTACATGGGTACAGGGGTCGGCGGCACCAATCATCTGGGAGAGGCCGCGGTCCTGTTACATGATGAAAGAATCAGATACGAGCAAGCTGTGGCCGAGGGCGACGAAGAGCTTATCGAAAGGATGCGGGACGGCACCCGGATCCACCCCAGGCTTATCTTGAAAACCCTGCCCGGCCGGGTGGCCGGCACGCCGGCGATGGAATTCGGCGCTAAGGCTTTCTGGGAAGGCATCTTGAAAGAGTGCGCTTCCGGGAACGCGGCCATCATTTCGGCGATTGAAGCCATAAAATTAGGTAAGGCCGACGTAGTGCTGGCCGGCGGCGTGGAGGGTGATATCACCCCAGTTACAACTGGTTTGTTCGGGGCCGCCAGAGCGGTTAGCAAGGAGAAGGATCCGGCCTTGGCGTCGCGGCCGCTGGATGCCGGGCGCAGCGGGCTGGTAATGGGCCAAGGCGCCGGCGCCTTAGTGATCGAAACATTGGAACACGCCCAAAAACGCGGCGCCCCGATCATATCCGAAATAATCGGCTACGCCGAGAATTCCGACGCCAAAGACGAGACCGAACCGGACCCGGACAACGTTATCGAGTGCATGAACGAGGCCGTAAGGATGACCGGCCGGAAAATCGAAGGGGTTGCCATAAATCCTCACGCCACTTCTACCCCTGTTGGCGACGCCGCCGAGATGCACGCGGTTTCCCAGGTGTTCCCTCCAGATGAAGTCATAGCTATCACGGCTATAAAATCTTATACCGGACATACTTTCGGCGGCGCCGGCGCGGTGGAAGCCGTGTTCAGTAACCAGACGCTGCGCGACCAAAAGAGCCCGGCGATCCGTAACCTGGAAAATCCGATGGAGGAAACCGCCGGCTATGAGCACGCGCTCAGCGCCGATCAGCCGATTGAGGGAGAAATTAAAATGGTAGTGAACAACTCCTTCGGCTTCGGCGGCAACAACGCCATCACCATTTTCGCTAATCCGCGCTAAGGACGATAACTTTCGCAGATACGCTGCAGATAACGCAGATTGTGGATGCTGGCTAGCCGGCCGGCCAAGGGATCGGCCATCTTGAACAGATGCCTTAAGTAGGCCCGGCTGTACCCCTGTTGGCAGGCGTAGCAATCGCAGTCATCATCAATCGGCCCTTTATCCGTTACGTGACCGCCGTTCCTAAGGTTCAACTTCTTATCACCGGTAATCCAGACGCTGCCATGGCGCCCGTTGCGGGTCGGCAGCACGCAATCGAACATATCGATGCCGTGCTGGATAGCGAATCGCATATTGCCAGGCTCGCCCACACCCATTAGGTAGCGAATTTTAGCCGGGTCGTACAATGTCGATAAGAACTCCAGCATGGCGTGCATTTCCTTGGTGCCCTCGCCAACCGACAGACCGCCGATGGCCAAACCGTCCACCTCCGTTGATTGAACGAATTCCAAAGATTTCCGGCGCAGTTTCTGATTAAGGCCGCCCTGGGCGATGCCGAATAATAAAGGGTGGTCGGCGGCTTTGACCCCCTTAGTAAGTTTCTTGAATTCGGCGATACAGCGCAGCAGCCAGCGGTGGGTCCGCTCCACGGCCTCCTCTTCCCGGACGGCGGCTTTGGCCGGATCCAGCCCGGTCAGATCATCAAAAGCCATGATGATATCTGACCCCAGATCGAGCTGGATCCGCATCGATTTTTCAGGGGTGATTAGCACTTCTTGGCCGCTGGCCGGGTCTTTAAAAGTCACTCCGTCTTCGGTAATTTTGCGGACATGGCTGAGCGAGAATACCTGGAAGCCGCCGCTATCCGTCAGTATCGGACCGGCCCAGCGGGCAAAGCCATGGAGGCCGCCCAGCTTTTTGACGGCTTTTTCGCCCGGCGCCAGATGCAAATGATAGGTGTTGGACAGCAATACCTGGGCACCGGTGGCCAGAACTTCTTGAGGCTCCAGCCCCTTGACGGCGCCGCGGGTGGCTACCGGCATGAAAAAAGGCGTTGAAACCGTGGCGGCTCGGGTCCTTAAGAGGCCGATCCGGCTGCCATCCCTGTTATTTTTTATCTCCTGGAACATCCTATATATAGTAGCAAAGCCGTCGTTGGGAATTTTACGGCGACGCGATAACAGATAAAAGTGCTTATTTTCAGAGCATAAGCGTTTGACTCTCACCGCTTATCTTGCTAACTTAAGCAGGTTAATCGTGAGGTCAGTTTGAGTAGTAAGAAAAGTAAGGAAGCTTTAGACGGTTTCCAGCTGTTCTACGAAGAAATCATTAACATAAAACCGCAGAGCCGCATCCGCAGAATCCGCCAACAGAGTTCGGCCAGCGCCTAACAGATAGAAAAAAGATAATTACCCGCCCCATAACAGGGGCGGTTTTTTATTACCCCCAGGTTTTGCCCAGTTATCCACTAGTAAAAGCTATAGCGTTATGACAATATATTGTCATGGTTTGCATATATTGCGGTAGCGAAACCAAGGTGGTTAACAGCCGGCTGCAAAAACGGAATAATCAGGTCTGGCGCCGGCGGCAATGCCCGCACTGCCAATCTGTGGTTACCACTCACGAACAGATTGAGCTGCAATCGGCCTTATCGGTTGAAAAAAACGGGCGCCCTGAGCCGTTCATGCCGGGTCTGCTCCTAAATGAGCTAGTTAGCGCCCTATCGCACCGTAAAGACGTTCATATGGCCTCTGAGGAGCTTTTAGGGGCGGTTGTCCGTAAACTGCTGGCTCTGCCTCAGAAGCCTTTGTTCCAACCCTTTGATATTTCCAAAACCACCGCCGCCATCTTGAAGCGCTTTGACCGCCGCGCCTACCTACACTACCTAGCCGACCATCCTTCTTTACAGTAGCTATTGATTAATCAGGCCTTTTATTGTATTGTTAAGATGTTTTTGGTCCTTTCGAACTGGAGGTGGAAGTGCTTTCCATTGAAGTGAAGCTCCTTAGCAACCCCTGGGAGCACAGCGTGCCGAACGCCCTGCTCTACGACCTGGTCAGCCAGGTCGGCGAGAGCCGCGCCAAGCACGTCGAGAAGCAGTACGACAGCGGCAACGGCGAGTGGCCGCGCGACAGCTTGGGCCTGGCGCTGATGATTCCGAACGCGCCGCGTGCTTGGATGGCGGAAGACGCCATCCTGGCCACCATCGCCATCGGCGCAGAAGGCGAGCGGTTCGTCACTAACGCCATCGGCAAGGCCTTCTACCACCACGATCACGGCAAGCCCGCGGGCTACGGGGTCTACGTGGACCTGGCGGCCTCAATGGACGGCGACTTCTGCTACGGCTTCTCGTCTGAAGTCGACGGCATGATCGCCGCCGCCAGCGGCCAGAAGGAGATCCAGGACGCCTGCGAGGCGGCCCACGCGGCGGCCACGTTCCTCTACTTCATCCGCCGCGAGCGCGGCGGTTGGATAGAGAGGCAGACGGAGAGGCCTCACTGGTTCTGCGACGAAGACCTGCCGGACAGCAACTTCACGCACGTCGCCAGCCGGCCTTCGATCTTCTCGCCAGCCTGAACCACAGCTCGCCAGAGCTCCGGTACCTAAGTCCGAATCCCCCGCGCGTCGCAAGATGCGCGGGGTTTTACTTATTTAAGAAGTTCGGAGATGGCGGCGCGTTCGCTTTTGGTGGCTTTTTCGGTGACGATAAAGCCCAGGTATTTGCCAAGCGCCAGGCGCGTCTGCGAATAAATGGCCGCCGCCGAACTGTAAACGATGCTGGTGACCGGCAGGTAAACCCATTGGATAATCATCCATAAAGTCCGGTGGCGCTTATAGCGCAGAGGCTTAGGCGGCAGAGTCCGCATGCTCAGATACAAGGAGATAAGGATGCCGACCATGGCCACGCGCTGCAGGTTGGAGGCGTACTGCGGCAATTCGTTGGCCAAGAACCCCAGCGGTGGCGGGCTGGAGGTATGGAATAAGAAGGTGGGGTAAACGGCCAGCAGCAGGATAAGCGGCGCCGTGGACCAGCTTAAGTGCCCTTCCAGCAAGCGCCAGCCCTTGGCGATCTTTTTATGCAGAGGGATGTTATTTATCTTGAAAAAAGCTTGGTTAATAAAATATGGGATATCGCTGCAGCCCCATGCCCAGCGGCGGACCTGGATGAACTGCATCTTTAGGGTGCGACGGTAGCTATCGGTTAGGACGGCGTCTTGGTAAATAGGCACGAAGATCGGGAAAACCTCGTGCTTGGCGTCGTAGCGGAACCAGGTCCGCCAGTACTGGTGGCCGTCCTCGACGATGGTGCGGACACTCCAAAAGTCGGTGTCAATCAGGGCGGCCATCGGCTGGGCGTGGGCCGAGAAGTTGCGCAGCATATGCTGGCGCATGGCTAACGTAACATTCCAGAAGGAATTGCCGGTGGCGATGACCCGCATCGGCGCCGGGGCGTCCCAAATGTTATTCAAATACATGGTAACTGGCTGATAGCTGGCGTGCTTGGGCTCTTCGGTCGAACAATAGGTATACGTCAGGGCGCCGAAATACTGTTTGTCCGGACGGTTATCGGAATCCAGAGTAGTGACCAGCACCCGCAGAGGGTCGATAGCCTGTTCTTCCAGATATTTCTGGAGGCGGCGGCCGGCGAAGGTGACGTTGCCGCCCTTGCCGATGACCTCGCCGGTCATCGGCCAAGGATGCATCACGGCCTCGGCGTGATAAAAATGGTGGCCGAACTTTTTAACCAGAGCGTCGGCGGTCGCCTCTATCTCCGGGCCGCCGCGTTGCTCGTAAGCTAATATCAGGATTATCTTCTTATGATCGTAGTCCGTATCCAGCACCGACTGGACTGTCGGCTCTAAGACGTCGCGCGATTCGTTCCAAAAAGCGATGATGACGGCGTGGTAGACATCGCTGGGCTTAATGCGCTCGGCGCCGATATATTTTTCGACCCGAGCTAGATTACGGGCATGCCACTTGGGCGGGTCGGGCGTACTGACCGACAGTTTTTCCAAATCCTTATTGAGCTTTGCCCAAGGCAGTTTTTTGTGTTCGTTAAGTGTTTTCCAACCCTGTACGCTGCGAATATCCAAGCCGATGGCCCGGATAAACCAGAGGACCAGATAACCGACGATGAAGTAGGCCGCCAGCTTAGGGCTGAGCTTGCCTAAGATGACCGGTAGCAGCAGTATGAGATAGGTCAGCGTGGCCGGTAAGATTTCGAACAGCCGGTATTTGAAATCCCGATCTTCGGGCTGGGGAATCTCGATTGACCGCATAAGTTATTGGATCGATATTAACGAGTTGGCTACGATGGTCGAAAGGATGAGTAAAAAAATTGTGGAGCCGAGCATGAAGAGCGCGGCGTAGCGCTTAGCCTGGTAAACGCGCGAGCTGATAGCCGCGGCCGCCACGGAGATGAATATCATAAAGATAGCCAAACTATAGATATCGACCGGCTTGCCTGAAATGTACTGTGTGCCACTGACGTTGGGCCGGTAAGCCACGATAGTGGTCGGGTTGCGCGAGACGTCGAAGCGCAGCACTACTAGGCTGACGCCTAGCACCACTAGGATAGCTATGACAGTCATCAGCAGCAGGACCAGGCGGTCATGCAAGAATTTCTTGGGGATTTCCACTAATGTATAGTTTACCGTTTTTAAAAGTTGCTGAACAGATAACTGGTGCGGGCGGCGGGAGTCGAACCCGCGTCTCGACCTTGGGAAGGTCATATAATAGCCGTTATACTACGCCCGCTCGCCGGAAAATAATGGAGCCACCTTGGGGATTCGAACCCCAGACCCCCGCTTTACGAAAGCGGTGCTCTAGCCAACTGAGCTAAGGTGGCGATAACAGATTAAAGTATAACAAAACTACGCTGGCTGCCGGATATATATGACACACTCTACGCCGTCCGGCCCGGGTTTTTGTACGTCTATCCATTTAGTTTCGCCCGTAGCCCTGCCCCTATTATCTTTGACAGGAACCTCAGCGCGATGCGGCACGTAGCCATGGTAGTTCTGAATGACTTCCCCGCCCAGTTTTCCTAAAGCCGCGACGATTTTTTGGATGTCCTGTATCGCGGGGTAGATCAGTTCGCCGCTCGGATTAAACAGCGTCACTCGGCTATGCACCTTTGGCTCCGCCAGGTCCGAATCAACTAAAAAAATACCCGTCTGCTCGACGGGTATCTGACCGTTTTCGATCTGTGGAGTTGTTGGTTTTTCTAGTGTGCTCACTAAAATCTCATTTTAGCATAGGCGATATGAATAATGTAAATTAATCACTCCTAAGTCCGTTAGATAGTTTACGGAGATAAAACCGCCGCTAGGCGACAATGGAGCTGATAATTAA